>NZ_CM007717.1:3559635-4178496 GCF_002019855.1 Streptomyces antibioticus | reverse complement strand
GGGGTGATGGGTGGCTGGTCGTTGTTTGAGAACTGCACAGTGGACGCGAGCATCTGTGGCCAAGTTTTTAAGGGCGCACGGTGGATGCCTTGGCACCAGGAACCGATGAAGGACGTGGGAGGCCACGATAGTCCCCGGGGAGTCGTCAACCAGGCTTTGATCCGGGGGTTTCCGAATGGGGAAACCCGGCAGTCGTCATGGGCTGTCACCCGCTGCTGAACACATAGGCAGTGTGGAGGGAACGAGGGGAAGTGAAACATCTCAGTACCCTCAGGAAGAGAAAACAACCGTGATTCCGGGAGTAGTGGCGAGCGAAACCGGATGAGGCCAAACCGTATACGTGTGAGACCCGGCAGGGGTTGCGTGTGCGGGGTTGTGGGATCTCTCTTCYRYSGTCTGCCGGCSRYRGGACGAGTCAGAAACCGTTGATGTAGGCGAAGGACATGCGAAAGGTCCGGCGTAGAGGGTAAGACCCCCGTAGTCGAAACGTCAGCGGCTCGTTTGAGAGACACCCAAGTAGCACGGGGCCCGAGAAATCCCGTGTGAATCTGGCGGGACCACCCGCTAAGCCTAAATATTCCCTGGTGACCGATAGCGGATAGTACCGTGAGGGAATGGTGAAAAGTACCGCGGGAGCGGAGTGAAATAGTACCTGAAACCGTGTGCCTACAAGCCGTGGGAGCGTCGGAWMWSWGCTTGCWSWKWTCTCGTGACTGCGTGCCTTTTGAAGAATGAGCCTGCGAGTTTGCGGTGTGTTGCGAGGTTAACCCGGGTGGGGTAGCCGTAGCGAAAGCGAGTCCGAACAGGGCGRYTTTAGTAGCACGCTCAAGACCCGAAGCGGAGTGATCTAGCCATGGGCAGGTTGAAGCGGAGGTAAGACTTCGTGGAGGACCGAACCCACCAGGGTTGAAAACCTGGGGGATGACCTGTGGTTAGGGGTGAAAGGCCAATCAAACTCCGTGATAGCTGGTTCTCCCCGAAATGCATTTAGGTGCAGCGTCGTGTGTTTCTTGCCGGAGGTAGAGCACTGGATAGGCGATGGGCCCTACCGGGTTACTGACCTTAGCCAAACTCCGAATGCCGGTAAGTGAGAGCGCGGCAGTGAGACTGTGGGGGATAAGCTCCATGGTCGAGAGGGAAACAGCCCAGAGCATCGACTAAGGCCCCTAAGCGTACGCTAAGTGGGAAAGGATGTGGAGTCGCAGAGACAACCAGGAGGTTGGCTTAGAAGCAGCCACCCTTGAAAGAGTGCGTAATAGCTCACTGGTCTAGTGATTCCGCGCCGACAATGTAGCGGGGCTCAAGCGTACCGCCGAAGTCGTGTCATTSMWRYAAYASGSCCAACGSCKNYWKKGATGGGTAGGGGAGCGTCGTGTGCCGGGTGAAGCYGCGCCGGAAGGCAGTGGTGGACGGTTCACGAGTGAGAATGCAGGCATGAGTAGCGATTCACACGTGAGAAACGTGTGCGCCGATTGACTAAGGGTTCCTGGGTCAAGCTGATCTGCCCAGGGTAAGTCGGGACCTAAGGCGAGGCCGACAGGCGTAGTCGATGGATAACCGGTTGATATTCCGGTACCCGCTGTGAAGCGTCAAACATCGAACCHRKYRATGCTAAGKCCGTGAAGCCGYYCCGGASCCTTCGGGGMAAGGRRAGTGGTGGAGCCGMYGRMCCARRSTKGYAGTAGGTGAGTGATGGGGTGACGCAGGAAGGTAGTCCAGCCCGGGCGGTGGTTGTCCCGGGGTAAGGGTGTAGSMCGWSAKGTAGGCAAATCCGCCWSWCAYWKAGKSTGAGACCTGATGCCGAGCCGATTGTGGTGAAGTGGATGATCCTATGCTGTCGAGAAAAGCCTCTAGCGAGTTTCATGGCGGCCCGTACCCTAAACCGACTCAGGTGGTCAGGTAGAGAATACCGAGGCGTTCGGGTGAACTATGGTTAAGGAACTCGGCAAAATGCCCCCGTAACTTCGGGAGAAGGGGGGCCAYVHYTGGTGAGRRSACTTGCTSYYCGAGCTGGGGGTGGCCGCAGAGACCAGCGAGAAGCGACTGTTTACTAAAAACACAGGTCCGTGCGAAGCCGTAAGGCGATGTATACGGACTGACGCCTGCCCGGTGCTGGAACGTTAAGGGGACCGGTTAGTCAVKMTTCGKSKTGGCGAAGCTGAGAACTTAAGCGCCAGTAAACGGCGGTGGTAACTATAACCATCCTAAGGTAGCGAAATTCCTTGTCGGGTAAGTTCCGACCTGCACGAATGGCGTAACGACTTCTCGACTGTCTCAACCATAGGCCCGGTGAAATTGCACTACGAGTAAAGATGCTCGTTTCGCGCAGCAGGACGGAAAGACCCCGGGACCTTTACTACAGTTTGATATTGGTGTTCGGTTCGGCTTGTGTAGGATAGGTGGGAGACTGTGAAGCTTGGACGCCAGTTCAGGTGGAGTCGTCGTTGAAATACCACTCTGGTCGTGCTGGATGTCTAACCTGGGTCCGTGATCCGGATCAGGGACAGTGTCTGATGGGTAGTTTAACTGGGGCGGTTGCCTCCTAAAGGGTAACGGAGGCGCCCAAAGGTTCCCTCAGCCTGGTTGGCAATCAGGTGTTGAGTGTAAGTGCACAAGGGAGCTTGACTGTGAGACCGACGGGTCGAGCAGGGACGAAAGTCGGGACTAGTGATCCGGCGGTGGCTTGTGGAAGCGCCGTCGCTCAACGGATAAAAGGTACCCCGGGGATAACAGGCTGATCTTCCCCAAGAGTCCATATCGACGGGATGGTTTGGCACCTCGATGTCGGCTCGTCGCATCCTGGGGCTGGAGTCGGTCCCAAGGGTTGGGCTGTTCGCCCATTAAAGCGGTACGCGAGCTGGGTTTAGAACGTCGTGAGACAGTTCGGTCCCTATCCGCTGTGCGCGTAGGAGTCTTGAGAAGGGCTGTCCCTAGTACGAGAGGACCGGGACGGACGAACCTCTGGTGTGCCAGTTGTTCTGCCAAGGGCATGGCTGGTTGGCTACGTTCGGGAGGGATAACCGCTGAAAGCATCTAAGCGGGAAGCCTGCTTCGAGATGAGGACTCCCACCCACTTGATGGGGTAAGGCTCCCAGTAGACGACTGGGTTGATAGGCCGGATCTGGAAGCACGGTAACGTGTGGAGGTGACCGGTACTAATAGGCCGAGGGCTTGTCCTCAGTTGCTCGCGTCCACTGTGTTGGTTCTGAAACCACGAACAGCCCCACGCCCGTGTCAGGGCGTGGTGCGGCTGGACAGTTTCATAGTGTTTCGGTGGTCATAGCGTGAGGGAAACGCCCGGTTACATTCCGAACCCGGAAGCTAAGCCTCACAGCGCCGATGGTACTGCAGGGGGGACCCTGTGGGAGAGTAGGACACCGCCGAACAATCATTGTGGGAAACCCCGCACCGTTTATGGTGCGGGGTTTTCTGCGTTTACCGGGGTTATTACTGTGAACCCCATGAGTGACTTCATTGTGCGGGGCATACAGGCCGGCGAGTGGGAGTCCGTGAAGGCGCTGCGGTTGCTGGCGCTCAAGGATCCGGCGGCGCCGCTCGCCTTTCTGGAGACGTACGAGGACGCCGTCGAGCGGCCGGACACCTTCTGGCAGGAGCGGGCCGTCGGGGCCGGTGAAGAGGCCCTCGGGGCGCGGCAGTTCATCGCCGTGGCCGGGGACGGCACCTGGGTGGGCACGGTCACTGTGCTCGTGGAGGAGGCCGGGACGGTCGACTGGGCCGGGTTCGACGTCGAGCGTCGGCAAGGGCATGTCGTCGGGGTGTATGTGCGGCCCGAGTGGCGTGGGGGCGCGGTGAGCCGGGGGTTGTTCGATGCCGCGTTGGAGTGGGCCTGGGGGCTGGGGCTCGAGCGGGTGCGGCTCATCGTGCATGAGGACAATGCGCCGGCGTTGGCGGCGTACCGGCGGATGGGGTTCGTGGCCAGTGGGGTGACCGTGGCGCTCGAGGAAGGGGCCGGGGAGTCCGAGTTGGAGTTGGTGCTAGAGCGGTAGGTCGTGGTGGGGCCAGCGGGACTTGGCCTGTTCGCGGGAGCGGAGGAGGGCGAGGGTGGGCAGGCCCTGGTCGGCTCCGGAGGCGAGGAGGTCCGGGAGCTGGGGGAGCGGGGCCACGGCCGCGATGTCGTCCAGGACCAGGGTCAGTGGTGGGTCGAGGCGACCGGAGGATGACCGTTCGGCCATGCGCCGGCCGCGCTCGACCACGCTGGAGACGAGGGCCGTGAGGAGCGGCATCGCGCCGGGATGCGTCCTGGGGTCCTCGATGGATTCGCCGACCACGTAAAGACTGCCCCCTTCGTCCACGAAGGAATCCAAGGCGAGGGCATCAGTTCGGTTTGGAGTACATGCCTCGCGGAGGTTGACGACGGAGAGGGCGGAGAGCGCCCGGGTCGTCAGTTCGTGGGCGATGTCCCGGCGTTCGGGGTGTGCGGTCAGCGCGGCTTCGAGTTCGCCGGCGGAGCCGGGGGCCGCCTTGGGGTGGGTGCGCAGGGTGCGGACCGCCTCCTGGACGCCGGTCCCCTGGCACCAGCGGTGGACGTGGCGGATGGTGCGGCCGTCGAGGGCGGCGGCGTGCAGGTAGCTGCGCAGCAGGGTTTCGGCGGTGTCGTTGACCGCCTGGTCGAGGCGTGCCGTCGGCTTCACGGGGGTCAGGAGTGCGGTGGCCCGGGCTGCCGCCGTCGGCTTGTCCTCGCAGCCCGTGGTCGGGGACCAGTGGAGGCGGGACGGGGTGTCGCAGAGGTGGGCGGGGTCGTAAAGGTGGACCGGGCCCAGTTTGGCGCGGGCGTCCTTGGTGTCCTGCCAGAGGGTGGGGTCGGAGGTGACGACCAGGGTGGCGCCCTCGGCGTCCTGGATGGCCTGGACGGCGGGGGATCTGCGGTCGGCGGGCGGGGCGAAGTGGACGGCGCCGGTGGGTCGTTCGACGGTGAGCGGAGCGGTGGGGGGTGCGGCGGTGAGCGGAGCGATGGGGGGTGCGGCGGGGGCCGGGATCGACGGGGTCGGCGCGGCGGGGAGGTATTCCGTCGCCGTAGGGGCGGGCTCCGGTGGCGGCGGGGTGTCGTAGGCGCCGGCTCTCTTGCGTGCGCGGACCGCCTTCCAGCGGGCCAGGGTGCCCATCGTGAAGATGGCCAGGACCAGGAGGATCATCAACTGGCCGATGAGCAGGCCCCAGAAGAGGCCGTAGCCGGACAGGGCCTGCGGTGCCGTGTCCGGCCAGGCGGCCGGGAGGTCGCGGGGCGCCGAGACGAGATGGCGCATGGCCAGCGGGGTGCGGGTGAAGCTGAGCCCCTCGGGCCAGGCGCCGTGCGCCAGGAGGGCGGCGAGGCCCGCCGCGGTCCAGGTCAGCAGGGTGATGCCGAGCAGGAACGCGATGATGCCGATCAGCAGGCCGTCGGGGACGCCGCCGCCCTGGCCGCCGTCGTGCCGGTTCTCACCCGGTCTCATCGCACCGCACTCCCTGTCTGCCCGCGCCGACTACGCCACCGTGGATTCCGAGTCGCCCAGGTGCTGTTCCATGAAGGCCGCCGCCCGCTCCTCCTGTTCGAGTTCCGCGGCGCGCAGGGCGTCGTCGGAGGCCAGGCGGTCGGCGGAGGACTCCGTCATCGCGCGGTCCGTGAAGACCAGGGGGCGTTCGGTCTCCGTGACCAGGTGTTTGACGACCTGGACATTGCCGTTGACGTCCCAGACGGCGATGCCGGGGGTCAGCGTGGGGATGATCTCCACCGCCCAGCGGGGCAGGCCGAGGACGCGGCCGGTGGCCCGTGCCTCGTCGGCCTTCTGGGCGTAGATCGTCCTGGTGGAGGCCATCTTCAGGATCGCCGCCGCCTCCTTCGCGGCCGCTCCGTCCACGACGTCCGAGAGATGGTGGACCACCGCGACGAAGGACAGGCCGAGGCGCCGGCCGAACTTCAGCAGGCGCTGGAAGAGCTGGGCGACGAAGGGGCTGTTGATGATGTGCCATGCCTCCTCGACCAGGAAGATGCGCTTCTTCCGGTCGGGGCGGATCCAGGTGTGCTCCAGCCAGACGCCGACGATCGCCATCAGGATGGGCATGGCGATGGAGTTGCGGTCGATGTGCGAGAGGTCGAAGACGATCAGGGGCGCGTCGAGGTCGATGCCGACCGTGGTCGGGCCGTCGAACATGCCGCGCAGGTCGCCGTCGACCAGGCGGTCCAGGACCAGGGCGACGTCCAGGCCCCAGGCGCGTACGTCGTCTATGGCGACGTTCATCGCCTCGGCCGACTCGGGCTCGGGGTGACGGAGCTGCTCGACGATGTCCATGAGGACCGGCTGGCGTTCGACGATCGTCTCGTTGACGTAGGCGTGCGCGACCTTGAGGGCGAAGCCGGAGCGTTCGTCCAGGCCGTGGCCCATCGCCACCTCGATGATCGTGCGCAGCAGCGCGAGCTGGCCCGTGGTGGTGATGGACGGGTCCAGGGGGTTGAGGCGGATGCCGTGGTTCAGGGCGGCCATCGGGTCCAGGCGGATGGGAGTTATTCCCAGCGCCTGCGCGATGAGGTTCCATTCGCCGACGCCGTCCTCGCCCTGGGCGTCCAGGACGACGACCTGGCGGTCGCGGAAGCGGAGCTGGCGCAGGACGTACGTCTTCTCCAGCGCCGACTTGCCGTTGCCGGACTCGCCGAGGACCAGCCAGTGCGGGGCCGGGAGCTGCTGGCCGTAGAGCTGGAAGGGGTCGTAGATGTAGCCCTTGCCGGAGTACACCTCGCGGCCGATGATGACGCCGGAGTCGCCGAGGCCGGGGGCGGCCGTGGGCAGGTAGACCGCCTGGGCCTGGCCGGTGGAGGTGCGGACGGGCAGCCGGGTCGTCTCGACCTTGCCGAAGAGGAAGGCCGTGAAGGCGTCGGTGAGGACGGACAGCGGGTCCCGCATGTGAAGCCCTACCTTCGGATGCCGGTGGCGAACGGGAGCGTGTTCACGAACGCGCGGTGGTGCTCACGGTCGCACCACTCCAGCTTCAGGTACGACTTGCCCGCGGACGCCCTTATCGTGCGCTTGTCGCGGGCGAGGGCCTCGGGGGTCCGGGAGGAGACGGTGATGTAGCCGACCAGGTTGACGCCGGCGGCGCCGGAGGCCAGGTCCTCGCCCCGCTGGTCGAGGCGGGAGTGGGCGGCGACGTCGCGGGGGTCGACGGTGCGGTTCATCTTGGCGGCGCGGCTGGCCTCGGCCTCGTCGTTGGTCTTCTCGGTGAGCATGCGTTCGATGGCGACCTCGGTGGGTTCGAGGTCCATCGTGACGGCGACGGTGCGGATGACGTCCGGGGTGTGGACGAGGAGCGGGGCCAGGAAGTTCACGCCGACGGGGGTCATGGGCCACTCCTTGACCCAGGCCGTGGCGTGGCACCAGGGGGCGCGGGTGGCCGACTCGCGGGTCTTGGCCTGGAGGAACGTGGGCTCCATGGCGTCCAGTTCGGCCGGCCAGGCGTTGCGCCGGGTCATCGCCTGGATGTGGTCGATGGGGTGGTCCGGGTCGTACATGGAGTGGATGAGCGAGGCGAGGCGGCCCTGGCCGAGGGGCTGGCGGACGCGGATGTCCGCCTCCTGGAGCCGGGAGCAGATGTCGGTCAGCTCGCGGGCCATGACGACGGCGAGGCCGGCGTCGCGGTCCAGCTTGCGGCCGGCCTGGGGGCGGGCGGCGCGGGCCATGGCGTGGGCCTCGGCGGCCAGTTCGCGGTTGTAGTGCATGCAGGCGACGAGGTAGGCGCGGTGCTGCTCGCTGCTCGTCGACACCATGGACTGGAGCTGGTCGTACGACGTCTGGAGCCAGGGCAGGGCCTTGTCGTCGCCGCGCTGGGCGACGTCCTTGGCGTGGGCGTCGGGGTCGGCGGGCAGGGTGCGGGCGAGCATCTGGAGGCGGGTGACGAATCCGTCGCCGTTGGCCACGTGCTTGAGGAGGGTGCCGAAGCGGTCGACGAGGGCTTCCTGGTCCTCGCTGTCGCGCAGGCCGACGCCGGGGCCCTCGATCTCGATGGCGGCGGTGACCGTACGGCGGTCCGCGTGCAGGAGTACGGCGATCTCGTCGGGGCCGAAGGGGGCGGCCAGCCAGCTGATGCGGCCGATGCCCGGGGGCGGGCCGACCTCGATCTCCTCGCCGCCGATGCGGGTGCCGGCCTCCATGACGCCGGAGCGGTAGGCGGTGCCGCGGCGCAGGCTGCGCTTGTAACTGCGGTTGATCTCGAACCACTTGTAGAACGTGCGGTGCTTGTACGGCACGTAGACCGCGGCGAGCGCGATCAGCGGGAAGCCGGTCAGCAGCACGATGCGCAGCGAGAGGACGGGGACGAGGAGTCCGCACATCATGCCGAGGAAGGCCCCGGCGATGATCAGGGCGATCTCGCCGGTCTCGCGGTTGCGGCCGACGATCGCGTTCGGCCGGGCGCGGCCGATCAGATAAGTGCGGCGGGGCGAGATCGCGTGGGACATGTGGGACTCGGTCGTCAACGCCCTTCACCTCCCGTGCGGTTGTTGCGGGTGTTGCCTGCGTGCGGGGTGTTGACCGTGCCGCTCGTGCGGGGTGCGGGTGCGGCGGAGGGGACAGATCCGCCGCCTCCGTTCGAGGTGCGCGAGCTGTGCGCGGCGACGCCTCCGGAGGCCGGGTTGGCGGGGCGGGGGCCACTGGAGGTGGTTCCGCCGCCGTTGTTGTCGGCGCGGGTGCTGTGGGTCTTGATGCCCTGGGCGACGAGGGTCGCGGGGGAGCTGATGACTGCGGCGGCCTTGCCTTCGGCGCCCTGCATGATGCGGTTGTTGCGGGAGCCGGCGATCTCGTCGCCGAAGCCGGGGACGAAGCGGTAGATCATCGCGCTGGCGAAGATGGCGAGCAGGATGATGGACAGGCCGGAGACGACGGCGGAGAACGCGTTGGGTCCGTCGTCGGCGGAGAGGGCGCCGGCCAGGCCGAGGACGATCACGATGACCGGTTTGACCAGGATGACGGCGATCATGATGCCGGCCCAGCGGCGGACGTGGCTCCACAGGTTCTTGTCGACCAGGCCGGCGTAGACGACGGTGCCGAGGAGGGCGCCGACGTAGAGGAGCGCGGCGCGGATGACCAGCTCCAGCCAGAGGACGCCGGCGGCGAGGATGCTGACCAGGGAGACGACGATCAGCATGATCGGGCCGCCGCCGATGTTCTCGCCCTTCTCCAGGGCGGCGGAGAAGGTGCCGAAGAAGGTGTCGGTCTGGTCGCCGGTGGTCTTCGCGAGGACCTCGGTGATGCCGTCGGTGGCGGAGACGACGGTGTAGAGGATCAGGGGGGTGAAGGCGGAGGCGAGGACGGTCAGCCAGAGGAAGCCGACGGCTTCGCCGATGGCGGTGGGCAGGGGGACGCCGCGGACCGCCCGCTTGGCGACGGCCAGCAGCCACAGCAGGAGGGTGAGGACGGTGGAGGCGGCGAAGACGACGGCGTACTGCTGGAGGAAGCGGGGGTTGGTGAAGTCGACGTTCGCCGTCTCCTTCACCGCCTCACTGAGCTTCTTGACGGTCCACGCGGCGGCCTCGGCACAGCCCTTCGCCAGGGAGGAGAGGGGGTCTAGGGTGTCGGAGACGGTGGGGTTCTGGGTGGTGCCGGGGCTGGTGTTGCCGCGCTCGCAGTACTTCTTGGCCTCGCCCGGGATCAGGCTGCAGTCCACGGTGTTGCTGGGGCTGGGCGTCGGCGAGCCCGACGGGCTCGGGTCGGGTGTCGGGGCCGCGTAGGCGCGGGTGGCCAGCAGCACGGCGGAGGTCTGGACGGCCGTAACGACTCCGGCGAGCCTGAGCAGGCGGTGCGGGTTACCGGGCATACGTGAACCCTCCGTACTCCTCGATGGCCTTGCTGATCTCGTCGGAGGTGGCGGCCTGGTCGTCGCCGGGGACCGGGGCGGGGCCGTTGCGCTGGGTGTCGGCGGCGATCTTCCAGTCGCCGTCGGCCCAGGTCAGGTCGAACGTCCAGGTCTTCCAGGACGAGGTGACCGGGTCGGTCGACGTGGTGCCGGACATGCCGATCAGACCGAGGTACCAGACGGCGACCTTGGCGGTCGTGTCCGAGTACGCCTCGACGGTGGTGCCCACGGGGACGACGCGGGAGACGAAGGTGTTGCCCTTGGGGGCGGCGCCCCCGGCGTCCAGGCCCATCTTGGCGAGGAAGTCGGCCGAGTACGCCTGGTCCATGGCGCCCTGGAGCTTCGCCGCCGCGCCGGTGGTGTAGACGGCGTCGACGAGGCTGTGTCTGCTGTCCTTCTTGAACATGCCGGTCGAGCCCAGCGCCACCGCGTAGTTGGCGGCCGCCGACTGGGCGCCCTGTTCGGTCCGGGCGAACCCGGACGGGATGCCGGCCCGCTTCGACTCCACCGGCTTCGTGCCGGTGGGGGCCGTGGACTTGGTTTCCGGCTTGTTCGCTTCCGTGGCCGTGCCGGAGGAACCGGAGTCGTCTCCGCCGCGGTTCGCGAAGGCGATGGCCGCGATGAGGAGGACGACGACGCCGACGACCGTGACCAGGCTGCGGGACGAGGAGCGGGCGGGGCGGCGGGCGCCGCCGTAGGGGTCGGTCTCGGGGAGGCGCAGACGGGTGCCCGTGTGCTCGCCGTAGTCGTGTTCGTCGCCGGGAGTCATGCCGCGAACGCCCCCTCGCTGCCGTACCGGAACGCGTAGGAGTACGACGGTAGCCGTGCTGGTTCCCGCGCGGGCGCGGTGTGGTGACTCGACATCAGGGAGACGCAACCTCAGCCGGTGGGCGCGACGGGTGGGTGGGAGTGCGGGGGCCGGGGAGCCGGGCTAGATGGCCATGCCGTACACGATCGTGAACAGGGTGCCGAGCGATCCGATGATGAAGACGCCCGTCAGGCCGGCGATGATGAGGCCCTTGCCCTGTTCCGCGCTGAAGGTGTCCCGGAGGGCCGTGGCGCCGATGCGCTGTTTGGCCGCGCCCCAGACGGCGATGCCCAGGCAGAGCAGGATGGCCACGGCCATCACCACCTGGATCATCGTCTTCGCCTCGTTGCCCAGGCTGCCGAAGGGGCCCCAGTCGGGAGCGATCCCGCCGATGATGGTGTTGATATCGCCTTTGTCGGCCGCGAACAGCATGTAAGTCACCGCCCCTGGTGGGTAGTTCCGCGTGTCCCCTGCGGTGTGCAGAGGTCAGGACTCATTGTCGCCGACAATGCCGCCGTCTCATGTCGACTTGGCGCCATTGATGAGCGGGATTCGTATGAATGTCTCGTACGGTCACTCTGTGTATCACGGCCGGTCACGCCGGGCAATGAGGCCGGAGCGGAACCTTGGTGTGGTTCCGTCGTTGACCCACTTCACGGCCCTGTTCCGCTTCTGACGGCTGGTCGGGTGAGGCCGGTCTTCCTGTTCTCCGATGGTCTCATGGTGGCGGTGGGCCCATGGCGAGTGAGGGGGCGTCAGAGACGATGAGGGGTGCCGAACAGCCCGTGCTGGGGCCGGTGGCGCAGGGACTGGAGCTGCGGCCCTGGCGGGCGGCGGACGCGGCGGCGCTGGTCGCGGCCGCGGGGGATCCCGCGATCCGGAAGTGGAACCTGCTGACCGTCGCCGACCTCACCGCCGCCGAGCTGCGGATCGCGCGCATGGGCGAGCGGTGGCGGGCCGGGACCGGCGCGGTCTGGGCCCTCGCGCCGGTGGACGGCGGGGACGTCGTCGGGCTGGCCGGCTGGAACGACGTCGATCTCGCGGGCGGGAGCGCGGAGATCGTGTACTGGCTGCTGCCGCCGGCCCGGGGGCGCGGCCTCGCCGTCCCGGCGGTGGAACGACTGACCCGCTGGGCCTTCGACGACCTCGGCCTGCACCGCCTGCGCCTGTGCCACTCCGTGGCGAACGAGCCGTCCTGCCGGGTGGCGGGAAAGGCGGGCTACGCGTACGAGGGCACGATGCGGGGCGCGCTGCTGCACGAGGACGGGTGGCACGACCAGCATCTGCATGCGGTGGTGCGGGGGGATGTGTGGGGGCGCGAGCATCGCGTCGCGGCCGTGGTCGAGGCCGCCCGGCCGGGCTGGGAAGCGTCCCGGGATCCGGACCGGCTCCAGCAGTGGCTGAAGGACCACGGCTGCCACGGGGCCGAGGCGGTGCTGGTCACCAGGGCCCTGCTGGGGTGTTCGCTCGCGGAGGCCGGGCGGGCCTTCTTCTCGGCGCCCTGTCGGCGGGCCGAGAGGGACTTCCAGGGGCGGTTTCTGGACGCCCTGGACGAGGGCGGCGGTGGTCCGTGACGCCCGGTCAGGTCAGGTCCACGCCTTCCACGAAGTGGTCGAACTCGCCTGCCTGGACGCCCAGGACGAAGGCGTCCCACTTGCGGCGGTTCGTCGTGACGATGTTCTCCGGGTTGTCGGTGACGCGGATGTGGACGGGGGCCTCGCCGTCGTCGCCCTCACCGAAGGCGACCTCGAACCAGGGGCCGGGGCCGGTCGCTCCCGGCGGGGCGGCGCGGATCCAGGTGAGGTCCTGGGGGACGTCGGACATCGGCGGGGTCCTCCTCGGCGTGAAAACGGCGCTCTGCGGTCTCCGTGCACGAACTTATACGCCTCTACACTGACCGGGGCGGACTCACGGGCGGCGAGGGGCGGTTGACGGTGCGTAAGGCGTGGATCGTGGGGACGGCCGCCGTCGGTGCCGGGGTCGCCTTCATGATGGTGCTCGTCATCGGCGTGTACCTGGTCGCCGGGAACGTCACGGGCGGGGTCGGCGGCGGCGTCAGGACGCTCGCCAAGGGTGCCGTGCCGGCCGCGTACCAGAACCTCGTGCAGAAGTGGGGCAATCTCTGCCCCGCCATCAACCCCGCGCTGCTCGCCGCCCAGCTCTACCAGGAGAGCGGCTTCAACCCCAGGGCGCAGAGCCCGGCGGCCGCGCAGGGGATAGCGCAGTTCATCCCCGGCACCTGGGCCACGCACGGCATCGACGGCGACGGCGACGGCGACCGTGACGTCTGGGACCCCGACGACGCGATCCCGTCGGCCGCGTCGTACGACTGCCAGCTCGCCTCGTACGTGAAGGACGTCCCCGGCGACGCCACACGGAACATGCTCGCCGCCTACAACGCGGGTGCCTACGCGGTCATCAAGTACGGGGGCGTGCCGCCGTACCGGGAGACCCAGAACTACGTGAAGACGATCACGACCCTGGAGGAGTCCTTCGCGGCCCCGGTGACCCGGGTCGACCCCTCCGAGCAGGCCGCGGGGGCTATCTACTTTGCGCAGAAGAAGCTTGGCACGCCCTATCTGTGGGGTGGGAACGGTACGGCTGATCAGGGTGGGCGGTTCGACTGTTCGGGGCTGACCAAGGCTGCCTACGAGAGCGTGGGGATCACCCTGCCCCGGGTGGCCAATGACCAGTACAACGCGGGACCGCACCCCTCCCGTGACGAACTGCTCCCCGGTGACCTGGTGTTCTTCTCGCCCGATCCCACCAACTCCCGTGCCATCGACCACGTGGGCATCTACGTCGGCGGCGGGTACATGATCGACGCTCCGTACACGGGCGCCGTCATCCGGTTCGACCCGATCGACACCCGCAAGTACTTCGGCGCCACCCGGGTGACCGAAGATGGCGCGAAAGCGCTCCCCACGACCGTCTGACGGGGACCGTCTTCGACCCCCCTGAGCTGCGGTGATGTATCTCTCTTCGATAACGTCTGCGTGATCATTCGATGGAGAGCGGAACGTATCGACGGGGGTCGTGCGTTCCTGTGGGGACAGGCGCACGCGAGCGCCGCGCACGATCATGACGAAGGGGCCGCAGCACCATGGCTGGACTCGCCGACTCCGGGTCGAACCCCGACGTCGACCTGCTCTACGACATCAACGGGCTCGCGAAGGACGCACCGCACTGGCTGGACCGGGTCGTGGAGTTCGTCGGCGAGTACGGCCTGTTGTTCGCCATGATCCTGATGATCATGTGGTGCTGGTGGACCGTGCGCCGGCGGCCCGGCGGGGTCGAGGAGGCCGCGTCCTCCGTCGCCGCGCTGGTGTGGGCCCCGCTCGCCGCCGCCGTCGCCGTGGTCGTCAATGTGCCGATACGCGGGTTCGTGGAGCGGCCCCGGCCCTTCCTCGACCATCAGGGCCTGGAGGTGCTGGTCTCCGGGAAGACCGACTACTCCTTCGTCAGCGACCACGCCACCATCACCATGGCCATGGCGGTCGCGCTGTTCGTCGCCAACCGGAAGTTCGGGCTCGTGGGCCTCGGGATAGCCCTGCTCGAAGGGTTCTGCCGGGTCTACATGGGCGTGCACTACCCGACGGACGTCATCGGCGGCTTCGCCCTCGGTACGGCGGTGGCCCTGCTGCTGTCGCCGTTCGCGTCGATGCTGCTCACGCCGCTGCTGAAGGCCGTGGACCGGTCGTCGCGGCTCGGCTGGGTGGTGCGCAGCAAGGAGGCCCGCGCCGGCGCCCGGGACGCGATGGTCCCGGGGGCGCGGCGGTCGGCGAGCAGGGAGCGGGACCTCGCGGCGTAGGCCGGAGGCTGCCGTGAGGGGGCCTCAGAGGGCCTGCGGGTAGCTGAAGAAGCCCTGCGGGTCGTACTGCCTCTTGAGCTGGGTCAGGCGCGGGAGGGCGTCGCCGTAGTACGCCTTGCGCCAGTTCGTCAGCGTCGGGTCGGCGTAGTTCTGGTAGGCGGCGCCCGAGGCGTACGGGCCCATCGCCTTGTGCGCCCTCGTCAGCCAGGACTGGGCCGCCGTCCCCGCCGAGCCGGCTCCCCAGGACGCGATGTACTGGGCGAGCATGCGCGAGCGGCGGTGGACGAACGCCGTGGCGGTGGGGGAGACCCGGTTGACGGCGCCGCCGAGCGCGGTGAGCGCGATGCTGCCCGCGCCGCCCTGCACCGCGGTGATCTGCTTGAGCAGGGTCTGGATGCCCGCCGCCGACAGGGAGCGGTCGAAGAAGTCCGAGCGGGCCGCGTACGTCTCGCGGCCCAGCTTGCCCTGCGGGGAGCGGCCCGGGGTCGAGCCCGGCAGATGGCACTGGGCGTCGGTGGCGAAGGACGAGCAGCCGGCGTAGACCTCCATCGCCTCCTCGTAGGAGCGGCGCCGCAGGGACACGCTCGACGCCGGGGCGCCCACCCGGTCCGCCAGCCGGTCCACGGCGTTCTTCAGCCCGCCGTGGGTGCCGATGCTGAACGCGGCGACCGAGACGGTGGGGGTGCGGCCGGGCGAGGCGGAGACATGGAGCGAGGACCAGATCTCGTCGGGCTGGGAGGGGCCCCACTCCTGCCACGCCTTCACCACCGCGGCCGCCTTCGCCCAGGGCCAGGTGAGATAGCCGGTGACCGCCTGGGGCGCGGGATGGGTCCTGAACTGCAGCTCGGTGACGACGCCGAAGTTGCCGTTGCCCGCGCCGCGCAGCGCCCAGAACAGGTCCTTGTTGTGGGTGGCGTCGGCGACGAGCTGCTTGCCGTCCGCCGTGACGATCGTGGCCCGGGTGAGGCTGTCGCAGGTCAGGCCGTAGGCGCGGGAGACCACGCCGTGGCCGCCGCCGAGCACCAGGCCCGAGACGCCGACCGTGGGGCAGGAGCCGGCCGGGATCGTCACGCCCTTGGCGGCGAGTGCCCGGTAGACGTCGATCAGCTTCGCGCCGGCGCCGACCACGGCCGAACTCCCGCTCGCCCGTACCTTGTCGAGCTTGGAGACGTCGACGATCAGGCGGCCGTCCCCGGAGGACCAACCGCCGTAGGAGTGGCCGCCGTTGCGGATCGCGACCTTCGTGCGGTGGGCGCGGGCGTACGCCAGGACCGTGCGGATGTCGTCGGTGTGGGCGACGTAGGCCACGGCGGCCGGCTTGAGGGTGTCGAAGCGGGTGTTGTAGAGCTTGCGGGCGGTGTTCCAGGAGGCGTCGCCGGGGCGGATCAGCGGGCCGTCCAAGTCGCGTGCGAGTGCGGACCAGTTGGCGGCCGCGGAGACGCCGGTGGTGATCAGTGTCGGGGACGCGGCCGCGGTGCCGGGGCGGGGAGCGGAGCCGTCCGTGGTGCCTCCCGTGTCGTCGCCGCCCGTGCAGGCGGCCGTGGTGAGCGCCGCGAGGGCGGCGGTGCCGCCCGCGATGAACGTACGCCGTTGCATGTCCTGCGCCTTCCGTCGGCCTGTCGGCTCGTCTGTCGGCCACCGGGGGCCTCGTCCTGCGAGACGGGGTCTCGGAAGGGCGGGTTCCGCCGGCGGCCGGGCGGTGACGGAACGGTGACGTCGGCCGGGGCGGGCGCGGGGTGCGGCGGAGTGGAGCGGGTGGGGTCGGAAGCGGTGGGGTGGTCAGCCGCGGAGGTGGTCCGCGGCGTCGGTTCTCGCCAGGCTGCGTGCCCTGCGGGCCGGTCCGCGCCAGCCGCAGGTGCACCGGGCCACACAGAAGCGGCCCTGTTCGACGGTCGTGGTGAGGTGTTCCCTGTCGTGCTCCCCGTCGGAGAGGGGAGGGGCCGAACCGTCCTGCTGTGTCACGACGACAACGTTACCGGCCCCGGGCGCGCGTGACGGGGGCACGTACCCGTCGTTATGCGGAACGACGGGGACTCCTGGGGGCCCCTGACGGACGGATCGGTCGAGGCAGGCGGGCGATGGCGCAGCGGTGGCACAGTCGAAGGGGTGCGGTGGTCGTCGTCGCGGGCCTGGTGGCCGGGGTCTGCACGGGGGCGGGCGGATGTTCCGCCGGGGGCTCCGACACCGAGGACGGCCGGGCGGGAGACCCGGTCCCGCTGCTGCACCGGGCCGCCGACACGTTGGTGCGGGCGGGCACGTCCAAGGCGCGCACCTCGATGGAGATGGCCACCGGCGGCACCCGGGTCACCATCCGCGGCCAGGGGGTCTACGACTACCGCCGGCAGCTCGGCGAGCTGAAGGTGCTGCTGCCGCAGGATCCGGCGGGCACCGTCGAGCACCGGCCGATCACCGAACTCCTCGCGCCGGGCGCGCTGTTCATGAAGAACCGGGGCGCGGGGGTGCCCGAGGACAAGTGGGTGCGGGTGGAGACGGCGGCGCTGTCCGACGGGAATCTGGTGACCGGCGGGGCCACCGACCCGTTCGCCGCGGCCGAGGTGCTGCGCGGGACGCGCACGGCGACGTACGTGGGGCGGACCGAGGTGGCCGGGACGCCGGTGCGGCACTACCGCGGGACGGCGGATCTGGCGCTGGCGGCCGAGGGGGCCTCCGCGGGGGGCCGGGGGCCGCTGCGGGCGGCGGCGAAAGGGTTCGCCACGGCGCGGGTGCCGTTCGACGTGTACCTCGACGACGAGGGGCGCATCCGCAAGGTCCGGCACCGGTTCAGCTTTGTCAACGGACGGCAGGAGAAGGCGGTGGCGGTGGCCTCCACGACCCTGCTCTACGACTTCGGGGCCCCCGTCGACGTACGGCTGCCGGCGTCCGGGGACATCTACGCCGGGCGGATCGCGGAGGACACCGGGGGCGCGGAGGCCGCCGCGGGGGGCAAGGACTAGCCCGTCCGTGCCATGCGCGCGATGTATACCGCTCCCTACTCTAGGAAGCCGGTGACGGCAGAGACGAGGTGATGCGCGTGGCTCCGGTCGGCGGTACGGCAGTTCAGGACCACGTGGCCCTCGCCGAGATCGAGCTGTGCGGGGAGCTGATCATCGCGGCCTCGGCGGCCGAGGAGCGGCTCAGCCTGGAGAGCATCGACCAGGTGCTGCGGGTCGGGGAGGAGCGGGCGGCCGCGGCGCGGCCCACCGGGTCAGGTGCGCAGTAGCCGGCCGATCGCCTTCGTGGCCTCCTCGACCTTCGCGTCGATCTCCTCGCCGCCCTTGACGGCCGCGTCGGCGACGCAGTGGCGCAGGTGCTCCTCCAGCAGTTGCAGCGCGAACGACTGCAGCGCTTTGGTGGAGGCGGACACCTGGGTGAGTATGTCGATGCAGTAGGTGTCCTCGTCGACCATGCGCTGGAGACCGCGGATCTGGCCCTCGATCCGGCGCAGGCGTTTGAGGTGCTCGTCCTTCTGCTTGTGGTAGCCGTGTGTGGCGTGCGTCTCGGCGGTCGGTGCGTCCTCGGTGACCTCTGTGGTCGTCATCGCGTCCTCCCGTTTCGGACATATACCCCTGCCGGGTATATCGTAACGAACTTTGCGGGTAGAGGGCCCGTGAGAACTCCGTGGCCGCCCCCGTGCTGATCACTGTGCCTGATGGGCGACACTGGGGGACGGCCCGATAGCCACGGTCGGATGGTGCGCCTAGCATCAACCTGGCCACCAGCTTGACCGAAACCGATCCATTCCGAGGACCTCACGTGCGCTTTCGTCTGACCCCCAGGGAGACGAGCTTCTACGACATGTTCGCCGCATCCGCGGACAACATCGTCACGGGCTCCAAGCTCCTGATGGAACTGCTCGGGGCGGACTCGTCCGGCCGGGCCGAGATCGCAGAGCGTATGCGGGCCGCGGAACACGCCGGTGACGACGCCACGCACGCGATCTTCCACCAGCTCAACTCCTCCTTCATCACGCCGTTCGACCGCGAGGACATCTACTCCCTGGCGTCCTCCCTCGACGACATCATGGACTTCATGGAGGAGGCCGTCGACCTGGTCGTCCTCTACAACGTCGAGGAGCTGCCCAAGGGCGTCGAGCAGCAGATCGAGGTGCTGGCGCGGGCGGCCGAGCTGACCGCCGAGGCGATGCCGAACCTGCGGACGATGCAGAACCTCACCGAGTACTGGATCGAGGTCAACCGGCTGGAGAACCAGGCGGACCAGATCCACCGCAAGCTGCTGGCGCACCTGTTCAACGGCAAGTACGACGCGATCGAGGTGCTGAAGCTCAAGCAGATCGTGGACGTGCTGGAAGAAGCGGCCGACGCGTTCGAGCACGTGGCGAACACGGTGGAGACCATCGCCGTCAAGGAGTCCTGAACCTTTCATGGACACCCTTGCACTGGTCGTGACCGTCGGGGTCGCGCTCTTTTTCACGTACACGAACGGTTTCCACGACTCGGCGAACGCCATCGCCACCTCGGTGTCGACGCGCGCGCTGACGCCGCGTGCCGCGCTGGCGATGGCCGCGGTGATGAACCTCGCCGGCGCGTTCATGGGGTCCGGGGTCGCCAAGACGGTCAGCGAGGGGCTGATCGAGACGCCCGAGGGCTCGAAGGGGATGGGGATCCTCTTCGCCGCGCTGGTCGGCGCGATCACCTGGAACCTCATCACCTGGTACTTCGGGCTGCCCTCGTCCTCGTCGCACGCGCTGTTCGGCGGGATGGTGGGGGCCGCGCTGGCGGGCGGTACGACGGTCTACTGGAGCGGCGTCCTGGAGAAGGTCGTCATCCCGATGTTCCTGTCGCCGCTGGTGGGTCTGATCGTCGGCTATCTGGTGATGACCGCGATCCTGTGGCTGTTCCGGCGGGCCAATCCGCACAAGGCGAAGCGTGGATTCCGGATCGCGCAGACCGTCTCCGCGGCGGGGATGGCGCTGGGGCACGGTCTTCAGGACGCGCAGAAGACGATGGGCATCGTGGTGATGGCGCTCGTCATCGCGGACGTCGAGGACTACGGCGATCCGATCCCGGTGTGGGTGAAGATCGTCTGTGCGGTGATGCTGTCCGCGGGTACGTACGCCGGGGGGTGGCGGATCATGCGGACGCTGGGGCGGAAGATCATCGAGCTGGATCCGCCGCAGGGGTTCGCTGCGGAGACGACGGGGGCGTCGATCATGTTCACGACGGCGTTTCTGTTCAAGGCGCCGATCTCCACGACGCATGTGATCACCTCGGCGATCATGGGTGTGGGGGCGACGAAGCGGATCAACGCGGTGCGGTGGGGTGTGGCGAAGAACATCGTGCTCGGGTGGTTCATCACGATGCCGGCGGCTGCGGTGGTCGCTGCGCTGTCGTTCTGGGTCGTGAACCTGGCGTTCTTGTAGCCGACGCCACGGGGCTCCGCCCCGGACCCCATGTTTCCCACCCACCCACCCGACTCGGTTGGATGAAGAGGCACCCGACTCGGTTGGGATGGGGAGGCGTCCGTCTCGGTTGGGATGGAGAGGCCCGTCTCGGTGGGACAAGAAGTGCCCGAGAACAACGCGTGTGGGCCCGCCCCCGGAATGGGGGCGGGCCCTTTTGCGCCTCGCGGTGGCACCGCCATGCAGCACCGCGAGGGGTCTAGCCGAAGCGGCCCGAGATGTAGTCCTCCGTGGCCTGGACGGACGGGTTGGAGAAGATGCGCTCCGTGTCGTCTATCTCGATCAGCTTGCCGGGACGGCCGACGGCCGCCAGGTTGAAGAAGGCGGTGCGGTCGGAGACCCGGGCCGCCTGCTGCATGTTGTGCGTCACGATGACGATCGTGAAGCGTTCCTTCAGCTCGCCGATCAGGTCCTCGATGGCGAGCGTGGAGATCGGGTCCAGGGCCGAGCAGGGCTCGTCCATGAGCAGCACCTTCGGCTCGACCGCGATGGCGCGCGCGATGCACAGCCGCTGCTGCTGGCCGCCCGACAGGCCGGAGCCCGGCTTGTTGAGGCGGTCCTTGACCTCGTTCCAGAGGTTCGCGCCCTTGAGGGACCGCTCGACGACCTCGGACAGCTCGCTCTTCTTGTAGCTGCCGTTGAGGCGCAGGCCCGCCGCCACGTTGTCGAAGATCGACATGGTGGGGAAGGGGTTCGGGCGCTGGAAGACCATGCCGATCTCGCGGCGGACCGACACCGGGTCCACCCCCGCGCCGTACAGGTCCTCGTCGTCGAGGAGCACCTTGCCCTCGACCCGGCCGCCGGACGTCACCTCGTGCATACGGTTCAGCGTGCGCAGGAACGTCGACTTGCCGCAGCCGGACGGCCCGATGAACGCCGTCACCGAACGCGGCTCCACCGTCATCGAGATGTCCTCGATCGCCTTGTGGGCGCCGTAGTACGCGGTCAGTCCGCTTACGTCGATTCGCTTGGCCATGGTTACTTCTTCACTTCCAGTCTCGGTCGCCGAGGGCCGCGGTCAGCGACCGGTCTTCGGGGCCTTCCAGCGGGCGATGCCGCGGGCCACCATGTTGAGGATCATCACGAAGGCGATCAGCGTGAGCGAGGCCGCCCAGGCCCGGTCGTAGGCCGCCGTCGAACCCGCGCTCTGCGAGTACTGCTGGTAGATGTAGAGCGGCAGCGACGCCTGCGCCCCTTCGAAGGGGTTGTTGTTGATGAAGGGGTTGCCGAAGACCAGCAGCAGGACGGGGGCGGTCTCACCCGCGATGCGGGCGACCGACAGCATCACACCGGTGATGATGCCGCCGATCGAGGTCGGGACCACCACCTTGAGGATGGTGCGCCACTTCGGGACACCGAGCGCCAGGCTCGCCTCGCGCAGTTCGTTCGGGACGAGCTTCAGCATCTCCTCGGTCGAGCGTACGACCACCGGCATCATCAGGATCGCCAGGGCGAGGGAGCCGGCGAAGCCGAAGGGCTGCATGTCGAACATCAGCATCAGGCTGAGGATGAACAGGCCCGCGACGATCGACGGGATGCCCGTCATGACGTCGACGAAGAAGGTGACCGCCTTCGCCAGCCCGCCGCGGCCGTACTCGACCAGGTAGATCGCCGTCAGGATGCCGATCGGGGCGCCGATCAGGGTGGCCAGGCCGACCTGCTCCAGGCTGCCGATGATGGCGTGGTAGATGCCGCCGCCCGGCTCGGAGTCGGCGACCACGCCCATGGAGTGGGTCAGGAAGTAGACGTCCAGGACCTTCACACCGCGGACGATCGTCGTCCACAGCAGGGAGACCAGCGGGACGACGGCCAGGACGAACGCGACCCAGACCAGCGAGGTCGCGATGCGGTCCTTGGCCTGGCGGCGGCCCTCCACCTTCGCGGCGATGCCGTAGGTGCCGACGACGAAGAGGAGACCGGCGATCAGGCCCCACTGGACCCGGCTGTGCAGTCCGGCGGCCAGGCCGATGCCGACGGCCACGGCGATGGCGCCGGCCGCGATCGCCCACGGCGACCACTTCGGGAGGCTCGCGCCGCGCAGGGTGCTGGGGCGCTTGTCGGAGACGGTTGCTGCGTGGCTCATGCGTTGGCCCCCGAGTACTCCTTGCGGCGGGCGATGATCATGCGTGCCGCGCCGTTGACCAGCAGGGTGATGACGAACAGGACCAGACCGGAGGCGATGAGCGCGTCACGGCCGAACTCCGTCGCCTCGTTGAACTTGCTGGCGATGTTCTGGGCGAAGGTGCCGCCGCCGGGGTTCAGCAGGCTGGCGTGGATGTCGAAGTCGGGGGAGAGGACGGTGGCCACGGCCATCGTTTCGCCGAGCGCGCGGCCGAGGCCGAGCATCGAGGCCGAGATCACACCGGAGCGGCCGAAGGGGATCACCGCCATGCGGACGACCTCCCAGCGGGTGGCGCCGAGCGCCAGGGCCGCCTCCTCGTGCATCTGCGGGACCTGCCGGAAGACCTCGCGGCTGACGTTGGTGATGATCGGCAGGATCATGATCGCCAGCAGGATGCCGACGGTGAGCATCGAGCGCGGGGCGCCCTCGTCCCAGGAGAAGACGCCGGTCCAGCCGAAGAAGTCGTTCAGCCAGCCGAACAGGCCGTCCAGGTACGGCACCAGCACCAGGGCGCCCCACAGGCCGTACACGATGGACGGGACCGCGGCGAGCAGGTCGACCACGTAGGCGACCGGGCCGCTCAGCCGGCGGGGGGCGTAGTGGGTGATGAACAGCGCGATGGCGACCGCGATCGGGACCGCGATGACCATGGCGATGACCGACGAGACGACCGTGCCGAAGGCCAGGACCGCGATGCCGAACTTCGGCGGGACCAGGCCGGTGTTCCACTCGAAGGTGGTCAGGAAGTTCGCGTCGTCCTCGCTGATGGCGAGGTAGGCGCGGTAGGTCAGGAAGACCGCGATCGCGGCCATGATCGCGAGCAGCAGGATGCCCGAGCCGCGAGAGAGGCCGAGGAAGATCCGGTCGCCGGGGCGGGTGGCGCCGCGGGCCGCGCGCTTCTGCTCGGCCGTCGGTGCCGGGGGGATGTTCGTGTCGGGCACGTCGTCCGCGCCCGTCCTCTTCGTTGATATGTCCATGGGGGTCTCCGGTCTGCGGAGCCGTTCGCGGGTGGAGCGGGCGGCTCGGGCGGGGCCGACGACGGACGGCCCCTGGCGGCGGTGCACCGGACGGGTGCGGTCCGGACCGGGTCGCCCCGGCGCCGGACCGCACCATCGGACTAGCTCAGGCCCTCGACGGTGGTGCGGACCTTGCTGATGATGGCGTCGGGGATCGGCGCGTAGTCGATGCCCGAGAGGATGCCCTGGCCCTGCTCGCTGGCGATGTAGCGCAGGAACGCCTTGGTGGCGGGGAGGGTCTCGGCCTTGTTGCCCTTGTCGCAGGCGATCTCGTACGTGACCAGGGTGATCGGGTAGGCGCCCTCGGCCTTGGTCGTGTAGTCGAGCTTCAGCGACAGGTCGTTGCCGGTGCCGACGACCTGGGCGGCGGCGACGGCCTTGGTCGCGCCGTCGGAGGACGCCTTGACCGGGGCGGCGGCGCCGGTGTCGATGGCGACGGTGCCGAGGCCGTCCTTGGCGTAGGACAGCTCCATGTAGCCGATCGCGCCGTTGGTCTGCTTGACGCCCTGGGCGACACCGGAGGAGCCGGCCGCGGACTGGCCGCCCTTGGCCTGCCACGCCTTGCCGCCCTCGTACTTCCAGTTGTCGGGGGTGGCGGCGATCAGGTACTTGGTGAAGTTGTCCGTGGTGCCGGACTCGTCCGAGCGGTGGTACGGCTGGATCTTGAGGTCGGGCAGCTTCGCGTCGGGGTTGAGCTTCGCGATGGCGGCGTCGTTCCAGTTGGTGATCTTGCCGTCGAAGATCTTGGCGATCGTCGGGGCGTCGAGCACCAGGTCGTCCACGCCGGAGACGTTGTAGGCGACCGCGATCGGGCCGGCCACCATCGGCAGGTCGATGCCCTGGCCGTCGGTGCAGACCTTCTTGGAGGCGGCGACCTCCTCCGGCTTCAGCGCGGAGTCGGAGCCGGCGAAGGCGACGGTGCCCTGGGTGAACGCGGTGACACCGGCGCCCGAGCCGGAGCCCTTGTAGTTGACCTGGACGCCGTTGCAGGCCTGGGTGAAGTTCTTGACCCAGGCGTCGATCGCGTTCTTCTGCGCGGAGGAGCCGTCGGCGAGGAGCTGGCCCTTGGCGTCGTCGCACTTGATGTCGCCGGCGGCGGCGGTCGCGGACGCGCTGGTGCCGCTGTCGCCGGCGGCGCCGGTGTCGTCGGAGCCGCACGCCGTGAGGGCCAGGGCGCCGGAGACGGCGAGAGCACCGAGGGTGAGGGCCCGCCGGTTCATGCGCTGAAGCTTCACTTGAGGGAGATCCTTCCGGGAGCCGCCGTCCTGAATCCGGCGGCGTGCGAAGTTCATGGGTGGCGGGCGGCGTCCGTCCGGGTCCTCCGTCTGGTCGCTGTCCTGCCGGTAAGGCCGAAATTAGGCAGAACAGGTGAAGGCGCCTATGGGCGTGAATGAACGGCGGGTGAACCCATGGGGAAGTGCCGGTGAGGTCACGGAACGCTTACGCGGAGGACACGGGGCGGTTCCGGGGCGGTGGGGGGAAGAGGGTGGCCGGCGGGGCGGATCCGAGGGGGGATCCGGCCTTGGGTCCGGCGCCAGGCCGGGCATGGGGCCCGGCACCGGGCCGGTGCCAGGTCCGGTGTCAGGCCCGGCGTCAGGTCCGGTGTCAGGCCCGGTGGAGCGCGGTCAGCAGGGCGTCGACCAGGTCGCGGTCCCTGGGCTGGGTGAGGCGGGTGCGGGCGGAGGACGGAGGGAGCCAGAGGAGGCGGTCCACCTCGTCGTTCGGGGTGAAGGTGCCGGAGACCGCCTCGGCCGCCCAGTAGCGGACCTGCTTGGGGCGGCCGTTCGCCTCGTACTCCAGGGTGGGCAGGCCGGTACCCGGTGCCGCTCCGTACCCGGTCTCCTCGGCCACCTCGCGCAGGGCACCGGCGAGCGGATCCTCGCCCCGCTTGAGCTTGCCCTTGGGGTGTGACCAGTCGTCGTACTTCGGTCGGTGGACCAGGCACACCTCCAGTTCACCGTCTACCGGCGAACGGCGCCACAGGACGCAGCCGGCCGCCTGCACGGGCGTCTCGGGGGTCTCGGGTGTCTCGGGGGTCTCGGGGGTCGGGTTCGGGGAACTCACCTGTGTCTCACCGCCTGGAGTCATGGGTTCCGCTTCGGCCAGGAGCGTTGGAAGGCGTAGCGCGCCGCCTCCACCTCGTGGCGCTGGTCCGCGTGCAGCACCCCGAGGGCGTAGGCCGTCGCGGGCGCGATCCGGGGGGTGCGGGCCGCCTGCGCGGCCGCGGACGCCGCCTCCGCCGCGTCGCGGTGCCGGTCCAGGGCCTGGCCGGCGGCGAGCAGCCGGACGTCGACCGGGGCGCCGGGGCCGCCGTCCAGCACCTCGCACGCGTAGCGGTGCAGGCGCAGCAGCAGCCGTACCTGGTGCCAGGGGGTGTCCTGCGGGTGCGGGGCCGGGTCCGGGGAGAGGCCGTGGACGAGGGCCTCCGCGTTGTAGGGGCTGCCCGCGGTGACCAGCGGGAGCGCGGCGACGGCGTCCGCGAGGCGCTCCTGCGCGGCGGCGGCCAGGGGGCGCAGGTCGGTCGTACCGGCCGCCGGGGTCAGCGGGACCTCGCTGGCGAGGACGGCGACCTGGTCCGCGACCGCGTGGAACCGGGAGGAGCCCAGGGCCTGGAGGGCGGTGGAGTGGGCGCGGGTGCGGGCCAGGGTGAGCTGACGGTCCAGGAGGGCGCCCGCCTTCGCCGCGCCGACGGTGAGGTTGCCACGCCCTGGAGCGGAGGAGGCGGGGGCTGCCGGTCCCGCCTGCGTCGGGACTCCCACCCGGGCCGGGACCGGGGCGGCCGCCGCCCCCGACAGCCGGTGCAGTGCCAGCAGCAGCCGTTCCAGACGGGCCCCGCACGCGTGCTCCAGGGCCAGCGTGCCCGACACCCACGCCAGTTCGGGCCGGATCCGCTCCGACCAGTCGGCGTCGAGCAGCGGACGGAAGGTGTGCAGGCTGGCGCTGATCCGGCGGGCGGTGCGGCGCAGGGCGCGCGCCGCGTCGACGGAGTCCTCGGTGCCGCCCGCCGCCCCGCCCCCGCCGGTCTCCCGGTGCAGCCGCAGGGCGCGCAGGAAGTCCGTGGCCTGGCCCCGGAGATAGCCCGCGAGAGCCTCTCCGGTGACGGCGCCCGCCGCGACGGCGTTCCCGGCGACGGCGTTCCCGGCGACGGTGTTACCGGCGACGTTATTCCCGGTGGGGACCGCCGCGGGGGCGGTGGCCCCCACCGGGGGGTCCGTCGGGCCATGGCCTCCCGGGTCCGTCAGGTCATGGTGTCGCTGTGCCACGCCGGCGCCTCCGGGCGTCTATGAGCATCTCCTGGACGTTGCGCAGGGGCTGGCCGTCCGCGTCCGTCGCGTGCCGGGTCCACTCGCCGTCGGGGCCGAGGTGCCAGGAGGCGGTGGCGTCGGACATACCGGTCTCCAGCAGCCGGTTCAGGGCCGCCCGGTGGGCCGGGTCGGTGACCCTGACCAGGGCCTCGATACGGCGGTCGAGGTTGCGGTGCATCATGTCGGCGCTGCCGAACCACACCTCGGGCTCGCCGCCGTTGCCGAAGGCGAAGATCCGGGAGTGCTCCAGGAAGCGGCCGAGGATCGAGCGGACCTGGATGTTCTCCGACAGGCCGGGCACGCCCGGGCGCACCGCGCAGATGCCGCGCACCCACACCTCCACCGGCACACCCGCCCGGGAGGCCCGGTAGAGGGAGTCGATGAGCGCCTCGTCGACGATGGAGTTCACCTTGATACGGACGTACGCGGGACGTCCGGCGCGGTGGTGCTGGATCTCCTTCTCGACGCGCGAGATCAGGCCGTCGCGCAGCGACTTGGGGGCGACCAGGAGCCGGCGGTAGGTCTCGCGGCGGGAGTAGCCGGAGAGCCGGTTGAACAGGTCGGAGAGGTCCGCGCCGACCTGCGGGTCGGCGGTGAGCAGCCCGAGGTCCTCGTAGAGCCGCGCGGTCTTCGGGTGGTAGTTGCCGGTGCCCACGTGGCAGTACCGCCGGAGCGTCTCGCCCTCCTGACGGACCACCAGGGACAGCTTGCAGTGCGTCTTCAGACCGACGAGGCCGTAGACGACATGGCAGCCGGCCTCCTCCAGCTTGCGCGCCCACTTGATGTTGGCGTGCTCGTCGAACCGGGCCTTGATCTCGACCAGGACGAGGACCTGCTTGCCGGCCTCGGCGGCCTCGATGAGCGCGTCGACTATCGGGGAGTCGCCCGAGGTCCGGTACAGGGTCTGCTTGATGGCGAGGACGTCCGGGTCGGCGGCCGCCTGCTCCAGGAACGCCTGGACGGAGGTGGAGAAGCTGTCGTACGGGTGGTGCAGCAGCACGTCGCGGTTGCGCAGCGCGCCGAAGATGTCGGGGGCGGAGGCGGACTCCACCTCGGCGAGGTCGCGGTGCGTGCCGGCGATGAACTTCTTGTACTTCAGCTCCGGACGGTCGAGACCGTGGATGCGGAACAGACCGGTGAGGTCGAGCGGGCCGGGCAGCGGGTAGACCTCGGCCTCGGAGATCTTCAGCTCGCGCACCAGCAGGTCGAGCACCTCGCGGTCGATGGACTCCTCGACCTCCAGCCGCACCGGCGGGCCGAAGCGGCGCCGCATCAGTTCCTTCTCCAGGGCCTGGAGGAGGTTCTCGGCGTCGTCCTCCTCGACCTCCAGGTCCTCGTTGCGGGTGAGCCGGAAGGCGTGGTGCTCCAGGACCTCCATGCCCGGGAACAGCTCCTCCAGATGCGCGCCGATCACGTCCTCGATGGGGACGTAGCGGCCCGGGGAGCTCTCCAGGAAGCGGGACAGCAGCGGCGGCACCTTGACGCGCGCGAAGTGCTTGTGGCCGCTGACCGGGTTGCGGACGACGACCGCGAGGTTCAGCGAGAGACCCGAGATGTACGGGAAGGGGTGCGCGGGGTCGACGGCCAGCGGCGTCAGGACCGGGAAGATCTGGTGCCGGAACAGCGTGAAGAGGCGGGCCTGCTCCTTCTCGGTCAGCTCCTGCCAGCGGACCAGGTGGATGCCCTCCTCGGCGAGCGCGGGGGCGATGTCCTCGTGGTAGGTCGCGGCGTGCCGGGCCATCAGCTCGCGGGAGCGGGCCCAGATCATCTCCAGCACCTCGCGCGGCTGGAGGCCGGACGCCGAGCGGGTGGCGACCCCGGTGGCGATCCGGCGCTTGAGACCGGCCACCCGGACCATGAAGAACTCGTCCAGGTTGCTCGCGAAGATGGCGAGGAAGTTCGCGCGTTCGAGCAGCGGTGTGTTGGGGTCCTCGGCCAGCTCCAGGACCCGTTCGTTGAACGCGAGCCAGCTTCGCTCCCGGTCCAGGAAACGGCCCTGGGGCAGCAGGGGGCCGTCCGTGGCGTCCTCGTAGGAGTCGAGGTCCGCGTCGATGTCGGGTTCCAGATCGGAGACCGCGGCCGCCACGGTGTGCGGGCGGTGCGCGGCTATGGAGCCCACGGAGGGCTGCGTGGGCTGGACCTCGGCCTGGGCGTGTGACTGGCTCATGTACCCATTCTTCCGCGCCCGGAGCGGGACGGGCGCGTCGGAACGTGCGGAAGGGAGCACGGAGGCGTTCCCCTCGGGGCGATTCCCCTCTGGGGGCGGCGATGCCTCGGGCACGACGGGGTTCATTGATCGAGCGTCGCAAGGTCGTCTGAACCGGTGGTTACGGAGACATGGCGTATGGGATATCCGCGGGTGTCCCTACCCCCGTGGAGGGACACCCGCGCGTGTGGGGGCGGCGGGCCCGCCGGTTTCAGCCGCCGCTCGTCGCCGTGCGGCGGCGCAGGAGCAGGAACGCGGCGGTCGTGGCCAGCGCGGCGACGGCGAGGACGATCCCGCTCTCCACGAGCTGGAGCGGCCAGTAGTGGGACTCGGGGTGGAACCGCACGTAGTGGCTGGTGACGCCCAGGTCGTCCCAGCAGCGCTCCAGGGAGACGTCCGGCCGGTCGCACACCGAGGCGTCGAGGCCGGTGGCCGGCCGGCCACCGGCCAGGGTGCCGCTCTCCACCTCCCAGGAGTTCTCGGGGAACGAGGGGATCTCCGTCGCGGCCGTGACGGTCACCGTGGGCCACAGGGAGTCGCGGTACGACGTCAGGAGCGTGGTGAGCCCCAGCATCGCGGCGACGGAGACCCCGAGGGCGGGCAGGGAGCGGCGCAGCATCAGCCCGGCGAGGGTGCCGACGGCGAGGGCGCACAGAGCGTGGGCGACCGCGACCGGGCCGCGCGCCGCGTACGCCTCCAGGGACCACCAGTCGGCGTAGATCGGCGGCCGGTCGACGGCCCAGGCCCAGCGGAACACCAGGACCAGGACGGTGACGCCGAGCGTGACGGCGAGCGCGGGCACGGCCAGCTTGGCGGTGAGCCAGCGGGTGGGCGTGACGCCCTGGGTCCAGGCCAGCCGCGCGGTGCCGCTGTCCAGCTCGCGGCCGATCAGCGCACCGCCCGCGAAGGCGGCCACGGCGACGGACACCCCGCCGGTCGACATGCCTATCCAGGTGATCGGCCCGTCGTAGCCGACCCAGCCGACGGCGATGTCGCACAGGTCGTGGCCGGCGCGTTCGCAGGACGCCTGCTCGGCGCGCACCGCGCGCTCGGTCAGCTCGGTGATCCACACCGCGCCGCCCGTCAGGGCGGCCACGAGCAGACCCCACAGGACGAGCGCCGCGCGGTGCACGCGCAGCACGGTGCGTACCGTGCCCCAGCCGGCGAGGCTCATCGTCCGGCTCGTGGCGGCGGTCCGCTCCGCCGCGGGGAGGGTGGCGGTCATACGGCGCTCTCCCGGGCGGTGGCGCGCGACGCGGCCGTCGTGGCCGTCGTACGCCTGATCAGCGCGAACGACGCGATCGTGAGCGCGGCGGCGACGGCCAGGACGAGCGCGGTCGTGAGGAGCTGGAGCGGCCAGTAGTGGGACTCGGGGTGGAAGGTGTTGTAGAAGCCGGTGGCGTCGAGCTTGTCGTACAGCGTCCTGCACTCGGGGACCACCGTGGGGCCGCAGCCGGGGTCGGCGATGTGCGCGCCGGTGGAGGTGACCAGGCCGGAGTCGATGCCGAGGCCCGAGCTGCGGTAGCCGTCCTCCAGCGGGGAGACGCGTGTGACGCCGGGCCACAGGTGCGGCATGGCCAGGACGGCGAGGAACCGTACGGCGGCGACGGTGCCGAGGGCGAGCAGCAGCGCGGGCAGGGTGCGGCGCAGCAGCAGGCCCGCGAGCGCGCCGGCGGCCAGGCCGGCCAGGGCGAAGGCGACGGTGGTGAGGCCGTTGGCGTGCAGGGTCGGGTCGTCGTACCAGGTCTTGGCGGTGTCGATCCGGCCGTCGCCCGCCGACCAGGCCAGCCGGTGCAGCGTGACGAGCACTCCGGTGCCGGCGGTGACAAGGAGGGCGGGCACGGCGAGCTTGGTGGCCAGCCAGCGGGTCGGGGACAGGCCCTGCGTCCAGGCGAGCTGCGCGGTGCCGTGCTCCAGCTCGCGGCCGAAGAGGGCGGCACCCGACCATGCTCCGACCAGGAAGGGGAGCGCGGACAGGGGCAGGGTCACGTAGTTGTACACGGACTTGTACGTGACGATCGCGTCCTGGTCGTAGGAGCAGGGGCCGTTCCCGGCACAGGCGTTGTACTGCCGCCAGGCGTCGGCCGCCGCGTCGGTGAGCGGGCCCCACAGCCACAGCAGGCCGAGGGCGAGGACGGCGACGAGAGCGGCCCAGACGTACAGGGCGGGGCCGTGCAGGCGCAGCAGCCAGCGGGGGTGCGGGGGCCGGGCGGCGGTGACCGCGGGGGCCGTGGCGGGCGCGGAGGGCCCGGCGGGCCCGGCGGGTGTCTCGCGGGTCGGCGTGTGGGCGGTCATGCGGCGGTCTCCTGGGCGGGGACGAGGGTGGTCATGTCGGGGCTGGTCATGCCAGGGCCTTCGCGCCGGCCGGGTGGTCCTCGGGCTCCGCCGGGGTGAGGGGGGCCGCCTGCGGGTTGCGCAGATAGGCGAGGACGAGTTCCTCCAGGGAGGGCGTCGCGGTGCGCCAGTCCGCGGGGAGCGGGCCCGCCGGGCGGACCAGGGCGCTGAGCTGACGGCCGGTGGTCCGCGACTCGACGACGGTGTGCGGGGCGAGGGCGGAGTCGGCCGGGGCAGCGGCGCTCGTCTCGGCGGACGCGTGCACGCGCGTGTGGGCGGCGAGCAGGTCGTCGATCTCACCGGCGAGGCGGACCCGGCCGCCGCCGACGAGCAGCAGGTGGTCGCAGGAGTCCTCCAGTTCGGCGACCACGTGGGACGACATCACGATCGTCGTGCCGTACTGCGCCGCCCGCGCCATCAGCGTGCCCATCAGCTCGTGCCGGGCCAGCGGGTCGAGGTCGGCCATCGGCTCGTCCAGCAGGAGCAGTTCGGGCTGCTTGCCGAGGGCCAGGGCGAGCGCGACGCGGGTGCGCTGGCCGCCGGAGAGGGTGCGGATCCGGGCCTTGGGGTCGAGGTCGCCCGCGGCGACGATCCGTTCGGCGGTCGCGGGGTCCCAGCGGCCCGGGTTCAGGTCGGCGCCGACGCGCAGGGTCTCGGCGACGGTGAGCTGCGGGTAGAGCGGCTTGTCCTGGGCGACGTAACCGACACGCGCGCGTGCGGACGCCGGGTCCGTGCCGAGGACGGTGACCGTGCCCTCGGTGGGGGCCAGCAGACCGGCGGCGAGGGAGAGCAGCGTGGACTTGCCCGCGCCGTTGGGGCCGACGACGGCGCAGACGCGACCCGTGGGGAGCCGGAACGCGCAGTCCCGCAGCGCCCAGCCGGCCCGCCGCCCGAAGCGCTTGCCGAGCCCGGACGCGGCCAGGGCGGTGTCGGTCACGGTCATGAGGGGTCTCCCTGAGAGGTCTGGCCGGGGCTCGGGACGGGGCCCGGGGTGGTGGTGAAGTGTTCGTCGAGTACGGCGGTGAAGAGCGCGGCCACGTCCTCGCGGTCCAGGCCGGCCTCGCGGGCCCGGACCGCCCAGGCGCCCAGTTCGCTGCGCAGGGGCGAGTCGGCCGGGGCGGTGCTCAGCCCGCGCCGTACGAAGGTGCCGAGGCCGCGCCGGGCCTCCACCAGCCCGTCGCGCTCCAGCTCGCGGTACGCCTTCAGCACGGTGTTGGGGTTGATGGCGGTGGCCTCGACGACCTCGCGGGCCGTGGGCAGCTTGTCGCCGGGCCGCAGCACACCCAGGCGCAGGGCCTGCTTGGTCTGCTGGACGATCTGGACGTAGGTGGCCACGCCGCTGTGCCGGTCGATGCGGTATTCGACCATCGGGCACCACCCTTTCACTAATTGAGTAGTGAAAGGGTGGTGGAAGGGGGCGTGAAAGTCAAGATCGGCCGTGACCGCCGCCCGGGCCGCCGCGACCGCCTCCCGGTCCGGGACGCCGGGACGGGGGCCCGCCGGGATCGAAAAAATTCGGTGGGCGGATCGTGAACCGATCGGCGCGGTCGTTCCGATGAGGGGATGTGAGCGAAACGAGAAGCGACGGGGAGCTGCTGCGGGCCATCGCGGCGGACGCGGACCGTCACGCCTTCGAGGAGCTGTACCGGCGGTACGCCCCGTGGCTGACCGCGCGCATGCGCGGCCGCTGCGCCGACGCCGGGATAGTCGACGACGTCGTGCAGGAGACGTTCCTCGCGGTGTGGCGGGGCAGCGCGCGCTACCGCGAGGAGGGCGACGTGGCCGGCTGGCTGTGGCGGATCGGCGCGCGGCGGCTGGTCGACGCCCTGCGGGGCGACGGCGCCCGCGGCCGGCTGCGCCAGGTCCTCGCCCGTCTGCGGCACCGCGACGAGGTCTCGGCGGAGGAGCGCGTGCTCGCGGGGGTGGAGCACGGGGACCTCGCCGGCGCCCTCACCCGGCTCTCGCCGGAGCTGCGGGCCGTGCTCCAGGCGACCGTCATCGACGGGCTCAGCACCCGGGAGGCGGCCGTCCTGCTCGGCATCCCGCCCGGCACGGTCAAGACACGGGCCCTGCGCGCCCGCAAGCAGCTTCGGGAGGCGCTGGCATGAGGCGGTACGCGAGACCGGGCGGCCGGAGCGAGGGCGCCCCGGGGCGCCGGGAGGACGGAACGACCCCGCGTGGGGGCGCGGGCGCCGAGCGGTCGAAGCCGAAGGAGGCACTGGCATGACGTGGCACGTGGCCGAAGAGGACCTGCGCGCCTACGCGCACGGCGCGTTGACGCCGCCCCTGCTGTGGTCCGCCGACACCCATCTCGCCCAGTGCGCGTGCTGCCGGGCCCGGCTCGCGGAGAGCGCCGACCCGGTCGCGCTGGACACCGGCTGGGAGCGGCTGGACGCCGAGCTGGACGCGCCCCGGCCGAGCCTGTCCGAGCGGCTGCTGGTGCGGTTCGGCGTGTCCGACCACACCGCCCGGCTGCTGACGGCTACTCCGGTGCTGCGCCGCTCCTGGCTGCTGGCGGTGCTGCTCCTGCTGGTCAGCACCGTGCTCGCGGTCCGGGTGGTGGACCAGCCCGCGCTGTTCCTCGCGCTGGCCCCGCTGCTCCCGCTGGTCGGCGTCGCCCTGTCCTACGGCCGTGCCCTGGACCCGACGTTCGAGATGGCGGTGGTCGCCCCGCTGCACGGCTTCCGGCTGCTGATGATCCGCACGGTCGCGGTGCTCGGCACCGGTCTCGTGCTGAACGGCCTGGCGACGCTCGCCCTGCCGGGGTACGGCCTGCTGGCCCTGTCCTGGCTGCTGCCCGCCCTCGCCCTCACGGCCACGGGCCTCGCGCTGAGCGCCCGGCTGGGCCCGGTCCTGGCCCCGGCGCTGGTCGGCGGCGCCTGGCTGACGCTGCTGGGCGTGGCGCACGAACGCTCGCCCGACGAGACGCTCGTCCCCTTCACCGCGGCCGGACAGTCGAGCGCCGCGTTCGTCGCCGTCCTCGCCGCCCTGCTGCTCTACCTGGGCAGGGACCGCTTCGACTCCCGCCCGCTCGGCGGCTTCCAGGGCGGAGGCGCGGGATGACACCACCCCTCTCCGACAGCCCCACCCCTCTCCGACAGCCCGTCCCTCGACCGGACTCGACTCCCAGGAGCCCTCGTATGACCTCCGCGTCCCCCGCCGCCCCGGCGACCCTGACGGCCACCGGTCTCTCCCTGCGCTACGGAGGCACCCGCGCCCTCGACGGGGTCTCGCTGCGGCTGTCCCGGGGCGTGACCGGACTGCTGGGCCCCAACGGCGCCGGGAAGACGACCCTGTTGCGGGTGCTGGCCACGGCCGTGCCTCCGGACGGCGGCAGTTTCACCGTCTTCGGCCATGACCCGCGCACGTCCGCCGGCCGGCTGGAGCTGCGCCGCACGCTCGGCTATCTGCCCCAGACCCCCGGATTCCACCAGGACTTCACGGCCTTCGAGTTCGTCGAGTACGTGGCGATCCTCAAGGAGCTGACCGACCGCACCGCCCGGTACGGCGAGGTGCGGCGGGTGCTGGACGCGGTGAACCTCTCGGACGTGCGCGGCCGACGCCTCAAGCATCTGTCCGGCGGGATGCGGCAGCGCGTCGCCCTGGCCGCCGCGCTCGTCGGCGACCCCGGCTTCCTCGTGCTGGACGAACCGACCGTCGGCCTCGACCCCGAACAGCGCATGCGGTTCCGCGAGTTGATCGCCCAGGCCGGCGAGGGGCGCACGGTCCTGCTGTCCACCCACCAGACGGAGGACGTGGCGATGCTCTGCCACCGTGTCGTGGTCCTGGCCGGCGGCCGGGTCCGCTTCGAGGGCACCCCCGCCGAGCTGACCGCCCGCGCGGCCGGCCGGGTGTGGAGCAGCGCGGAGCGCGACCCGGGCGCCCTGGCCGGCTGGCGCACCGGCGTCGGCACCTTCCGCAACATCGGCGCACCGCCGTCCGGCGCGGACTTCCTCGAACCCACCCTGGAGGACGGCTATCTGCTCGCCCTCGAAGGCGAGTCCGCGGAGGTGACGGCATGAGCAGCACCACGACCACCCCGCACACCGCCCCGCCGCCCACCCCGGCCGGTGCCGCGCGTGATCCGCGCCGGACGGGAGCCGTCCTCGCCCTCGCCCGCTTCGAGGCCCGGGAACTGCTCCTCCAGGCAGCCGTACCGCTGGTCTTCGCGCTCTACGCCCTGATCGTCATCACCCGGCTGGTGCCCACGGACGGGATGGACGCCTATCCGGTGCTGAACACCGTCGACCGCCGCACCCAGACGCTCCCGCTGTTGGTCGCCCTGTCCGTCTTCATCTGCACCAACGCGGCGGCGCTGCGCTCGCGCAAGGGCGGTACGGTCCAGCAGTTCGGCGTCCTGCCGATGGAGCCCTGGCGCCGGTCCCTGGCCCATGTGCTCTCCGCGGTCCCCTTCGCGGCGCTCACCGCGCTCTTCGTCGTCGCCGAGTACGTCTGGGAGGCCCTCAAGCCCGGCGCGATCGGTCACGGCTCCGTCGGCGAACTGGCGGTCGGCCCGCTCGCGGTGCTGCTGGCCGGGGCCCTCGGCGTGCTGCTGGCCCGGGTGCTGCCCACGAGGCTCGGGCCCGTACTGTTCTCGATCGGCGCGTACCTGGCCTTCATGCTCGCCTCGGTGATCGCGGACGGCGGTGGCTGGTCGGGCTGGCTCTCCCCGGTCGTCCTCAGCCCGGACACGAGCGGCGCCCCGATCCCCTCCGACCTGATCGGACGCCCGGCCGGCTGGCACGCGCTGTACATGGCGGGCCTGTGCGCCCTGCTGACCTGCGCGGTGCTGCTGCTCGCCGGGGGCGGCCGCACCCGGGCCGTCAGGGCGGCGACCGTTCTCGCCCTCGTGGTCACCGCGGCCGGTGCGATCGGCCAGCTCCCGCGCGGCACGGCGGCCCTGGACGCGGCCCGGAAGGCGGCCTCCGAGAAGCCCGAGAAGGCCCAGTCGTGCACCATGTACGGCAGGTCGCGGTACTGCTCCTTCCCCGAGTGGGAGGTCGTGCGGTCCGAATGGGCCGGGGTGGTCGACCGGCTCCAGTCCGCCGCTGGCGGTTCGGCCGCGCGGGCCGGGCTCACGATCCGGCAGCGGGTCTACGCCACCGACGGTGAGTCGGGCGGCGGCGCCCTGTGGCCCTCCTCCACCCCCGGCCAGGTGACGGTCGGCACCCGCTGGGGCGGCAACCGCGTCCCCGAGTTCGCGGTCGGCGCCGCCTCGGTCCTGGTCACCGGCAGGGAGGACATGACCCTCGACGAGGGGTGCGACGGCCGCGCGGTCGTGGTCATGTGGCTGGTCCTGGGCACCGAGCGGGACCCGCTGGACACCTTCCAGCATGTGCGGCTGGACGACAGCGTCAGCGGCTCGGGCCTCGTCCTTGCCCCGACGAACGGACTGAGCATGACGGCCCACCAGACCGAGGTCGTCCGGGACATGCTGAGGGAGCCCCGCGCCGAGATGACGGCTCGGGTCAAGGCCCACTGGGAGGAACTGACGGCCAGGCGGACGACGACGGCCCAGGTCGCGAAGGTGCTGGGCGTCGAGGTGCCGAAGGGGGTGGAGACGTGCGAGGAGTAGAGAGCAAGCTTGTGGAAGTCGCTCTGCTCCGGCCCCTGCTGCCGGCCGTGTGGCGGACCGTGCCCTGGAGGGTGCTCGCGGCGGCCGGGGCGGCGGGACTGCTGCTCGCGGGCAGCACGCGGATCCCGGACGGCGAACCGGGCGCCGGGCTGGGCCTGTTCGTCCTGCGGATGACCGCGCTGGTCGGAGCGTTCGGGCTGGCCTTCGTGCTCGACGACCCGGCCCGCAACACCAGCACCGGGACCCCGGTCGGCCGTGCGGTCCGCACGGTCCTGCGGCTGGCCTTCGTCGCCCCGCTCGCCGCGCTCTGGTGGACGGCGGTCCTTCTCCTGCTGCCCGCCGCGACCCGCCCCCCGACGGCGCCGGTCACGCTCCAGGCGGCGGGTACGGCCGTCGCCGCGCTCGCGCTCGCCACGGTCGCCGTCCGCTTCACCGACCGGGCGGAGGTGGGCCGGAGCACGGCGGCCTGGCTGACCGCCGTCGCGCTGCTGGTGACGGTCGTGCCCGACCGCTGGGGCCTGCTGGCCGCACCGGACGACCCCTGGTGGCAGGCGGCCCAGATCAGATGGGCGGTGGTCCTGTGCGCGGCCCTCGTGGCCTGCGCCCTGTGGACCCCGGAGCCCCTCGTCCGCCGTCGCCCGATACCCGTCCGGACCGGCTGAACCGCCGTCACGTCTCCGTGCGGTACATCAGGTCCGTCTCGTGGGTGACGAAACCCAGGCGCTCGTAGACCGAGACCGCGGCCTTGTTGTCGGCGTCGACGTAGAGCATCGCGGTCGGCAGGCCCTGGGCCGCGAGATGGCGCAGGCCGATCGTGGTGAGGGACTTGCCGAGGCCGCCGCCCTGGGCGCCGGGGGCGACGCCGAGGACGTAGACCTCGCCGAGCTGTTCCTCGGCGTGGACCTTGGTCCAGTGGAAGCCGACGAGCTGGTCGCCGCGCAGGGCGAGGAAGAAGCCGGCGGGGTCGAACCACGGCTCGGCCTTGCGGTCGTCGAGGTCGCGCTGGGAGAGGGAGCCCTGTTCGGGGTGGTGGGCGAAGGCGGCGGAGTTGACGGCGAGCCAGGCGGCGTCGTCCCGGCCGGGCACGAAGGCGCGGACGGTGACTCCGTCGGGCAGCACCGGGTCGGGCAGGTCGAGGTCGGTCAACGGCCGCCGCATCTGGCGCAGTTCGCGGAACAGGGTGAGCCCGAGGACCTGGGCGAGATGCCGGGCGGCGGAGTGCCCGCCGTGGGCCCACACCCGCAGCCGCTTGCCGGAGACGGCGAGCAGCGCGGAGCCGAGGGCCCGGCCGTGGCCGTGACCCCGGTGCGCGGGGTGGACGACGAGTTCGGCGGCGGGCGCCTCGACCGGGTCGGCGTCCTCCAGTTGGGCGTAGCCGACGAGTTCGCCGCCGACGGTCAGCAGCAGATGGGAGACGCCGTCGCGGGGACCGCCGCGCAGTTGCAGACGGCCCTGCTCGGACACCGCCTGCCGGCCGTCGGTCCGGGCGGCCTCCGCGAGCAGTTCGAGGACGGCCTCGGTCTGTTCGGGAGAGAGCGAGGAGTAGGTCTCGATGGATCGGGAGCCGTGGGCCGGTGCGATGTCGTCGCTGCTCATGGGACGAGGGTAAAGGGCGGGCGACGCAAAGTGGCGGCATGCGGAAGGAGCAGCGCAAACGCAAGGCGGAGGGCAAGGGAAGGGCAAAGGGAAACCAGGATGTAACCAAGAACCCCCTGTCGCGCTACGCGCGTTGACTCTAGGCTGCGCCGGGCGGGTCCGATACCTCACCCGCCTCACGGGGACCGCGACGCCGGCCCGGGCGACGCGGACACCGCACAGCCGGACGCCACACCGGACACAAAGACACCGGACACCGAAGACCCGGACATCACAGGGGAGCGCATGCCAGCCACTGCCCAGCCGCATCCGAGCGGCAGACGTCGTACGTACCGTCTTGTCGCGGCCGCCGCGGTTCTCGCCACCGCCGGTGCGATGGCGGCCGCTCTCCCGGCGGACGCCCATGAGTCCAAGCACTCCAAGGACCACAAGCACGGCAAGCATCTGCCGAGCCGTTACCAGGACGTGCAGCTCCTGTCGTTCAACGATCTGCACGGCAACCTGGAGCCGCCGTCCGGTTCCTCCGGCCGGGTCACCGAGGTCCAGGCGGACGGCACCACGAAGACGATCGACGCGGGCGGTGTGGAGTACCTCGCGACGCATCTGCGCGAGGCGCGCAAGGGCAAGGCGTACTCGATCACCGCGGCCGGCGGTGACATGGTCGGCGCCTCCCCGCTGATCTCGGGCCTCTTCCACGACGAGCCCACCATCGAGGCGCTCAACAAGCTGGACCTGGACGTCACGTCCGTCGGCAACCACGAGTTCGACGAGGGCGCCAAGGAACTGTCCCGGCTCCAGCGCGGCGGCTGCCACCCGACCGACGGCTGCTACACGGACAAGAAGTTCAAGGGCGCCGACTTCCCCTACCTGGCGGCCAACGTCCAGAACGAGAAGACCGGCAAGCCGATCCTCAGCCCGTACTGGGTGTGGAAGAAGAACGGCGTCAAGATCGGCTTCATCGGTGTGACGCTGGAGGACACCCCGGGCGTCGTCTCCGCCGAGGGCGTCAAGGGCCTGAAGTTCAAGGACGAGGTCGAGACGATCAACAAGTACGCCAAGGTGCTGGAGCGCCAGGGCGTGAAGTCGATCGTGGCGCTGATCCACGAGGGCGGGCTGCCCGCGTCGTCGTCGTACAACTACGACTGCGACTCGCCGGGCGCCGGTGACGGCATCTCCGGTCCGATCGTGGACATCGCGAAGAACATCACGCCGAAGGTCGACGCGCTGGTCACCGGTCACACGCACGCGGCGTACGCGTGCACGATCGCCGACCCGTCGGGCAAGCCGCGCACGGTCACCTCGGCCGCGTCGTTCGGCCGGCTCTACACGGACACCACGCTGACCTACGACCGTCTCACGGGCGACATCGCGCGTACGGCGGTGAAGTCGGCGAACCACGTGGTCACCCGGACCGTCGCCAAGGCGCCCGACATGACCCAGCTCATCAGCAAGTGGAACACGCTGGCCGCCCCGATCGGCAACCGCGCCATCGGCTACATCTCCGGTGACGTCCCCAACACGGGCACCGAGTCCCCGATGGGCGACCTGATCGCGGACGCCCAGCTCTGGTACGGCAAGACGCTCGACGCCACGACGGACGTCGCGCTGATGAACCCGGGCGGTGTCCGGGCCGGTCTCACCTACGCGGCCAAGGGCACCGAGGGCGACGGCGTGGTGACCTACGCCGAGGGCTTCACCGTGCAGCCGTTCTCCAACACGGTGAACCTCCAGGACTTCACCGGCGCCCAGCTCGTCCAGGTGCTCAAGGAGCAGGTGAGCGGCTCGAACGCGACCGCGCCGAAGATCCTCCAGCCGTCGGCGAACCTGACGTACACCCTCGACCTGACGAAGTCCGGCGCCGACCGGGTCGTCACGGACTCCATCCGGCTGAACGGCGTCGCCGTCGACCCGGCCGCCACCTACCGCGTCGCGACCAACAGCTTCCTCGCGGGCGGCGGTGACGGCTTCACCACGCTGGGCCTGGGCACCAACGACCTCGTCGGCAGCGACGACCTGACCGCCCTGGAGCAGTACCTGCTGGCCAGCTCCTCGGCATCCGCCCCGATCGCCCCGCCGGTCGCCAACCGGATCACGATCGTGCAGTAGCCGACAGCGCTCCACGGAATCGAAGGAGGCGGCCGCGTCATCGACGCGGCCGCCTCTTTTCGTTCACGGCTGCGGGGTCTCCGGCGGCGGGACCGGTGCGCCCGGCAGCCGTACGGTCGCCACCGTGCCGCCGCCCGGGGCGCGGGCCAGGGTGACCTCGCCGCCCGCCTGCTGGACCGTGCGGGCCACGATCGACAGGCCGAGGCCGGAGCCCGGCAGGGCGCGGGCGCTGGGGGAGCGCCAGAAGCGGTCGAAGACGTACGGGAGTTCGTCCTCGGGGATGCCGGGGCCGTGGTCGCGGACGGTCAGGACACCGCCGTCGAGCCGTACGTCGATGGTGCCGCCCTCGGGGCTGAACTTCACCGCGTTGTCGAGGATGTTGACCACCGCGCGCTCCAGCGCGGCCGGTTCCGCCCGGGTGAACCAGGGCTGGACGTCGGCGTCGATGGTCAGTTCCGGGCCGCGCAGCCGGGCGCGGCGCAGCGCCGACTCGACGGTGTCCTCCAGGGAGACCACCTGGACGCGTTCGCCGCGCTGGCCCTCCGAGCGGGACAGTTCCTGGAGGTCGCCGATCAGCGCCGCCAGCTCCGTCATCTGCGCCTTCACCGACGCGAGCAGGGCCTTGCGGTCGGCCTCCGGGATCGGGCGGCCGGTCTCCTCGCTGCGGGTGAGCAGTTCGATGTTGGTGCGCAGCGAGGTGAGCGGGGTGCGCAGTTCGTGCCCGGCGTCGGCGATGAGCTGCTGCTGAAGCTCGCGGGAGCTGGCGAGGGAGGCGGTCATCGAGTTGAAGGAGCGGGAGAGCCGGGCGATCTCGTCGTCCGAGTCCTCCTCGACGGGGATGCGGATGCCGAGGTCCTCGGTGCGGGCGACGTGTTCGACGGCCTCGGTCAGCTTGTCCACGGGCCGCAGCCCGGCCCGCGCCACGGCGAGCCCGGCGGCCCCGGCCCCGAGCACGCCGATCCCGGAGACGAGGAGCAGGATGAGGGCGAGGTCGTTGAGCGTGGACTGGGTCGCCTTCAAGGGGGCGGCGATCATGACGGCCGCCTGCGGCAGGCCGGGGGCGTTGGCGGTGAGGGGGAGGGTGAGCACCCGGACGGACTCGCCGTCCGCCGTGGTGCCGTTGCGGAACAGCCCGTCGTCGCCGTTCTTCGCGACGTCCCGGTCCGCGCGGGTGACCTTGACCAGGCCGTTGGAGAAGCCCATGACACAGGCCGTGCCGTCCTCCAGGACCACCTGACGGTAGTTGTCGCGGATCGGGTACACGTTGTCCGGCGGGGTCTGGGTGCAGTGGGCGACCGCCTGGTTCGCCTGGTCCTGGAGCTGGCCCATCGCCGCGGACTTCCGCAGATCGTCCTCGACCTGACCGTAGAGCTGCTTCTGCACGATGAACCAGCACGTCACCGAAACCGCCGCCACCGCGAACGCCACCGCGGCAGCGACCAGCATCGACAGCCGGGCCCTGATCGGCAGCACCCGGAACCGGCGGACGAGCCTGTTCACTCGGCGCCGCCCTGGCGCAGGACGTACCCCACGCCCCGCACGGTGTGCACGAGGCGCGGTTCGCCGCCCGCCTCGGTCTTGCGCCGCAGGTACATCACGTACACGTCCAGGGAGTTCGAGGACGGCTCGAAGTCGAAGCCCCAGACGGCCTTGAGGATCTGTTCACGGGTGAGGACCTGGCGCGGGTGGGCCATGAACATCTCCAGCAGGGTGAACTCCGTGCGGGTCAGTTCCACCGGGCGGCCGCCGCGGGTCACCTCCCGGGTCGCCAGGTCCATCCGCAGGTCGCCGAAGGTGAGCGCCTCGTCGTCGTCCGCGGGCGCCGCCCCGGCCGCCGCCGCGTAGGAGCTGCGGCGCAGCAGGGCACGGACGCGGGCGAACAGCTCGTCCAGTTCGAAGGGCTTGACGAGGTAGTCGTCGGCCCCCGCGTCGAGGCCGGTGACCCGGTCACCGACGGTGTCACGGGCCGTCAGCATCAGGATGGGCGTGGTGTCACCGGCCCCGCGGATGCGGCGCGCGGCGGTGAGGCCGTCCATGCGGGGCATCTGGATGTCCAGGACGACCAGGTCGGGGCGGTAGGCCGTCGCCTTCTCCAGGGCGTCGGCCCCGTCGACCGCGACCTCCGTGTCGTAGCCCTCGAAGGCGAGGCTGCGCTGGAGGGCTTCGCGCACCGCCGGTTCGTCGTCGACGATCAGGATGCGCTGGGGGTCACGGTCGCCTTCGGCGGGGCTCATGGGTGTGGGTTCCTCGGGTGCGGTGGGGACGGGAGGCCGGGATCGGATGACCGTCCTCAGCCTCGCACGGTTCCCGGCCGGCGAGGGCGGAGGAGCTGGGTGGAAGGGGGCGGGTTCAGCCGCGCAGGGCCGTGAGGCGGTTGAGCGGGACCTTGCGGCGGTGCGGGCGGGCCGTGCCGGTGCGCAGGCCCATCAGCTCGGGGACCGCGACCTCGGACGGCCGGTCGGACGACCGGACCGCGGTCACCGGAGGGTGCAGCGCGGCCGCCACGTCGAGGGCCAGCCCGAGGTCGGAGGCGCCGGCGCCGGTCACGGGGTGCGAAACCTGCGAAACCTGCTGGGTCATGACGTACTCCCTACTGGCTCGTTCCACTGGCTGGTTCGGCACTGGGCAGCCGGGTCCTAGCTGTCCGAGCCGCCCGCCCGCAGCGTGGCCAGGTCGGCCTTGACGGTGTTGATCGGGATGGCGAAGCCGAGGCCGACGCTGCCGGCGTCCGAGGAGGACTCCGCGGCGGCCGAGTACATCGCGGAGTTGATGCCGATGATGTTGCCGTTGGCGTCGATGAGCGCGCCGCCGGAGTTGCCGGGGTTGAGGGACGCGTCGGTCTGGATCGCCTTGTACGTCGTGGTCGAGGAGCCGGTGTCGCCGTTGAACTCCCGGCCGCCGAACTCGAACGGCCACCCGCCGCCGCCCTGCTGCTGTTGCTGCTGCTGGCTCTCGTCGGTGGACACGGTCACGTCCCGGTCGAGCGCGGAGACGATTCCGCTGGTCACGGTGCCGGTGAGGCCCTCGGGGGAGCCGATCGCGACGACGGTGTCGCCGACCTGGACGCCGTCGGAGTCGCCCAGGGTCGCCGCCTTCAGACCGGAGGCGTTCTCCAGCTTGATCAGGGCGAGGTCCTTCTTGCTGTCCGTGCCGACGACCTTCGCGGTGTAGGACGTGCCGTCGCTGGTCGTCACCTTGATCGAGGAGGCGCCTGCGATGACGTGGTTGTTGGTGACGATCTCACCGTCGCTGCTGATGATCACACCGGAGCCGGTGGACGCCCCGCCGCTGAGCGTGGCGGAGACCTCGACGACGCTCGGGCTGACCGCGGCGGCGATGGTCGCCACGTCACCGGTCTTGCCGGTCGGCACCACGCTGGTCGTGGTGGAGGAGGCGACCGTGTCGTTCTTGCCGGTCAGCTCCTGGATGCCGTAGGCCGTACCGCCGCCGATGGCCGCGGCGACGATCGCCACGGCGGCGAGCAGGGCGAAGGGGCCCTTGGCCTTGGCCCGCTTCCTCGGTTCGGGTGCGGGCTGCGGTTCCGGCGCGGGCTGCGCGAACGCTTCAGGGGTCTCCGGGCCATCGGGGGTCCGGGGGAGGAGAGCGGTTCCGCCGTCGTAGACATCCGTCGGCCGGTATGCCGGCGGGGGCGGCCACTCGGGGTTCACAGGGCTCACCGGGTTCCCCTGGTAGGGGTTCGCGGGGTACGGGTTCGGGGTCTCGTACTCGCCGTCGCGGCGGATGCTCTCGGTCATGGAAGAAGCGTGACCCGCGACCATGAGAGCTTCCTGAGTCCTCCCTGAGAAGCCCGGCAGAACCTCGTATGCCCGATATAAAGGCGCACCAGGCAGCCGACGAGGCCCTCTCAGACAAGCCTCAGACAAAGCCTCACACGCAGCCGCACGACCGCCGCGTCACCAAGCGTGACGGGAACACCTTGAGCCGCTCGCGGCGCGAGCCCGCGACCCGCACCCCGTCGTCCAGGACCAGGTCCACGGCCGCGCGGGCCATCGCGGAGCGGTCCGATGCGATCGTTGTCAGTTGCGGGTCGGCGAGGCCCGCTTCCTTGATGTCGTCGAAGCCGATGACCGCCAGCTCGCCCGGTACGTCGATGCGCAGCTCGCGCGCCGCGCGCAGCACGCCGAGGGCCTGGTCGTCGGTGGAGCAGAAGATCGCGGGGGGCCGCCGCGGCCCGGCGAGGATCTCCAGGGCGATCGTGTAGGCGTCGTAGCGGTTGTACGGCGCCTCGAAGAGCCGGCCCTCGGTGCTCAGGCCCGCCTCGGCCATCGTGCGCCGCCAGCCCTCGACGTGGTCGGAGACCGGGTCGCCGACCGAGGGCGTCTCGGCGGTGCCGCCCATGCAGGCGACGTACGGGTAGCCGTGCTCCAGGAGGTGGCGGACGGCCAGCTCGGCGCCGCCCAGGTCGTCGGTGACGACGGCGACGTCGTCGATGGCCTCGGGCCGCTCGTGCAGCAGCACGACCCGGGCGTCCCATGCCTCGATCTCGGCGGCCGCCAGGTCGTTCAGCGCGTGGCTGACGAGGATGAGGCCCGAGACGCGCATCCCGAGGAACGCCCGCAGATAGTGGACCTCGCGCTCCGCGACGTAGTCGGTGTTGCCGACGAGAACCATTTTTCCGCGCTCGGAGGCGGCCTGTTCGACCGCGTGCGCCATCTCGCCGAAGAAGGGCTGACGGGCGTCGGGGATGATCAGACCTATGAGATCCGTGCGCCGGGACGCCATCGCCTGGGCGACCCGGTCCGGCCGGTACCCCAGCTCCTTGATCGCGGCGAGAACACGCTCGCGCGTGGCCGGGGCGACCGGCCGGGGTCCGTTGTTGATGACGTAACTGACCACGGCGGTGGATGTCCCCGCCAGCCGAGCTACGTCATCGCGAGTCACCTTGGCCACGCGCGGAGTCTACGCGGATGGACCCGCTCTGGGCAGGGCGTACTGGAGCTTCCTTTGCGGAAGCGACGCCTTTCCCGAGCGGGTTCTCACGCCCCGCCACCGGGTACCGGCGGGTACTACGCCTCCGCCGTGACCTCTTCGGCACCCACCGGGGTCGCGTTGTCCAGATCCGCCGGGTTTGCCCGGTCGGCCTTGGCCTTCGCGTCGTCCGCGCCCCGGTCCGCCTTCTCGGGCGTAACGAATCGATAACCGACGTTCCGGACGGTGCCGATCAGCGACTCGTGCTCCGGGCCGAGCTTGGCGCGCAGCCGTCGTACGTGCACGTCGACCGTGCGGGTGCCGCCGAAGTAGTCGTAGCCCCAGACCTCCTGGAGGAGCTGGGCGCGGGTGAAGACCCGGCCCGGGTGCTGGGCCAGATATTTCAGCAGCTCGAACTCCTTGAAGGTCAGGTCGAGGACCCGGCCCTTCAGCTTCGCGGAGTAGGTCGCCTCGTCGACCGACAGATCGCCGTTGCGGATCTCCATCGGGGAGTCGTCGTTGACGATCTGCTGCCGGCCCATGGCCAGCCGCAGCCGGGCCTCGACCTCCGCCGGACCGGCGGTGTCGAGCAGGACGTCGTCGATGCCCCAGTCGGCGGTGACGGCCGCGAGGCCGCCCTCGGTCACGACCAGGACGAGCGGACAGCCCGGTCCCGTCGAGCGCAGCAACTGACACAGGCTGCGCACCTGCGGAAGATCACGGCGGCCGTCGATCAGGATGACGTCCGCGCCGGGGGTGTCGACGAGAGCGGGGCCTTCCGCCGGAGCCACGCGCACGTTGTGCAGCAGCAGGCCGAGGGCCGGAAGCACCTCCGTCGACGGCTGGAGGGCATTGGTCAGGAGCAGCAGAGAACTCATATGTCTGGTTCCTCCTCGGTCCCTGCGAGGACGTTTGCGGCACTGCGGCACTGCGCTGCGTTCCCGGGGGGCCGTACACCGGCGGTCACCTGGAGTTTCCCGCTTCGTATACAACGCTTCCGAAAGCACAAAAGGACCCGGGGGCAACGCTGCCCGAGTCCTCTGCCCAGCAGAATAGCCCACATGAGTACGGGTCCGGCAGGTCATACGGCGCGTTCGGCCGACAGTCCACACTCCGAGACGCCCAGAGACCCGCGATTGCGGACGTTTCTGCACACCGCCGACGGTGTGACGATCGATTCCGTATACGACCCGGGTGCGGCCGTATACGACATGCGCACGCCACCCGGCGGACGTCCGGTGTTCGTCGTGGCCCACGGCTTCACGGGCGACGTCGACCGCCCGCACGTCCGCCGGGCGGCGGAGGCGTTCGCCCGGTACGGCGCGGTCGTCACCTTCTCCTTCCGCGGCCACGGGCGCTCCGGCGGCCGCTCCACGGTCGGCGACCGCGAGGTCCTCGACCTCGACGCGGCGGTGGCCCTGGCGCGCCGGACGCGCCCGGACGCTCCGGTGGTCACCGTGGGCTTCTCCATGGGCGGCTCGGTGGTGCTGCGGCACGCGGCGCTGCGGCCCGGCACGGTCGACGCCGTCGTCTCGGTGAGCGCGCCCGCCCGCTGGTACTACCGGGGCACCGCGCCGATGCGCCGGCTGCACTGGATGGTCACCCGCCCCGCGGGCCGGGTGGTCGGCCGCTACGGATTCCGCACCCGCATCCACCACCGCGCCTGGGACCCGGTGCCGCTCTCCCCGGTCGAGGCGGTGCCCGGGATCGCGCCCGTGCCGCTGCTGATCGTCCACGGCGACCGGGACGGCTACTTCCCCCTCGACCACCCCCGCACGCTCGCCGCGGCCGCCGGTGACCACGGCGAACTCTGGCTGGAGCACGGCATGGGACACGCCGAGCACGCGGCCGACGACGCCCTGCTGGCCAGGATCGGGGAGTGGGCGGGCCGGGCGGTCCCGCGGGCGGGCTAGCCTGAACCCTGTTGACCACCGAAATCGACTGTAGGGACGAGATGGCAAAGGTCACGGTGCGCTACTGGGCGGCCGCCAAGGCCGCGGCCGGTGTCGCCGAGGAGCCGCACGACGCGGTCACCCTCGCCGAGGCACTGGACGCCGCGCGGGAGCGACACCCCGGTGAACTCACGCGTGTCCTGCGGCGATGCTCGTTCCTGGTCGACGGTGACCCCGTGGGCACCCGCGCACATGAGACGGTACGGCTGGCCGACGGCGGCACGGTCGAGGTGCTCCCGCCGTTCGCAGGAGGGTGACGATGACCGACCAGCCGTATCAGCCGTACCAGGGCCGACAGGGCCAGCAGGGCTTTGAGGGCCGCCAGGGCTATCAGGGGTACGACGAGGGGTACGACCCGCACGCCGGGCAGCAGGGGTACGACGAGCGGCAGGCGCAGCTCCAGTACACCCAGCAGTGGCAGGGGCAGACCTGGGAGACCGGGGTCCAGCCGCCCGTCGCCGCGCAGGACCCCGCCGAGACCGCGTACCTGCCGCCGCAGACCGGTCAGGCGCCCGCACCCGCGTACGCCTCCGGCCCGCCCCCGCAGCACCACGGGCACCACGAGCCCCAGGGACACCACGGGCACCACGGCCCGCAGAGCCAGTCCGCTCCCGCCGGGGCGCCCGCGGACGACTCGGGCTACGGACCCGCCACCCTCGCCGGGAACGCCCGGATCACCGACGCCCAGCGGGCCCGTCTCGAGGGCCGCTCGCCGATCATCGAACCGGGCATGCAGCCCGCCGCGCTCACCGCGGTCCTCGGCCTGCTGCTCTCCGGAGCGGCGGCCGTCGGCTCGTACGCGCTGCTCGTGCCGCTCGTCGTGCTCCAGGCGGTCACCGCGGCCGGCTGGTTCCGGCTGAACGGCATGTGGCCGGCCCGGCAGGGCATCGCGCTCGCCTTCCTCGGCGCGCTGGTCTCGGACGCGGCGCTGCTCGTGGCCGGACGGGACCACGCGCCCGCCGCGATCCTCGGCACGCTCGGCGTCTGGGTGCTGCTCTGTCTGGTCCTCCAGCTCCGCTCGCACGCCGACCCCGACGAGCGCATGTACGGCCTGATGGCGACCGTCGCCTCCTCGGCGCTCGCCGTCCTCGCCACCGGACACCTGGGCGCCGACCCGGACGCGGTGACGGTCGGCGCGGCCGCGGTCGCGGTGGCGATCCTGGCCAGGGCGCTGCCGCTGCCCACCCCGGCCTCCGTGGTCGTGGCCCTGCTCGCCGGCGCGGGCGCGGGCATCGCGGTCGGCGGGATGACCGGCGTCGGCTCGTCGGGCGCGCTGCTCGGCGCGGGCGCGGCGGTGTGCGCGCTGATCGGCCACCGGGTCGCGAGCTACGACTACCCCTCCCGGTTCGTCCACTTCACGGCGGGCGTGGCCCTGCCGCTGGCGGCGGCCGCCCCGGCGGTGTACCTGCTGGGCCGGGCACTGGTCTGACGACTGCTTGCGGGACACCCCCGTGTCACAGGTGATCGACAATTGCGCGGAAGCTCTTCCGGAGAGGGTTACCGTGGGTGGCCAAAGTGAAAATGACTGTTCAGGCCATCCGGGTGGGGGATCTACCGCATGCGTGCGCTTCGAATACTGCTGATCGTCGTCGTGGTGCTGGGCGGCCTGTTCGTGATCGCGGACCGGGTCGCGCTCCACTTCGCCGAGGGTGAGGCCGCGGACAAGCTGAGGGCGACGGAGAACCTGGCCGCCACCCCGGACGTGTCCATCAAGGGCTTCCCCTTCCTCACCCAGGTCGCCGGCGGCTCGCTGGACGACGTCGAGGTCGGCATCAAGGACTACCGGGCGACCACCGGCTCGGACGGTCAGACCATCCGGATCGACGATCTCAAGGCCGACATGAAGGGCGTCGAGTTCTCCGGCGACTACAGCTCCGCCACGGCCACCAGCGCCACCGGCACCGCGAGCATCGCCTACGAGGAGCTGCTGAAGACGGCCAAGTCCGAGCAGACCCAGGTCGCGCCGGGCGTCACCGCGCGGGTGATCGGTCTGTCCGACGGCGGCAACGGCAAGATCAAGGTCACCGTCGAGGCGACCGTCCTCGGCACCAAGCTGCCCCAGCCGCTCTCCGTGCTGAGCACGGTCGCCGTCGAGGGCGACACCGTGCGGGTGCACGCCGACTCGCTGCCCAGCTTCGGCGGGGTCCAGGCCGCCGAGAACGAGGTCCGCTCGATCACCGACTTCGAGCAGAAGATCGACGACCTGCCGGGCGGGATCCGGCTGGACAAGGTCGAGGCGGCCAAGTCCGGTGTGCTGATCTCGGTGAAGGGTTCGAACGTCCGGCTCGCCGGGTAGGGCTGTTCCAGGAATGGACGGTGGGTGTCCGGCAGGCGAGACGCCACCGTCCGCACCGTAACGGTGATGGCGGACACACGCGCCCGGAAGCCGTGGCAGGACGGCCCGGGCGCGTTCTTCATCCCACTATCCGGACGATCGCATCTCACTATGCGGCTGGCTGGTGACATGCCCGATCTGCGTCCCTACGATCGAGGCCATGAAGCGACAGGCGGATCTCACGAAGCGGCGGGCAGTAGACCTGTGCCGCGTTGCCGCCATGCTCTGTCGCCCCTGCTGAAGCGGTAGTGGCCGGTCCCGGCCCACCGTGTCTCCCAGCCGCCCAGCTCAGGGCACCCGTGCGCCACTCCGCTCCGGAGCCGCGCGCACCCCTTCTCTTTGCACACCCCCGCCGCACCTGCCCCGGAGGAGAACGAGCATGAGCCGCAGCGACGTCCTGGTCGACGCCGACTGGCTTCAGGACCACCTGGACGACGACAACATCGCCGTCGTGGAGGTGGACGAAGACACGTCCGCCTACGAGAAGAACCACATCAAGAACGCCATCCGGATCGACTGGACGAAGGACCTCCAGGACCCGGTCCGCCGTGACTTCATCGACCAGGAGGGCTTCGAGAAGCTCCTGTCGGCGAAGGGCATCGCCAACGACACGCTGGTGATCCTCTACGGCGGCAACAACAACTGGTTCGCGTCGTACGCCTACTGGTATTTCAAGCTCTACGGCCACGACAACGTCAAGCTCCTCGACGGCGGCCGCAAGAAGTGGGAGCTGGACGCCCGCGAGCTGGTCGACGGCACCGACGTCCCCGAGCGCCCGGCCACCGAGTACAAGGCCAAGCCGCAGGACACCTCGATCCGCGCCTTCCGCGACGACGTCGTGGCGGCCATCGGCTCGCAGAACCTGGTCGACGTCCGGTCGCCCGACGAGTTCAGCGGCAAGCTGCTCGCGCCGGCCCACCTGCCGCAGGAGCAGTCGCAGCGTCCGGGCCACGTCCCGTCCGCCCGCAACATCCCGTGGTCCAAGAACGCCAACGACGACGGCACCTTCAAGTCGGACGAGCAGCTCAAGGAGCTGTACGCCGAGGAGCAGGTCGACCTGGCGAAGGACACCATCGCCTACTGCCGGATCGGCGAGCGCTCGGCCCTGACCTGGTTCGTGCTGCACGAGCTGCTCGGTGTCGAGAACGTCAAGAACTACGACGGCTCCTGGACCGAGTACGGCTCCCTCGTCGGCGTGCCGATCGAGCTCGGCGCCAACAAGTAATCCCACCGACCCGACCTTCTGGTCAGACCCCCTCTGGAGAAAGACATGTGTGGAGCGAAGGCCGGCGGCCCGGACGCCTCGACGATCAAGCCCGGTGAGACCACGATCCAGGGTCATGTGACCCGGGACGGCGAGCCGGTGGTGGGCTACGTCCGCCTCCTGGACTCGACCGGCGAGTTCACCGCGGAGGTCCCCACCTCCGCCACCGGACAGTTCCGCTTCTACGCGGCCGAGGGAACCTGGACCGTCCGCGCCCTCGTGCCCGGCGGCACCGCCGACCGCACGGTCGTCGCCCAGCAGGGCGGGCTCGCGGAGGTCGCGATCGCGGTCTGAGCGTCTTGGGCGGTCTGTGACGGACGCCTTACGGACGCCTGACGGATGCCTTACGGCGACCGAGGACGGCTGACGGCCTGAGGGCCGTATCCCATGGGTCGGACAACCCGGGATACGGCCCTCAGCCATGCTCCGGAGCCTCGCCGGACCCCGGCCACCGACCTACGCTGGACGTATGTACGCGCGCCGGCGGCACATCTACTTCGCGATGATGGGCACCTGCATCGGCCTCTTCGTCCTGGCCTGGGGTGTCGTACGCCTGTGGTCGGTCCCGGTCGCCGTCGGCATGTGCGTGGTCGCCATGGTCATCCCGCCGCTCGCCGCGATGGTCGCCAACCGCCGCGGCCCCGACGACCGCTGGTGGGACGACCCCTCCGGCGACCCCACCTCCGACGAGTGGTGGGACGAACTGGACGGCAAGAAGCGGCACCAGTAGGAAGGGGGCATGTCCCCCGCGAGACTGTCCACCGTGGTGCTCGACGCGCGTGACGCGCACGAGCTGGCCGGGTTCTACGTCCGTCTGCTCGGCTACGAGGTGCGGGCCGAGGAACCCGACTGGGTCCTCATCGGGCCCCCGCCCGGCCGGCCGGGCACCGCCCTCGCCTTCGAGACGGAGGCCGCCTACACCGAGCCCGTCTGGCCGACCCGCCGGGCCGGTGACCAGCAGATGATGCTGCACCTCGACATCGAGGTCGACGACCTGTCCGCCGAGACGGCCCGCGCGGTGGCCGCGGGCGCGCGCCTCGCCGACCACCAGCCCCAGGACGACGTACGGGTCCTGCTCGACCCGTCGGGCCACCCCTTCTGCCTCTGGGTGGACGGCGACGACGGCGACGACGGTGACACCTAGGGCCGTCTCAGTAGACGAGCGCCTGTGTCTCGTCGCCGAGTGCCTCCTGTACGAACACCTGGGCGCCGGCGATCCGGACGCCCTCGATCACGTCCTTCTCGGTGATGTCCCTGCGGGCCGCGCACTGGGTGCACAGGGTGAGCCGGCCGCCCGCGAGGATCGAGTCGAGCAGGTCCGGCAGGGGGGCGGCGTGCGGGAGTTCGAACTCGGCGGCCCGGCCCGGCAGCGCGAACCACGCCGACTCCCCGGTCAGCCACAGGGAGACCTCCACCCCGCTGGCCACGGCCACGGCCGCGACCGTGAACGCCTGTGAGCACCGCTCGGGGGCATCGGCCCCCGCCGTCACCTTGATCACGAGCTTCTTCGCCATGGCCGAATCGTAATCAACTCCTTTACAACTCCGTGCGTAGGCCATCGGTCTCCTGTGAAGCGCGATCCGGAAGGCGCGCTTCACGTTCTGAGGGGGATGGGATGGAAGATCCCGCAAGAAGCGGGGACGAGGCGGTCGGGACGGTCGAGACGGCTGACCCGCTTGTGGCTGTGCCCGCGCCGCGGCGCCGCAGGCGGGGACGGACGACGCTGATGATCGTCGGCGCCGCCGTGCTCGGTGTCGTCGCCGGTACCTGCGCCGGCTATCTGGTCCAGGCCGACCGCGAGCCCACCGCGCTGCCGCCGCTCTCCCAGCCCGTGGTGAAGCAGGCCAAGGGCGAGGCCGAACCGCTGTCGGCGGCCCAGGACCGCAAGGTCAAGATGGACGGCGACCTGCGCAAGCTGCTGCTGTCGCGTCCCAAGGGTGCGCGGGAGAACGAGTACGCGCCGACCACCGACGGCTGGGTGGACCTGGCCGAGTACGCGTCCCGGTACGAGGGCGGTCCCGGCGACACGTTCGATGGCCTCGTCGACGACGAGTTCCGGCGGGCGGCGTGGACCTCGTGGCAGGTGGGCGAGACGTACGAGGTCCACATCACCCTCGTGCAGTTCCGGCAGGAGAACGTGGTGGCGGCGTCCGAGTGGGCCGAGAACGGCCACTACTGGACCGGTCGCGAGAAGGACACCCGCAGTTGGGCCCTGCCGGGGACCGGTGACGGGATGGTCTACGTGCACGACACCCCTGACCGGAAACCCGGGTACCTGCCGCTCTACTCGGCCAGGGCCCATGCCTGGCGGGGCGATGTCTACGTGGACGTCGAGATCTACGACAGCAAGCCGATTCCCAAGGCGAAGATCATGGACCTGGCCGTGCGGCAGATGGGGAAGCTGTGAGCGAGAACCCCGAGAACGTGGTGATGGAGCCCGTCGCGGACAAGCCGGCGCGCAAGTTCCGGCCCGGCCGGATCGCGGCCGTCGCTGTCGCGCTGGTGGCGGCGGGTGCGGTGGTCGGCGGCGTCGGGTTTACGGTCGTCACCGTGCGGGACGCCGACCGCGACCCCGGCCGGCCGACGTGGAAGTTCCCGGCTGCGAGCAAGGACAAGCCGGAGGTGAAGTCCGGTTCGGCGAAGGGGCTGAGCGCGCTGCTGGTGCCGTACGGCGCCGACGAGTACACGCCCGGGCCCGACGTCGGTGAGTTCGGCGCGGACACCGAGCTGAGCGGGGCTCAGGCCACCGCGCTGCGCAAGGAGTCGTACGACGACCTGCCCCGGTCCACCCGGAAGAAGCTGGACAAGCTAGTCGAGAAGCAGCGGATCCAGGGAATGGCGATGCGGAGCTATGTCCTCCGGCACGCGAGCTTCTCCGATGGCTCGATCACGGCCTCCGTCACGCTGACCCGGCTGGACAACCGCACCGCCGTACGGGACATGGCCACGTCCTTCAACGAGTTCTTGGCCGCGATGGACTTCCGCAAGGGCCCGAAGGTCAAGGGCCACAAGGACGTCCGGTGCTTCCTTTCGCCGAAGGGCGACGCCGGCGATCTGGCCGCCGCATTCTGCTCGGCCTACGTCGGGGACGTCCTGGTCAGCGTCACGGCCGACGGCCCCGACCCCCTCGACGCCAAGCTGGTCACCAACTTCTTCACCACCCAACTCGACCGCATCGACAACCCGGGACAGTCCGTATGACAGCCCAACAAGACCCCCTGTCCCCGCCGCCCGCCGAGCCCTCGACCACGGCCCCCGAACCGATCCCGGTTCCGTCCTCGACCGCCGTGCCGGCCCCGATTCCGGATGCAGCGCCCGACTCGACGCCGGACGCGGCCATCACGCAGGCCGCGGCTTCGGACTCGACCCCCGGTCCCACTTCGGACGCGGCCGCCGACCAGGCTTCGGCCCCGGACGCTGTGTCGGCCCCGGCCCCGGCGCCTGCCCCAGCTTCCGGCGCGGCTTCCGCTCCGATTTCGGGTGTGGCGACCGGCCCAGCGTCGGACGCGACGCCGACCGTCGCCGCGATCCCCGGCCAGGCTGCGGACTCGACCTCCGGGGCCTCGGATGCGACACCCGACTCGGCGTCGGACACGGCCGGCAGCTTCGATTCGGGCTCGGCCAACGAGCCGGACACGATGTCGGCCGTGGCCTCGACCCCCGGTCCGGCTTCGGACTCGGTAACCGGCCCGGCCTCGGACTCGGTCCCCGATTCGGCCCCGCCCGCGGACGCCGTATCGACCACCGAGCCCGTTGCCGAACCGACCCCCTCCCAGACCGCACCGGCGGTGGAGGCCCCACCCGTGGCATCGCCCGCCCCGGCTGACCCGGCCCCGCCCACCCCCGCCACCCCAGAGGGCCTCCCCACCCCAGCACCCCTCCCCACCGCAGCCGCTCTCCTCGCCGCCGGGGATGTGCAAACCGCGCCCGGCACGGACGCCGTAGCCCCCGAAACCACCCCCGCCCCTCCCAAGGACCGGCGTGTCCTGCGGGCCGTGGCCCGGTGGGTTGCGACCGTCGGGGTGTTCGCCCTGGCCGGGGTCGGGACCGCGTACGGGGTCGTCGGGATGGAGCGGACCGATGTGCCGGGGCTGGCCACCGAGTCCGACGGGCGTTGGGCGTACCCGGAGATCTCGCGGCCGTCGGCTCCGACAGGGGGGAGCACCGACAGTCACCTCGCCGACGTGCGGCGGCTCCTGCTGCCCGCGCCCGCCGGGGCGACCGAGGACAAGGCGCTCCGCGGTGCCGACGGATGGCTCGCCACGAAGGACTTCCTGGCGATCTACAGCGAGGCCGACGACCGCGAGGAGGCCGCCCAGGTGCTCACCGACAACGGGCTGCGCCACATCGCGGCCCGCGGCTGGACCACCGAGGACGGCACCCGCACCGGCATCTACCTGCTCCAGTTCGACACGGCCCCGACGGCCACGGGCGTCTGCTCGGAGTTCAACGACGGCATCTCACCCGCGTACGACACCCGCGGCGCGGACTCGTGGGACTTCGACGACGGCTTCCCGACCGACGCCGACGTCGAGGGCATCGATCGTCATGTCTACGACGAGGTCAAGCCGTACGGGGCCGAACACCTCCGGCAGGCGTACCTGTGCGCCGGGGACGTCGTCGCGGTGATCGTCCAGGCACGCAAGGGCTCCGCCGCCGCCGTGCCCTTCCAGCAGACCGTGGTCCTCCAGAGCCAGCTTCTGAGCTGACCTCGAAAGGAGCGCCGGGCCCCGGCCGCGTAAGCTGGGGCCCGGCCCTGTTGTACGTATCCCGAAGCACGCTCATCCGAGGAGCACCCCGTGGAGATCTTCTTCGAAGCCCTGCTGGTCCTGGTCTGCGTCGGCGTTCTCGCCTTCGCCGGTCTGACCGTGAAGAAGCTGTACCAGGGCCAGCGCTGACCCCTACGTCCAGGAACTGCCACCCATGATCGAGATCCCGTCAGACCTCCACAAGGACCTCGTCCCCCTCGCCTTCCTGCTGGGCACCTGGGCGGGCGCGGGCGTGCACGACTTCCCCGGCTCGGAGAAGTGCAACTTCGGTCAGGAGGTCTCCTTCACCCACGACGGCCGGGACTTCCTCGAGTACCACTCCCACACCTGGGTCCTGGACGACGACGGCAACAAGGTGCGGCCGCTGGAGTCCGAGTCCGGCTTCTGGCGGATCGACGACGCCCGCAAGGTCGAGGTCACGATGACCCGCGACGACGGCGTCATCGAGATCTGGTACGGCGAGATGGCCGACAAGAAGCCGCAGATCGACCTGGTCACGGACGCCGTCGCCCGCACCGCCGCCTCCCGGCCGTACACCGGCGGCAAGCGGCTGTACGGCTACGTCAAGAGCGACCTCATGTGGGTCGGCGAGAAGCAGACCCCCGAGGTCGAGCTGCGCCCCTACATGTCGGCGCACCTGAAGAAGGTCGTCACCCCCGAGGACGTCGAGCGCTGGGCGAAGGCCCTCCCCGACGACATGCCGGACGACGGCATCGCCTTCTTCAAGTAGTCCTAGACTCGTCGGTGTGGTGAACACCGACTGGAAGAGCGACCTCAGGCAGCGCGGCTATCGACTGACGCCGCAGCGCCAGCTTGTCCTCGAAGCCGTGGACACCCTGGAGCACGCGACCCCCGACGCCATCCTCGTGGAAGTGAGGAAGACCGCGTCGGGGGTCAACATTTCCACCGTGTACCGGACCCTGGAGTTGCTGGAGGAGCTGGGCCTCGTCAGCCACGCCCATCTCGGCCACGGCGCCCCGACGTACCACCTCGCCGACCGGCACCACCACATCCATCTGGTGTGCCGCGACTGCGAGAACGTCATCGAGGCCGATGTGGACGTGGCGGCGGCCTTCACCGCCCAGCTCCGCGGCGCCTTCGGCTTCGAGACGGACATGAAGCACTTCGCGATCTTCGGCCGCTGCGAGGACTGCGCCCGCAAGGCGTCCGATAAGGCGCAGCAGGCGTAGAAGGCCCAGAAGGCTCTGAAGGGTTCAACTACCGAGTCGTAGGCTAGGCATATGAAGAGCCCACTGCTGTCCCTGCCCGGCGCCGTGCCCGCCGAGGGTGTGGACGAAGGCGTCGCCGCCCACTACGGCGACCTGTTCCGCGAGCAGCGCGCCCTCGCCGACGGCACCGGTTTCGTGGACCTCTCGCACCGCGGGGTCGTCACGGTCACCGGCGAGGACCGGCTGAGCTGGCTGCACCTGCTGCTCACCCAGCACGTCAGCGACCTTCCGGCCGGCCAGGCCACCGAGGCGCTGGTCCTCTCCGCGCACGGCCACATCGAGCACGCGCTGTACCTGGTCGACGACGGCACGACCGTCTGGGCGCACGTCGAACCGGGCACCCAGGAGTCGCTGCTGGCCTACCTGGAGTCGATGAAGTTCTTCTACCGGGTCGAGGTCGCCGACCGCACCGCCGACACCGCGGTCGTGCACCTGCCCGCCGGTTCGATCGCCGAGGTCCCCGAGGGCGTCGCCGTGCGCGAGACGCCGTACGGCCGTGATCTCTTCCTGCCGCGCGCGGACCTGGAGGCGTACGCCGCGAAGGCGGGCCCGCCGGCCGGGATCCTCGCCCACGAGGCGCTGCGCGTCGAGCACCACCGCCCCCGGCTCGGCTTCGAGACCGACCACCGCACCATCCCGCACGAGCTGGGCTGGATCGGCACCGCGGTCCACCTCCAGAAGGGCTGCTACCGCGGTCAGGAGACTGTCGCCCGGGTGCAGAACCTGGGCAAGCCGCCGCGCCGGCTGGTCTTCCTCCACCTGGACGGCAGCGAGGTCCATCTGCCGACCGCCGGCACCGAGCTGCGCGTCGCCGACGACAACCCCGACGGCCGCAAGATCGGCTTCATCACGACGTCCGTACGCCACCACGAGCTGGGCCCGGTGGCCCTGGCCCTGGTCAAGCGGAACGTCCCGGTGGACGCCCCGCTGCTGGCGGGCACCACGGCCGCCGCCCAGGAAGTCGTCGTCGAACCCTAGGTCTTCGGATCGTGAGACCTGCGGGTCCCTAGACCTCGATCAGGACCGTGAACGGGCCGTCGTTCGTCAGGGACACCCGCATCGCCGCCCCGAACCGGCCCGTCGCCACCGTGGCGCCCAGCGCGCGCAGTTGGGCGACCACCTCGTCGACGAGGGGTTCGGCGACGGGGCCGGGGGCGGCCGCGTTCCAGGTGGGGCGGCGGCCCTTGCGGGCGTCGCCGTACAGGGTGAACTGGCTGATGACGAGCAGCGGGGCGTCGATGTCGCTGCACGAGCGCTCCTCGTGCAGGATGCGCACCGACCAGAGTTTGCGGGCGAGTTGGGCGGCCTTCTCCTTGGTGTCCTCATGGGTCACCCCGACCAGGACGCACAGTCCCTCGCCGGTGATCTCCCCGACCGTCTCGCCGTCCACGACGACACTCGCGCCGTCCACTCTCTGCACCACCGCTCGCATGCGCACCATGATGCCGGGTGCGCGGCGGGGCCCGGCGGCGACCCCCGGGCCCGGGCTCCAGGGCCCCGCGGCTCCAGGGCTCCAGGGCTCCCGGGCGAAACTTCCTTTGATCCTTAACGTCCCATCTAGGGCCGTTCGGGGGCACTCGGTCACATTGCGGCCACTTGGGGTGGCACGATGCTTGCACACGCCGGTCGAGGGGACGGTTGAGGCGTATGAGCACACCGAGTACCGGGCGGCTGGAGACACACCGGCCGCCCCCACAGCGCGGCGACAGCCCGGCGACGGCACCGGCTCCGGCCGGCGGACCGCCCGGGCACGAGCTGCTCCGGCTGAGCCTGCCCGAACTGCGCACCCTGCGCCGGGACGCCCAGCGCGACGAGGCCGACCTCAGCTATGTACGGCGGCTGCTCCAGGGCCGTATCGACATCCTGCGCGCGGAACTCTCCCGCCGCGGCCCCGCGCCCGCGCCCGGGACCAGGGCCGCCCTCGGCCCGGTGACCGTGCCGCAGCCCGCCTCCGAGGCGTCCGTCGTGGCGCGGCTGCCGGAGATCCTCACCGACGCCCCGGCCCGCCAGCGGTCCTCCGCCCGCCATGTCACGCTCGGCACCCCGCACAGCGAGGAGTACGGCCGGCTCGCCGCCGAGATGCTCTCCGAGGTCGAGCTGTCCGACCTCGTCGCGCGCACCGACCCGGAGCTGCACGAGGCGATGGCCCGTCTCGTCCGCTACGAACAGCAGGTCTCCAGCCGCCGCCAGCGCCTCCAGCACACCGCGGACGGGGCGGGCGCCGAGATCTCCCGCCGCTACCGGGAGGGCGAGGCCCAGGTGGACGACCTGCTGCTGTGAGCGGCCCGCGCGGGGTGGCACGCGGCGTGCGGAAAATGGGCCGCGGTGAGGCCGGTCCGCTGCATACCGTGGGCGTATGAGCCGTCGTTCCGCCGCACTTGAGTTCCGCCAGACCGAAGACAACGACCTCGCCGACTGGATGCGGGCCCTGAAGACGGGCTTCCTGCGGTCGCCGGTGGTGACCGAGGAGCAGTTGGCCGCCCGGCGCGCCGCCACCCCCGGCTCCCGCACCTCGGGCGCCTACGACGCCGGCCGGTGCGTCGGCACCTTCCGCTCCTTCCCGCAGGAGGTGACCGCCGTCGGCGGCGCCGCGGTGCCCGCCGACGCGATCACCAACGTCTCCGTCCTCCCCACCCACCGCCGCCGCGGCGTCCTCAGCCGGCTGATGTCGGACGACCTGGCCGCCGCGAAGGAGCGCGGTGACGTGCTCGCCACCCTGATCGCCGCCGAGTACCGGATCTACGGCCGTTACGGCTTCGGCCCGGCCACCACGATGACCGAGTGGGCGGTCGACGTCTCCCGCTCCGGCCTCGACGGGCGCGCCCCGGTCCCGGACCCGCGTGACGGCGGCCGTATCGACCTGGTCGACGGCGGGGAGATCCGCAAGCTCGGCCCCGCGCTGCACGCCCGGCTGCGCCCCGCCCAGCCCGGCGCGGTCAGCCGGGACGAGAGCTGGTGGGAGGTCAACACCGGTGTGCTGCGGCCGTACGGCGACGAATGGAGCGAGCCGTTCTACGCCGTGTACCGCTCGGCGGACGACGAGGTCGAGGGCGCGGTGTCGTACCGCGCGGACGACCGCTGGAGCGACGCCAAGCAGCCGCTGAACACCGCCTCGGTCAACTGGCTCCTCTCCGTGACCCCGGCCGCCGAGCGCGCCCTGTGGCACTACCTGTGCTCCGTCGACTGGATCACCCGGGTGAAGTCGGGCTGGCGCTCCCCGGACGACCTGCTGCCGCTGCTGCTGCCCGACCCGCGCGCGGCGAGCATCACCACCCAGGCCGACTGGCTGTGGATACGGATCCTGGACGTCGTACGGGCGCTGGAGGCGCGGACGTACGACACGGCGGGCGCGCTGGTGCTGGAGGTGGCCGACGCGGCCGGTCTGGCCGGCGGGCGGTATCTGCTGGACGCCGGTCCCGACGGGGCGTCCTGCACGCCGACGGACCGCGGTGCCGATCTCACGCTGGACGTGGCGGAGCTGGCGTCGCTGTGGCTGGGCGACGAGTCGGCGGCGCGGCTCGCGCGGCTGGGCCGGGTCCGGGAAGAACGAACGGGCGCCGCCCGGAAGGCCGACGCCCTGCTGCGTTCGTCCGCGCGACCGTGGTGCCCGGACCTGTTCTGACTCTGACTCTGGCTGTGATTCTGGCTCTGACTCTGCGGCCGGCTCCTTCCGTGGGGTCGGTGGGACGGGTCGCTCGATCTCATCCGTAGCTGTGCCTGTTGCTCGGTGCGGTGCCTGCTTGTTCAGTTGTGGCTGTGCGCGCGATGTTCGGTTGTGGCTGTGCCGCGATGTGAAGTTGTGGCTGTACGTCGGTGCCGGCCGTCCGGGCTCCCGGCTCCCCTCCGGAAGGGAGCCCGACCGCCAACCGTATGAAAGCTTGACCATGTCGGTGAAGTTGGCTGCCAACTTCACTGTACTTATGTCCGCTTGGAAGCGTCCTATAACCATCTCTCTTTGAACTGCCCAAAGATGGCGGGAAGTTGTACGGTGCGGTGGTGGAGCCGGAACATGCCTCCGTCAATGGGCGGAGGAGGGCCGAGCGGACGCACCGAGAGGTGGCCGACGAGCTGCGCACCCGGATCAGAACCGGTGTGCTGCGGCCCGGCCAGCGCATGCCCACGCAGGCCGAACTGGCCGTCGAGTTCGGTGTCGAGCGGGGTGCCGTGCGCCAGGCGCTGCGCATTCTCCAGTCGGAGCAGTTGCTCACCAACGTCTCCAAGGGGAGCCCCGCGACGGTCGCCCTGACGCCCCTCGCGCCCGGTCCGCCCGCCGGGTTCCGGACGGAGCCCCAACCCGCCATGGCGGAGCTGCCGTTGAGGATGACCGAGGCGTTCGCGGCGGACCATGTCCAGGTGGACGCCCTGTGTCTGACCGCGGTCTCGCTGACGGCGGCGATCGGTGAACCGGTCCGCCAGATCCACGCGGGACGGCTGAAACCGGCCAAGATCGACGTACGGGTCCTGCTGCCCTCCCGGAACATCGAGCTGGCCTTCCCGGCCGCGGTGGACTCCGCCGCCGCCGGGCACCTCAGACGCCACTGGGTGGCCCACCGCAACGCTCAGGGCCAGGTGCTGCGGCACAACCTGCTCACCCTGCGCTCCACACACGGCATCGAGGTCGACGTCACCTTCCGCGCGCTGCCGTTCACCCCGCCGGTGAAGCTGTACCTCCTCAACGGGACCCGGGCGCTGTTCGCGTACTACACGGTCCAGCGCCATGAGCAGACGGTCGGCAAGGAGCACCTGGAGATGTATGACGCCGAGGGCACGCGGTCGGTGCTGTTCGCCTTTGAACAGGGCGCGGGGCCGCGGGACACGGCGTTCGTGACGCAGTCGCGTCTGTGGTTCGACGCGCTGTGGGAGACGATCAGTTCGGATCTCCAGCTCACGAGCTGAGGATCCGGGGTGGATCAGAGATCAGGGATCACAGATCAGGGATCACGGATCACGGATCACGAGTTGAGCGCGGGACCGGAGGCCAGGAGGGCGAGGATCACGGCTCCGACGGAGCTGAGGGCGGGGCTCTTCGCCTTGATGCCGACGCTGAGCAGAAGCAGGCCGACGGCGCCGGCGGTGCCGTACTTCCACTCGATGGTGCGCTCGACGACGAAGACGAAGACGGCGCAGAGAACAGCGAGGACGGGCATGGTGGTTCCTCCAACTCTACTAAGTTGGCAACCAACTCTTGCTATGTTGTCCCCACTTGGCGACAACTACTAAACAACTTTCAAACAACTGCCCATAGATGGGTGGAAGTTGTAGCGTTTGGTCGTGACCCAGGAGAACGTGGCAGTGAACGGCAGCAGAAGGCTCTCGCCCCAGGAGATCGCCGACGTCCTGCGGGAACGCATCCGCGCGGGCGAACTGCGGGCCGGCGACCGCCTGCCCACCCAGGCCGAGCTGGCCGACGAGTTCGGCGTGGAACGCGGCGCCGTACGCCAGGCCCTGCGCGCGCTCCAGGACGACGGACTGCTCACCAACGTCAGCAAGGGCAGCCCCCCGAGGATCGCCGAGCCGCCCGCCCCGGGCCACGACGAGCCCCAGCCCACCATGGTGGGCCTCTCCCCGCGCCTCACCGCGGCCTTCTCCGCCCCGCACGTGCGCATCGACGCGGCCTGTCTGACCGCCGAGAGCCTCATCCCGGCGCTCGGCGAACCGCTGCGGCTGATCCACGGCGGCAGCCTGCGCCCGGAGCGCATCGACGTCCGCATCCTGCTGCCCTCCCGGGACATCGACCTCGCCTTCCCGGTCCCGGTCGAGGGCCGCGGCGACGACGACCCGGTGCACGAACGCTGGCTGGCGATGCGCAACGCCCAGGGCCATGTCCTGCGGCACAACCTCCAGACCCTGCGCTCGCACGGGATCGACGTCCACATCACCTTCCGCGCACTGCCCTTCACCCCGCCCGTGAAGCTGTACCTCCTCAACGGCTCCGAGGCGCTGATGGCGTACTACATGGTCACCCGCCGCGAGGAGCCCACCGACACCGGGACGCTCGACATGTACGACGTCCTGGGCACCGAGTCCCTCCTGTTCTCCTTCGAGAAGGCCGCCGGTCAGCGCGACGCCGCGTTCGTGGAGGAATCCCAGAAGTGGTTCGACGCCCTCTGGGAAACCATCACGACGGACCTGACACTCTCTTAGTGACCTCTGATATGCGGCAGACTCAAAAGGCGACCTCCGACACCCGCACCGAGGCGGCGGACCTGCGAGAAGTGATCACCCGCGCGCGAGTCGTCCTCTGGGACTTCGACGGCCCGATCTGCCGGCTGTTCGCCGGGCATTCGGCGGAGCGGGTGGCCGAGCGGCTGGTGGACTGGCTGGAGGGGCGGGGGCTGCACGGGTTGCTGACGGAGCCGGAGCGGGAGTCGCTGGACCCGCATGTCGTACTGCGCGCCGTCGACCGCAGACATCCCGGCAGCGACCTCGTGGCGGAGCTGGAGGAACGTCTCACCAAGGAGGAACTGCGGGCGGTGGTCTCGGCGTGGCCCACCCCGTACGCCGATCCGCTGATCCGCACCTGGACCGCCGTGGGCGCGCGGCTGGCCGTCACCACGAACAACTCGCCCCGGGTCGCGAGCAGGTACCTGGAGGGCCGCGGGCTGATGGCGTGCTTCGCCCCCCACCTCTACGGCCGCACCCAGGACCTCCACCTCCTCAAGCCCGACCCGCACTGCCTGAAGCGGGCCCTGAACGCCATGGGTTCCGCTCCGGGCGACGCGCTGATGATCGGCGACACCCCCTCCGACTTCCTGGCCGCCAGCGCGGCCGGTGTGCCGTTCCTCGGCTACGCGCGCAACGAGCGCAAGGAGAAGCTGCTGCGGGGCGTGGGGGCCACGGCCGTGGTGGGCTCACTGGACGTCGTCCTGAAGGTGATAAGGCGTCAAGGCTGAGCTGTCATGCTTGCGTCATCAGGAACATCAGCACGACGGCGGCGCCGACGGCCAGGCCGTTGTGCCTGGCCCGCAGGCCCACCCCCACCCCGAACAGCAGGATCAGTCCCACGGTGCCGAGTCTCGCCTGCGCGAGCACGCCCACGGTGATCTCCAGCAGTCCCTGCAGTGCCGATAACAGGAGCATTTCCTTCCACCTCCCTGCCACTCTCCGTCAAGCGAGCAACTCTCGGTCCAATTGGACTGGTTGTCGTAAAGTGGATTTCCCCGGGCGGGCTGATCCTTAAGCAGCAGGCCAGTTGGCACCTCAACCTGACTGAATTTGGTTTGTGACTGGACCGGGAGCGGTACGGTCGCATTGTGGAGGCGCAACGGAGTGGCAGTGGCGAGGGTGGCGGGCGGGAGTTTCAGCGGGTCGCCGATGAACTCCGGGCCCGGATAGCCGATGGGACGTACCCACTGCGCACGCTTCTGCCGTCCCAGCGTGATCTCGCCGCGGAACTCGATGTTTCCCGTGACACCGTTCAGAAGGTGCTACGGGAACTCGTCGGGGAGGGCTTGATCGAGTCTCGGCAGGGCAGCGGATCACGCGTCATCGACGTGCCGCACAGGCAACGTGTGTCCACCAAGGACGGCCGCCTCCATGGCGGGCCGACACTCGGGCCGCTGCTGGCCGAAGCCTTCGAGCAACGGGAAGTGACGCTGGACGTCTACTCGTTGACCGCGGAGTCGCTGGCCGCTCATCTCGCGGTGCAGGCAGAGCGGATTCTCGGCCGTGACATCACTCCCGACAGTATCGTCCTGCGTCTGATCCTGCCGTCCCAGGACCTGCCGTTGCCCTATCCGAGGGTGAAGGGTGATCTTGCGGATCTGCGTCTGACGGACCGCCTGCGTCTGATTTCAGAGAGGTCGTTGGCGTCTGTGCGCCACCTGCGCACGGCCCTGGCCGAGGTCGACACCGACGTCGTCATTGATGTCCGTTGGGCTCCGCTCACCCCGACCTTCAAGCTCTACCTGCTCAACGGAACGCAAGCGCTGCTGGCTCCGTACGAGGTGATCGAACGGGAGATCAGGCTGGATTCGGGCGGGGTGGTCAACGCCTTGGACGTCCTGGGCTTCGGGGCGCCGATCACCCGGCATGTGAGGAACGCCGATCCCGACTCACCCGACACGCTATTCGTCGAGAGTTGGCAGCGGTGGTTCAACTCGGTCTGGAACCGCGTCGCGGAAATCCCGTCGACATGATGGTGCGCTAGCATGCCCCGCATCGCGCGCGAACAAACGCCTCCGCCCGTACGTATGACACGGCGAACCAGCCATTTCGAACGACCTGACGCAGACTGAGTGACATGCCACCCCCGTGCTCACTCCGCCGGTCATCCTGGTCGTGCGGCGCGGCACCCGGCATTCCACGATTGCTGTACCCATTCGACTGAGCGTCACATTCCGGAGCGGCCCGTGCTCGAACCTCCTGTCTCCCGGCAACTGCCCGGAGACCGAGTCGCCGCCGTTCGGCCTGACGCCGTCTCCCACATGTTCCGCCGTGCGGTGGAGTCGTCCCGGGAGTATTCGGGTCACCACAACCAGAACTACGTGGTCTGCCTCACCGAGGACCTTGCGCCCCTCGTGGGCGGCGAGGCCGGCACCGAGGTGACGGTACGGTTTCCGCGTTCCGGCGTGCTGCCTGTGGTGATCAGGACCTGGCGGGACGAGTCGGAGATCCTCGACGCCGTGCAGGGTGTTCTGCCGCATGTGCCCCGATGCCTGACGAAGGGCGAGGGGTACGCGATCCACAGCTATGTGGAGGGTGTACCGCTCTCCACCATCTGCGGAAACGGTAAGCCGGTCGACACGCTGATCGTCAGGGCGCTTGCCGAGCTGCTGGCCCGGATGACCTTGGTGCGCCGGTCGGCCCTGCCGCCTCTGCCGACCGGGTGGCCCACCAACCACACCGACAGCCAGAGCTTCCTGAAGGCGCTGGCCAGGAGTGCCGACCAGCAGATCCGTCGGCCCAATTGGACTGCTTTCGGTGGGCTGTTCACCGCGCTGGGCCTGCCCGAGCGAGCCCTGTTGGACTTCGCTGGGCGGGTGCCCGCCATGACCCGACGGCCGTTCAGTCTGCTCCACGCGGATCTCCACCGGGACAACCTGATCGTGTCCTTCGACGGAGAACCCCCGCTGATCTGCGTCGACTGGGAGCTGGCGACCTACGGCGACCCTCTGCACGACCTCGCCACGCATCTGGTGCGGATGCAGTACCCGGAGTACCAGTGGGACGAAGTGATCGACGCCTGGGCCGAGGCCATGCTGAGAATCCGTCCTGCGGCGGTCAACGGCCTGCGCCGGGATCTGCCGCACTACCTCGATTTCGAACGGGCGCAGTCGGTGTTCCCTGACGTGATGCGGGCCGCGCAGTCCCTGAGCGACGCGTTCACCCCGAGGAAGCTGGACGAGGCGACCGCCGAGGTGCACCGGGCGCTGATGGCCGCCGCCGATCCGCTGCGACTGCGGAGCGTGCCGACGGCCGGGGAGATCGAGAGCGCCCTGTTCCGGTGGCTGGCCTCACGCGGTGACGTAAGTGGACGGGACTGGCTGGAGGCGGCGCTGGACTGGAAACGCGACCAGCGTTTCCCGGAACACCCGGCCTTTCCCGACGCCGCGGTCCGCGACGCACTGCTTGCCGAGGGTGCCGCCCGTGCCGACCAGGTGTTCAAGGGCACCGCGCACCTGAACACCGTGGTCAGGGTGGCGGGCAGCCCAGGCCCCGTCGTCGTACGGCGCAAGCTGCCGCACGTCTCGCGGCGCGAGCCCAGTTACCTGAGCGAGCACGCCGTGCTGCGTGCCATCCAGGAGTCCGGGGCCCAGGTGGCCGCCCCGAAGGTCCTGGCACTGGGCGAGAGCTATGTGAAGGATCGGTTCACCATCCACACGTACGTGGGACCGCAGGGAGGTCAGCCGCCCCGCCACCCGGTCAACGGACTTCTCCCGCACGAAGCGGACGGACTGGTCGACCAGCTCTGCGCCCTGACGGAGGTCGACTACCGCGCGGTGGATCCGGCCGCCGGGGCGGGCCGCTTCCACGAGTGGCTGGCGGAACAGCTCACCCTCCTGGTGCGGGACCTGCCGGTGGAGTCCCTGAGACTGGCCCGGACCCTCGGCCTGCCCGACCACGTCCGCCTGCGCCAGCTCCTCTCCCGCCACCAGGTCACCGACCGCCCCCCCGTCCTCCTCCACGGCGACCTCAACCCCTGGAACCTGGTCTGCCGGGACGACCGTCTGGGCGTCACCATCATCGACTGGGAGATGGCCCTCGTCGGCGACCCGCTCTACGACCTGGTCCGGCATGTGCATCTGACCCCGACCCGGCCGGAGATCAAGGAACGGATGGTCCGCCGCTGGGAGCGTCTGCTGAGCGCCGAGCACACCAAGGACTGGCAGCGGGACTGGGGTGTCTACCGGCGCATCGAGATCGTCCGCTCCGCGTACATCGACCTCGACCGCCTGGTCACCCGGGCCAGCCTGGACGTCCCGAACGTCAGCCGCGCCGTGAACTCCTACGCCGCCACCCTCGCCGCGGCGACGGCGGCGTTGGGCCTGCCACTCCCCGCGACGGCCAACCCGTACCTCGCACTGGCACTGGCCTGAGGGCCGATCACAGCGCGCCGGACGCCTCCAAGATCACCTTCCCTACGACCCCCCGCCCCTCCACCGCCCGATGCGCCGCCTCCGCCTCGGCGAGCGGGAACACCGCCCCGATCACCACCCGCAGACGGCCCGCCGCCGCCTCGGCCAGGGCGTGGGCCGTCAGCCGGCGCAGGTCGGACGGGCCGAACTGGACGTCGGCGATACCGAAGACGGTGATGCCGAGGCGGTCGACGGCCTCGGCATCGAGGGACGCGAAGCCCCCTGAGGGCGCCCCGTGCGCGGAGAAGCGCCCCAGCCCGACGGTCAACGGAAGCGCCGCCGCACCGACTTCACCGCCCACCCCGTCCAGGACCACCTCCGCCCCGCCGCCCAGCACCTCCCGCGCCCGCTCCACCCACCCGGGCGCGGAGACGTCGACGGTCGCGTGGGCGCCGAGGTCCGCCACCAGGGCCAGCTTCTCCGCTCCCCGGGCCGCCGCGACCACCGTCGCGCCCCGGGCCCGGGCCGACTGGACGAGCAGGGTGCCCATGCCGCCCGAGGCGCCGAGAACGAGGACCCGGTCACCGGGGGAGACGGCGGTGCGTTCGAGGAGACCGGCCGCCGTCACACCGTCGTGGACCAGGGCGGCCGCGGTCCGCAGTTCCAACCCGTCGGGCACTGCCACCAGCCTGGCCACCGGCGCGATCACCCGCTCGGCGTAGCTGCCGTCGACCAGACACACCACCCGCCGCCCCACCCACCCGGCGTCCACCCCCGCCCCGACCGCGGCGACCGTACCGGAGACCCCGCCGCCGGGAACGTACGGCGGCACGACGGGGAAGTACGCGCGGGCCAGCCCCCTGCGGATCTGGGTCTCCACGAAGATCGTGTCGACGTACGCGACATCGACCACGACCTCCCCGCCCCCGGGCACCGGCTCGCCGACCTCCACGGCGCCCAGCACCTCCGGCCCACCGAACGCCTTCACCTGTACCGCGTGCATGCCCATACCCCCGTCGCGTCGTGTCGGACTGACTGACTGCCTATCTGTGGATACGCGTACGCAGTCTCCGACCTCAATCAAGGTTGAGGTCAAGTCGCGCCGGGAAGCTGTGGTGGTGATTTCCGTTCTCCTCTTCCTGGACATCGACGGGACCCTGATCCCGTTCGGCGGCCCCGGCCCCCACCCCGTGTACGGCACATCGCCGCATCCCCTGCTGCCCCGCCTCGACCCGGCTCTCGGTCCCCGGCTGCGAGCCCTGGGGGCCGAACTGGTGTGGGCGACCACATGGCTGGACGACGCGAACGACCTGCTGTCCCCCTGGCTCGGTCTGCCCGCGCTGCCGGTGGTGCGGTGGCCGGACGTGGACGACGACGAGGGCGACGAGGGCGCGGACGAGCCCCACGGCGTGGGTCTGCACTGGAAGACGCGGTCGCTGGTCGAGTGGGCGGCGGGGCGGCCGTTCGTCTGGGTGGACGACGAGATCAGCGGTGCCGATCGCGCCTGGGTGGCCGACCGTCACCCCGGCCCCGCGCTGCTGTACCGCGTGGATCACCGGCTCGGGCTCGTGGACGCGGACCTCGCGGCGCTGGGCGAGTGGATCGGGAGACAGGGCGAAGCCCAGTGCCCCGGCGACCCGGTGGCATAAGGAAAGGCAAGGAGTTCCCGACTCCTCGCCACTCTCAACGTATAGCGCACAGGGGGGCTTGCGGCAAGGCCCCCGTCGTGGCGCAGAATCGTCGGCCGAGCCCGTGACCAGCGGAAATCAAGGGGGACTCATGACAGACGTGATCGTGGTCGGTGCCGGGCCGACCGGGCTGATGCTCGCCGCCGAGCTGCGCCTGCACGGCGTACGGGTGCTCGTGCTGGAGCGGGACCCGGAACCGACTCCGGTCGTCCGCGCGCTCGGTCTGCACGTGCGCAGCATCGAGGTGATGGATCAGCGCGGCCTGCTGGAACGCTTCCTCGCGCACGGCACCCAGCACAGGGTCGGCGGCTTCTTCGCCGGCCTCGGCACCCGCTGGCCCGAACGGCTGGACACCGCGCACTCGTACGTCCTCGGCATCCCGCAGACCGTCACCGACCGTCTGCTCGCCGAGCACGCCACGGACCTCGGCGCCGAGATCCGGCGCGGCCACGAACTGGTCGGCCTGAGCCAGGACGACGACGGCGTGACCGTCGACCTCGCCGACGGCACCCGGCTGCGCGCCCGCCATCTCGTCGGCTGCGACGGCGGCCGCAGCACCGTGCGCAAGCTGCTCGGCGTCGGCTTCCCCGGCGAGCCCGCCCGGGTCGAGACGCTGCTGGGCGAGATGCGGGTGACGACGGAACCGGAGGAGCTGGCCGCCGTGGTGGCCCGGGTGCGCGAGACCGAGAAGAGGTTCGGCCTCGGGCCGCTCGGAGACGGCGCCTACCGTGTCGTCGTACCCGCCGACGGGGTGGCCGAGGACCGCACGGTCCCGCCGACCCTGGACGACTTCAAGCGGCAGCTCCGGGCGTACGCCGGTACCGACTTCGGCGTGCACGCGCCGCGCTGGCTCTCCCGCTTCGGCGACGCCACCCGGCAGGCCGAGCGCTACCGGGTCGGCCGGGTGCTGCTGGCCGGCGACGCCGCGCACATCCACCCGCCGACCGGCGGGCAGGGGCTGAACCTCGGTGTCCAGGACGCGTTCAACCTGGGCTGGAAGCTGGCCGCAGAGGTGGCCGGCTGGGCGCCGCCGGACCTCCTGGACAGCTACCACGCCGAACGGCACCCGGTGGCGACCGCCGTGCTGGACAACACCCGCGCGCAGATGGAGCTGATGTCCACCGCCCCCGGCCCGCAGGCGGTGCGCCGGCTGCTGTCGGAACTCGTCGAATTCGAGGACGTCAACCGCCACCTGATCGAGAAGATCACCGCCATCGGCGTCCGCTACGACTTCGGCGACGATTTCGGCGACGGCCACGAGCTGCTCGGCCGCCGCATGCGGGACATCACCCTGAAGCGCGGCCGCCTCTACGAGCTGACGCGCACCGGCCGCGGCCTCCTGCTCGACCAGACCGGCCGGTTGTCGGTGGCGGGCTGGGGGGACCGGGTCGACCACGTCGTGGACGTCAGCGAGGAACTCGACGTCCCGGCGGTCCTGCTCCGCCCGGACGGGCACGTGGCGTGGGCGGGGGAGGACCAGCGGGAGCTGCTCGGCCGACTCCCGAGGTGGTTCGGCAAGGCCGACGACTGATCGTGGACCGCTCACCGCGGACCGCTCAACGCTGACCGCTGATCGTTTGGTCAGTTCCCGCGCGGCGCGTACATGATGACGGCCATCCCCGCGAGGCACACCAGGGCGCCGGCGACGTCCCAGCGGTCGGGCCGGTAGCCGTCGGCGACCATGCCCCAGGCGATGGACCCGGCGACGAAGACCCCGCCGTACGCGGCGAGGATGCGGCCGAAGTTGTCGTCGGACTGGAGGGTCGCGACCACGCCGTAGAGCCCCAGCGCGACGACTCCGGCCCCGATCCAGACCCAGCCCCTGTGCTCGCGGATGCCCTGCCAGACCAGCCAGGCGCCACCGATCTCGAAGAGAGCGGCGACTGCGAACAGAGCGACGGAACGGGCGACGACCATGCCGGGACCCTACCGGCCGGGCCCGGGAGCCCCACTTCGGCACTGGAACGCCACTTCGGCCCTGGGACCTCATCCGCCGTCGAAGTCGTACCCCGCCCAGTCGGTGAGGGTGCGGTAGCCGAGGCGCTGGTAGAGGGCGTTGCTGGTGGGGTTGGAGAGGTCCGCGAACAGGACGACGTCCTGCGCGCCCGCGGCCAGCGCGGCCCGGCTCACCTCCGTCACGACGGCGCCCGCGTAGCCGCGTCCGCGCAGGTGGGCCGGGGTGTGGACGACGTCCACCTGGATCTGGCCGCCGATCAGCGGGTTGGCGCCGGCGACGGAGACGGGGGTGCCGTCCGGGGTCTCCCAGAGCGTGTAGCGCTTGTCGGCGAAGCGGCTGCCGGCCCAGGTGGCGGCGTCGAGGAAGACGTCCTCGCCGACAGATCTCGCGAACTTGCCGCACCAGAAGACGACTTGGTCGAGATCCTGCTCGCCCAGCACACGAGCCCGGCCCGCCGGTGGTGGCTCCGGCGGGGTGAGCGTGCCGAGCCGGTACAGACGGAGCCGCAGGTCACGGGGTGTCGCCGCGACCCCGCTGTGCCGCCGCCACGCCTCGGCGAAGGCGACGGCGGTCCGCTCGTCCGCGCTGACGGACGGCACGGCGTGCCCCAGGGCGGCCAGCCGGGCGGCGAGGGAGTCGGCCTGCTCGGGGGTGAGGGGGGAGAGCCCGAGACCACGGTCTTGGAGCCGGAAGAAGGTGCCGTGGACCTCACGCCCCCGCCCCGACACACCGAAGAGAGCGGCCAGGCCCCGCACCCGCACCCGCTCGGCCCAGGTGAGCTGCATGACGTGCGCCCCGGGCCGCGAACGCAGAAACCCTCCGGCACGCGCGAGGAAGTCGTCGACGTCTTCGGTGAGGTACCAGTCGTCCGCGGACATGCTTCGGGTCCCCCTCTTCCTTTTCCTTCCGCCGGCCACGAACGCCACCGCAGTGACGTGAGTCCATCCTGCCCCAGCCGTTCGACGGGGACGAGGCTGTTGACTTCGCACCATGACGATCAGATACGAGTGGCGAGGCGACATCGACAACTCGGCCCTCAACGCACTGCACGCCGAAGGGTTCGACCACCCGGTGGGCCGGACGGACTGGCGCACCCGCCTCCAACGCCACAGCCTCGGCTGGGTCTGCGCCCGCGAAGACGATCGCCTGGTCGGCTTCGTCAACGTCGCCTGGGACGGCGGAGTCCACGCCTTCATCCTGGACACGGTCGTCGCCCGACACAGCCGCTCGAACGGCGTGGGCGCCACCCTGATCAAGGTCGCCGCCGAGGGCTCCCGCACGGCGGGGTGCGAGTGGCTGCACGTCGACTTCGAAGAACACCTGCGGCCGTTCTACTTCGACGCGTGCGGCTTCAGGGGGACGGTGGCGGGGTTGATCGCGCTGTGACGCCGAGACGCTCACCGCCCTGAGGCGCGGAGATACCGGTCGAGCATCGGCCTGCTGTCCGGCGTAAAGGCCCGCCGCCCCATGAACTCGAACAACTCGGACTCCTCCAACCACCCGTGCCATGCGACTTCGTCGGCGAGCAGGTGCGGCACCGCAAGGTGAAGGACGCCCTGTTCCTCGCCCAACTCCCGGCGCGCGGCCTCTTCGTAGGACTCCCGACGGCGACCGTAGACTCCCGCGCCATGGAAACGATCTACAGGCTCGGTGAGATCAGTTGTCCGGCGGGGATTCTGGTCCTGGTGGACGGTGGGCATCTGGGGCTGTGGAGTGGGGAGCGGTCGCCCGCGGAGATCGACCCGGCGCTGCTCGGTGTCGACGATCCGGCGATGGTTGCCGATGTGCTCGGTTCGGTCGACCTCGTCGGCGTCGGGCCGGATGCCTCGGCGGCGGTCCGTAGTTTTGATCGGCAGCCGGGCCGGGTGCTGCACGACATCCCCGCCTCCCGGGCGGCGGAGCTGACGGCGATGTTCGAGGAGCACTGTCGGGGTGCCGGGCTGGATGCCCGTCTGGAGGCGTTGCCGGGCCGTGAGTCGCATGCGCGGCGTGTGCGGCGGACTGCCGCTGAAGGCGGTGGGAGTTTTCTGATGTTCGGGGTGCCGGTCGTCGTGGTCGGCGGGGTGCCCCGTGACCGTCACCTGCCGGTGCTGGCGTCACGGGTCGACGCCGGGGACGGTGTGCGCTGGGCCGAGATGTCGGTCCGGGTGAGCGACGCCGAGGTGGAGTCGTCCGTGCCACTGGGGGACATCGGCGTCGACTGGGGCCGGGTGCTCTTCGGTGACGCCGACGCCCTGAACGCCTGGCGGCACGACGATCCGGTGGACGGCCTGGCCGACGTCGCGTTCTGGGGCGCCGCCGCGGACGAAGCCGCCGAGGCGTTCGCGGCACCGGAACTGGGGGAGCCCGGCGAGGACGGTGTCCGCGGATGGACCGGGCTGGCCGTGACGGAGGCGGTGGAGAAGGCCCTCGCCGTGCAGAAGTGGAAGGAGGAGCAGCCCGGGCGGGGCCTGATGGTGGACTTCCGCCCCCACTCCCACCACTGGCAGGTCATGCGCCAGGTCCGCGCCTCCGAGACCGAGTCCGGAACCGTGGACATCGGCGACGCCCGCCTTCTCTGCGCGATGACGACCTGGGGCGACGGCTACTTCCCCGTGTCGGCCGACCTGGACGCGAAGGGCGCCTTGGTCGCGGTACGGGTCCGCTTCGCCGACACGGCCGCGTAGTCTCCGTGCGGATGAAGTTGATCGCGATCAATCTCGACTGCCCCGACCCGTTGGCCCTGGCCGCGTTCTACCAGCAGGCCACCGGCCTCGAACCGCATCCGAAGTCGGACGCCGACTTCGCGGGACTCAACGGTGAGCACGGGCTCTTCATCGGGTTTCAGCGCGTCGACGCCTACCGTGCTCCGAGCTGGCCCGACCAGACCGTCCCTCAGCAGCTCCACATCTGCTTCAAGGTCGACGAGGACTTGGACGCGGCCGAGGCACGCCTGCTGGAGCTGGGCGCGAGCAAGCCGGACCACCAGCCGCACGGGGACCGGGCCCGGGTCCTGCTAGACCCGGCCGGGCATCCCTTCTGCATCCTCACGCGCTGATCGAACCCCTGCCGCCCCCCCCCGGTAAACGCCCCTCCGACACACTTTTGCAAGCAGGTGCTTGCAAAAGTTAGCGGGGGTGGGGCAAGGTGGAGGCATGGCATCGCTCAACGTCGGCAATCTCGGTGACTACCTGCGCGAGCAGCGGCGGAACGCCAAGCTCTCGCTTCGGCAGCTCGCCGATGCCGCCGGGGTGTCCAATCCGTATCTGAGCCAGATCGAGCGCGGGCTGCGCAAGCCGAGCGCGGAGGTGCTCCAGCAGGTCGCCAAGGCGCTGCGCATCTCCGCGGAGACGCTGTACGTGCGGGCCGGCATCCTCGACGCGGAGCGGGACCGGGACGAGGTCGAGACCCGCGCGGTCATCCTCGCCGATCCCACCCTGACCGAGGCGCAGAAGCAGGCGCTCCTCCAGATCTACGAGTCCTTCCGCAAGGAGAACGGATTCGAGACCGTACGGGAGAGCCCTGCGGACGACGGACGGACGGACATTCCGGAGCCGGGCGGTGACGCCGGTCCGCAGCAGACGGCCAGTTGACCGGACCAGGGGACCGGCCGTCCCGCCGCGGACCTGTACCACCCTCAGCCGAACACGAAGAGCACGAAGAGCACGAAGAGCACGACGAACAAGACGAACTCGACGAACGACCCACGCATCCGGGAGGACGCTTCACCATGGCCATCACCGACGATCTGCGCAAGACCTTCAGCGACCCGACCCCGCTCTACTTCGCCGCCGGTACGGCCGACCTCGCCCTCCAGCAGGCGAAGAAGGTGCCCGGTCTGGTCGAGCAGCTCCGCTCCGAGGCCCCGGCGCGGATCGACGCCGTCCGCAACACCGACCCCAAGGCCGTGCAGGAGAGGGCCGCCGCCCGCGCCAAGGAGGCCGGTGCCAAGGCCAAGGAGGCGCAGGAGACCTTCCAGGCCAAGGTCAACGACTTCATCACCACCCTCGACGGTGACATCAAGAAGCTCGGCAGCACCCTCGACGCCGACCTGAAGAAGCTCGGCGAGTCCGCCCAGGACCTCGCGCTGCGCGGTGTCGGCGTCGCCGCCGAGTACGCCGTCAAGGCCCGTGAGACCTACGAGAAGGTCGCCGAGCACGGCGAGCAGGCCGTGAAGACCTGGCGCGGCGAGGCCGCCGAGGGCATCGAGGAGATCGCCGTCGCGGTCGAGCCGAGCGCCGAGCCGAAGCCGGAGCCCGCCCCCGTGCCGGCCCCCGCCGCGGTCAAGGCCGAGCCCGCCGCCGTCAAGCCGGAGCCCGCCGCCAAGAAGCCGGTCGCCAAGAAGGCCCCGGCCGCCCGCAAGGCCCCCGCGAAGAAGCCCACGCCGCCGGCCAAGTGAGACCGACGGCCCGGCTGGGCACGGAGGACGTGGACATACGGTCATGGGCCGGGCACTCATCGGGTGCCCGGCCCGTTGTACGGACTGAACGGGTAGGAGCGGCGTGGTTGCGGGTACGGTGACCGCGTAAGTACGAGCCGGGACGTGCCGAATCGGGTGGTGGACGTAGTGCTGATGCAGGGGTTCGACAATTTCCTGGCGCTGTTGAGCCTGGCCCTGATCGTGTTCAGCGGCTTCGCTCTGATCGACGCCGCGATCCGCCGGGAGGACGGCTACCGGGCTGCCGACAAGCAGACCAAGCCCTTCTGGCTGATCGTCCTCGGGCTCGCCTTCGTGGTGAACCTGATCTTCAACATCTTCTCGTTCCTGCCGATCATCGGGCTGATCGCGACGATCGTCTACATGGTGGACGTCCGCCCGGCCCTGCGCTCCCTGCCCGGCGGCGGGCGCGGGCAGCGCGGCGGCGGCTCCAGCAGCGACGGACCGTACGGGCCGTACAACGGCGGACGGTAAGCACCCACCCCGGCGCCCCCCGGTGCCCCCCGGCTGACCTGGCAGGCGGGCGCGCGGGCTCGCGGCGTTACGGCATCCAGTGCGGCGTTACGGCACCCGGTCCAGCAGGACCAGCGCCACGTCGTCCGTCAGTTCGCCGCCGTTCAGCTCGCGCACCTCGTTCACCGCGGCCCGCAGCAGCTCCTCGCCGCTCAGTCCCTCAGCGATCTGGCGGCGGATCATCTCCACCATGCCGTCCTGGCCGAGCCGCTCGCGGCCGTCGCCGATACGGCCCTCGATCAGCCCGTCGGTGTAGAGCATCAGGCTCCACCGTGCGCCCAGCTCCACCTGCATCCGCGGCCAGCGGGCACCCGGCAGCAGTCCGAGCGCCGGGCCGTTGTTCTCGTACGGCAGCAGCCGCGCCGGCCGGTCGGGGCGGGCGATCAGCGGTGCCGGATGGCCGGCCAGGCACAGACCCGCGCGGCGGCCGTCCGGCGCGATGTCGACGGTGCACAGGGTCGCGAAGATCTCGTCGTCGTCGCGTTCGTGCTCCAGCACCTGCTGGAGCGTGTTGAGCAGCTCGTCCCCGCACAGCCCGGCCAGGGTCAGCGCCCGCCAGGCGATCCGCAGCTCCACGCCGAGCGCGGCCTCGTCCGGGCCATGGCCGCAGACGTCACCGATCATGGCGTGCACGGTGCCGTCGGGGGTGCGGACCGTGTCGTAGAAGTCGCCGCCGAGCAGGGCGCGGGAGCGGCCGGGGCGGTAGCGGGCGGCGAAGCGCAGCGGGGAGCCCTCCAGCAGGGGCGTGGGCAGCAGGCCGCGCTCCAGGCGGGCGTTCTCCTGCGCCCGCAGCCGGCCCTCGGCCAGCCGTCGCTCCGCCGTGTCGGAACGTTTCCTCTCCACGGCGTAGCGGATCGCGCGGCTGAGCAGGCGGCTGTCCAGCTCGTCGCGGAAGAGGTAGTCCTGGGCGCCCACGCGCACCGCTTCGGCGCCGCGCTCGGCGTCGCCGGACGCGGTGAGTGCGAGCACGGCGTGCCGGGGGGCCAGCTCCAGGACGTGCCGGAGTACGGCGAGTTCGTCGTCGCCGGCGGCGCGGCCGGGGGCGGGCAGCGTCAGGTCGAGCAGGATGCAGTGCACGTCGTCGGTGAGCAGCCGGCCGGCCTCGGTGAGGTTGCGGGCGGTGCGGACGCGCATCGGCTTGCCGTCGGAGTCCCGCAGGTCGGGGACGATCGGTCCGGCCGCGGGATCGTCCTCGATCAGCAGCAGGGTGAGCGCGGTGGTGTGCGAGGTGCCGTGCGGCGCCGGGCGCGGGGCCGGGTGCACGGCGGTGGGCGCGGTGGGTGCGGTGGCGGGCGTGGCGGTGGACGTGGCGGTGCGCGCGCTGTCGTCCTCGGCTGTCGCGTCGTTGCGAACGGTCTCTTCCTTGCGGGCGGGGTCCCGGTGGAGCGGAGCTTCTGCCTCGGAGGGGCCGCCGACTGTGGGCGCGGCCGGCGCCTGACCACTTTCCACGGCCGGGATCGCTCTCTGCCGCGGTACGGGTACGGGCATCGTCTTGGGTTCCTTCCCTCCCCCCGAGGGCATGGCGGGGGCGAGGGACCTCGACCCACCGACGGGGACCATAGCGGCAGAAGGCGCCGCAGCGGAATGGTGTGCGACACCCAGCTTGATCTCAGGCCGCTGTCATATGCCGCGATCCCTACCGCAGTTGGGCAGGGTGGGCCGGGTGCGGGGATGACGAACGTCACGTCCGTACGGAGTTTGGCGGCCGTCCGGGGTGCCGTGGGTCACGTGGTGGGGGTCACCCGCCCGGCCTCGCGGTGGGCCGGGCAAGAGAGTTAACCCCTTTTTGGCTGTTTTGCCCTACGCGTCTGTCGTACGGATTCGGCTCACGCGTCCGGGCGGACCACACCGAGGATCGGCATCGTGCCCGCCCCCGCCAGGGTGATGTCGCGGCCCGGGCGCGGGGCGTGGACGATCGCGCCGTCCCCCACGTACAGCGCGACATGGCTCGCGTCGTCGAAGTAGATGATCAGATCGCCGGGACGCATGTCCTTCACGGCGACCCGGTGCAACTGCTTCCACTGCTCCTGCGAGGTACGGGGGATGGTGGTGCCGGCGCTTCTCCATGCCTCGGAGGTCAGCCCGGAGCAGTCGTAGGTGGCGGGGCCCTCGGCGCCCCACTCGTAGGGCTTGCCGATCTGCGCGGTGGCGTACTTGATCGCCTTCTTGCCCTGCGCGGACGCCTTGCCGTCGATCTCGTCGAGTATCCCGGTGTCCAGCCAGGCCGTCTGGGCCTTCAGGGCGGCCTGCTCCTGGAGCTTGGCGAGGCGCTCCTTCTCCTCCTTCTCCAGTTGCGATTCGAGCTTCTTCGCCGCGGCGATCTGCTTCTCGATCCGCTTCTGGGCGGTCGCCTTGACCTTGCGGTTGGCCTCCAGCTTCTGCCACTGGGCCGAGGCGTCCCGGGAGTACTGTTCCAAGTCCTCCTGCGTCCGGGTCAGTTCGCCGAGCAGGCCCTTCGTGGCGCGCTGGCCCTGGATGACCCGGCCGGCGCCGTCCAGGAAGTCGCCCGGGTCGTCGCTCAGCATCAACTGGGCCTCGTCGGGCAGGCCGCCGGTGCGGTACTGGGAGCGGGCCGCGGCGCCGGCGCGGTCCTTGAGGTCGTCCAGCTTCTTCTGGCCCTCGACGATCTTCTTCGCCAGGGCGACGATCTCCGCGGACTGCTTCTCCGCCGCTTCCTCCGCCGCGTTGTAGGCGTCGGTCGCCACCGCGGCGTCGTGGTACAGCGCGTCGAGCTTCTCGCGTACGGCTTCGAGATCGGTGCTCGGAGCGGGGGTCAGGTCCGGGCTGGTGGTCGGTGCCGACGACGGGGCCGGCGGGGCCGGACTCGCGAACGCCATGCCGGGTGCGCCCAGCACGGTCACCGCGCAGACGACGGCCACCGCCACCGCGTACACGCTGCGCTTGCTCCGCCCCATACCCCGTCCCCTCGACTGATTTCCCGTCAGTAACTTACGGTGCCCGGGGGATCGTGCCACGTCACGGTGGAAAACGACAGAGGCCGTGACCCGACGGGACCACTCCTCCCCACGCATCCTCCGCACCATGTCGACCGCCCTGCCCATGTGACGAACGGCTCACGGAGATCGTTCCACCGTCCACGAACGGGTGAACGATCGGGGCGGATGGCCCCGAAGCGGGGGGCTGCCGTGCGGGGTTGGCGGCGGACGTCCGGGCGAGCCTCCGGTGCCGACGCCCCTGCGGCCGGGGGGTCCTTGCCCGGGTCCGGTCGGCACCCCGCCGGGCCGCGTCCACCTCACCGGCTCCGCGTCGGCAGCCGGCACCGAGCGCCTGACGCCCCGCCTCCTCGCGACACCGCCTGCCCTTGCCCCGGTGGGACGGTCGGCTCCGCGGCGCTGAGGCTTCTGCCGCGCTGAAGCCCTGCCGGGCAACGCCCGCCGCACCTCACCGCGCTGCACCATGTCCGGCGGCTCCGCAAGCCCTTCCCCTCGGGGCCGTTAGCCCTTGCCCGAGCCGGGTCGGCTCTGCGCAGCCGCGCCGTCTGCCGCAGCAGTGCCCGCCGCGTCGCAAGCCCGCCCCCTTGGGGCCGCTGGCCCGTGCCCCGGCCCGGTCGGCTTCGCGCCGCCGAGGCTCCTGCCGTAGCAACGCCCCGCCGGGCCGCGCCCACTACACCCTGCCGTGTCCGACGGACGGCCGCCGAACGCCTGACGCCGCCTCAACCCCGCCTTCCCGTGACACAGCAAGCTCTTTCCCCTCGGGGCTGTCATCTCCTACCCGGCCCGATCGGCCTCGCGCCCCCGCTGCCGCACCAACACCCCTCCGGGCCGCACCGACGCGCCACCGCGCCGCGTCCGGCGGCAGGCACCGTACGCCTGACACCCCCTCAGCGCCCTCAGCGCCCCCGCACCCCCCCTCACCCCCGAGGCGCCACCGCCCCCCACTCCACCGTCACTTCCCCCTGCCGCCACCGCGTGGGACCGTCCGTCACCGGCCATGTGGTTGTCAACGTGCGGACCGTTCGGATCCAGCGTTGGCGGGCGCCGTACGAGGCGTAGGGCGCGGCCGCCGCCCACGCGCGGTCGAAGTCGTGGAGGAAGGTGTGTATCGGCTCGCCGGGGACGTTGCGGTGGATCAGGGCCTTCGGGAGTCGTTCCGCGAGGTCGGACGGGCGGTCCAGGGAGCCAAGCCGGGTCGCGAAGGTGACCGTGCGGGGGCCCTCGGGGCCGAGCGCGACCCAGACGTGCCGCCGTCCGATCTCGTCGCACGTGCCCTCGACGAGGAGCCCGCCCCGCGACCCCCCGGACGCCGGCGCGAGCCGTGCGCACAGGCGTTGCCAGACCTCGGCGACCTGGTCCTCGTCGTACTGCCGGAGCACATTCGCGGCGCGGACGAGGTGCGGCCGCTGCGGCACCGGGATCTCGAAGCCGCCGTGCCGGAAGACCAGCCCCTCCCGCTCGTACGGCCGGGCCGCCGCGACCCGGGCCGGGTCGATCTCGACGCCGACGACACGCGTGCGTGGCGCGACGGTCCGCAGCCGGGACAGCAGCTCGACGGCCGTCCAGGGGGCCGCCCCGTAGCCGAGGTCGACCGCCACCGGGTCGGCGGCGCGGCGCAGCTCGGCGCCGTGCGTCGCGGCGATCCAGCGGTCCATGCGGCGCAGCCGGTTGGGGTTGGTGGTCCCGCGCGTGACGGTGCCCACGGGGCGATGTACGCGGGAGGTCATGGAAAAGAGGGTAGGCCGCCGCCAGCCCGCGGCGAGCCGCGAGGGACGCACCCGCACCTCGAACGGTTGAGCGATACCCGGTAACGCTCAGGCAAAAATCCCCTCCGCCGCCACCCGCCCGGAATGGGAATCGCGCCCTCCGGCGTTGGCGCCCAGTGGAGGGAGCCCCACACCCCTCCGTCCGGCATGCCCGCAGCAAGGAGGAAGGTCACGTGAGCCAGTACGTCAGCAGGCTCGGGCGTCGCTCCACGGCGGCCGCCCCGTCGCGGCTCAGGCTCCACCGCCGCCCCCGCCGGGTGGCGATGCTCTCCGTGCACACCTCACCGCTCCACCAGCCCGGCACCGGCGACGCCGGCGGCATGAACGTCTACATCGTGGAGCTGGCCCAGCGCCTCGCCGCCATCAACATCGAGGTCGAGATCTTCACCCGCGCGACCACGGCCGCGCTCCCGCCGACCGTCCAGATGGCACCCGGCGTCCTCGTCCGGCACGTCGACGCCGGCCCCTACGAGGGCCTCGCCAAGGAGGACCTCCCCGCCCAGCTCTGCGCCTTCACCCACGGCGTGATGCAGGCGTGGGCCGGCCACCGCCCCGGCTACTACGACCTCGTCCACTCGCACTACTGGCTCTCCGGCCACGTCGGCTGGCTCGCCGCCCAGCGCTGGGGCGCCCCCCTGGTGCACGCCATGCACACCATGGCCAAGGTCAAGAACGCCAACCTGGCCTACGGCGACACCCCCGAGCCCGCCGCGCGCGTGATCGGCGAGACCCAGATCGTCTCCGCCGCCGACCGCCTCATCGCCAACACGGCGGAGGAGGCCGACGAACTCGTACGGCACTACAGCGCCGACCCCCGCAAGGTCGCCGTCGTCCACCCGGGCGTCAACCTCGACCGCTTCTCCCCGGCCGACGGCCGTGCCGCCGCCCGGGCCCGCCTCGGCCTCCCGCAGGACGCGCTCGTCCCCCTCTTCGCGGGCCGTATCCAGCCCCTGAAGGCCCCCGACGTGCTGCTCCGCTCGGTCGCGGCGCTGCTGGACAACCGCCCCGAGCTGCGGTCGCGGATCGTCGTACCCGTCGTCGGCGGCCCCAGCGGCAGCGGCCTCGCCAAGCCGGAGGGGCTCCAGAAGCTGGCGGCGCGGCTCGGGGTCGCGGACGTCGTACGGTTCCGGCCGCCGGTCGGCCAGGACCAGCTCGCGGACTGGTTCCGGGCCGCGTCCGTCCTCGTCGTCCCCTCCTACAGCGAGTCCTTCGGCCTGGTCGCCATAGAGGCGCAGGCGGCGGGCACCCCGGTCCTCGCGGCCGCCGTGGGCGGGCTGCCGGTCGCGGTGCGGGACGGCGAGACCGGCTTCCTGGTCCAGGGGCACGATCCGGCGGCGTACGCGCGCGTGCTGGAGCGGTTCGCCGACGGCCCCGAACTCCCCGCCCGGATGGGCGCGGCCGCCGCCCGGCACGCCCGGTCGTTCGGCTGGGACACCGCGGCCGCCGCCACCGCCGACGTCTACACGGCCGCCGCCCAGGCCCACCGCCGTCGCGTACGCTCCCAGCATGGGTGACAGGGATACCGGCCAGGACATGGAGCAGACCGCGGCCGTACGGATCATCGAGGGCTTTCTCACGGACGCGGAGCTGGAGTGGGAGCGCCCCGAACCCGGCACCTACGTCGTCCAGCTCCCCGGCACCCGCAAGCTGAAGACGACGGTCTCGCTGATCGTCGGCCGCCACTCGCTGTCGCTGAACGCCTTCGTCATCCGCCACCCCGACGAGAACGAACCCGGCGTCCACCGCTGGCTCCTGGAGCGCAACCTCAAGCTGTACGGCGTGAGTTACGCCGTCGACCCACTCGGCGACATCTACGTCACCGCCCGCCTCCCGCTCGCCTCCGTCACCGCCGAGGAGATCGACCGCATCTTCGGCCAGGTCCTGGAGGCGGCCGACGGCGCCTTCAACACCCTGCTGGAGCTGGGCTTCGCCTCCGCGATCCGCCGCGAGTACGCCTGGCGGGTGTCCCGTGGCGAACCCACCCACAACCTGGACGCGTTCGCCCACCTGACCCGGCGGTCCGCCGACTGAGCCAGGTCACGCGCCGTTCACGGCCGCCGTGCCGCCGACCCCGAGTAGCGCCCCGGAGTGACCCCCACCAACCGCCTGAAGTGCCGGGTGAGATGGGCCTGGTCGTAGAAACCGGTGTCCGTCGCGACCTCGGCCGCCGGACGGCCCGTCAGCAGCAGCCGGCGGGCCCGGTCGATCCGGCGGGCGGTCAGATACTGGTGCGGCGCGATGCCGTACGCCCCGCTGAACGCCCGGACCAGATGCGCCGGATGCGCCTGGAGCACCCGCGCGGCCTCCTCCAGACCGATGCCCTGGACGACGTACGCGTCGAGGAGTTCGCGCAGCCGGCGCGCGAGGTGCGGGTCGGAGGAGGGGGCGGGGCGCGAGGGACCCTCGGTGCGCCCCAGGTGGTCCCGGAGCCGCTCCCCGATCAGCGTCAGCCGGCTGTCCGCCTCCAGTTCGTCGCCGGGGCGGGCGAGCGCGGAGTGGAGTTGTCCCACCCGCCGCCGCAGCACCGGGTCCCGCAGGTCGGGGCCGTCCACCGCCGCCCCGATCAGGTCCTCCCCGAGCACGCTCGCGTCCAGGTACAGCACCCGTTTGCGGAAGCCGCTGGGGTCGACGGGGGAGCCGTTGTGCGGGACGTGCGGTGGCAGCAGGGTCACCGTGTCGTGCGGGGTGCCGTGCTCGTGGCGTTCGAGGTCGTACCGTACGGCGCCGTCGTCCACGATGAGCAGCGTCCAGGCGTCGTGGACGTGCATGGGGTACGCGTACTCGGTGAAGCGGGCGTGGAAGACCTCGACGACGCCCGGGACGCGCGGGCGCCAGGCGGAGACTTCCTGCCGGGAGGGCCGGGGATGCCGGGAGGGCCGGGGATGCCGGGAGGCCATGCAAAGAACGTACAAGACCGGGTCGGGGGCGGGACGGCAGTCTCACGTCATGAGCACCGTGAGCACTGTGAGCATGGGGGACCCTGACGCCCCCGTCCGTTTCGACACGAAGATCGCCGTCCTGCTGCGGGACGACCTGGAGTCCTGGCAGCGTCTGAACGTCACCGCGTTCCTGGTCAGCGGCCTGGGGACGGCCGCCCCCGAGGTGATCGGGGAGCCGTACGAGGACGCGGACGGGGTGGTCAGTCTGCCGATGTTCCGGCAGCCGGTGCTGGTCTTCGAGGGGACGAAGGAGACGCTGACCGCCGCCCACGCGCGCGTGCTGGCCCGCTCGCTCCCGCGCGCGGTGTTCACCGGCGACCTCTTCGCCACCGGCAACGACCGCGACAACCGGGCGGCGGTGCGGGCCGTGCCGACGGCGGAGCTGGATCTGGTGGGGCTGGCGGTGTACGGGCCGCGGAACGCGGTGGACAAGGTGCTGAAGGGGGCGCGGATGCATCCGTAGCTTGTCTGCCGGGGTCTGCCGGGCGGGCGTGGGCTCAGGGGGCGGCGCTCACCTCGGCGGCCTTCGCCGCCACGACCGGAGATTCCCCGTCGGCCTGGTCGGCGTCGTGGCCCCGCCCCTCCTGATGCGCCCCCTGATCCCCCTCTTCCTCCGGGAGCCGCCGCATGAGGACGGCGTACCCGGCGCCCGCCACCGTCCCCACGACCGCGCACATCCCCCACAGCCACTCCGCGCCGAACCGGTCGATGACGAAACCGGACATCACCGGGGCGACCAGCGAGGCCACCGCCCAGGACATCGTGTACATGCCCTGGTAGCGGCCGCGGCCGTGGGTGGGGGAGAGACGGACGACGATCCCGGTCTGGGTCGGCGCGTTGACGATCTCGGCGAGCGTCCACACGCAGACGGTGAGCGCGAAGACGCCGACCGACCCGGCGAAGGCGGTGAGTCCGAAGCCGTACCCCGCGAGGGCGGAGGAGATCACGAGCAGCCGGCGCGGGTCGCGGTGCTCGATGAACCGGGTGACCGGGATCTGGAGCACGACGATCAGGAAGCCGTTGACGGCGATGGCCATGCCGTAGTCCGCGGGGGTGAACCCGGCCTCGCCCATCGCGACCGGCAGTCCGACCGCGCCCTGCTGGAAGACGAACGCGACGAGGAAGGACAGCCCGACGACGCTCATGAACCGGGTGTCGCGCAGGACGGTCCCGAGTCCTACGGAGTCCTCCCGGCCGGCCTTCTCCTGCCGTTCGGGCCGTGACTCGGGCAGTTTGAGGAAGACGACGACCGCGCAGACGAGGGTCATCCCCGCCTCCAGCAGGAACCCGGCCCGGTAGCTGACCTCGGCGATGAAACCGGCGGCCATGGAGGAGACGGCGAAGCCGAGGTTGATGGCCCAGTAGTTGAGGGAGAACGCCCGGATACGGTCCTTGGGCGGCACGATGTCGGCCATCATCGCCTGCACGGCGGGCCGCGAGGCGTTGGAGGCCATGCCGACCAGGAAGGCGACCCCGGCGATGGCGACGGGGTCGGTGATGAACGCGAGCAGCGCGACCGAGAACGCGGTGGCGGTCTGCGCGACGAGCAGGGTGGGCCGCCGTCCGATCCGGTCGGCCATCACCCCGCCGCCGAGCGAGGAGACGACCCCGCCGAGGCCGTGCAGGGAGACGACGAGACCGGCGTAGAAGGCGGAGTAGCCGCGGTCGAGGGTCAGGTACAGCGCCATGAAGGTGGCGACGAAGGCGCCGAGACGGTTGACGAGCGTGCTGGTCCACAGCCACCAGAACTCGCGGGGGAGACCGGAGAGGGTCTCGCGTGCGGCACGTCGGACGACGGCGACGGACATGGCGGAGTCCCCCCGAGGGTGTAAGTGGCGAAGGCGGCAACGGCAACTTACGGAGGTGGCCGCGGGGAGCACCACTCAATTAACAGATCCCGTCAAGCGTGGGCGGCGGCGTTCGGGAGGGGGCGTCCGGGGTATGAGCGGCGGACGCGGGCCACCAGGACGGTCCATTACGCTCGGACCCATGGCCGACGCACCGTACAAGCTGATCCTCCTCCGCCACGGCGAGAGCGAGTGGAACGCGAAGAACCTGTTCACCGGCTGGGTGGACGTCAACCTCAACGAGAAGGGCGAGAAGGAGGCGGTCCGCGGTGGCGAACTCCTGAAGGACGCCGACCTCCTGCCCGACGTGGTGCACACGTCCCTCCAGAAGCGCGCGATCCGTACCGCGCAGCTCGCCCTCGAGGCCGCGGACCGCCACTGGATCCCGGTCCACCGCTCCTGGCGGCTGAACGAGCGCCACTACGGCGCCCTCCAGGGCAAGGACAAGGCGCAGACCCTCGCGGAGTACGGCGAGGAGCAGTTCATGCTGTGGCGCCGCTCCTACGACACCCCGCCCCCGCCGCTCGACCGCGACGCCGAGTACTCCCAGTTCGACGACGCGCGCTACGCGACCCTCCCGCCGGAGCTGCGCCCGCAGACGGAGTGCCTCAAGGACGTCGTCGTCCGGATGCTCCCCTACTGGTTCGACGGCATCGTCCCCGACCTCCTCACCGGCCGCACGGTCCTGGTCGCCGCCCACGGCAACAGCCTGCGCGCCCTGGTCAAGCACCTCGACGGCATCTCCGACGCCGACATCGCGGGCCTGAACATCCCCACCGGCATCCCCCTCTCCTACGAGCTGGACGCCGACTTCAAGCCCCTCAACCCGGGCGGCACCTACCTCGACCCGGACGCGGCAGCGGCAGCGATCGAGGCGGTCAAGAACCAGGGCAAGAAGAAGTAGGGTTCGTGATCATGCCCTCGACCTGCGCAGACGGCGCGGGGCGGGGGCATTTTCATGGCCTGGGCCCTCTGTGGGACCTCAGCGCGGCGGGTCCTGCGGCGGGCGGAGTGCTTGACCGAGAGCCTTCCGGGCCCGGTCGCGGCTGCTCGGCATGAGGTGCGCGTACACCTTCAGCGTGAGTCCCGGGTCGGAGTGCCCGAGGTACTCGCTCACGGCCTTGATGCTCTCGCCCGCGCCCAGTAGCACCGACGCGTAGAAGCGCCTCCAGGGCGTGCATGCCGTGCTCGCGCGCGGCGGTGTGCTCTCGGCTCTTGGCCTTGGGGATGACGCCCACGGACGCCAGAGCAGGCTTCCAGTGGTCCTCATTCAGTGAGGTACGCCAGACGTGACCACCGTTCGGCCCGGTGAAGATCAGCCGCTTGGTCACGGGCTGGCCGTTCGCTCGCATCCAGGGCAGCGTGATCTCCACGGGCGGGAACCGCTTGATGTGCTCCTTGAGCGCTTCCGCCACGGGATCGGGCAGCGGGACGTCACGGAGCTTGCCGCCCTTTGGGGGCGCGAACACGGCTTTGCTCAGGCTGAGCTTGAGCCGCTGCACCACGTGCAGGGTGCCGCTGTCGAAGTCCAGCTCATCCACGGACAGTCCGAGGATCTCGCCTTGCCGTAGGCCGCAGCCGGCGCCCATGTCCACCATGGGCCGGAAGCGTTCCACCATGGCGGCCCGCATGGCGAAAACGCGGTCCGGCTGCCAGGGAACGGGACGCACCCAGGGCCCTAGCACCACCCCGCCGCAGGTCAGCACAGCAATCGCCGCCGGGAAACCCGAGTTTCCCAAGCTGAGGTTCCAGGTACGCTCTCGTCGGCAGAGACCGGCACAGACGAGGAGCGTCGTGGAGCTATCGCCAGCGATGTTGAACCGTCTTGCGAACGGCAGCCTCGGAGCCGTTCCGGCGGCCGCTGCTGTTGCCTACGTAGCGCAAGCCAGTTCCGGCTTCTCGCGGCTCATGGCCTGTTTCGCTGTGATTGGGTTCGCGATCCTCGCTGTGAGGGGGTACCGGCTCGGCGTTACGTGTGAGCGCGGGAGACTCTCAATCCGCGGCTACCTACGCACACGCGTGATTACGCGAGAGTGCATCACAGAGATCACGGACTTCCCCGCCGTCAGATGGACGGCCCGCAAGGGGGGCAAGCGATGGACCCCTATCACGGCGTTCATGACGAGCCCGAGCGAAGCCTCGGCAACCCGACTCCACAAGGCCCATGTCACCACTAAGTTGCGACGGTGGGCAGGACGCTAGGCGACAGGCCGACGCGGGACCGTCTCCCGATGAGCGCGCGGCCGGCAGAGCTGACTTTCGAATGTGTATCGGGCCGTCTCTGGGCCGTCCGAGGTTGCTCAACAGTGGCCAATGACGACCAACGACGACCACGAGGCGCACGAGCCCACCACTCCTGAGCAGCAAAGACCCAGCTCACCAAGATCTCCGGCAAGACCCAGGGCAAGAAGAAGTAGGCGAACGCCTCGCTCTTGAGCCCCCGCTCTGCGATGTGTTCGCAGGGCGGGGGCTTTTGCGGCCTCCGGGGTGGTTCATGCGGCCGTGTGGAGGAGTCCGAGGCGCGGTGGCTCGGGACCTGTGCATGGGGCGTCGTACGGTCCGCGGCATGATCGCTCGTGCTGCGTACCCGTCGTCCTCGCTCAGCCGTCGCGCGGCCCTCACCGGACTGGCCGCCGGGGCCGGTGCGCTCGCCGTCGGGGCGGGAACGGCCCGTGCGGCCGCCGCTGCCCCCGATCCCACGCCCGGCGTGATGCGGCTCTTCGACGACCCCGGGTTCAACTTCGCGGGGCTGCTCGCGCTCGGGGCCGCCGGGATGCGGGCCTCCGAGGTCGGCGAGGTGCTGACGGCCGTCAACACCATCAACGCGGCCGGGCTTTCGGAGCAGACGTTCAGCGACACCTTCCGCGCCTGGGGCGACCGGCTGGCCGCGGGCCGTGGCGGCGGGCACGAGGAGACCCGCCGTTTCCGCTCGCTGCGCGCCGCCCAGTACTACGCCCAGTCGCTGTTCTACGTCCTCGGCACCGACCACCCCGAGGACGAGGAGGCGGTCTACCTCGCCGGGCGCAAGGCGTGGGACACGTTCACCCGGCTGTGCACGCCGGCCGCGGTCACGGCGCGGGTACCGTACGGCAGGACGCGGCTGCCGGTCTGGTTCTTCCGCCCGGACGGTCCCGTCGAGCCGCGGCCCACGGTCATCCTCACCAACGGCAGCGACGGCCAGAACCTGGACATGTGGACCTACGGCGTGGCGGCCGCCCTCGACCGGGGCTGGAACGCCGTCGTCTACGACGGTCCCGGCCAGGGGCAGTTGCTGTTCGTGGAGGAGATCCCGTTCACGACGCGCTGGGAGACGGTGGTCCGGCCGGTGATCGACTGGCTGGAGCGCCGCAAGGACGTGGACCGCTCCCGGATCGCGATCACCGGGCTCAGCATGGGCGGCAACCTCGTCGCACGCGCCGCCGCGTTCGAGCGCCGGCTCGCGGCCGTCGCCTGTCTGCCGGGGTGCGTCAGCCCGTGGCTGGGCTTCGACGCGGAACTCCGGGCGATCATCACGCCCGACAAGGAGGAGACCAACCGGGTCTGGAACGAGGACGTCGTCCCCGAACTGACCCCGCAGCTCGCCTTCACGGTCAAGAAACGCTTCGAGATCTTCTCCGCACAGGCCCTGCGCCAGGCCCGCCAGGGCATCGTCCTCACGGACATCTGGACGCCGGCACAGGTGGCCATGGGCCTCGACATCACGAAGGTCGTCCCGAGGATCAAGGCCCCGACACTCGTCCTGGACTACGACTTCGAGGAGTTCTACCCCGGCCAGCCCCGCCAGATGTACGACCTCCTCCGCACCCGCCGCGAGTACGTGAAGCTGACGACAGCCACCGGAGCCCAACTCCACTGCTCCCCGATGGCCCCCCAACAGCACTGCGACGTCGTCTTCGACTGGCTGGCGAGCGTCCTGCGGCGCTAGACGTACCGGCTCGCGAAGCGTTGAGGCCGCCGGTGGCGCGTCGCAGGGACACGGGACCCGGAGCCAGAAGGCGCCGGGCCCCGGCCCGTCGGAAGGGTCAGCCGCACTGGCAAGGGTTGCCCGACTGGCAGCCGCAGCCGCAGCCCGAGCCGCAGCCGCAGGCGGCCAGTAGGGGGAGGCTTCTCGGCTCGGGGGGCTGCTCGGTCGGGCGTTCCTGGGTCGGGTCGGGCGTGGGAACACTGGGGGACTCGGCCATGGGGTTCCTCCCGGACGCGTAGGGCCTGTGCCCATTGCATGCCCGCTGCGTCCGGCGCATCAACGGCGCACAGTGGCTCGCGCACTCCCCGGAAGCCATCCCGTGCGCTCAGGACCCGTCCGCCCCCGTACCCGTCACCGGCTGGATGTCGGGCTGGATGTCCGGCTGGAACTCGTCCGCGTGCTCGCCCGTGACCAGGAAGACGACCCGCTTGGCGACCGCCACCGCGTGGTCGGCGAACCGCTCGTAGTAGCGGCCCAGCAGGGTGACGTCGACCGCCGTCTCGATGCCGTGCTTCCAGCGCTCGTCGATCAGGTGCTGGAACAGCGTGCGGTGCAGCAGGTCCATCGCGTCGTCGTCCGTCTCGAGCTGGAGCGCGAGGTCGACGTCCTTGGTGATGATGCACTCCGCCGCCTTCGCCATCAGGCGCTGCGCGAGCTGGCCCATCTCCAGGATCGTGGCGTGCAGGTCCTGCGGGACCGCACGGTTGGGGAAGCGCAGCCGCGCGAGCTTCGCCACGTGCTGGGCGAGGTCGCCGGAGCGCTCCAGGTCGGCGGACATCCGCAGCGACGTGACGACGATCCGCAGATCCGTCGCCACCGGCTGCTGCCGCGCCAGCAGCGCTATGGCCTTGGCCTCCAGGTCGTGCTGGAGCTCGTCGACCTTCTGGTCGGCCTCGATCACGCTCTCGGCGAGCTTCAGATCGGAGTCGAGGATCGCGGTCGTGGCGCGCCCGATCGCGGACCCGACCAGCCGGGCCATCTCCACCAGGCTGTCGCCGATCGAGTCAAGTTCCTCGTGGTACGCGTCCCGCATCAGGCTTCCCTCTCGTACGTCGTTCTCACGTCAGTCCCGGAGTTCCGGGGGGCCGGGAACCCCACGGTGCCACGGTCGGCCCCGCACGCGTCGGTTTGCGTCACCCCAAATGAACCACCACTGGCTCCCAGGTGAACTCTGGGCGACGAGTGTTCGAGGTCGCACCTCGATGGCTGTGGCCAGGCCGGATCGCGTGCCTAACCTGGACGCATGGACGTGAACGCGGCGGTCGCCGCAGCGGCAGCGATCGCCGGGGTGCTCACCGGTGTCATCGCCATGCTGGCGTTCCGCTGGAGCGAGCGCGACCAGGCCCGCCCCACCCGTACCTCCCTGCACACGGACCCGGTGCTTCCGCCGGGCGTGGACACCGTCCTGTCCGTGCTGCGCTCCTCGGCCGTCGTCCTCGACGAGGCGGACGCCGTGGTCAAGGCCAGCTCGGCGGCGTACGCCCTCGGCCTGGTCCGGGGCGGGAAACTCGCCGTGGAGCCGATGCTCCAGATGGCCCGCGACACCCGTCGCGACGGCGAGATACGCCAGGTCGAGCTGGACCTCCCCCGGCGCGGCACCGGACGCGGCGAGGCCCTCGCCGTGTCCGCCAGAGTGGCCCCACTGGGCTCCCGGCTCGTGCTGCTGCTGGTGGAGGACCTCACTGAGGCCCGCCGGATCGAGGCCGTACGCCGCGACTTCGTGGCGAACGTCAGCCATGAGCTGAAGACGCCCGTCGGGGCGCTCTCGCTGCTCTCGGAGGCCGTCATGGACGCCTCCGACGACCCGGAGGCGGTGCAGCGGTTCGCCGGCCGGATGCAGATCGAGGCCACGCGGCTCACCAACCTGGTGCAGGAACTGATCGACCTCTCCCGGGTCCAGAACGACGACCCGCTGGAGGACGCCGAGCCGGTGGGCATCGACGAACTCGTCGCCGAGGCCGTCGACCGCTGCCGGCACCAGGCCGGCACCAAGCAGATCACCATGGCCGCCGGAGGCACCGCCGACCTGCGCGTCTGGGGCCACCGCGGCCAGCTCGCCGCGGCCCTCGGCAACCTCGTCGAGAACGCCGTCAACTACTCACCCGCCCGCACCCGCGTCGGGATAGCCGCCCGCCGGGTGACCGCACCCGGCGGGGACCTGATCGAGATCGCCGTCACCGACCAGGGCATCGGCATATCCGACAAGGACAAGGAGCGCATCTTCGAGCGCTTCTACCGCGTCGACCCGGCCCGCTCCCGTGCCACCGGCGGTACGGGCCTCGGGCTGGCGATCGTCAAACACGTGGCCGCCTCGCACGGCGGGGAGGTCACGGTGTGGAGCGCCGAGGGACAGGGCTCCACCTTCACGCTGCGGCTGCCGGAGGCGGGCGCCGCCCGCGACCGCGACCGGGCACAACAGCACCCCGACCTCGACGATGACGAAGAGGACGGGCCGTCCGCCCAGACACCCCCAGAGTCAACCGCGTACCAGACGCTTTCCGCCCCGGAGGTCCTTCCGTGACCCGTGTGCTCGTCGTCGAGGACGAGGAGTCCTTCTCCGACGCCCTGTCGTACATGCTCCGCAAGGAGGGCTTCGAGGTCGCCGTGGCGGCCACCGGGCCCGACGGCCTCGACGAGTTCGAGCGCAACGGCGCCGACCTCGTCCTCCTCGACCTGATGCTGCCGGGGCTGCCCGGCACCGAGGTGTGCCGCCAGCTGCGCGGCCGCTCCAACGTCCCTGTGATCATGGTGACCGCCAAGGACAGCGAGATCGACAAGGTCGTCGGGCTGGAGATAGGAGCCGACGACTACGTCACCAAGCCCTTCTCCTCCCGCGAGCTGGTCGCCCGGATCCGGGCCGTCCTGCGCCGCCGCGGCGAGCCGGAGGAGGTGACCCCGGCGGCCCTGGAGGCCGGGCCGGTGCGGATGGACGTCGACCGGCACGTGGTGACGGTCTCCGGCTCCAAGGTCGACCTCCCGCTGAAGGAGTTCGACCTGCTGGAGATGCTGCTGCGCAACGCCGGGCGGGTCCTGACCCGGATGCAGCTCATCGACCGGGTCTGGGGCGCCGACTACGTGGGCGACACCAAGACCCTCGACGTCCACGTCAAGCGGCTGCGCGCCAAGATCGAGCCGGACCCGGGCGCGCCGCGGTACCTGGTGACGGTGCGGGGACTGGGGTACAAGTTCGAGCCGTAGGCCGTATGTGAGGAAGCCTCGGGCGTACGTGAGGAAGCCTTGGGCCGTACGTGAGGAAAGGGCGGCATCCCGCGAGGGGTGCCGCCCTTTTCCTTGCCGTCTTTACGCTGCCGCGGGCCGGGTCAGTGACCCGTGCCCTCCTCGGTGCCCTCGGTACCGGCCTCCGCGCCCGCCGCGGGGGCCGACGCCGTGTCCGACGGGCTCGCCTCGGCGCTCTCGCCGGCCGCCGGGGACTCGGTGGACCCGGCCGGGGCGCTCGCGCTCTCGGACGGCTTCGGCTGCGGCGCCGAGGGGATGTCGCTGGGGCCCCAGCTCGAGAAGTAGCTCTCGGCGGGGACGACGAAGGCGCGCAGGGTCACCGCGCCCGTCTCGCTGAAGGTGAAGGTGGTCTTCTGGGCGTTGCCGTCGAGGGAGTCCTCGCCGGGGCTCTCCAGGACGGCGGAGGCGTTGCCGTCGCCGCCGATGACGAGGGAGCCGAAGGCCGGGACGGTCACCTTGCCCTCGCCCTTCGCGGGGGTGAGCTTGGCGGTGCCGAGGCCCTCGACCTCGATCGACTCCACCGTCTGATCGGTGTCACCGCCGTTGAAGACGGTGGCCGAGACGGCGACCGGGCCGCTGCCCTCCGGGGCCGGCTGGGTGATCACGACGGCGTTCTGCACCTTGATGACGCCGACGCTGGTCGCGGCGTTGTCCGGCTTGATCTCCAAGGTCTGGCTGTTGTTGCCGGCGCCGCAGGCGGCGAGCGTGGCGATCGAGAACGCGAGGGCGGATGCGGCGAGGGCGCCGCGTCGAAGGCTGCTGCTCACGGCGGCGGCATCTCCTTGAACGCACAGGGGCAGCTCACCTGGTGATAAAGCCGCCCTAAGGGTCTGTCAGCGGCCTTAGGTTACCGAGCTGTTCCCACGGGGCCGCACCCGACCCGCCTCTAGCGCGTTCCGCACTCCCGCGCGCACCTCCTCGCGCACCGCCGTCCCCCGCTCTTCCGGACGACCTCGTTCACCCACAAGTGACTCGCGAGTCACTTCCGTTTCACCCCGGCTCTTGTGCCGTGGCGCGGCTCGTCCGTCATTCGGATAACCGCCGCGGAGGCGGTCCCACGGATTTTCCGTGAAGGAATGCGGGGCCGTCCCGGAAATTGATCACGGGCGCGAGCGAAGAGCCGATGATCAATTCCGGAAACGATCGGTATCCGGCCAGGGCCGCCGAACGGAGTAGCGGAAGTCGCACACTTGGAAGCGGACATTTGTGGACGTTCGACCGTTCGGCTCCGCCTCCGGATGCGTGTAACGTACGCGTTTCACCCCCCTCGGAGAGCGCCTCCGACCTGCGAATACCTGCTTCCGCGAGCCCTTCGAAGCACGTCCCTGTCGCTGTTGTCAAGCCCCGAGATATGCCCTGACCTGCGAAAACGCCATTCAGGAACGGCAGTTTCCGTGTTACTCTGGATAGCCACGGAAGGGGTACCTGTCACATGACGTTCAAGGTTGGCGACACCGTGGTCTATCCCCATCACGGGGCCGCGCTGATCGAGGCCATCGAAACTCGCCAGATCAAAGGCGTGGACAAGACCTACTTGGTGCTGAAGGTCGCCCAGGGTGACCTGACGGTACGTGTGCCAGCGGACAATGCGGAGTTCGTCGGCGTGCGTGATGTGGTCGGTCAGGACGGGCTGGACCGGGTCTTCGAGGTGCTGCGCGCGCCGTACGCCGAGGAGCCCACGAACTGGTCGCGTCGCTACAAGGCAAATCTGGAGAAGCTCGCCTCCGGCGATGTCATCAAGGTCGCGGAAGTCGTGCGTGACCTGTGGCGTCGTGAGCGCGAGCGTGGACTCTCCGCAGGTGAGAAGCGCATGCTCGCCAAGGCCCGCCAGATCCTGGTGAGCGAGCTGGCCCTCGCGGAGAACACCAACGAGGACAAGGCGGAGGCCCTGCTCGACGAGGTTCTCGCGTCCTGACGCCGGCACCAGCCGACTTCAGCACTGAAGAGCGCTCTGAAGAACACTGAAATGCCGCGGTGCCCGATGACGTATTTCTCGTCGCCGGGCGCTGCGGCATGTTCGCGTCCGAGTCGCCGCGGTCACCAGGTCGCTCCGTCACCACGTCGTCACCACGTCGCGTCGGACCCTCTCGGGAAAACGCCTCGGGAAACCCCGATACTTAGCGTGCCGGGCCCGGGGCGCTGGCTCGACCGGAACGTCACGGAAGGGTCCGGTCAAGGCGTCGCGCCCGGCACGCTGTGTCCGTACCCAACATGGCCGAGCACACAAACCTGACAGGAACCGATGTCTGACGATTCGCTTCCCTCGACCGCGGACGCCCCGGCGGACACCCGCGCGTCCGCCCGTACGGCCGCCGTGATCCCGGCCGCCGGCCGGGGCGTACGCCTCGGTCCGGGCGCCCCCAAGGCACTGCGCGCGCTGAACGGCACGCCCATGCTGATCCACGCGGTGCGCGCCCTCGCCGCCTCCCGCGCCGTCTCCCTGGTCGTCGTCGTGGCCCCGCCGGACGGCGCCGCCGAGGTCAAGTCGCTGCTCGACGCGCACGCCCTGCCCGAGCGCACCGACTTCCTCGTGGTGCCCGGCGGCGACACCCGCCAGGAGTCCGTGAAGCTCGGCCTGGACGCGCTGCCGCCGGAGTACGACATCGTCCTCGTGCACGACGCCGCCCGGCCGCTCGTCCCCGTGGACACCGTGGACGCCGTCATCGAGGCCGTCCGGGACGGCGCCGCCGCCGTGGTCCCCGCGCTGCCGCTCGCCGACACCGTCAAGGAGGTCGAGCCGGCCGCCGTGCCCGGTGACCCCGAACCGGTCGTCGCCACCCCGGACCGCGCCCGGCTGCGGGCCGTCCAGACCCCGCAGGGCTTCGACCGGGCCACGCTCGTCCGGGCCCACGAGACGGTCACCGAGGACGTCACCGACGACGCGAGCATGGTCGAGCGGCTCGGCCCGGCGGTCGTGGTCGTGCCCGGCCACGAGGAGGCGTTCAAGGTCACCCGGCCCCTCGACCTCGTCCTCGCCGAGGCGGTCCTGGCCCGCAGGAGGCTCAACGATGGCTTCTGAGCCCGTGGCCGGGGTGCCGCTTCCCCAGGTCGGCATCGGCACCGACATCCATGCCTTCGAGGAGGGCCGCGAGCTGTGGTGCGCGGGCCTGAAGTGGGAGGGCGAGGGTCCCGGTCTGGCCGGGCACAGCGACGCGGACGTCGTCGCGCACGCCGCGTGCAACGCGCTGTTCTCGGCCGCCGGGCTCGGTGACCTCGGGCAGCACTTCGGCACCGGACGGCCCGAGTGGTCCGGCGCCGCCGGGGTCACCCTGCTCACCGAGGCCGCCCGGATCGTGCGCGCGGCCGGCTTCACCATCGGCAACATCGCCGTCCAGGTGGTCGGACCCCGCCCGAAGATCGGCAAGCGCCGCGACGAGGCGCAGAAGCTGCTGTCGGAGGCGGCGGGCGCACCCGTGTCGGTCTCGGGCGCGACCACCGACGGGCTCGGCTTCCCCGGGCGCGACGAGGGGCTCATGGCGATCGCCACGGCACTGGTGGCCCGTACCGGCTGACCCGTGCGGCACGGCGGTATCGGGCCAGGTGGCGTCGCACGGGCGGGCGCCATCGCACCGCATGTCACGAAAGTGTGGCCCTTGGGGGGAAGGGGCTCGGGGCATCGCCTCGCGCCCACTACCCTGGAGTGGTGACTATTCGCCTGTACGACACCAGCGCCCGGCAGATTCGTGACTTCATCCCGCTCCAGCCGGGTTGTGTCTCGATCTACCTGTGTGGTGCCACCGTGCAGGCCGCCCCGCACATCGGGCACATCCGTTCCGGCCTGAACTTCGACATCATGCGCCGCTGGTTCACCCACCGGGGCTACGACGTCACCTTCATCCGCAACGTCACGGACATCGACGACAAGATCATCGCCAAGTCGCACGACCAGGGCCGCCCCTGGTGGTCCATCGGCTACGAGAACGAGCGGGCGTTCAACGACGGCTACCAGGCCCTCGGCTGCCTCCCGCCGACCTACGAGCCGCGCGCCACCGGGCACGTCCCCGAGATGATCGAGATGATGCGCGGTCTCATCGAGCGCGGTCACGCCTACGAGTCCGACGGCAACGTCTACTTCGACGTGCGCTCCTACCCGGAGTACCTCCAGCTCTCCAACCAGGAGCTGGACAACCTGCTCCAGCCCTCGGGCGACGGCGAGACTGGCAAGCGCGACCCCCGCGACTTCGCCATGTGGAAGGCGGCCAAGCCGGGCGAGCCGAGCTGGGAGACGCCGTGGGGCCGCGGCCGCCCCGGCTGGCACCTGGAGTGCTCGGCGATGGCGCACAAGTACCTGGGCGCGTCCTTCGACATCCACGGCGGCGGCCTCGACCTGATCTTCCCGCACCACGAGAACGAGATCGCCCAGGCCAAGGGCTACGGCGACGAGTTCGCGCGGTACTGGGTGCACAACGCCTGGGTCACCATGAGCGGCGAGAAGATGTCGAAGTCCCTCGGGAACTCGGTGCTCGTCTCCGAGATGGTCAAGCAGTGGCGTCCGATCGTGCTGCGCTACTACCTCGGCACCCCGCACTACCGTTCGATGATCGAGTACAGCGAGGAGTCGCTGCGCGAGGCCGAGGCGGCGTTCGCGCGGATCGAGGGCTTCGTGCAGCGCGTGACCGAGCTGGCGGGGGACGTCGTCGAGCCCGCCGCCGAGGTCCCGCCGGCCTTCGCCGAGGCGATGGACGACGACCTGGGCGTCCCGCAGGCGCTGGCCGTCGTGCACACCACCGTCCGGCAGGGCAACTCCGCGCTCGCCGCCGACGACAAGGAAGCCGCGGTGGCCCGCCTCGCCGAGGTGCGCGCCATGCTCGGTGTCCTCGGTCTCGACCCCCTCGACCCGCACTGGGCCGGGGAGAGCGACCGCGGCGAGGATCTGAACGGCGTCGTCGACAGTCTCGTACGACTGGTCCTGGACCAGCGGGAGGCCGCGCGCGGGCGGAAGGACTGGGCGACCGCGGACGCCATCCGCGACCAGCTCAACCAGTCCGGGCTGACCATCGAGGACAGCCCCGCCGGGCCGCGCTGGTCGCTCGCCCCCCGGTAGCCGCCGTTTCTTGATCGATTGTGCCGCCCGGCCGTCCGGGCGGCACACTGCATGTACGTACGTACGCACGGCGTGCGCTTTCGCGCGCCTCACACAGACAGGTAGGTCATGGCAGCCAACAACCGCCGCATGTCCGGCAAGAAGGGCGCGCAGGTCGGCAGTGGCGGCCAGCGGCGCCGGGGCCTGGAGGGCAAGGGTCCGACCCCGCCCGCCGAGATGCGCAAGGGCCACAAGAAGAACCGCCTCGCCACGGCCAAGGCCAAGCAGTCCCAGCGCCGTCCGGCGCCCCGCGGCCGCGGCGGCAAGGGCACGTCCGAGCTGGTCGTCGGCCGCAACCCGGTCGTGGAGGCGCTGCGCGAGGGCGTGCCCGCGTCCACGCTCTACGTCCAGCAGTTCATCGACAACGACGAGCGGGTGCGCGAGGCGCTCCAGCTCGCGGCCGAGCGCGGCGGCATCAACCTCATGGAGGCCCCGCGTCCCGAGCTGGACCGGATGACCAACGGCCTCAACCACCAGGGGCTCGTGCTCCAGGTCCCGCCGTACGAGTACGCGCACCCCGAGGACCTCGCCGAGGCCGCCTACGCGGAGGGCCAGGACCCGCTGATCGTCGCCCTCGACGGCGTGACCGACCCGCGCAACCTGGGCGCCGTGGTGCGGTCCGTCTCCGCGTTCGGCGGCCACGGCGTCGTCGTCCCGGAGCGGCGCGCGGCCGGTATGACCGCCGGTGCGTGGAAGACCTCGGCGGGCACGGCGGCCCGTACGCCGGTCGCGCGGGCCACCAACCTGACCCGCGCCCTGGAGGCGTACAAGAAGGCGGGGATCGTGGTCGTCGGTCTGGCCGCCGACGGCGAGGCCGAGATCGGCGAACTGCCCGCCCTGGACGGGCCGGTCGTCATCGTCGTCGGCAGCGAGGGCAAGGGGCTGTCCCGGCTGGTCGGCGAGACCTGCGACCACCGGGTGCGGATCCCGATGCCGGGCGGCGCGGAATCGCTCAACGCCGGTGTGGCGGCGGGCATCGTGCTGTACGAGGCGGCTCGGCGCCGGGTCTGAGGGCTCCCGCGGGTTCACTCACACGGGTTAATTCCGACGTGTCGCGCAACCTTGACGCGGTCCGGACACATCCGGTGGGTCAAAGCAGTGTCCTAACCACACGTCACTCGGTTAGATGAGTGTGGACACCAGAACACCCCGCACTCCCACGGGGGACCGCTCGTCGGGCTTCGACGACGTTCCCGCGCTGAGCATGGTGAAGGTGCCGAGCGATCCGGCGCAGGTCATCGTCACGCACGCGAGTTTCCGTGTGCAGTTGGGCGCGTCGGCGCGGCGCAGCCAATCCCCGCGGATCGCCCGGCACATGAGCGCCTTTCAGGACGCCCCGCGCGTCCCCCTCGCCGGGCCGGCGGGCAGGGCGGGCGCCGCCGCCGGTGCCCGCCGCCGGCCCGTCGTCTGGAGCGGCCAGACCGCCCCCGACGACACCGGCGCGCACCGACTGCTCCAGGCCGTGCGGGCGGGCAGCGTCGGCCACGGCGACCCGGCGGCCGCCGACGCCGGCGCCACCCAGGTCATCCCGCGCGTCGGCGTCGGCGGTTACGACGGCTACGAGGGGCACACCGGGTCCGGGTACGACGGATACGACGCCGACCTCACCGCCCAGACCCTCGAGACGCCGATCGTCGGCGCCCAGCGCGCCCCCGTGGCCGGCGAGCACCGGCTGCTGCCGCAGATGCGCCCCGTCGGCAGCGCCTACGACGAACCCGCCTACGACGACGGTCAGTTCGACGACTTCGAGGAGCCGACCGCCGCCGGGAGCGCGCCGCGCGGCGGCCGCCGGCACGCCGACGACGACGCCCGGCACGCCTACTTCCCCGGCCGCCGGATGAACCTCGGCGTGGTCCTCCTGCCGCTGCGCATCCTGCTCGGCTTCATGTCCGTGTACGCCGGCATGGGCAAGCTGTGCGACCCCGTCTACTTCGACGGCGGTGAGCGCGGCTCCATGGTGAAGTGGCTCAACACCCTGCACCCGTGGGAAGTCGCCGAGCCGCTGCGGCAGTTCGCCCTGCACCACCCGGTCGGCTCCGGGCTCGTGATCGCCTTCCTCCAGGTCGTGGTGGGCGTCCTGACCGTCCTGGGCTGCTGGCAGCGGGTCGCGGCGAGCGTGGGCGCGCTGCTGTCCGCCGCGCTCATCGTCACCGTGAGCTGGAAGACCGTCCCGGTCTACCAGACGCCCGACATCATCTACCTGGCCGCCTGGTCGCCGCTGATCATCGCCGGCGCGCCCGTCTACTCCGTCGACGGACGGCTCGCGGCGAGCGCCTGGCGGCGGCTCGGCCCGCGCTCCGACCTGTGGGAGCTGCGCCGGTACGTGCTGCGGCGGGGTGCGCTGGTCACCGCGATCGTCGTCGGTCTGACCCTGCTGACCGGCGCCCTGCTCGGCGGTGCCGTGCGGGACGCGGACCGGGTCGTCGTACCGGGACCGGGCGAGGCCCCGCGCAACGAACTGCCCGGCACGCCGCTGCCGGAGGAGTCCGGCTCCCACCCGGCGAGCGGCAGCCCCGCCGCGTCCACCTCGCCGACCCGGGAGGCCACCTCGGCGGCGCCCACGGCCGGCACGTCCGGTGCGTCCGGTACGGGCAGCGCCCCGGCCACGGACGCCGGCAGCAGCACGGCCGGTGCGCCCAGCCAGACCCAGGGCACGGCCGGCGAGGCCCCGCCGCAGCAGCCCGAACCGGTGGAACAGGCGCCGAGCACCAGCTCCGGTCCCACGTCCGGCGGTTCGACCGGCACGGGGGGTGCGACGAGCGGTGGCTCGGACTCCGGCTCGTCGTCATCGACGGGGCAGCCGGGTCTGGTGGGGGGTCTGCTGGGGTAAGGCGGTCCGAGTGAGCATGGGAACGGGGGTGCCTCGCGGAGGCACCCCCGTTCCTCTTGCGTCCGTCTGGGGTCAACGGCCCAGCGCGGCCAGCTCCTTCGCGGCCTCGGTGAGGTCCTTCGCCGTGTCGATGGCCCGCCAGTACGCGCCCTGCGGGATGGGGAAGCCGGCCAGCCTGCGCTCGCGCGCCAGGTGCGGGAACGTGGTCCGCTCGTGGTCACCGCGCTCGGGCAGCAGCGCGGCGAACTCCGGGGAGAAGACGTAGACGCCCGCGTTGATCTCGTACGTCGTCGGCGGGGCCTCGATGAAGTCGGTGATGTGTCCGAAGCCGTCCGTCTGCACGGCGCCCCAGGGGATACGGGGGCGGGCGAGGGCCAGGGTGGCGACGGCGTCCCGCTCGGTGTGGAAGTCGGCCATCTCGCGCAGCGAGAAGCGGGTCCAGATGTCGCCGTTGGTGGCGTACCAGGGGCGGTCCGGGTGGGGCAGATGGGCGGCGGCGTACCGCAGACCGCCGCCGCGGCCGAGGGGCTCGGTCTCGACGACCGTGGTGACCTTCACGGGCAGGTCGGCGGAGTCCAGCCACTCCTGGAGGACCTCGGCGAGGTGCCCGCAGGAGACGACGACGTCCGTGACGCCCTCTTCGGCGAGCCAGCCGAGCTGATGCCCGATGATCGGCGTCCCCGTGCCGGGGATCTCCACCATCGGCTTGGGCCGGTCATCGGTGTACGGCCGCAACCGCGACCCCTGGCCCCCGGCCAGGACAACGGCTTGCGTGGGACGGGAGGCGGCGTGCGGGTGAGTCATGGCGGAACTGTACGTGGTGGGTGTTACGAGAGTGGTGGGCGGCCGGTTTCGGCTTGCGCTGGGGGGGCGCTTGGGCTGGGCCGAGGGGGGAGGAGGGATGGGGGAGGGGGAGGGGGGAGGCGGCGGGTGGGTTCGCAGGACGGCGCGGGGGTGCGGTCGGGGCGCCGGGTGGGGGTCGGGTGTTGGGGCCCGGAACGTGGGGCTGCGGGTGGTCTGGGCGGGTCCCCCCCGACAGGGATGTGCGGGAGGTGGCGCAGGCGGCGGGCAGGGTGGGTGTGGGCCGTGGTCGGGGTGCGGCGGGGGCCGGGTCCGGCGGGAGGCGCCCGTCTGCCCGCGAGCGTGCGGTCGCTGGCGGCATGTGGCGTGGGCGGCGCCGTGCATGGTGGATTGCCGCGGGGGCCGGGTGCCGGTGGGGGCAGGTGGTGTCGCGCGGGCTGGGGGTCGGGCGGGGCCCGCGGCAGGGGCCGTCCGCTGGGAAGGGTGCGGTCGCTGGCGGCACGCGGCGTGGGCGTTGCCGTGCAGGGTGGGTTGCCGCAGGGGCCGGGTGCGGGCGGGCGCAGGCAGTCTCGCGCGGGCCGCCTGCCGGGCAGGGCGAGGTCGGCGGGAGGCGCCCGTCTGCCTGGGGGCGTGCGGTTGCTGGCGGCACGGCGGCGTGGGCGGCGCCGCGCACGGTGAGTTCCCGCAGGGACCGGGGCCGGTGGGAGCGGGCAGTCTCACGCGGGCCGCCTGCCGGGCAGGGCGAGGCCGACGGCGGGGCCCGTCCGCCCGGAATCATGCGGTCGCCGACGGCATGCGGCGCGGGCAGCGCCGTACATGGTGGGTTGCCGCAGGGGCGGGGTCCGGTGGGGGCAGGCGGGGTCGCGCGGGCCGCCGGGCAGGGCGAGGCCGGTGGCGGGGGCCCGTCCGCTTGGAAGGGTGCGGTCGCCGGTGGTGTGGGCAGTGCCGGGGTTGGGGGAGCTGCGGTGCCCTGGCGTCAGCCAATCGGGGCCTGTGGTGTCGTCCCGTCCCGTCTTGCCGCTGTCGTTCGGTCTCGTGGAGGGCCTTGTGCAGGTGCCCCTGGGCCGGTGTGGGTGGGGCCGGGCCCCGGGGGTCGGTTGGCCCCCGGGGTGGGGGGTCAGCTGTGGGCCGTCAGGACGCCGGAGGCGAAGGCCGTGTCGCAGACCGGGCGGGCGTAGGACTGGGCGCGGGAGGGGCCGTACGCGCGGACCGCGGCGCGGCCCAGGGCGCGGGCGATCGAGGCGCAGTGCTTGGCGAGGGACGGCTTGCCGTTCACCGCGGCCTGGAGGTGGGTCAGGGCGACGCCCGGGTCCTTCTCCTGGAGCTCGGTCAGCAACTGGTCGCGCAGGACGTCCTGCGGGGCCTTGGCGGTGTTGTGGGCGACCTGGTGCGCGGTGGAGACGTCGGAGGCGGTGAGCACCGAGTCCGAGGGGTCCCCCGACCAGTTGACCCGGGTGACCGCGAGGGTCCCCGAGAGCACCATGACGACGGGCAGGACGAGGGCGAGCGAGCGGCCGATCCGGCGGGCTGGGCCGCCCTGGCCGCGTCGCGTGCGCTGGGTGGTGGAGTGGTTCGCGGAGTGCTTCACGCGTGAGAGGGTAGCGCCCGGTAATCATCCGGCGACATTTGGTCACCCGGACGGGGGATGAAGTGGTGCCTCTTTTTGGGTAGGGCGTTGACGGGCAAGGGGCCGTACGGGTCGAAAACGGCGTGGATGCCGGGGTTTGTGCGGGGAACGGGGAAGGGCCCCGCGGCAGTCCGCGGGGCCCTCTCCGTCAATCGTCGTTCGACCGTCGTTCTCGCCGTCCGGGACGGGTCAGTCGGACAGGCGGGCGCCCGTCGACGTGGAGAACACGTGGGTCTCGCCGCCGCGCGGGACGACGTGCAGCGTGCTGCCCTTCTCCGGGACGTCACGGCCGCCGACGCGGACCACGAGGTCCTTCGACTCGCCGCCGACCTGGGCGGTGCCGTAGACGAAGGCGTCCGAGCCCAGCTCCTCGACGACGTTCACGGTGACCGCGAGGCCCTGGTCGGAGTCGGCGCCGGCCACGTCGAAGTGCTCGGGGCGGACACCCACGGTGACCGTCTTGTCGGTGGTGGAGGAGAGCGCGTCGCGCTGCACCGGCACCACGGAGTTGCCGAACTTCACGCCGCCGTCGGCGATCGGGACCTCGACGAGGTTCATCGCGGGGGAGCCGATGAAGCCGGCCACGAAGAGGTTGGCGGGCTTGTCGTACATGTTGCGCGGGGTGTCGACCTGCTGGAGCAGACCGTCCTTGAGGACGGCGACCCGGTCGCCCATGGTGAGGGCCTCGACCTGGTCGTGGGTGACGTACACCGTGGTGATGCCGAGCCGGCGCTGGAGGGACGCGATCTGCGTACGGGTCGAGACGCGGAGCTTGGCGTCCAGGTTGGACAGCGGCTCGTCCATGAGGAAGACCTGCGGCTCACGCACGATGGCGCGGCCCATCGCGACGCGCTGGCGCTGACCGCCGGAGAGGGCCTTCGGCTTGCGGTCCAGGTACTCGGTGAGGTCGAGGATCTTCGCGGCCTCCTCGACCTTCTGGCGGATCACCGTCTTGTTGACGCCGGCGATCTTCAGCGCGAAGCCCATGTTGTCGGCGACCGACATGTGCGGGTAGAGCGCGTAGTTCTGGAACACCATGGCGATGTCCCGGTCCTTCGGCGGCAGGTGCGTGACGTCGCGGTCGCCGATGCGGATCGCGCCGCCGTTGACGTCCTCGAGACCCGCGAGCATCCGCAGGGAGGTGGACTTGCCGCAACCGGACGGGCCGACGAGGACGAGGAACTCACCGTCCGCGATGTCGATCTCCAGGGCGTCGACCGCGGGCTTGGTGGAACCCGGGTAGATCCGGGTCGCCTTGTCGAACGTAACAGTGGCCATGGCTCAGAGGCCCCCTTCTACCGGCAGGAACGTGCCGGACGATCCGTTGTAGGAAGGTGGTGTGGTGTAGTCCACCTGAGTGAACTTCCCGAGACGCTACCTGCCGTCCGCCCGATCTGTCAGTACCTGGCGGCATGTGAACTTCGCGGAAATTTTCGACGGGCCGCCCCGGCGGCCTGGGTACACTGCACGGGCACGTACGTGACCACGCACGCGCACGCCTCCTTAGCTCAGCTGGTAGAGCACCGCTCTTGTAAAGCGAAGGTCGTCGGTTCGAGTCCGACAGGGGGCTCCGATCGTCACCGCGCCTCTCCTCTCCCTCAAGCCCTCTCTCCGCTTTCTGCGGTACTTGCTGCCCCCGCCCCACCCCACGGCCGTACCCTGGTCGGCACCGTCAGGGAACCGTGCAGGCTGTCTGGAGGTAACGGGGTGGGAGAGCGGAGTCCGGAGCGGGTGCGGAACGAGCTGGTTGCGGCTGTCGTGGACGCGCTTCAGCGGTCGGGGACGGTGGGGCAGGCGGCCAGTCGGGAGATCTGGCGCGACATGCTCTCGGGTGAGCTGGGCGCCCGGGTGGAGCCGCTCACCGGGGACCGGCTGCGGCCGTGGCTGCTGACGGTGGTGCGGGAGTGCACCGCGGTCGGTGACGGGCTGGCCTGTCTGGTGCGGTCGCTGGAGTATGTGGAGCGGGAGTCCGCGACGGTCGCCGAGCTGTGGCCGCTGGTGGACGAGTGGGAGGCCGTCGACTTCTTCGGCCAGGCCGACCTGCGGGGCTTACAGCCGGTCCTCCAGTCGATCGGCGCCGCCGACATCTCGGCGATGGCCCGCCGCGCCACCCGGTCCCGGGTGCAGGAGCTGCCCGTCTGGTGCCGTACGGCGTGGCAGGTGTTCCTCCGGCTCGCGGGGGAGAACACCCCGCGCGGTGAGCTGCCGCCGAGCATGGCGTTCCTGTCGCTGACGGCGGAGTGGCTGGTGGAGGACGGCCGGGCGGAGGCCGCCGAGCTGCTGCGCCGCTTCAACCGGGAGCAGGCCGTGCCGCTCGGGGTGGAGACGCTGCTCGCGGACTGGCAGCACTCGGAGTTCCCGCGGCCGGAGCCCTCGCTGGTGCCGGCGTATCTGCTGATCCAGTTCGAGCCGGACCGGGTCGAGGCCGACCGCTACTACCTTTCGCACTGGCGGCAGTCCGACTCCGAGGGCTGGCACCCGGTGCGCGGCGAGACCGACCACCTGCGGCGCGATGAGCTGCCCGGCGCGGTGGAGCGGCTCGTGGAGGAGACCGAGAGCCGGTGGGCCGATCTGCGCCAGCCGGTGATCCTCGAGTTCGTGCTGCCCTGGGAGCTGCTGAACGAGCCCGTCGAGTGGTGGTCCAAGGAGTCCGACTCTCCCTACCCGACCCCGCTCGCCCTCGACTACCCGGTCGTCGTGCGTTCCCTTGAGCGGTTGCAGCGGGCCGCCTGGCACCGGCCCTGGCACATCAAGTGGCGGCAGTTCAGCGAGCGCCCGGCCGACAGCCACTCGCACTGGAGCCGGCCCGCGCAGGACGGGGCGTACTTCTTCCATCTGGAGCGGGAGCTGAAGGAGGACCGCAACGCCGTCTGCCTGGTGCTCAGCGAGCCGCCCGGCGAGGACGCGGGCGCCGGCCGCCGCGAGATGCTGGCCGGGCTGCGCGCCGGGGTGCCGGCGATGATCTGGCACCGGGAGGACTGTTCCGACGCGGCCTTCCACGACGCCGTCGGGGAGATCCTCCAGGACCGTTCCCTCGGGGGCCTCGCCGACCGGATCCGGCAGTGGCGGAAGGAGGCGCTGGCGCTCGGGCCCGAGGGCTGGCACGACCACGTGGGGCGGCATCTGGCCATCCTGCTGGACGACCCCGACCGCAAGCCGACCCCGCCCGGGCCGGTGTAGCCGCCGTGGCCGCCCGCGGCGGGGCGCACGCCCCCGCGTCCGACGGTCCGTTAGGCCCCCTTCCCGGCCCCCTTCCTGGCCCCCCTTCCTGGCCCCCTCCCGGCCCCCCTCCAGGCCCGCCCGAGGCACCCTTGCGTCCGCCCTGGCGCGGTGTCATGTTGGTACGACCGCGTGTCCGTTCCCTGTTGTCCCACCCTTTGTGGCCTGCCGCCTTGCACCCCGAGCAGACCGCTGACAGGCTGGGCGCGTGGATGTCACGCATGCCCGCGCAATGCGGGGCCTCCTCCCGCTTTCCGCGGCGGCCAGCAGCCCTGGACGCTCAGAGAGTGCTTATGCGGTGTGACGATGATTCACGATCAGCGACGGCACCGACTTCTGACGAGGCATCCCTCCGCGCGGCGCTGGAGGCGCTGAACGGACTCGCCGCCCCGGACGCGGACCCCGCCGAGCGCCCCGCCGTCCTGTTCGTCGTGGACGACCACGTCACCATGCGGGTGTGGGACGCGCGCATCGCCCGGCTCGTCGACGCCGTCGCCGCCGCGGGCACCCTGGGCCCCGTCTTCACCACCCGGCTGCTCTGCTCCGACGACACCGAACCCGCCCGGATCCGGCTCGCCGGACTGCCCGCCGACGACGCCCCCCACCGGGTCGTGCTGATCCTCACCGACGGCCTCGCGGCGGGCTGGCGCTCCGACGCCGTCCTGCCCCTGCTGCGCGAACTCGGCCGCACCGAACCGGTCGCCCTGCTCCAACTCCCGCCGCAGCGGCTGTGGTTCCGCACCGGCCCCGAGGTCCTGCGGATGCGGCTGCGGGCCGACCGCCCCTGGGCCGCGAACGCCGCGCTGCGCTGGGAGCTGCGCACCTCCCCGCTGGAGACCACCGACGACGGCCTCGACGGTACGGGGGTGATGCCGGTCCCCGTCCTGGAGCTGACCGAGCGGTCCCTGTCCGGCTGGGTGGCCCTGGTGACCGGGCGCTGCCGGGGCTGGACGGAGATGTCCGGGCTGCGCGCCCGCGAGTGGAAGCGGCGGGCGGACGCGGCGCGCGCCGTCCCGTGGATCGACGACGTGCCCGATCCGGCGAGCGCGGTGCCGCCCTGGGAGCGGGTCTCGGAGTACCGGGCGGCGGCCTCGCCGACCGCGTTCGCGCTGGCCACCCGGCTGGCGGCGGCCCCGCTGACGCTGCCCGTGATGACCGCCGTCACCGCGTCCACGCCCGGCGCCGGGCCCGCGCATCTCAGCGAGCTGCTGATGAGCGGGCTGGTGCGGCCCGCGGGCGCGGAGGGTGAGCTGGCGGCCGGGGTGGCGTTCGCCTTCGGGCCCAACATCCGCGCGGAGTTACTGGCCCTGTCCCGGCGACGGGACACCGTACGGGTCCTGCACGACGTCCGGGCGCTGACGGCGGCGGCGGCGACGGCGGCCGAGTCGCAGGAGCAGGACCCGGATCCGGACCCGGACTCCGATCAGGAACAGGATCCTGAGCGGGAGGGCGACGACGTGCCGCGGGTGACCGTGGGCAACGTGGCCTTTCTGCGGGTCGAGCTGGCGGCCCTGTCGGCGCTCTCCGGGCCGCGGTTCCTCGCGCGCGCCGGGCGCCTGGCGCGGGCGCTGGAGGAGTACGACCGGCAGCACAGCGTGAGTCTGAGCAAGGACGGGACCCGGCGGCGGCCGGTCGAGCCGGTCGAGCCAGCGGGTCCGGTGGATCCGGTGAACCCCGCGTCTTCCGGGGCCGGGGCCGCGCCGCACCGGGGAAGCCCCGCCCCGCACCAGGGACACGACGTGTCCGCACCAACCCCCAGGGGGTCCGGGACAACTTCAGAAGGAGCCACGGACATGGCGACCACCCAGCAGCAGCCCTCGGTGGAGAGCGGGCAGTCGACGACGCCGCGCGTCTGGGGCAACATCCCGCCCCGGAACCCGAATTTCACCGGCCGGGTGGACCTTCTCGAACGTCTGGGCGAACGATTGGCCGAGGGCACGACCACCGTGCTGCCCGAGGCGATCCACGGCATGGGCGGTGTCGGCAAGACCCAGCTCGCGATCGAGTACGCGTACCGGCACCAGTCCGAGTACGACATCGTGTGGTGGATCCCGGCCGAGCGCCCCGGTCAGATCGGTCAGGCGCTGGTGGAACTGGCCCAGCGGCTCGGCCTGGTGAGCAGCGCCGAGGCGAACATCGCCGGGCCCGCCGTGCGGGAGGCGCTGCGCGAGGGGCGGCCGTACTCGCGCTGGCTGCTGATCTTCGACAACGCCGACAGTCCGGAGCGGGTGCGCGACTACTTCCCCACCGGCGGCAGCGGCACCATCCTCGTCACCTCCCGCAACCGGCGCTGGAGCGTCGTAGGACCCTCCCTCGAAGTGGACGTGTTCACGCGCGAGGAGAGCAAGCAACTGCTGCGCCGTTCCAGTGCCTACGGCGAGGAACTCGACGACACCGACGCCGATCTGCTCGCCGAGGCGCTCGGCGATCTGCCGCTCGCGCTGGAGCAGGCCGCGGCCTGGCGGGCCGAGACGGGGATGCCCGTGTCGGAGTATCTGCGGCTGTTCGAGCACAAGCGCAGCGAACTGCTGGAGGTCTCGCCGCCGCCCGACTACCAGCTTCCGGTGGCCGCCGCCTGGAACGTCTCCCTCGACCATCTGGAGACCCGCAGCCCCGCCGCGCTGCGGCTGCTCCAGTTGTGCTCCTACTTCGCGCCCGACCCCATCTCGCGGTCGATCTTCTCCGGCCTCGGCGGCTCCCGGATCGACCCCGACCTGGACCGGGCGCTCAACGACCCGATGCGGCTGGCCCGGGCCATACGGGAGATCAACCGCTACTCGCTCGCCCGTATCGACCACCGGACCAACTCGATCGAGATGCACCGCCTCGTGCAGGCCGTGCTGATCCACCGGATGACCCCCGAGGAACAGAAACGCATGCGCAATGGGGCTCACACGCTGCTGGCCGCCGCCGACCCGAAGGGACCGAACCAGGCGGCCAACTGGCCCCGGTACGCGGAGCTGTACGGCCATGTCATCGCCTCCACCGCCGTCGAGTCCGACCAGCCGTGGGTGCGCGCGCTGGTGATGAACGTCGCCAAGTACCTCTGGTACTGGGGTGATCACCGGGTCGCCATCGAGTTCTCCGAGCAGGCGTGGGAGACATGGCAGCGGCTGTTCGGCCAGGAGGACCAGCAGACGCTGCTGATGGGGTGGTGGCTGGGGTTCCTGTACCTGATGGTGGGGCGCCACGACGAGGCGTCGGCGGTCGTCTCGGTCCTCAAGGACGTCTACACGCGCACGGCTCCCGCGGATCAGGAGGACACGCGGGAGGACGCGTTGGTGGCGTTGAACCTGGAGGCGTCGGTCCGCCGCCACCAGGGGGACTTCGAGGCCGGCGCGGAGCTGGACGAGATGGCCTACCAGCGGGCCCGGCGCGCCTTCGGCGACGACGACCCGACGACGCTGATCACCTCCCACAACCTCGGCGTGAGCCTGCGGCTGATGGGCGAGTTCCAGCGGGCGCTGGAGCTGGACCGCCGTACCCACGAGATGAAGGTGCGGCTGTTCGGCCGTGACCACCAGCAGGCGCTGGTGACGGAGGCGAGCGTCGCCGTCGACGTACGGGAGACCGGCAACTATGTCGGGGCGCGGTCGTTGCAGCAGGCGGTGGTGGACGGGTACCGGGCCTCCTTCGGCCCGGAGAACCCCACGACGCTGCGGACCCAGCGGCAACTGAGCGAGGCGTGCCGCAAGGAGGGCGACCCGGTCACCGCGCTCCGGCTGGCCCGGGAGACCTTCGAACAGTTCAGCCGCCGGTACGGCCCCGGCCACCCGGACTCCCAGACGTCCGCGCTCGCCCTGTCGGTGGCGCTGCGGCAGAACGGCAAGCTGGAGGAGGCCCTGGAGCGGGGCCAGAAGGCCGGTGCGGGTCTGCGGGGCATCTTCCGGCCGGACCATCCGCATGTCATGGCCGCCGACGTCGACCTCGCGGTGACGCTGCGGCTCCTGGGTCGGGCGCAGGAGGCCAGGGAACTGGACGAGGCGGCGCTGGCGTCACTGACCGGGCGGCTCGGGGAGAACCATCCGATCGTGCTGGCCTGCGCGATCAACCTGGCGAGCGATCTGAGCGCGCTGGGCCTGCTCGCCGAGGCCCGGGGGCTGGGCGAGCGGACGGTGGCGCTGTGCCGGACGCGGCTCGGGGAGAACCACCCGACCACGCTGGTGTGCGCGGCGAACCTCTCCCTGGATCTCCTCGCGCTCGGTGAGGAGGCGGAGGGCGAGGCGCTGCGCGCGGACACCCTGGCCCGGATGGAGCGGTCCCTGGACCAGCCGCGGCACGCCTCGGGCGAGGCCACTCCGCACCCGGCGACGACCCAGGCCAGGGCGCGGCAGCGCAGCGACTGCGACATCGACCCCATGCCGATGTGAGACCGGCGGGACAGCCTTCGAGCGCTCTTGTGTGACGCCGACCGGCCGGCCTCCGGTGCTCCGATGTGAGGCCGGCTGGTCAGCTCTCCAGCGCTCCGAGCCAGTCGGCCAGCCGGACCGGGTCCGGAGCGGTGCCCGAGGTGTTCAGCAGAGCCCGGTGCACCGCGCGGGCCAGTTCGGGGCGGCGGCGCAGCAGGCGGGCCGCCGCCGGGTCGGTGCCGGACAGGTCCAGGGCGCTGCCCAGTCCGGCCCAGGCCGCGGGCGCGCCGGGGTCCGCGGCGAGGTCCGTGAGGTAGGCGTGCCGTGCCGCCGCCGGGTCGCCCATGCTCAGCAGGGCGTCCCCGGTGAGTGCCCCGGTGACCCGTGCCGCGCGTTTCTCCGGGCCGTCGGGCGACACACGGTCGTCGTCCGAGCCGCTCAGCCGGTACCGGACGAGGACGGTGAGGCTGTCCAGCCAGCGGGCCGAGGGGGAGGGCACGACCTCGGGCTCGGCCGCCGCCGCGCGCGGAGGCACGGCGGCGCGTTGCGACCAGGCGCGCACGGCCGCGTCGACCGCCGCCGCGGGAGGACGGCGGTGATGGGCGCGCCAGCGGGCGAGGTGGTCGTCGGCGCAGAGCCGGGCCAACTCCAGCCACGGGGCGGGGACCGGCTCCGCCAGCCAGCGGGCGCAGTGGGCCGCCAGCGTGTCCAGCAGCGCGGCCCCGAGCGGGGTGCGGCGCGGATGGTCCCGTACCTCCGCCACGGCCCGTGCCACCTGGGCGCGCCACAGCGCGAACTCGAAGTGCGCCAGGCCGTTTTGTTCGGACGCGACGGCGCGGTGGCCGGCCCAGAACCGGGTGATGCCCACGAAGGCGTAGATGCCCTGGAGCAGCCCTTCGACGGGCCGTGGGTCGTCCCGCCACGGCGCGTACCACCACTCCGGCGGGTCGGCGCCGGTGCCGGGGGTGAGGAGGGGAGCCAGGTGCAGCAGGCCGCCGAGTTTGACGTGCTGGAACTCGTGCACGAGGGTCACGGCGAGCTGGAGGGCGTCGTCGGGTTCGGACGCCTCGACGCCGCCGAAGGCGTCCCCGGACGTCACACTTCGCGGCCGAAACCTTTCCCTCGCCACTGTCGGTGTCAGCGACAGCAGCCCGCGCCGCATCGCGTCGGCCGTCGCGGGCTGTCCCGCGAGCAGCACCGCCCAGGCGCGCTCCAGCAGATGACGCCAGTGCGCGGTGTCGTCGGCCGACAGCGGCCGGGGCTCGGCGGGACGAGGGTAGGTCCGGTACGGGTCCGTGTCGTCCAGCGTGATGTCGAGCCGCCCGCCCTGGGGGCCGACGGTGAGGCGGCGCACCGGGTGCCACCCCGGACCGGGTGTGCCGGCCGGGGGCAGGGTGACGGTGCCGCCGGGGCCGGTCAGCGTGGCGTGTCCGCCGTCGGCGCGCGCGGTGGCCAGCGCCCAGGGTTCGGTCACGGGCAGGACCGCGCACCCGAGCGTCGGCAGGGGGACGCGGCCGTGGCGCACCGGAACGTCGAGGGAGAAGTCCAGGCCCGCGCGGAGCGCCGCCGCCGCGGCCAGGGCGTTGGCATGACCGAGGACGACCCACAGCGGCGGCTCGTCGTCCCCGGCCGTCGTGCCGCGCAGCCGGCGCAGGGCGGTGGCCAGCCACATGCCCGTCTGCGGGTACATGAGGAGGTCCTCGATGACCTCGGGGGAGTGCCGCTGCGTCCTGCTGAGCAGATCCCAGGCGGGGCCGAGGTCCGTGGCGTCGTCGAGCATCCGCAACAGCAGCAGCCGACGGCTGCGTTCGGCCTTCAGGAGGAGTCCGACGGTGTCCGGGCCGCCCTCGCCGCGCAGGATCTCGCTCACGCCGCTCACGGGCAGATGGTGGTGGGGCAGGGACGGCTCGTCAGTCACGAGCGGCCCCGGAGCGGGTCACCGGGAACGCATGACACCGCCGTCGATACCGCTGACACTGGCCGACTGCCGGTCGATCTCCGGAAGAAGCTCCCGCACAGAGGCGGCGAGGATCCGGTCGTCAATGGAGCGCAGCGTTTCAAGAGATACCCCCGCGAGATCGACCAGGCTGGACTCGACGGCGGCCACAGTCGGCTCCATGACGGCCAAACCCCTTCCCCCCGGCTCGTTGGATGCTGGCTGCTCACATCCTCCTGATGATGACCCACCGCACGGGTGATGAAACCCCGGGTCCCGTCGGGCGCGCGATATCAGGTCATCGTGGGTCCGGGGCGCGGCGGTTGCGCCGGGACAGTGCCGCCGTCTCCCGGTCCATACGGGCCACCCCGGCGGAGTCGCCCTCCAACAACCGTATCGCTTCAAGGAGTTGATCCAGGGTGCCCGGATAGCGCAGACAGGTGCGCAGGATGCCGAAGACGTCGGGGCGCAGGGCGTCCGAGCGGGGGCTCATCGCGGCGATCGCCGGGTCGATGCCGGACAGGACGAGGTCGAGGGTGGTGCGCCGGGCGACGGTGGGGAGGGCGGTCAACGCGCCCACCAGGCCGTGGAGTTCGGAGAGGGGGAGGCCGTCGGGGAGGGTGTCGAGGCGTGGGGTAGGGGTCGTGAGGTCCGGGGTCGGGTGGGTCAAGTCGGCCAGGGTGAGGGGGAGTCCGGCGTGGGTGTGCAGGGTGGTCAGGGCGGTCCGGTCGAGCAGGGTGTACCAGCGGCTCACCCGGACCGCGGCGAGCCGGCCCGGTCCGTCCGCGCGGTGGTGGGCGCTCACCAGGCCGATCAGCGTGCCGTCGTGCCAGACGGCCGCGCCCGACATGCCCTCCCAGGGCGAGCGCTCGGGGTCCGGGTCGGCGGCGGGCGGCGGGACGGCGAGTTCCAGCGTGCCCTCGCGGCGGTTGGACAGGACGGACGTCAGACCGGACGCGTGACAGGAGTCCCGGTACTGGGACGGTGAGCCGTCGTCCGCCGAGCGGGCCCGGTCCGTGCGGAGCTTGAAGCGGGGGAAACCCAGCGCGCTGCACGGCAGATGGACGTCCGCGTCCGGCAGGTCGCCGTAGACCGGAGGGTCGACGGGGGCGGCGTGCGGGCCGGGTGGAGGGTCGTCGGTGATCTTCAGGAGGGCCACGTCCGCCGTGTCGGAGGCGAGGACGACCCTGGCCCGCGCGGTCCACTCGTCGGCGCGGTCGGCCTCGAACCGGACCCGGACGCCGTCCGCGCCCGGACCGCGCACCACGTGCGCGGCGGTGAGCAGCCACCGGGTGCCGACCCGGTAGCCGGAGCCCCGGCGGCCGGGGGCGCCGGTCCGCGGGGCGGCCGGGACCATCACCTCCGCCACCCGGAGGGGGTCCAGTCCCGCCGGGCGGTCGTGCGCCTTCCCCGTGGGCCGGTCCCGTCGATCCCGTTCCGTCACGGGCAGGTTCTACCCGCCTCGGGCATCCGGTCATCCGATCCGGGCAGATTCCGTGCGGCTGCGGTGTGGGATGCCGGTGATGCACTAGAGTCGATCAAGTGGTCTGAAAACCGCCGAAAAGGTGGCTTCCCATCATATTTACGCTGTGTATAGGTGTTCAGGGGTTCCGGAGTAACCGGAGTACCGGAGTTTCAGAGTTCAGGGGCAGCGCATGCAGAAGCCGTCAGTCGAGTCCGAGCTGGTCGACCTCGGCGGCGTCCCGCTGGATGCCTGGCCCACCCTGGACCTTCCGTCGGCCGACGCCTCCCTGCGGCGGCTGCTCAGCCGGATCGACGACCCCGAGGGCAGCTTCGGCGGCTACCAGCCGCCACGCGAGGCGTAGCCGGATGCGGACGCCGTCCCACGCCCTCGCCCCCGAGACCCTCGCCGCGCTGCTCGGCGGTGGGGGCGGGAGTACGGCGGTGGAGGAGCTGCGGGCCGGGGAGCGCAGTTGGCGGCTGCTCGTCGTACGGGCCGTGCTGGACGCCGCGCCCGCCGGGCGGGCCGGGCCGTTGCCGCCGCCCGGCGACGGCTGGCGGCTGCTGACCCGGGCCTGGACGGCCGACGCACGGGCGGCGGAACGGGTGCTGGCGTATCCGGCGGTCGGCGTCTGGGCCGCGCACACCCTGCGCCGGCTGCGCGGCAGCGCCACGGACGAGGCGCCGCTGTGGGTGCACACCGGGCATCTGCACGCCCTCGCCGCGAGCGCGGCCGTCCTCGCCGGGATCGCGTTCCGCACCGACGTCCCCGTCCGGGACGGGTGGGTGGTCCTGCCGCTCGTCGGGGCGCTGCGGCTGCCCGAAGGGGGCGGTGGGCACGGCTGGGGTGTCGCCGAGGTGGCCGGTGACGGCGCCGGGCGGGTCACCGTCGCCGGGCGGGACGTCCCCGGGCCCGGCTGGCACACGCCGACCGCCCTGCGCGCCGACGGCTGCGCGCTGCTCCTCGACGACCTCGACCCCTACCGCGCGCTGCGCGGACCCGCCGCGCCCGAGCCGCTCGGCTCCGCCGACGACTGGCGGGAACTGTTCGCCGGGGCCTGGCGGGTGCTGCGCGAGACCGGTGCGGAGGAGGCGGACGCGCTGGCCCGGGGGCTGTCCGTGGTCGTACCCCGGCCGCGCACCGAACGCTTCCGGCCGCACAGCGCCTCCTCCGGCGACGCCTTCGGGGCCGCGCTGGCCTCGGTCCCGGACGACGCCGAACAGTTCGCCTCGACCCTGGTGCACGAGTTCCAGCACAACAAACTCAGCGCGCTCATGCACCTGTTCACCCTCCACGACGACCCCGGCAGCCGGCTGCACTACGCCCCCTGGCGCGACGACCCGCGGCCGCTCGGGGGGCTGTTGCAGGGCGTGTACGCCTTCCATGGGGTCACCGGGTTCTGGCGGCGGCGCGAACACCCGCTGGGGCGTTTCGAGTTCGCCCTGTGGCGGGCGCAGACGGCGTACGCGCTGAGGGCACTTGCGGGGGACGGCGGTCTGACCGATCTAGGGCGGCGTCTCGTCGCCGAGCTGACCGAGCGGCTCACGCCCTGGCTGTCCGAACCGGTCGATCCCCGCGTCCGGGCCGCGGCCGACCTCGCCGCCCGCGACCACCGGGCGACCTGGCGCGCCTACCATCTGCGCCCCGACCCCCGGACGGCCGACGCCGACGCCGGGTCCCTGGAGCGCGGCACGTCACCGCCCGCCCTCGTGCCCGGCCGGCCCACCCGCGGCCTGGACACCCGGGCGGTCCTGCTGCGCCGCCTCCTGGCCGATCCGGAGGGCCTGACCGGGCTGGACGACGACCCGGGCGCCGTCGTCGAAGGGGCCCGGCCCGAGGACGTCGCCCTGGTCACGGGCCGTACGGCGGAGGCGCTGGAGGCGTTCCGGGACCGTATCGTCCGCGGCGACGGCGACCCCGAGAGCTGGACGGGCCTGGCGCTGGCGGCCCACGCCACGGGCGACCCGGCGGGCGAGGCTCTCCTCGCCGCGCCCGAACGCGCCCTCGCCCTGTACGCGCGGCTCGGGAACCAGGGATCGGACCCGCTGGAGCTGGGGCGGCGGCTCGGCTGAGCGCAGGTGACCCGCGGGCGCCCGACGGATACTGGCCCCTGTGAAGGGGCCCCGAATCTCCCAGGCCCGGTCGGCCGTGTGGGCCTATGTCCGCAGTGCCCCCGGGACCTACCTGTGGCTGGGGATCCTGTGCGCCACCACCGTCGCCGTGCATCACATGTCCCCCGCGTTCGAGCACGAGTTCCTGCGGCGGCGGTCCACCAACATCCATGAGCTGTCCACGCACCCCGTACGGGTGCTGGCCGCCAGTGCCATGTGGACCGGCGGCGGGTCCTGGCTGCCGTACGCCGTGCTGTACTCCGTCTTTCACGCGCAGGCGGAGCGTTGGCTGGGGACGGTGCGGTGGCTGGTGGTGTGCGGGGCCGCGCATGTGCTGGCGACGCTGATCAGCGAGGGCGCGCTGGCGTGGGCCATAGCGGACGGGCGCGCCCCCGCGTCGGCGGTCCACACGCTCGACGTCGGTGTCAGCTACGCGCTGGCGGGCGTCGTCGGGGTGCTCACGTACCGGATCCCGACGCCGTGGCGGTACCCGTATCTCGCGGCCGTGCTGCTCCTCTTCGCCTACCCGCTGACCGCCGGGGCGACCTTCACCGACCTCGGTCACTTCGTCGCCGTACTCGTCGGACTCGCCTGTCATCCGCTGGTCGGAGGGCGGCAAAGAGTACGGAATCCGAAGGAGACAGGGGCCGTCGGGCCGGGTTAGCGTCCGATCATGAGCAGCTCGGCGCATGAGGTCGTGAACGGCGGGGTCTCCTTCTGGTACGCGGACGACGGGCTTCCGGCGGTGCGGGAACCGCTCGCCGGGGACGCCGACGCCGACGTCGTGATCGTCGGTGGCGGGTACACGGGACTGTGGACCGCGTACTACCTGAAGAAGGCCGACCCCGGACTGCGGATCACCCTTCTGGAGCAGCGGTTCTGCGGTTACGGCGCGTCCGGGCGCAACGGCGGCTGGCTCTACAACGGCATCGCCGGCCGCGACCGGTACGCCGCGCTGCACGGCCGGGACGCCGCCGTACGGCTCCAGCGGGCCATGAACGACACCGTCGGCGAGGTCGTACGGGTCACGGAGGCCGAGGGCATCGACGCCGACGTCCACCGGGGCGGCGTGCTGGAGGTCGCCCGGACGCCCGCGCAGCTCGCCCGGCTCAAGGACTTCCACGCGCACGAACTGGCCTACGGGGAGCAGGACCGCGAGCTGTACGGCGCCCGGGAGACGGCCGGGCGGGTGCGGGTCGCGGGTGCCGTCGGGTCGAGCTGGACGCCGCACGGCGCCCGGGTGCATCCGGTGAAGCTGGTGAAGGGGCTCGCGGCCGTGGTCGAGGCGCTCGGCGTGGAGATCCGGGAGTCGACGCCGGTGACGGAGATCCACGCGGGGCGGGCCGTCACGCCGTACGGGACCGTGCGGGCGCCGTACGTGCTGCGCTGCACCGAGGGGTTCACCGCCGCGCTGAAGGGCGAGAAGCGGACCTGGCTGCCCATGAACTCCTCGATGATCGCCACCGAACCGCTCACCGACGCCCAGTGGGCGTCGGTCGGCTGGGACGGACGGGAGACGCTGGGCGACATGGCGCACGCCTACATGTACGCCCAGCGCACCGCCGACGGGCGGATCGCGCTCGGCGGGCGCGGGGTGCCGTACCGCTACGGCTCGCGCACGGACCACGACGGGCGGACGCAGCCCGCGACGGTCGAGGCGCTGCGGGAGATCCTCGTCCGGTTCTTCCCCGCGCTCGCCGGGGTCCGGATCGCGCACGCCTGGTCGGGGGTGCTGGGCGTGCCCCGCGACTGGTGCGCGACCGTCACCCTGGACCGGTCCCGCGGCCTCGGCTGGGCGGGCGGGTACGTCGGTTCCGGCGTCGCCACCGCCAACCTCGCCGGACGCACCCTGTGCGACCTGGTCCGGCTGGACTCCGGCGCGGCCGGGCCCACCGAGCTGACCGGACTGCCGTGGGTCGGGCACAAGGTGCGCCGCTGGGAACCGGAGCCGCTGCGCTGGCTGGGCGTGCAGGGCATGTACGCCACCTACCGGGCCGCCGACCGCCGGGAGACCGAACGCCACAGCGCCGGGTCGTCGCGGCTGGCCCGGATCGCGGACCGGGTGGCGGGGCGGTAGGAGCCGAGAAGGAGGCGTCAGGCGACCGACTCCGGGACCGAGGAGCGGGCCGCCACGCCGTGCTGCGGGGGGCGGGTGGTGACCATCAGGCCCGCCACCAGACCGGCCAGCAGCATGATCCCGGCGGCCCACCACAGGGCGACCGTGTAGCCGTGCACGATCCCCTCGCGGGTGACCAGGTCGCGGCCGCCCGGGTCGGTGAGATGGGCCGCGATGTACGCGGTGCCGCTGGTGGTGGCGATCGTGTTGAGCAGCGCCGTGCCGATCGAACCGCCCACCTGCTGCGAGGTGTTGACGGTGGCCGAGGTGACGCCCGCGTCCTGCGGGGCGACCCCCGCGGTGGCCGTGGCGAACACCGGCATGAAGGTCAGGCCCATGCCGAGGCCCATCAGCAGCAGCGCGGGCAGGATCTCGCTCGTGTACGCGGAGTCGACGGTCATCTGCGTGAGGATCACCATGCCGCCGGAGGCCAGCAGCATGCCCGGGACCATCAGCATGCGCGGCGGGACACGGTTGATCAGCCGGGCGGAGATCTGCGTGGAGCCGACGATGATCGCGACGGTCAGCGGCAGGAAGGCCAGGCCCGTCTTCACGGGCGAGTAGCGCAGGATGACCTGGAGGTAGTAGGTCATGAACAGGAACACACCGAACATGCCGATGACCGCCAGGCCCATGGTCAGGAAGCAGCCCGCGCGATTGCGGTCCTTGACGATGTGCAGGGGCAGCAGCGGCACCGGCGCCCGCCGCTGCCACCACACGAACGCCACGAGCAGCGCGATCCCGGCCGCGAACAGGGCCAGCACCAGCGGGTCGGTCCAGCCGCGCGGCTCGGCCTCGCTGACGCCGTAGACGATCGCCACCAGGCCGCCGCAGCCCAGCACCACACCGGGCACGTCGAGGCGGGCGGGGTGTCCGGGGCTGTCGTGCAGCAGGGTGAGCGCGCCGAGGACGGCGACGATCGCGATCGGCACGTTCACATACAGGCACCAGCGCCAGTTCAGGTACTCGGTGAGCAGTCCGCCGACGATGAACCCGATCGCCGCGCCGCTGCCCGCCAGCGCGCCGTAGATGCCGAACGCCTTGCCGCGCTCCCTGGGGTCGGTGAACGTCGTCGTCAGCAGGCTGAGCGCGGACGGCGCGAGGACGGCGGCGAAGGCGCCCTGGAGGGCGCGGGCGGCGAACAGCATCCCCGCGGTGGTGGCCGCGCCGCCGAACGCGGACGCGGCGGCGAAGCCGATCAGCCCGAACACGAACGTCCGTTTACGGCCCACCAGGTCGGCGACCCGGCCGCCGAGCAGCAGCAGTCCGCCGAAGGAGAGCGTGTAGGCGGTGATGACCCACTGGCGGTTGCCGTCGGAGATCCCCAGGGCCCGCTGTGCGGACGGCAGGGCGATGTTCACGATCGTCGCGTCGAGGACGACCATGAGCTGGGCCAGGGCGATGATCACCAGACCCCACCAGCGGCGGGGATCGGGGTCCGCCGCCGGACCCGCGCGTTCACCTGTCCGGGGGACACTCATTGGGCCAGAAGACCATGAAACGGGGCGTATCGCATCCTCGTGCGGGGCCCGTGCTCAGGGCTCCAGCACCACCTTGCCCGTCGTCGCCCGGCTCTCCAGGGCGCGGTGCGCGGCGGCCGCCTCGGCGAGCGGGAAGCGGTGCACGGCCGGGGTGAGCCGGCCCTCGGCGGCCTCGGCGAGGGCGCGCACCTCCAGCGCGCGCAGACCGCCGGACCGCTCCAGCATCGCCGGGCCGAGCGCCGACTCGGAGACGCCCTCGACGAACACGTCCTGTCCGGCGCCGAGCCCCTGCGACGACCAGCCGAAGACGAGGTGCCGCCCGCCCGGCCCGAGCAGGCCGACCGCCTCGCGGGCCACGTCCCCGCCGACCCCGTCGAAGACGACGGTGGCGGCCCGGCCGCCGAGGAAGGCGCGCACCTTGTCCGGCCAGCCGGGGTCCTGGTAGTCGACGGCGAGGTCGGCGCCGTTCGCCGCGACCAGCGCCGTCTTCTCCGGGCCGCCGGCCAGCCCGACGACCGTCGCGCCGGCGCCGCGGGCGTACTGCACGATCAGGGTGCCGATGCCGCCGGCCGCCGCGGGCACCACGGCGACGGTGTCCGGGCCGGGCTCGGCGAGCCGGAGGATGCCGAGGGCCGTCCGGCCGGTGCCGATCATGGCGACGGCGTGGGCCGCGTCCAGGTGCGGCGGGATCTCGTGCAGCCGGGCGGTGTCGGTGACGGCCAGTTCGGCGTACCCGCCGGGGACGAAGCCGAGGTGGGCGACGACCCGCTTGCCGAGCCAGGACCGGTCGGTCCCCTCGCCGAGCGCGTCGACCACACCGGCGACCTCGCGGCCGGGGATCGTCGGCAGCGGCGCAGGCTCGGGCGCGGGGCCGCCCTTGACGCCCTCGCGCAGGGCGGCGTCGAGCAGATGCACACCGGCCGCCTCCACGGCGATCCTGACCTGGCCCGGGGCGGGTTCGGGGTCCTCGACCGGCTCGTAGGCGAGGTTCTCGGGCGGGCCGTAGGTGTGCAGACGGATGGCGTGCATGGGGGTCCCCCTTGTGGGTGTGGTCCGGCAGCGGCGGGTGTGCTCTGAAGGGTTTCCACTCTTCAACCTCGACCTTGGTTGAGGTCAAGCACGTCCGGCGTTGTCAGTGGCGGGGTGCAGCATGGGGGCATGGCGAGGACACGGGCAGGCGGGACCGGCGGGGCGGGCAGGGCGGCCGGGGTGAAGAGGGCGCGGCGGCCCGAGGTGCGGCTGCCCGCGCTGGAGCCGTTCGAGGGCGGCGGGCTCGAACCCGACGGGGACTACGACGGGGTGGAGTTCGGCGGGACGGACCTGGCCGGGCAGGACGGCGGGGGCGCCCGTTTCATGGACTGCGCGCTGACCGGCTGCGCGCTGGACGAGACCCGGCTCGACCACGCCCGGCTGCTCGACACGGTCCTCACCGGCATCCGGGGCGTCGGCACCCGGCTGGCGGAGGCGACCCTGCGGGACGTCGAGCTGGTGGACGCCCGGCTCGGCGGCACCCAGCTCCACGGCGCCGTGCTGGAGCGGGTGGTGGTCCGCGGCGGCAAGATCGACTACCTGAATCTGCGGCAGGCGCGGCTGCGGGATGTCGTCTTCGAGTCCTGTGTGCTGGTCGAGCCGGACTTCGGCGGGGCCCGGCTGGAGCGGGTCGAGTTCGTGGACTGCGCCCTGAGGTCCGCCGACCTCACCGGCGTCACCCTGACGGACGTGGATCTGCGCGGCGCGACGGAACTCACCCTGGCGGCGGGGGCGGACCGGCTCGCGGGGGCGGTGATCAGCGCCGGTCAGCTCTTCGACCTGGCGCCGGTGCTGGCGGCGCGGCTGGGGATCAGGGTGGAGGGGATGGAGGGGACGGAGAGCTGAGGGGGCGCACAAGGAAGCGCAGCACTATGGAAACTGACGGACCGTCAGGTTAAGCTCCGCGCATGATTCCCACGGTGGTCTGGGGTACCGGCAATGTCGGCCGCGCGGCGATCCGCGCGGTCGAGGCGCACCCGGCGCTCGATCTCGTGGCCGTGCTCGTCCACACCCCCGGGAAGGTCGGCCGGGACGCGGGCGAACTCGGCGGCCTCGGAAGGAGGTTGGGCCTCCCGGCGACCGACGACACCGACGCCGTACTGGCCGCCCGTCCCCGGGCCGTGGTCTACGCGGCGTCGGGCGACATCCGGCCCGACGGGGCGCTGGCCGACATCGGCGCCGCGATCCGCGCCGGTGCCGTGGTCGTCACACCGTCGCTGTATCCGCTCTACGACCAGCGCAACGCACCGCCCGAGTTCCGGGACCCGGTGCTCGCCGCGATAGCCGACGGCGGCGGCTCGCTGTTCGTGTCCGGCGTCGACCCGGGCTGGGGCAACGACGTCCTGCCGCTGCTGATGAGCGGCCTGGGCACGGTCGTGGACGCCGTCCGCTGCCAGGAGATCTTCGACTACTCCACGTACGAGCAGGAGGAGTCGGTGCGGTTCCTGGTCGGGATGGGCCAACCGCTGGACTACGAGCCGCTGATGCTCGCCCCGACGGTCCCGACCATGGTGTGGGGCGGGCAGATCCGGCTGATGGCCAGGGCGCTCGGGGTCGAACTCGACGAGATCCGCGAGACCGTACGGCGCCGCGCGCTGGACGCGACGGTGAGCACCCGCACCATGGGCGTGTTCGAGGCGGGCACGCAGGGCGCGGTGCGCTTCGAGGTGCAGGGGATCGTGGACGGCGAACCCCGTCTCGTCATCGAGCACATCACCCGGATCCACCCGTCCTGCGCCCCGGAGTGGCCGTCCCCGCCCCACGGCGACGGGGCGCACCGGGTGATCATCGAGGGCCGTCCGCGCATCGAGGTCACCGTCGAGGCGACCGACGAGGGCGAGAACCGGTCCGCGGGCGGGAACGCCACCGCGGTCGGCCGGCTGGTCGGCGCGATCGACTGGCTGGTGGCGGCGGAACCCGGACTGTACGACGCGCTCGACGTCCCGCTGCGGCCGGCGGTCGGACGGCTCGGCGGAAAGTGACACCGGCGTCCCCGTCGGCCGACGTGTGTACGGGCCGACGGGTGTACTGGAGGAGGGAGTTCCGGATGAACCTCGACATCCCCGAGGGCAAGCACCCGATCGAGCACGTCTGGGGCGACATGGTCCCCGGCATCGGTCCCGCCGCGGCGAACTTCTCGCTGGCCGTCTACGCCCATACGACCCTGGGGCTGCGGGAGTTCGAGGCCGCGCGGCTGCGGATCGCGCAGATCAACGGCTGTCTGTTCTGCCTGGACTGGCGGACCGAGCGGGACGGTCTGAAGGTCGAGGAGGAGTTCGCCGGCGCGGTGGCCGAGTGGCGGACGACCGACGCCTTCGACGAGCGCACCCGGCTGGCCGCCGAGTACGCGGAGCGGTACGCCCTGGACCACCACAACCTGGACGAGGAGTTCTGGGACCGGATGAGCGCCCGCTACAGCCAGTCCGAGATCGTGGAGCTGACCATGAGCCTCGGCTCGTGGCTGGCGTTCGGGCGGCTCAACCGGGTGCTGGGGCTCGACGCGATGTGCGTGCTGCCGGGGCACTGAGCGGGTCGCTCCCCGGGGTCCGGTCAGCACGCACAGGTGCGCACGCACAGGTGGGTGCAAGCGGGTCGCGCTAGAGATCCGCGGCGATGATCGCCTCGATGTTGCGTTCGGCGAGGGCGGTGATGGTGACGAAGGGGTTGACGCTGGTGTTGCCCGGGATCAGAGCGCCGTCGATGACGTACAGGCCCGGATGCCCGTGCAGACGGCCGTAGTTGTCGGTCGCCCGGTTCAGCACGGCGCCGCCGAGCGGATGGTACGTGAGGTGGTCGCCCCAGATCTTGTAGATGCCGAACAGATCGGTGCGGTAGATCGTCCCCTCCTTGGCGTTGATCTTGTCGAAGATGGTCCTGGCCATGTCGATGGACGGCTGCTTCCACGCCGTCTGCCAGTCGAGGTCGACCCGGCCGGCCGCCGCGTTCCAGGTGAACCGGGCGCGGTGGGGGTTCTTCGTGATGGACAGATAGAACGAGGCGTAGGTCTCGATGCCGGTGGGCAGCGGCGCCACCTCGGCGAAGGCGCCGCCCGCGGCCCAGTTGTCGATGCCGGAGCAGGGGATGGACGACTGGAGGGACCCGGTGGGGTCCCACAGGTGGTTGGCGCGGCCGCACATCACATTGCCGTTGTCGCCCCAGCCCCTGCCCACCTCGCCGTTGAGGCCCGGCAGCGCGCCGGTCGCCTTCAGCTTGACCAGGAGCTTGCTGGTGCCGACGCTGCCGGCCGCGAAGAACACCCGGTCCGCGGTGACGGTCTTGACGGCGACGGCGTTGCCGCCGGTGTCGAGCTGCTCGACCACGACCGTGTAGCCGCCGCCGCTCGCCGGGGCGACCGACGTGACCTTGTGGAGCGGCGAGACGGTGACCCGCCCGGTCGCCCTCGCCCGCGCGAGATAGGTCTGCTGGAGGGACTTCTTGCCGTGGTTGTTGCCGTAGAGGATCTCGCCCGCGAGCGCGGATCTGGTGACCGTGCCGGCGGCCTCCTGCTTCATGTAGTCCCAGTCGTACACGTCGGGTACGAAGACGAACGGGAAGCCCGACCGCTGGGCGTGCTTCCGGCCGACCCGGGCGTACTGGTAGCAGTCGGCGGTCTCGAACCAGGCCGGGTCGACCGTGCCGACCCCCAGGGCCGTGTTGGCGCGCGGGTAGTAGACGGAGTACATCTCGTCGGCGTCCACCGACGGCAGGACGGCGCCGAAGTTCTCCCGTTTCGGGGTGACGGCCATCCCGCCGTTGACCAGTGAGCCGCCGCCGACGCCCCGGCCCTGGTAGACGATGATGCCGCCCATCTCCTCGGCGTCCAGGATTCCGGTGTAGCGCGGGACGTTCTTGTCGAGGGGGAAACCGAGGAAGTTGCTCAGCGGCTGCTTGGTCCGGGTGCGCAGCCAGTACGACCGGTGGTCGGGGCTCGTGGTGTTGGCGAAGATCTTGCCGTCCGGGCCGGGGGTGTCCCAGGCCATGCCCATCTCGACCATGTGCACATCGACCCCGGCCTGGGCCAGGCGCAGGGCGGCCACGGAACCGCCGTACCCGGTACCGACGACGAGGACGGGGACATGGGCGCCGGGGTCGATCACCGCGGTGGGGGTCGCGGTGGCGGCGTGCGCCGGGAGCGGATGGCCGGCCAGCGCGGCCGACCCGAGAAGAGAACCAGTTCCAGCGATGAATCCGCGACGAGACACGCCTCTCTGACGTGTCTCACGTGGGGAATTGTCGTTCACACGCGGCTCCTCACTCTCTATGGAGTGAAACGGGTTCTACTGCCGCTATCGTGAGAAGTCACGCCATACCGTCAGGTAACTTCGAGGGTTCAGGCGATGCGCGGGAAGCGGGCCTGGAGCGTCCAGATCGCCGGGTTCTCGCCCAGGTCCTCGTGCAGGTCGACCAGATCGGCGATCAGATCGTGGAGGAAGTCGCGGGCCTCGCGGCGCAGCGCGCCGTGGGAGAAGGTGAGCGGGGGCTCCTCGGCCGGCATCCAGTCGGCCTCGATGTCCACCCAGCCGAAGCGGCGCTCGAAGAGCATGCGGTCGGTGGACTCGGTGAAGTCCAGCTCGGCGTACTGGGGGCGGGAGGCCCGGGAGCCCGCCGGGTCCCGGTCGATCCGCTCCACGATGTCGCACAGCGCCCACGCGAAGTCCAGCACCGGCACCCATCCCCAGGCTGTGGACACCTCGCGGTCGGCCTTGGTGTCGGCGAGGTAGACGTCCCCGCAGAACAGGTCGTGGCGCAGGGTGTGGACGTCCGCGCGGCGGTAGTCCGTCTGCGGGGGGTCCGGGAAGCGGTTGGAGAGGGCGTAGCCGATGTCGAGCACGTAGGGATGGTGTCACGCCGCTGGGGCCGCGCCCGCCGTCCGGACCCGTGGGCCCTTTAGGATCTCTGACATGTCCCGATCCTTACACCTTGTCCCGGCCGCCGTGCTCCTGACCACCGCACTCACCCTGAGCGTGAGCGGATGCGACGGCGGATCGGAGGGCGGCTCGGGTGGCTCGGGCGGCGGCTCGGCGCGGGGTGCGGCCGGTGTGGGCGACCCGTACTTCCCGAAGGCGGGCAACGGCGGCTACGACGTCACGCACTACGGCCTGACACTGGCCTGGGAGCCCGATGACAGCGACGACGAGGATGCCGCTTCCGGCCGGCTGACCGGCAAGGCCGTGATCACGGCCCGCGCCACCCAGGACCTCGACGCGTTCGACCTGGACCTCACCGGACTGGACGTCTCCAAGGTCGTGGTCGGAGGCCGGGAGGCCGCCACCGGCCGCGAGGGCCAGGAGCTGACCGTCCGCCCGCGCGAGCGGATCGGCGAGGGCGAGACCTTCGAGGTGACGGTGGAGTACTCCGGCCGCCCCCGGACGGTCACCGACCCGGACGGCTCCGAGGAGGGCTGGCTGCCCACCGCGGACGGCGCGCTGGCGCTCGGCGAACCGACCGGCACCATGGCCTGGTTCCCCGGCAGCCACCACCCCTCCGACAAGGCGTCCTACGACCTCGCCGTCACCGTCCCCAAGGGCCTGACGGCCGTGTCCAACGGGGAGTTGAGGAGCGAGCGGACCGACGGCGGGCGCACCACGTTCGTCTGGCGCACCGCCGAGCCGATGGCGAGCCATGCCGCCACCCTCGCGATCGGCCGCTACGAGGTGACCCGGTCCACGACCCCGGACGGACTGCCGGTGTACGTCGCCGTCGACCCGGCGCAGGCCGCGAAGAGCCGGGCGGTGCTGGCCCGGCTGCCCGAGGTGCTGGAGTGGGCGGAGTACAACTTCGGGCCGTACTCCTTCTCCTCAACGGGCGCGATCGTCGACCGGCCGGAGGACTCCGACTACGCCCTGGAGACCCAGAACCGGCCGGTCTTCCCCGGCGCGCCCGACACCGCGACCTTCGTCCACGAGATCGCCCACCAGTGGTTCGGGGACTCCGTCACCCCGAAGACCTGGCAGGACATGTGGCTCAACGAGGGCTTCGCGACCTACGCCGAGTGGCTGTGGCAGGAGGACGAGGGCGGCAAGTCCGCCGAGGAGACCTTCACCGAGCTGTACGAGCACGGCGAGGGCAGGTACGAGGACCTCTGGGACTACCCGCCCGGCAAGCCGTCCGGCGCCGACACGATCTCCGACACCCCGGTCTACCAGCGCGGCGCGATGGTCGTCCATCTGATCCGGAAGGCGGTGGGCGACGACGCGTTCTACGACATCGTCCAGGGCTGGGCCGCCGAGCACCGCCACGGCAACGCGTCCACGTCCGACTTCACGGCCTACGTGGAACGCCAGGCGCCGGACACGGACTTCGACGAGATCTGGGACGACTGGCTGTACGGCGAGGGCAAGCCGGAACTGCCCTAGGGCCTAGGTGGTTCCGTCCCGCCGGTCGAGCAGCCGGGCGAGATCGGGCGGCCACACCGGCTCGGGGGCGTTCCGCAGCTCCTCCCGGGTCCACCAGCGCCAGGTGAGGATGCCGTCCGTGGCGTGCGCCGCGGCGAGGTGGGGGCCGGTGGGCTCCCGGCGCGGGCCCTCGGTGACGTAGACGTGCTCGTGCTGGTGGACGGGGACGCCGGAGTGGGTGAAGTCGTGCTCCCAGGTGCACAGGAGGGGGCCGGGGGCCAGGTCGGTCCAGCCGGTCTCCTCGCGCAGTTCGCGCAGGGCGCCCTCCTGCGGTGACTCGCCGGGCTCAAGTCCGCCGCCGGGCAGCGCCCAGTGGACGCCGACCTCGACGTTGTCGTACCGGAAGAGGAAGACGGCGCCCTCGGGGTCCACGACGGCGATCCGGGCGGCGGCGCGGGGCGTGCGCAGGCGTTTGCGCAGGACGGTGCAGGGGCGGCCGTGCTGGAGGTCGGGGCGGTGGGCGATCACCTCGTAGCCGAGGGCGGTCCAGAAGGCGAGCCCCTTGGGGTTGGCGTCGAGGACGGCTAGACGTACGGCGGTACGGCCGGCCTGCCGGAACCGCGCCTCCACCCGCTCGGCGATCCGGCGCCCGTGCCCCTGCCCCTGGACGGCGGCGTCCACGATCAGCAGCCCGATCCACGGGTCGGGGTCGGCCGGGTCGGGATGCCGGGCGAGGGTGATCACCACCCCGACGAGCCGCCCCGCGCTCCGGGCGAGCAGCACCTCGGCGTCCGGATGCGCCAACTCCTCGGCGAGCGCGGCCGCGACCTGCTCCGGCCGGATGTCGCCCGGCTCGGGGAAGTCCCCACTGAGTGCCTGAAAGGCGTGATCGGAGGCGTAGAGAGCGGTCAGCTCGGTGAGCAGGGGGCCGGGGATGTCGTGATCCGGGGTGAGGGCCAGCGGCGTGAGGAGCATGGGGCGCAGGCTAGCGGGGAGAGGCGGGGGCGGTCGGATCACGGAGTTCGAACCAGACGCGTTTGCCGTATCCGAAAGGCGCCTGACCGGCGTGTCCGGCTCCCCAGTCGTGCGCGAGCGCTTGGACGAGACGCAGCCCGCGCCCGCCCTCGCCGTCGGTTGCGGTCACGGGGGTCATAGGCGCCCTGGCGGGGACGTCGTCGTAGACGGAGACCCGTACGCCGTCGGCGGTGACCGAGGTCTGCAGGTGCAGTGTCGGGGTCGCGGTGTGCACGACGGCGTTGGTGACGACCTCGGATACGAGGATGCGGGCGGTGTCGGCCAGGTTGGCGGTGTGGCCGTTGGCGGCGAGCAGGAGGGCCACTGTGTCCCGGCAGATGCGGGGCGCGATGAGCGATGCGGGGGCGGTGAGGTGGTAGTTCTGCGGGACGGCGGGCTTGGCGTGCATGGACTTCAACCTCCTTGAGGCAGGGGTGCGTTGACGGTTCGAAGGTAGGGGCAACCTTGCTCCGGAGCAAGGTTGCCCCTGATGATTCACTCGGGCGAGTGGACCGGTCCGGCCCGGCACGGCAGACTCGGTTGCCGAGAGGAACGGAATCCATGCCACTGAGAGACAATCCCTCCGCCCGCCAGGTCCGACTGGGCTCGGAACTGAGGAAGTTGAGGGAATCCGCCGGGAGGACGGCTCGCGAGGCCGCCGGCCTGCTGTCGACCGATCAGGCGAAGATCAGCCATATCGAGGCGGGGCGCCTGGGGATCAGTGAGGAGCGGGTCCGGCGGCTGGCGGTGTTCTACTCGTGCGACGACACGGCCCTGATTGACGCCCTGTGCGCGATCACCCGTGAGTCACGAGGACAGGGCTGGTGGGAGGCGTACCGGGGTGTCCTGGCCCCCGGTTTTCTCGATGTGGCCGAACTTGAGCATCACGCGACGTCGTTGCGGGCGCTCCAGCCGATGACGCTTCCCGGTGTCTTCCAGACCGAGGACTACACGCGTGCCGTCTACGGCGGCCATATCCCCGTGCTCCCCGCCGAAGAAGTGGACGTACGAGTCGAGTTCAGACAGAAGCGCCGCCAGATCTTCGAACGCGACGTGCCACCGCCCTTCGTCATGGTCATCCACGAGGCGGCCCTCAGGATGCGGGTCGGTGGCCGAAAGGTGGCGCGGGCCCAACTGGTCCATCTGCTGGAGGTATCCGAGCGCCCGGCGGTCACCTTGCGGGTGATCCCTTTCACCAGCGAGGAGTTCGTGGAGGCCACTCAGCCTGTCCTGTACGCCGGCGGGGTCGTCCCTCGGCTGGACACCGTCCAGGTGGACAGCGTGGTGGGCGGGATTCTCCTCGATGGAGGCGTCCAGCTCAAGAAGTACGGCACACTGCTCGACCTCGCTGAGCGAGCCGCGCTCGATGAGGAGGGCTCGCGCCGATTCGTCCACGACATCACACGAGAACTGTGAGAGGTCACACTATGTCCGTGCAGTGGCAGAAGTCGTCGTTCTCCGGAGCCGGGGGAGAGAACTGCGTCGAGCTTGCCGACGTCGAGTCCCACATCCTCCTTCGCGAGGGCGAATCGCCCGCGACGGAGCTGGTCGGGTCCCCCGTCGGGCTGCTGGGGCTGATACGGGAGATCAAGAGCGCCGCGCGGCACGAGCCGGAATAGCCGCAGGCTCACCTCACGTTGGCATCGCCATGACGACGAACGTGCCCCGGCCCGAGGTGTTGCGTTACACCGCCTTCTCCAGCGATCCGGACGGGGGGAATCCCGCCGGTGTCGTGCTGGACGCCGCCGGGCTGGGCGACGCCGACATGCTGGGCATCGCCGCCGACCTCGGGTACTCGGAGTCCGCGTTCCTCACCCCGCCCCCGGAGGGGCTCGGTGGGCCGGAGGGGCGGGTGTACGGCATCCGGTACTTCAGTCCGAAGGCCGAGGTGCCGTTCTGCGGGCATGCCACCGTCGCCACGGCGATCGCGCTGGCCGAGCGGATCGGGCCGGGGGAGCTGGTGTTCGCGACGCGCGCCGGGACCGTGCCGGTGGAGGTGCGGGAGGAGAGCGGCGTGCTCAGGGCCACGCTCACCAGCGTCGAGCCGCATGTCACCGGGATCGACGACGCCGACCTCACGGAGGCGCTGGCCGCGCTGCGCTGGCCGGCCGCCGATCTCGACCCGGCCTTTCCGCCCCGGATCGCGTTCGCCGGTGCCCGCCATCTCGTCCTGGCGGCGGCCACACGCGAGCGGCTCGCGGACCTGGCGTACGACTTCGCCCGCTCGAAGCGCTGATGCACCGGCTGGATCTGACCACGGTTCAGCTCGTGTGGCGGGAGTCGGACACCGTGTTCCATATCCGTGACCCGTTCCCCGTCGGCGGGGTCGTCGAGGACCCGGCGACCGGTGCGGCGGCGGCCGCGTTCGGCGCGTACACCCGTGAACTCGGCCTGGTCCCCGAGGACGCCGTCCTCACCCTCCACCAGGGCCACGACCTCGGCCGCCCCGGCGAACTGACGGTCACTCTGCGCGCGGGCGACCCCAGGATCCGCGTCAGCGGCACGGGGGCGTGCATCGGCTGAGAAGACGGGACCTCCGTCAGTTCTCGCACCCCGTGATGTCGTCCACACAGTCCTCCACGTCCTCAAGAGCGACAGTATTGAGCCGCCACAGGACGAGACCGTCCACGACCGGCTTCGCCGGTGCGACCGCCGCGGTGAAGGGGGCCCCGGCGGGGACGTTGAACTGGTCCGCCTCGCGGTCGCCGCACTCCACCTCCCACTCGCTCTCCGCGTCACCGCGTACGAGGGTGAGGACGACGGTGTGCGGCGCTGCGGCCTGGCAGGCGATGTCGAAGGTGTAGGGGCGGTCTCCGCGTGCCGCGAAGGTGCGGTCCAGCCCGTCCGCCAGAGTCGCCGTGCCCGAGTCCTCGCGCGCGGCGCTGTCGGGTTCGACGGCGTTCAGCGCGCGCGTGGCCCTCTTCATCGCCGCTTCTTGGTCTCCCTTGCCCTCCCATGCAGGGGGCTGCGTCACGGACGGCGTTCCACCGTCCGGTGTCTCCTTCGGCCTTCGCGCCTCCTCCGTGCAGCCGGCGGCCAGGGCCGTGAAGGCGAGGGTGAGGGCGATGGCGATACTGCGGGCGAGAGTGCGGTGTGCGTGCATGCGGTTCCCGTCGTGAGTACGGACGTGGCGCCGCCGAGGAAGCGGCGCCACGTGCTGGGCGTCTATCGGGTACTGCGGCGGTACAGCTCGGGACCACAGACCTGGGCGCACGGATCGCTCGACTGTGCAGCCCTCGGGGCGGCGAAGCCGTTCGGCGGCGGAACCAGTTGGTACTCGCGGCCGAGCGCGTCGGCCTGAGTATTGCCGTACATGGACACTTCGCCGTCCGACCAGCGGACGAACAGGTCGTCCTCCCAGTTGTTGGCGCCGAACTCGCCTGCTGCGATGACACGGGCATGGGGCCAGGTGCTGTTCGCCGCGAGCACTGTGGACTTGCCGCCCAGACCTCGGGTGCCGACATCCTGATAGATGGTCAGGCTGCCGTCGGACCACTTCACGAAGAGGTCGTAGTTCGGGTTGGTGTCGCTGGTGTCGCCGTCGAAGTCGCCCCCGGTGATGAGGATGGAGTCGCTGGCCCAGAGACTGTTCTTGGCGAGCAGTTGAGTCTCCGCGTGGAGGCCGGCGCCATCGACGTTGGTGTACTTGGTGACCTCGCCGTCGACCCAGCGGACGATGAGGTCGTCAGGCCACTTGTTGCCGCCGTACTTTCCCGTCGCGATGCCCCTGGCGTGCTTCCAGACGGAGCCCGCTTGGGCGATCTTGATCTCGTTCGCCGGGTGCTGGCTCGACGAGGTGGGGAGCTTGCTTTTCTGGTCGATGTCCTTGTAGATCGTCACTTCACCGTCCGACCACTTCACCAGCAGGTCGTAAGCGTTGGATCCGGTGTAGTCGCCTGCGGTGACGACGTCGGCGTACTTGCTCCAGAGATCGTTGGGCTTGGCCAACTGCACCTCGCAGGGCTGCCCGGCCTTGCACCCGGTGTAGAAGCCCTGGTTCTGGTCTCCGGGGTAGAGCGTCACCTCACCGTCGCTCCATTTGACGATCAGGTCGGAGTCGCCGTACTTCTGCGACTCGGTGTGAAACGTGCCGGGGGTCGCGGCCATGGCGTGTCGCCATAGCTTGGCGTCTCCCATGCCCTCGGCGCCCTTCGGAGTGTCCGGCGCGTAGTCGTTGACTGCCTGGTTGTAGAGACGGACCACGTCAGCGTCGAACTGGGAGGAGTACGAGACATCGTCCCGTGTCCCACCCGTCTTGTAGCCGCCGATGACGCCGATGATGTCGCCCCGTTTGCCGTCGAAGTTCCGCAGGAAGGGACCACCAGAGACGCCTGGAGCGAAGCCGTCGCAAGCGATTTCGAGGAACCTGCCCTCGAATCCCTTGGTGGTGGAAGAAGGACAGACGAGCGGTGCTTTCGACCCGCCCGGGAATCCGATGAGGGCGACATTGCGCTGGGCAAGCTGCGAGGAATGCAGGGTGGTCAGCTCGTTTCCCATGCCGGTTGCATTCTCCAGGAATTCACCCTTCGAGTTCGGTCCGGCCCTGAGGATGGCGAAGTCCAAGTCGTCGGCTTTGGCCGGCCCCTGGGCCAGATAGCGTCCGTCGATCCAGACTTTCCCCTTCTTGATGGGGAAGATTCCGTAGGGGGCAATCCCACGGCCCCTGTGCGCCGGGTCCGGCTTCCAGCCCGGTGCGAAGGCCAGGGACTTGAAACGGTCGTTGTCGTTGAGACAGTGCGCTGCGGTGATGATGAGCGACTTCGTCGGGGAGGCGACGGAGGAGGCCGAACAGAACTGATCCCGGCTTCCGGGGTCAGGCTGTGGGTCGTCATCGTCGGCGATGAGGAAGACACCGGCGGTCGCCACACCCCTCTTGTCGAACGCAGAGGCCGCGTCCGACTTCTGCCCGAGTGATGGAGCCTTCTCGGCGTCCTTCTCTCCGCCTTCGTCTGCTTCCAGCTCCACAGGTACGGCGTCGGCGATGCGTTCGGGCGTCCAGTAGCTCTCTGCGGCCTCTGCTTCGGCGATCTCCTCGGGCGTCGCCTTCAACACCTGCCCCGGAGGCAGCGGAACGTCCGTCGGCACGGTCACTGACGCCTGCCCCGGGGACGACTCGCTCTCGTGTGTCGGCTCCGAGGAGGCAGAGGCACTGGCACCGGTCGACAATGGAGAGGGCGTGGTTGTGTCGGCCCGAGGCGGTGTCGGGGACGCCGTTGAGGCGCCGGTTCCGGCCTGGGGTGGTGGCGTCGGTAAGGCCGCCGCGGCGGGGGCGGCCAGCAGAATTGCCGCAGTCACCAGGCCGAGCCCGCCGAATTTCCACCTCGGGCGTATCGCGTACTTGCTCACAGATGGGATTACCTTTCACGGTTGGTCAGGCCGTCAGGTGGCGTCCGCGCATTCGCCATGCGCTTGGGCGCACGACGACATGACGCTGTTTCAGGGAACCGCACTCAAACGTATGCCTGTGCGGCTCGCTCGGCTGAACCATATGCGAATCTCACGAATCATCCGATCGCTTTTCTGTGAGCTCGAGTCGGACCGGATGGAACGCGCCATGAAGGGAATTCTTCATTCCGCGCGAGTTTGCCCATGAATCAGCCCTTGCGCGTTCCCTCCGCTCCCAAGAACGCAAATGTAATTTGGCGACTATTCGCCCCAGGTGAGGGGAGCGACGAGGCCGTCGGCCAGGGGGAGGCCAGATCTCGGGGGCGTCCGGGCGGGCGAGTTACCGGGAGCCTTTGGGCCGCCGGAAGGCCGACGGCGCAAGTGCCGAGACAGCACTTGGGGCCTGGGCGGGCCGCTCGGCCTCTCGGTTGAGCAGCCCGGCGCCGGTCGAGGAAGCCACGTCGCGCCCGCACCAGGGGCCGGCAGACCGGGACCCGCCTGAGCACGGCTTGGCTGCGATGGAGGGGCGGGGGCAGGGAAGTCCCGCGCCGGTTCCTTCTCGAGCACCCCTCGTATCTGTCCGCGGGCACACGAAACCCCTGGTGCCGCCCGAGAGCGGGACCAGGGGCTCCGTGCAAGGAATCCGGGTCAGGTCAGACGTTGACGCCGAAGTCCTGGGCGATGCCCGCCAGGCCCGAGGCGTAGCCCTGGCCGACCGCGCGGAACTTCCACTCCGCGCCGTTGCGGTACAGCTCGCCGAAGACCATCGCGGTCTCCGTCGCCGCGTCCTCGCTCAGGTCGTAGCGGGCGATCTCGGCGCCGCCGGCCTGGTTGACGATGCGGATGTAGGCGTTGCGGACCTGGCCGAAGTTCTGCGAGCGGTTCTCCGCGTCGTAGATCGAGACCGGGAAGACGATCTTGTCGACGTCGGCCGGGAGACCGGCCAGGTTGACGTTGATCGCCTCGTCGTCGCCCGCGCCCTCACCGGTGCGGTTGTCGCCGGTGTGGACGATGGTCTGGTCCGGGGTCTGCTTGTTGTTGAAGAACACGAAGTGTCCGTCGGAGTAGACCTTGCCCTGCGGGTTGACCGCGATCGCCGAGGCGTCGAGGTCGAAGTCCGTGCCGGTGGTGGTGCGGACGTCCCAGCCGAGGCCCACGGTGACGGCGGTCAGGCCCGGAGCCTCCTTGGTGAGCGAGACGTTGCCACCCTTGGACAGGCTTACAGCCATGGTTGGGAGTCCTTTCCCTCGTTGCGTAGAGGCTTCGCGGCACGAAGCTACAGCTATCCCTATGAACGCGAGCAAGGGGCCCGAAGGTTCCCCGTGTCTTTACTTTCTTTACCAACTGTCCCTCCACCGGACCCACCGGACCCACCGGCCGCTCCCCTCGGCGATATTGGGGTGACGCGGACCCGGCCGGGCGGGGACCATGGACGGCATGTCCGGTCCCTATCTCATCCGCGGCTCCGTCGCCCTGCCCGAGGCGGAGCTGGTCTGGCGGTTCTCGCGGTCCTCGGGCCCGGGCGGCCAGCACGTCAACACCAGCGACTCCCAGGTGGAGCTGCGCTTCGACCTGGCCCGCACCGAGGCCCTGCCCGAGGTGTGGAAGGCGCGGGCGCTGGAGCGCCTCGCCGGGCGGCTCGTCGACGGCGTCGTCGCCGTCCGTTCCTCCGAGCACCGCTCCCAGTGGCGCAACCGCGAGACCGCCGCCGTACGCCTCGCCGCGCTGCTCGCGGAGGCCACCGCGCCGCCGCCGAAGCCGCGCCGGGCGACCCGCATCCCGCGCGGGATCAACGAACGCCGGCTGCGGGAGAAGAAACAGCGCGCGGAGACCAAGCGGGGGCGCACCGGACGCGACTGGAGCTGATTGCGCGGCACAGCGAACGTGTACGAACGTGAAGGCGAACTGTGATTCCGGGAAGTCCCGGGAACAGTCGTCAGCAAGGTCAAGGAAGCGGAAAGGGCGCTCAGTTCGGGATGCGCCCGAATTCCTGACGGGGCGTCGGTGTTCGCGCCTGTGACTAATCCGGACCGGACGAAATTCCCGTTCAGTTGTTTCGCCGGGTCACCCCAACTGCCGGTACCTGCCCCGGAAATACAGCAGCGGCCCGCCCTCCGCGCTCGGCATCCGCGCGCCCAGCACCCGGCCGATCACCAGCGTGTGGTCCCCCGCCGTCACCCGCTGTTCGGTACGGCACTCCAGGGTGCCCAGGGCGCCGCCCACGAGGGGCGCTCCGGTGAGGGCGCCGGGGGTGTACGGGATGTCCTCGAAGAGCAGCCGGTCGCTGAGCCGGCCCTTCATCGCGAACCGGCCGGCGATGTGCCGCTGGCTCTCGGCGAGCACCGACACCGCCCACAGCGGCTGTTCGTCGAGCAGGTCGTCCATCCGGGAGCCGGTGCGCAGGCTGACCAGGACCAGCGGGGGATCCAGGGAGACCGAGAGGAAGGCGGTGGCCGTCATCCCGGCGTACTCGCCCTGCGGCGCGCCGGGGTCGTCCGGGTCCAGCGGCGGCTCCTGCGCGGTCACCAGGACCACCCCGCCCGCCAGCCGGGACATCACCGCGCGGAACTCGTCGTTGCTCACCCCCACAGCATGCCCGGGGGCCGCGGCGGGGGCGGGGACAGGGGGAGTCTTCAGCACGTCGGGAGGCAGCACGTCCGGCACGCTAGTGTCCGCCCCGCGGGGCCCGCATCGGGCTTGCGTCCGAGCCCGGCCGCCCCCATGGTCGTAGGACCCCCGACGGATCCCGTGGCACTTCCTTCGGCAGATCTCGGCGCGGTCACCGATCTCCCGGTGGCGGGGCGATTCCGCGGAGCTTCCCGTACGCTCGGCCGTGTGTCGTCATACGCTCAGTAAACACACAGGGAAAACGCAGAAACTCCACTCAATTGTTCACGTTTATATGTGACTTGAGTCACAAGGGGCATTAATTGTTGACCCTGTGTACCGAGTGGGCAGCGCGCTGTGATTCAGTGGCGGAGGCGTCACGGCGTCACCAGGACACCCACACCGACGGACAGCACCAGAAACGACGTCACGCCGAAGACAACCCTTGATTCGCTGCGAAGTCTCGGGGGGAGGGCGAAGCATGGAGACCGAGTCGGAACCGTACGTCCGTCTTGCGTCCCTGCGACAGCTGCACCAGGTCATGGCCGACATGAACACGGCCCGCAGCCTGGCCGACACCTTGCAGACCGTCGCCGACGGCGTCGTCACCGCACTCGGCTACGAGCTGGCGTGCGTCAACCTCGTCCGCGCCGACGGCGATCTCGTGGTCGCCGCCCTGGCCGGGAACCCCGCCGCCGAGGCCCTGATCACCGGCCGGGTCGGCTCGCGCGAGTCCTGGGAGCGCCGCCTCAGCATGGGCGAGACCTGGGGCGACCTGGTCTTCATACCCCACACCGAGGGCTGGATCCTCGACGACGACGACGTACCGCAGTGGTACACCGACGGGCCCGCGCCCCGCTTCGAGAACGAGTGGCACCCCTCCGACCGGCTCTTCGCGCCGATGTTCACACCCCCCACGCCCGGCACCGGGCCCGGCGGCGAACTCATCGGCGTCCTGTCCGTGGACCGGCCGCGCAACGGCCGGCTGCCCGGCGCCTGGGGCCGCGAAGCGCTCCAGATGTACGCGTTCCAGGCAGCCATCGCCATCAGCAACGCACGTCTACGCGCGAATATGCAGCGGGCACTGGTCCGGCTCGAACGCGAACAGCAGGCCCTGCGCGCCAGCGAGGAGTCCTTCCGGCAGGCGTTCGAATACGCCCCCTCCGGCATGGCCATCGCCGAGATGGGCGGCGACCAGCACGGGCGGATCCTGCGGACCAACGACGCCCTGTGCCGCCTCCTGGGCCGGCCCGCCGCCGCGATGCGCCGCTACTCCTTCTCCGACCTCGTCCACCCCGAGGACATAGGCACCCTGCTCCGCACCTCCGCCGAGGGCGGCCGCGCCGAACTCCGCCTCGGCCGCCGGGACGGCACCTACGTCTGGGTCAGCCTCCGCAACTCCGTCGTCGCCGACGCCGCCGACGGGCCCCGCTTCCTCCTCACCCACGTCGAGGACATAGAGGAGCGCAAGCGCCGCGAGCTCCAGCTCGCCCACCGCGCCTCGCACGACTCCCTCACCGGACTGCCGAACTCCGCCGAGCTGCGCTCGCGCCTGTCCGCCCGGATCTGCCAGCGCCCCCAGTCCACCCACCCGGCCGTCGTCGACGCCATGGACCAGGCGTACGGCCACCCCGCCTTCGACGCCAACGGCCACGGCTTCGACTACCGGCCCGGCGGCGCGCAGAGCTTCGACGCCTTCGACCACCATGTGCACACCGCCGCCCCCGAGGAGGACGGCCGCGACGACGGCACCAAGGGGCTCGCGGTGCTCTTCTGCGACCTCGACGGCTTCAAGTCGATCAACGACCGGTTCGGGCACAACGCGGGTGACGCGGTTCTCATCGAGGTCGCGCGGCGGCTGTCGCAGTGCGTCCGCGACGGCGACACCGTCGCCCGGCTCGGGGGTGACGAATTCGTCATCCTCGCCGACGGTCTCGGCCGCGCCGACGCCCAGGACCTCGCCGTCCGGCTGCGCAACGAGATCATCCAGCCGATCCGCGCCGAGGGCCGGGCCGTCCGGGTCGGCGCCAGCTTCGGCATCGGGTGGGCGCACTGCGGGATGACCGCGGACGAAGTGCTGAAGTCCGCCGACGAGCGGATGTACGTCGAGAAACGATCTCGTCCCAAACAGCACAGACGGGCGGGATGAGTCCCGGATCGCAGTCCCGGATCGGCCCAGGCAGGGCCGGGTGGGCGTCTTCGTGGCCGAGTCGATGCGATCCGAGTCACCCGTTCGGGTCACCCGGAGCGGGTAGGCTCGCCCTTCTCACCCTTGAATCGCATTGCATCGCATCAACCCCGCACCTGTTGACCCGCACCTGTTGAGGAGTACGAAGGGATGACGCCCGGCAACAACGGCGCGAGCACGCCCGAGGACGACGACCCGTTCGGCTACCTCTACGCCGACGGTCAGGCCAACGGAGCCCAGCCGCCCTCCAGTGGTTACGGCTACCCGAACTCGGTCAGCCGGGTGCGCGCGGTAGGCGAGCGCCAGTACGGACAGCCGCAGCAGCAGACGGCTCAGTACGGGCAGCCGACGGTCCCCCAGCAGGGCGCGTACGGCCAGCCGAACGCGAACTACGCCGCACCCGAGACCTTCCCCGGCGGCCCGGGCGGCCCGACCGGCCGTCAGCAGCCCGTACCGGGCGGTGGCGGCCGTGGCCGCGGCCCCAACACCAAGGGCCTGCTGATCGGCGCGGTCGCGGTGGTCGCCGCGGTCGTCGTCGGCATCGCCATCGCGATGACGGGCGGGGACGACGGCACCGGCGACAACGCCGGCGACCAGCCCTCCACCACCCCCTCCACCTCCGCGAGCGCCTCCCCGAGCGAGTCCTCCACCAGCGAGGCCACGGAGGAGAAGCTGCCGACGATCGAGGCGAAGGCACTGAAGCTGGAGGGCGGCGCCACCACGTCCAACCAGTACAAGGGCGCCAAGTCGGACGGCGGGATCTACGTCACGGGCTTCAACCAGGTCGGCGCCAAGGTCTCCTGGACGGTCAACGGCATCCCCAAGGCGGGCGGCTACCGGCTGTACGTGCAGTACGGCATCCCCGGCGTCGACGCCGACGCGACGCTGGTGGTCAACGGCATCCCCCAGACCCGTGCGCTGAACATGAAGAACTTCAGCAATTCTCCCCAGGGCGACTGGGAAAAGGGCTGGCAGAACACCTGGGCCAGCGTGAACCTGACCAAGGGCACGAACACCATCGACGTCACCTGCGCCGACGGCAACAAGTGCGACGTGAACCTCGACCAGCTCTGGCTCACCAAGGGCTGAGCGCGGGCCTTCGTCAGGCCGCGGTGACCTCCGTGGTCACCCCGACCCGGCCCAGCAGTTCCTCGTAGGACGTGCGGTCGAAGTCGCCTGCCGTGGGGGACAGGACCGTTGCCGTCGCCAGGGCTACCGCTCGGGTCAGGCGGGCGGGCCAGGGGAGGCCCTCGGCGAGGGCGGAGAGCAGGCCGGCGGAGGCGGAGTCGCCCGCGCCCGTCGGGTTGCCGCGGAGCCGGGCCGGCGGGGCGGCGCGCCAGCGGCCCTCGTCGGTCGCCGCCACCAGGCCCTCGGCGCCGAGCGAGGCGACCACGGCCCGGGCGCCGCGGCGCCGGGCGTCCTGGGTCGCCTTCAAGGGCTCGTGGGAGCCCGTGAGTTCGGCCAGTTCGTCGGAGTTCGGCTTGATGATGTCCGGGCGGGCGGCGACGCCCCGGCGCAGCGGCTCCCCGCTGGTGTCCAGCAGGACCGGCACCCCGGCCGCCCGTGCCGTACGGACCAGGCCCGCATACGCCCCCACCGGCACCCCCGGCGGCAGGCTGCCGCACAGCGCCACCGCCTCGGCGCCGGCCACCAGCTCCCCGTACACCCCCAGGAACGCGGCCCACTCGGCCGCGGTGACCAGCGGGCCGGGTTCGTTGAGCTGGGTGGTGTCGCCGGTGCGGGCGTCGACCACGGCGACCGTACGGCGGGACGGGCCCGCGACCGGCACCAGCGCGTCCTCGACCCCGGTGAGCCGCTCGCGTATCAGACGGCCGGTGCCGCCGCCCACGAACCCGGTGACCGTCACGTCGTGCCCGAGCGCGGCCAGCACCCGGCCCACGTTCAGCCCCTTGCCGCCGGGCCGCTCCGTCACGTCCGTCACCCGGTGCGCGGCGTGCGGCCGCAACGCCGGTACGCGGTAGGTGATGTCGAGAGCGGCGTTCAGCGTGACCGTGAGGATCACCCGCGACCTCCCCCGATTGTCCCTGCCCCGTGCCCGTCGGCCCTGATCATGCCAAAAGGACGGCGACCGGCCCAGCCCTCGGGTCGGCCACCGTCCTGTTCCGGGGGGACGATTCAGGCCAGTTGGGGATCCACCACCCAAGCGCCCTTGCGCATCACGCCCTTGAGGTCGAAGTTCTCGTCCAGGAGGACCAGGTCGGCGTCCTTGCCGGGGGCGAGGGAGCCGATCGTGTCGGAGAGGCCGAGGAGGCGGGCCGGGTTGGTGGAGAGCGCGGCGACGACGTCCTCGACGGGGAGGCGGTCGACGGTCACCGCCCGCTTGAACGCGCGGTCCTGGGTGAGGGTGGAGCCCGCGATCGAGCCGCCCTCGACCAGCCGGGCCACGCCCTCGCTGACCTCGACCTCCAGCGGGCCGAGCATGTAGCGGCCGTCGCCGATGCCGGCTGCGTCCATCGCGTCGGTGATGAACGCGACCCGGTCCGCGCCCGCGTGACGGAACGCCAGTTCCAGGGCGGCCGGGTGGAGATGGGTGCCGTCGTTGATGAGTTCCACGGTGACCCGCTCGTCCTCCAGGAGCGCAGCGATCGGGCCGGGCGCGCGGTGGCCGAGGGCGGGCATGGCGTTGAACAGATGCGTGGCGACGGTCGCCCCGGCGTCGATGGCCTTGACCGTCTGCTCGTAGGTGGCGTCGGTGTGGCCCACCGCCGCGATCACCCCGTGCTCGGCGAGCAGCCGTACGGAGTCCAGGCCGCCGGGGAGTTCGGTGGCCAGGGTGACCATCCGGGCCTGGCCGCGGGCCGCGTCGATCAGCTTGCGGACCTCCGCCGGGTCCGGGTCGCGCAGCAGTTCCTCGGAGTGCGCGCCCTTGCGGCAGGGCGAGATGAACGGCCCCTCGAAGTGGATCCCGGCGAGATCGCCCTGTTCGGTGAACTCGGAGAGCAGCCCCGCCTGCCGGACCAGGAAGTCCATGTCGTCGGTGACGGTGGAGGCGACCAGGGTGGTGGTGCCGTGCCGGCGGTGGGTGTCGACGGCCCGCCGGATGTCCTCGGGCGTCCCGGAGAAGGACGCGCCGCCGCCGCCGTGGTTGTGGATGTCGACGAAGCCGGGGACCAGCCAGTGCCCGCGGGCGTCGACCACCCGGGCGTGCTCGGACGCCGTGGCGGCGATACGGGAGCCCTCGACGGTCACCTGGCCGCCCCGGACCGTTCCGGAGGGCAGGACCACATGGGCGCCGGACAGGGTCAGGGGCGCCGGGCCGGCCGCGGGCCGCGGGTCGTGGGTGGCTCGGCGCGCGTCGTCCCGCGCCCCTAGGGGGGTGACCATCAGGGTGTTACCTCCATACCGTCAGTCGTGGCCGTGCCGTCAGTCGCATCCGTGCCGTCTGTCGCGTCCGTGCCATGTGTTGCGTCCGAGCCGTCTGTCGCGTCCGTGCCGTCATCCGTGCCGTCCGTCGTGCCGAGGAGATCCCAGGCCAGGAGTCCGGCGCCCAGACAGCCCGCCGTGTCGCCCAGTGCCGCCGGCACGATCGTCGGCAGTTTCTGGAAGGTGACCCGCCGCCGGACGGCGTCCCGCAGTGGTGTGAACAAGGTTTCCCCCGCCTCGGCGAGCCCGCCACCGATGATGAGCGTGCGCGGGTCCAGCAGGGTGAGCGCGGTGACCAGGCCGTCGGCGAGGGCGTCCACGGCCCCCTGCCAGATCCGGACGGCGTTCGGCTCCCCGGACGTGACGGCCTTGGCGCAGTCGGCGGCGTCCGCCTCCGGGTCCCCGCAGGCCGCCGCCCATGCCTCGCTGACCGCGGCGGCGGAGGCGAACCGCTCCAGACAGCCGTGCTGGCCGCAGGGACAGGGGGTTCCGCCGGGCCGTACGACGATATGGCCGATCTCGCCCGCGAAGCCGTGCGCGCCCGCCTCCACCCGGCCGTCGACCCCGATGGCGCCGGCGATGCCGGTGCCCAGCGCGACGAACAGGAAGCGGTCGGCGCCCCGGCCGGCGCCCACCCGGCCCTCGGCGAGCCCGCCGGTGCGTACGTCGTGGCCGAGGGCGACGGGACAGTCGAGCCACCGGGTGAGCAGGTCGCGCAGCGGGACGTCGCGCCAGCCCAGGTTGGCGGCGTAGGCGGCGATGCCCCGGGTCTCGTCGACGATGCCGGGTACGGCGACACCGGCCGCGACCGCGGGCTCGCCGAACCGTTCGACCCCGTGCGCGCGCAGGTCGGCGGCGAAGTCGAGGATGCCGGCGATCACCGCGTCGGGGCCGCGCTCGCGGCCGGTGGCCCGGCGGTCCTCGTGCAGCAGGGTGCCGTCGGCCCCGACCAGGGCGGCCTTCATCCCGGTGCCGCCCACGTCGAGGGCGATGACATGTCTCACGGGAACAGTGTGGACCGAGTACCCGCAAGAGGTCTAGTCCACTTCGCGGGTTCGCGGTACCGTGCCGCCCCAAAGGCCCCGAAAGAGGTCTAGTCCACGCAGGTGGTGTAGACCTTAATCCGGATAGCGGTCCATTGGTAGGAGCAATTATCTGTGAGCAGTCGGGAGAACAGACCAGTGCAGCGGCGGACAGGAAAGCCGGGAACGATCGCCGGGACGGTCGCGGGGGTGTCCGCGCTGGGCATGGCCGCGGTCCTCGCCGGCTGCGGACTCACGTCGGGCTCCGACCACGTCACGCTCCACCTGGTCGCGGCCGACTACGGCGACTCCGCGGCCAACAGCTCCGAGAAGTACTGGGACGCCATCGTCACGGCGTACGAGAAGCAGCACCCGGACGTCACCGTCGAGGTGACCGTCTACTCCTGGAACGACGTCGACGCCAAGGTCAAGGAACGCGTCGCCGCGGGTGACCCCCCGGACCTGGCACAGATCGGCGCCTACGCCGACTATGTGGCCGCCGACCAGCTCTACAAGGCCGGCGAGCTGCTCTCCATCCCCGTCCAGGCCGACTTCGTGAGCCAGCTCGCCGACGCGGGCAAGGTGCGCGGCGTGCAGTACGGCATGCCGTTCGCCTCCTCCACCCGGCTGCTCTTCTACAACAAGACCCTCTTCGCGAAGGCCGGCCTCACCCCGCCGACCACCTGGGAGGAGCTCGCCGCGGACGCCGCCGCCCTCAAGCAGAACGGCGTGAAGTACCCCTACGCCCTGCCGCTCGGCCCCGAGGAGGCCCAGGCCGAGACGCTCCAGTGGCTGCTCAGCGGCAACGGCGGCTACAACCAGAACGTCAGCAGCTACAGCATCGACTCCACCGAGAACGTCGACACCTTCGGCTGGCTGAAGAACGAGCTGGTCGGCAAGGGCCTCACCGGCCCGGTGGCGCCCGGTGAGCTGAACCGCGCCGACGCCTTCGCCGCCTTCACCGACGGCGAGGTCGGCATGCTCAACGGCCACCCGTCCCTGATGAAGGCGGCCGCGAAGAAGGGCGTGAAGTTCGGCATGGTGCCGATGCCCGGTCTGGACGGTCCCGCCAAGATCTCCATGGGCGTCGCCGACTGGATGATGGCCTTCCGCAAGAACGGCCACGCCCGGCAGGCCGGCGACTTCCTCAACTTCGTCTACAGCAAGGAGAACGTGCTCGCCTTCTCCCGCGAGTACGACCTGCTGCCGGTCACCAACTCCGCCTCCCAGGTCATGAGCACCGCCGAGGAGGACGCCGACCTGCGGCCCTTCCTCAAGGAACTCGCGCTCTCCGAGACCTACCCGGTCGGCCGGACCTCGTGGGCCCAGGTCAGCGCGGAGATCAAGAAGGAGATAGGCCGCGCGGTCACCCCGAACGGCTCCCCGGCCACGGTCCTGGGCGACCTCCAGGAGACGGCCTCACGGGCGGAGAACGAAGCCGGGGAGTGAGCGAGCCGGGCGGGCCGGCGGGCCGGATGTCGGTGGCCGGGGATACCGTGCGGGGCATGGAAGCGGAGCTGGAGGAACGCGAGCGTGCCGTCCTCGCCCTGGAGCGGCGCGGTTTCCCCGGGCCCGGCGCGAAGGAACGGGCCATCCGTGAGGAGCTGGACCTCTCCCCGGTCCGCTACTACCAGCTCCTCAACGCCCTCCTGGACGATCCCCGGGCACTGGCCCACGACCCCGTCACGGTGAACCGGCTGCGCCGCGTCAGGGAGGCCCGGCGAGCCGAGCGCTGACCTCCCGATATCGTCGCCGTATGGGCATCCACGAGACGCACTCCAAGGAACCCGCACCCGTCACCCCCACCACCCCCGCCGGCCGGGACGGCCTCGCCGCGATCCTCGCCCGGCCCTCCCGCACCCTCGTCGGACTCGACTTCGACGGCACCCTCGCCCCCATCGTCGAGAACCCCGACGACGCCCGCGCCCACCCCGACACCCTCGCCGCGCTCACCGCGCTGGCCCCGAAGGTCGCCGCCGTCGCCGTCGTCACCGGCCGCCCCGCCGAGGTCGCCGTGCGCAACGGCGGGTTCGCGGGCGTGCCGGGGCTTGAGCACCTCACCGTCCTCGGGCACTACGGCGCCGAACGATGGGACGCCCGCACCGGCGCCCTCACCGCCCCGCCCCCGCACCCGGGTGTCGCCGCCGTCCGCGCCGAACTCCCCGGGATCCTCGCCGCCGCCGGCGACCGGCCGGGCGTCCGGGTCGAGGAGAAGGGCGGCCGGGCCCTCGCCGTCCACACCCGGCGCGCCGACGACCCGCAGGCCGCCTTCGAGGAACTGCGCGCGCCCCTCGGCGACCTCGCCGCCCGGCACGGGCTGATCGTGGAGCCCGGCCGGATGGTCCTCGAACTGCGCCCGCCGGGCATGGACAAGGGCGTCGCCCTGCTCGACCACGTCCGCGAGACCGGCGCCGGGTCGGTCCTCTACGCCGGGGACGACCTCGGCGACCTGCCCGCCTTCGCCGCCGTGGAGAAACTCCGCGCCGACGGCGTCCCCGGCCTGCTGGTGTGCAGTGGCAGCACCGAGGTCACCGAACTCGCGGAGCGCGCGGACCTCGTGGTCGACGGGCCCGCCGGGGTCGTGGCGCTGCTGCGGGAGCTGGCGGCCCGGTCCGGTCAGCCCGGCTGACCCTCCCGCAGCGCCTCCAACTGGTCCAGGAACCAGCGGGCCGGGGGCAGCGCGGTCGCCGCCGCCGCCAGTCGTTTGGTGCGCTCGGCCCGCTCCTCCGGCCCCATCCCCAGCGCCTCGTGCAGGGCACGGGCGGTCTCCAGGACGTCGTACGGGTTGACGACGAGGGCGTCCTCGCCCAGCTCCCAGTAGGCGCCCGCCTCCCGGGACAGCACCAGCGCGCAGCCCTCGTCGGAGACCACCGGGATCTCCTTGGCGACCAGGTTCATCCCGTCCCGGATCGGGTTGACCAGGGCCACGTCCGCGAGGCGGTAGGCGGCCAGGGAGCGGGCGAAGTCGTCCTTGACGTGCAGGACGACCGGGGTCCAGCCGGGGGTGCCGTACGTCTTGTTGATCTCCGTGGCCAGGCGCCGCACCTCGGCCGTGTAGTCGCGGTAGACGGCCAGGTCCTGCCGGGAGGGGTAGGCGAAGGCCACGTGGACGACGCGCTCGCGCCACTCCTCGTGGTCGTCGAGGAGCTGCCGGTAGGCCAGCAGGCCGCGCACGATGTTCTTGGACAGCTCGGTGCGGTCGACGCGCACGATGGTCCTGCGGTCCGTGCCGCCGATCTCCTCGCGGAGGGCGGTGATCCGTTCCTCGACGTCCGGGCGGTGCGCGCGCTCCCGCAGGAAGTCGGCGTCGGCGCCGAGGCCGTGGACGCCCACCCGGGTGCTTCCCGTACCCCCGGCGAACTCCGCCGCGCAGGCGGTGAAGGCGTCCGCCCAGCGCCGGGTGAGGAACCCCAGCCGGTCCGCGCCGAGCATGCCGCGCAGCAACTGCTCGCGGATGTCCGACGGGAGCAGCGCGAAGTAGTCCACCGGGGCCCACGGGGTGTGCGAGAAGTGGCCGATGCGCAGGTCGGGGCGGAGTTCGCGGAGCATCCCCGGCACCAGGCACAGGTGGTAGTCCTGCACCAGGACCGCCGCCCCCGGGGCCGCCTCCTCCGCCAGCGCCTCGGCGAAGGCCCGGTTGTAGATCTCGTACGACGCCCACTGGCGCCGGAACTCCGCGTCGAAGACCGGCTCCAGCGGGGTCTGGTACAGCAGGTGGTGGATGAACCAGAGCACGGAGTTCGCGATGCCGTTGTAGGCGTCGGCGTGCACGTCGGCCGGGACGGGCAGCATCCGCACGCCCTCCTCGCCGACCCCGCGCCGGACGGCCTCGCGGTCGCCGTCGGAGAGCGCGGAGCAGACCCACAGGGCGCCCGCGTCCGGCCCGATCGCCGACAGCCCGGAGACCAGCCCGCCGCCTCCCCGTCTCGCGTCCAGCGAACCGTCCTCACGAACGGTGTAGGAGACCGGCCCGCGATTGGACGCGACCAGCACCTGGGCACCCCGAGCAGCGGCAGCATCGTGCGTGGTAGCCATACGCCTCAACCTAGCCCGCCACGGAAACGCTCAAACGTACGGTCACGACGAGCGGAGGGTCCGTATCAGGCCGTGTCCGGGGCCGTATACGGCGGGCGGGGCGTGTTACGCGGGTGGGGGGACGGTGGGCCTCGCCCGAGGGGTCCGTGGCGGTGGGCCGGTTCCGGGGCCGGGGGGTTACGCGACCTTGCGGGACTGGTACTCCGCCATCTCCGCCATCGGGGGGCGTTCCTCCATGTCGACCGAGTAGGTGTGGGGTTCGAAGCCGGACGGGCCGCGTTCGAACTGGGTGAGGGACGGGCGGATCAGGTGGCCGCGGGCCAAGCGGAGCTGGGCCGTGCGGTAGATCGCCGCCGCCATCCGGCCGAGGGCCTGGCCGTCCTGGTGGCGGTGCTTGCGCACCCCCACGTCGACCTGGGCGAGCGCGTCGAGGCCCACCAGGTGCAGGGCGTCGACCAGCATGCCCAGCTCGACGCCGTAGCCGACGGGGAAGGGGAGCTGTTCCAGCAGGCCGCGGCGGGCCGCGTACTCGCCGCCCAGCGGCTGCACGAACCCGGCGAGCTGCGGCCAGTGCATGTTGAGCAGCGGCCGGGCCATCAGCTCGGTCACCCGGCCGCCCTGGCCCGCGGCACCGGCGAGCGGACGGTCGTACATGCCCTTGACGAGGTCCACGCCCGGGTCGGTGAGCAGGGGGCCCACGATGCCCGAGACGAAGTCGGAGGAGAACTCCCTGAGGTCGGCGTCGATGAAACAGACGATGTCCCCGCTCGTGACGAGCAGGGAGCGCCACAGCACCTCGCCCTTCCCGGGCACGGCGGGGACGCTCGGCAGGATGGTGTCCCGGTGGACGACCCGGGCGCCCGCCGCGGCCGCCACCTGGGCGGTGCGGTCGGTCGACCCCGAGTCGACGACGACTATCTCGTCGACCAGCGGGACCTGCTGCATGAGGTCGTGACGGATGATCGCGACGATGTCGCCGACCGTCTCCTCCTCGTTCAGCGCGGGCAGGACCACGGAGACCGACTGACCCGTGGCCCGCTTCGCGGCCATGATCCGGTGCAGCGGGCGATCGGCCAGGGACCAGGAGCGGGTGGTCAGCCAGCGCTCGACTTCTTCCAGCACGGTCTGCGGCTCCTCACTGTCGTGATCACACCGGGTGCACGGGGGGTGACCGTGTGATCCATCTCGCGGTTCGGACGACTATCTCAACTGTCCTGGCCTTCGGTTACAGTCTTGAACAACGCGGGTGACCATCGCATGTCCGGGGTCGCCGGCGTTCACAACTGAATACCGCTCATCCAGAGGGGCAGAGGGATACGGCCCGATGAAGCCCCGGCAACCCACCTAGACCGGTCTCGTTCACCACACGCGAGGCTCCCGGCGAGGGAAGGTGCCAAATCCGTCTCACGGCGAGATGCGTCGTGAGGAAGATGAGGAGAAAGGGCCTCGCCTCACATGGCTGCGCAGACTGTTGCAAGCACCACGAATCCCACGGTCGACCTGGGCCCCGCCGCCGCGCTGAGCTGCCGCGAGTGCGGCCACCGCGTGCCCCTCGGCCCGCTCTTCGCCTGCGAGGAGTGTTTCGGCCCGCTCGAGATCGCGTACGACTTCTCCTCCTACGACACCGAGGAGCTGCGCAAGCGCATCGAGGCGGGACCCGCGAACATCTGGCGCTACGCCCCGCTGCTGCCCGTCCCGGCCGACGTGGCGGACAAGCCGAACCTCAACCCCGGCTGGACCCACCTCGTCAAGGCCGACAACCTGGCCCGCGAACTCGGCGTCACCGGCGGCCTGTACGTGAAGGACGACTCCGGCAACCCGACGCACTCCTTCAAGGACCGCGTCGTCGCGCAGGCCATCGAGGCCGCGCGCGCCTTCGGCTTCACCACCCTGTCCTGCTCCTCCACCGGCAACCTCGCGGGCGCGGTCGGCGCCGCCGCGGCCCGCGCCGGTTTCCGCTCCTGCGTGTTCATCCCGCACGACCTGGAGCAGGGCAAGGTCGTCATGGCCGCGGTCTACGGCGGTGAACTCGTCGGCATCGAGGGCAACTACGACGACGTGAACCGCTTCTGCTCCGAGCTGATCGGCGACACCGCCGGCGAGGGCTGGGGCTTCGTCAACGTCAACCTGCGGCCGTACTACGCCGAGGGCTCCAAGACGCTGGCGTACGAGATCTGCGAGCAGCTCGGCTGGCGGCTGCCCGACCAGCTCGTGGTGCCGATCGCCTCCGGCTCCCAGCTCACGAAGATCGACAAGGGCCTCCAGGAGCTGATCAAGCTGGGGCTCGTCGAGGACAGGCCGTACAAGATCTTCGGCGCGCAGGCCGAGGGCTGCTCGCCGGTGTCCGTGGCCTACAAGGCCGGCCATGACGTCGTACGGCCGCAGAAGCCGGACACCATCGCCAAGTCGCTCGCCATCGGCAACCCGGCGGACGGCCCGTACGTCCTCGACATCGCCCGGCGCACCGGCGGCGCGGTGGAGGACGTGACCGACGAGCAGATCGTGGACGCGATCAAGCTGCTGGCGCGGACCGAGGGGATCTTCGCGGAGACGGCGGGCGGGGTCACCGTCGGCGTCACCCGCAAGCTCATCGAGAACGGCCTGCTGGACCCGGCGAAGACCACGGTCGTCCTGAACACGGGCGACGGCCTCAAGACCCTCGACGCGGTGGCCGGCACCGGCCTCACCGCCACCATCCGTCCGAACCTCGACTCCTTCCGAGAGGCTGGCCTCGCATGAGCGTGACCGTTCGCATCCCCACCATCCTGCGCACCTACACCGGTGGGCAGGCCGAGGTGTCCGCCGACGGGGCGACCCTCGGGGAGGTCATCTCCGACCTGGAGAAGAACCACACCGGGATCGCCGCCCGCGTCCTGGACGACCAGGGCAAGCTGCGCCGGTTCGTCAACGTGTACGTCAACGACGACGACGTCCGCTTCGAGCAGGGCCTGGAGACGGCGACCCCGGACGGTGCCGGCGTCTCGATCATCCCGGCCGTCGCCGGCGGCTGACCGGTGGTTGACCGGCGTTCAGTACCCGCCGGTAGTAACCGTCGGTAACAGCGATTACCGAGCGTTCATCGAATTGCCCCCTCCGTAAGAGAAGCGGAGGGGGCAATTCTGTGTGATTGAGCGCGGTACAGTTGGGGAACCGGGTCGCGAAACCCTGATCCGGAGTCTTTCTTCGCTGCCGCGCGTCCGACAAGAAGTAGCCAAAGTGCGTGCCTCTTGCGTGGCATTTGCGGCATTTGCCGGGCCCGACTTGCCCTGAATTCTGGCGAATTCTCGCCACATTCCGGATCGGGTGCGTCCGGAATTCTCGTCCGACTGACCTGTTGCAGACGGCAGTTGGACAGATACATTCAGCCGCGGTCGACGCGTTCCGGCGCACGCCCCCAACCAACTGGGGGGTGAGGTCTGACCCGGATCCGCGAAGTGTGGATCTGTGCAAGGGCCAGTAATAGGGGAGTTAGGCATGGCTCAGGGCACCGTCAAGTGGTTCAACGCGGAGAAGGGGTACGGCTTCATCGCGGTCGACGGTGGTGCGGATGTTTTCGTCCACTACAGCGCGATCCAGATGGACGGATACCGCACCCTGGAAGAGGGTCAGCGGGTCGATTTCGAGATCTCGCAGGGCCAGAAGGGGCCGCAGGCGGACATGGTCCGACTGGCGACCGGCTGAAGCACGCGCCGACTGACAGCGTCGTTCTTCTGTTTCATCTTCTGTTTCATCTTCGAAGGGCTCGCGCCTCCAGGGGTGCGGGCCCTTCGGCATGCCCGCGGACCCTCCGCCCTCCGGCGACGGGCCGGGCCCGTCCGTGAGAGGCGCTTGCACTCGACCATGCCGAGTGCTAATCATTGGCGTTAGCACTCTGAAGGTGAGAGTGACAACGAAGGACCGGGTCGGTGAGGCCCGCAGGCCAAGTGGGGCAAGGAACCACGGGTCGGCGAGCCGTCCGTCGCGGGCGCGGGCGCGGTCCGAAGAATCACCCCCAGTCCTGGAGGGACCACTTCACATGGCCAAGATCATCGCGTTCGACGAGGAGGCGCGGCGCGGCCTCGAGCGCGGCATGAACCAGCTCGCGGACGCCGTGAAGGTGACGCTCGGCCCCAAGGGCCGCAACGTCGTCCTCGAGAAGAAGTGGGGCGCCCCCACGATCACCAACGATGGTGTGTCCATCGCCAAGGAGATCGAGCTCGAGGACCCGTACGAGAAGATCGGCGCCGAGCTGGTCAAGGAAGTCGCCAAGAAGACGGACGACGTCGCCGGTGACGGTACGACCACCGCGACCGTCCTGGCCCAGGCCCTGGTGCGCGAGGGTCTGCGCAACGTGGCCGCCGGCGCCAACCCGATGGCCCTCAAGCGCGGTATCGAGAAGGCCGTCGAGGCCGTCTCCGGTGCCCTCCTCGAGCAGGCGAAGGATGTCGAGACCAAGGAGCAGATCGCTTCGACGGCCTCCATCTCCGCCGCCGACACCCAGATCGGCGAGCTGATCGCCGAGGCCATGGACAAGGTCGGCAAGGAAGGCGTCATCACCGTCGAGGAGTCCCAGACCTTCGGTCTGGAGCTGGAGCTCACCGAGGGTATGCGCTTCGACAAGGGCTACATCTCGGCGTACTTCGCCACCGACATGGAGCGTATGGAGGCCGTCCTCGACGACCCGTACATCCTGATCGCGAACTCCAAGATCGCCAACGTCAAGGACCTGCTCCCGCTCCTGGAGAAGGTCATGCAGTCGGGCAAGCCGCTGCTGATCATCGCCGAGGACGTCGAGGGCGAGGCCCTGTCGACCCTGGTCGTCAACAAGATCCGCGGCACCTTCAAGTCCGTCGCGGTCAAGGCCCCGGGCTTCGGCGACCGCCGCAAGGCGATGCTGAACGACATCGCCATCCTCACCGGCGGCGAGGTCATCTCCGAGGAGGTCGGTCTCAAGCTCGAGAACACGACCGTCGACCTGCTGGGCAAGGCCCGCAAGGTCGTCATCACCAAGGACGAGACCACCATCGTCGACGGCGCCGGCTCCTCGGAGCAGGTCGCGGGCCGCGTGAACCAGATCCGCGCCGAGATCGAGAACAGCGACTCGGACTACGACCGCGAGAAGCTCCAGGAGCGCCTGGCGAAGCTCGCGGGCGGCGTGGCCGTCATCAAGGCCGGTGCCGCCACCGAGGTGGAGCTCAAGGAGCGCAAGCACCGCATCGAGGACGCCGTCCGCAACGCGAAGGCCGCCGTCGAGGAGGGCATCGTCGCCGGTGGTGGCGTGGCGCTCATCCAGGCGTCCTCCGTCTTCGAGAAGCTGGACCTCGAGGGTGACGAGGCGACCGGCGCCAACGCCGTGCGCATCGCGCTGGAGGCCCCGCTCAAGCAGATCGCCGTCAACGCCGGCCTCGAGGGCGGTGTCGTGGTGGAGAAGGTGCGCAACCTGACCCCGGGCCACGGTCTGAACGCCGCGACCGGCGAGTACGTCGACCTGGTCAAGGAAGGCATCATCGACCCGGCCAAGGTGACGCGCTCCGCGCTCCAGAACGCCGCGTCGATCGCCGCGCTGTTCCTCACCACCGAGGCCGTCATCGCCGACAAGCCGGAGAAGGCCGCGGCCCCGGCCGGCGGCGGCATGCCGGGCGGTGACATGGACTTCTGATCGACCGGTTCCGGTTGATCGACGTCTGACCGAGGGCGGTACCCCTGTGACACGGGGGTACCGCCCTCGGGCGTTCCCCCTGGCGGGGCGGGTTCCGGCAGCCACCTCAGATCTTGATCAAAAACGTGGTGGCCGGGGCCCGCCGGTGGCTAGTTTCTGGGGGACCGCACCGGCACCGACCAGGCCGGGGCAGCACAACAGAACAACAGGGGGAAACACCATGCGCACTTCCACGCGCAAGTTCGTCACGGCCACCGCCGCCTCGGCCGTGTTCGCCGGTGGGCTGATGGGGCTGTCGGCGTCGCCGGCCGCCGCGCACCCGGACTGCGACGACGTCTACAAGCGCAAGTACACGGAGATCTCGTCCACCTGGCACAAGGTGGTGGCGTCGGGGACCATCGACAACCGCCGCAGCAGCGCCTCGGTGCGCGAGAGCATCAGCGCGGAGGTCAGCGCCAGCCTGAAGGGCACCGTCAGCGGGGAGATCGGCGGCAAGATCGACATCGCCGTGGCGGAGATCAACAGCAAGATGGGTGTGTCGGTCGAGGCGGGCGTGTCCATCGCCAAGGGCAAGACGACCATGATCGTCGTGCCCGCCCGCAAGCGGGTCTCCTACAAGATCGGCATCAAGAAGCGGGTCTACCAGGTGGCCGTCTCGCACCAGTTCCGTAGCTGCGCCGTCTCCAACTCCTACGCCAAGGTGACGGTCGCGGACTCGTACACCGAGACCAAGAACACCTGACACGGCTTCCGGCCGAGGGCCGAGGGCCAAGGGTTGAGGGCCAAGGGTTGAGGGCCGCGGGCCCGGCGCGCGCGAGAGCGGGTGCCGGGCCCGCGGCCTGTGTCCGTCCTCCGGGTCCGTGCGGTGTCAGCCCCGGCCGACGGCGCGGCCGATCGTGCCGGGGACGTCGGTGGTGATGCCGTCCACGCCCCAGGCGGCGAGGGTGCGGGCCGGTGCCGCGGTGTTCACCGTCCACGGCCACAGTTTCAGCGGCCGTCCGTGGGTGCCCTTGAGGGCGTGTGCCCGGTCGACGTACGTCCGGGTCAGGCCGCGTTGATCCGGGTTGACGACGTCGACGAAGCGGGCGTACGACGCCAGCTCGCCGGTCGTCGGGGTCTCGTCGCAGATGCCGAGCCGGACGGCGGGCCGCCGCCGGTGCACGTCCTTCAGGGCGGCGGCCTGGAAGCTGATCACGTAGAGGCGTTTGTCGATGTGGTGGGTGTCCAGCCAGCCCTTCCGGTCGAGGGTCCTCAGGATGTCCTGGGTGACGCCGGGGAAGTTGCCCGGCCATTTGACCTCCAGGAGCAGCCCCTGGCCGTTGCGGTCGAGCCGGTCGAGGAGCTGCCCCAGGGTGGGGATGCGGGCGGACGCGTAGCCGGTGCCCTTCCACGCGGGGGAGGCTCCCGCGCGCAGCCGGCTCAGTTCGGCGTAGGTGAAGTCGCCGACCTTCCAGGGGGCGCGGCCGGGGAAGACCGTGCGGGCGTCGGTGGTGCGGACGAGGTCCTGGTCGTGCATGAGGACGAGGACGCCGTCCTTGCTGCGCTGCACGTCCACCTCGACCCAGTCCACCCCCGCGCGGTCGGCGCGGTCGACGGCCTCCAGGGTGTTCTCGGGGGCGAGTCCGGCCGCCCCGCGGTGGCCGATGATCAGCGGCGTGGCCGGGGCCGCCGCGGCGGTCGCGGGGGAGGGGCCGGCGGTGAGGAGGAGGGCGGCGGACGCCAGGGCCAGGGCGGCGGACGTCGTCGCGAAGCGGTGTATGGGCATGAGGGGGCGCCTTTCGGATCGTGCGGCTCGGGTGCAGCACGAGTCTTGGCGGGGTCCGGACGGTGTGCCCAGCGGAGTTGGACCATGCGGGAAGCGGTGCGAACTACGCTGAACAGCGGGCGAATTGTCGGCAAATAGGCAGCCAATGGCGGCGTCCGGAGCGGGCGTGTGGGGGATCACAGGGAGCGCGGCGGGCAGAACCGGAATGCTCCGCCCGCCGGGCTGGTTGACGTACGCGCAGCACTTGATGCATGTGCACATACCACCTGGTCACCCGTACGAGGAGCCCCCACGTGAGCGTCACCCAGCCCAGCACCACCCGTGCCGCCGAGATCCTGTCCCGGCCGGTGTCGATCAACGGCCTGACCGTCCCGAACCGCATCGCGATGGCGCCGATGACGCGCATGTTCTCCCCGGGCGGCATCCCCGGCGCGGACGTGGCGTCGTACTACTCCCGCCGCGCCGCCGCCGGGGTCGGTCTGATCGTCACCGAGGGGACCTACGTCGGGCACGACTCCGCCGGGCAGAGCGACCGGGTGCCCCGCTTCCACGGCGAGGAGCAGCTCGCGGGCTGGGCGAAGGTCGCCGAGGACGTCCACGCGGCGGGCGGCACGATCGTGCCGCAGCTCTGGCACATCGGCATGGTGCGCAAGCAGGGCGACCCGCCGGTCGCGGACGCGCCCGCCGTCGGCCCCTCCGGCATCCGGGTGGACGGCACCGAGGGCACCGGCCGCGTCATGACCCAGCGCGATCTGGACGACGTCATCGGCGCGTTCGCCGAGGCCGCGGCCGCCGCCGAGCGCATCGGCTTCGACGGCGTCGAGATCCACGGCGCCCACGGCTACCTCGTCGACCAGTTCCTGTGGGCCGGCACCAACCGCCGCACCGACGCCTACGGCGGTGACGCGGTCGCCCGCACCAAGTTCGCCGCCGAGATCGTGGCCGCCGTCCGTGAGACGGTCTCGCCCGAGTTCCCCGTCCTCTTCCGCTACTCCCAGTGGAAGCAGGAGGCGTACGACGCCCGGCTCGCCGAGACCCCGGAGGAGCTGGAGGCCATCCTGACCCCGCTCGCCGCCGCCGGTGTCGACGCCTTCCACGCCTCCACGCGCCGCTACTGGGTCCCGGAGTTCGACGGCTCCGACCTCAACCTCGCGGGCTGGACCAAGAAGCTCACCGGCAAGCCGGTCATCAGCGTCGGCTCGGTCGGCCTCGACGGCGAGTTCCTGCGGGCGTTCGTCGGCGAGGGCTCCGGCACGCGCGGCCTGGACGACCTCCTGGACCGCCTGGAGGCCGACGAGTTCGACCTCGTCGCCGTCGGCCGCGCGCTGCTCCAGGACCCGGAATGGGCCGCCAAGGTCCTCGCGGGCCGCCTGGACGAACTGGCCCCGTACGACGCGGCGGCGCTGCGCACGCTGAGCTGAATCGCGTGACCTGCGTCAGCCCTTCTTGAGGCCCTCGACAAAGGCGGACCATGCCTCGGCCCGGAACAGGAGTTTCGGGCCGAGGGGGGTTTTGGAGTCGCGGACGGGGGTGAAGGGGGCGTGTCCGTCGGCGACTTCGAGGCAGTCGTCGCCGCCGCCCCCGCTGTACGTCGACTTGCGCCAGGCGGCCGTGCGGTCAGGGATGTTCCTCATGCGCGTAATCCTGCGCCAGCATCTCGAGCATGGCCAGCGACTTCGACGGCGGAAGTGCGGAGGCGGTGAGAAGTTCGTAGGTGAACCTGGCCTGGGCGACCGTGGCGGGGTCGTCCTCCAGCCGTCCGGTGCGGACCCCTTCGAAGTAGACCACCGGAGGGGCGTCCTCGAAGTCCATGAGTTTCAGCGAGCCTTGCATCGCCGTGTGCGCCCCCGCGTCGAACGGGAGCACCTGCATGATCACCCGATGTCGGCGGACGAGGTCCGCGACGTGATGCAGGGCCTCCGCCATCACGGCTCGGCCGCCGGTCACCCGGCGCAGTGCCGCTTCGTCAAGGACCACCCACAACAAGGGCTTTGTTGGATCGTCGAGCAGCCGGGTCCGTGCCATCCGGCCGTCCACCCACTCCTCGACCGTGTCCTCGTGCGCGGTGGGGTCGTAGGCGCGGTTCACGGCGCGTGCGTACGCGGCTGTCTGGAGCAGCCCAGGGATCAGCATGGGCGCGTACTCGCGAATGGCCGCGGCCATGGCTTCCGCGTCGGCCGCCTCGGCGAAGTGCTCCGGGTACCGGGACTTGGCCGCGGCCGCGCAGTTCCGCGAGAAGAAGTCGTCCGTCCCCAACGCCTCGTCCAGCAGCCGTGCGTACTCCGGTTGCATCCGTCTCGTCCCGGCCTCCAGTTGGCCGATGAACGAGCCGCTCACGAACAGCCGTTGGCCCAGTTCCTCCTGGCTGAGGCCGGACTTCTCGCGGGCGTGGCGGAGTTCGGCGCCGAGCAGGGCGCGGGGGGACGACGACGGGTCGAGGTCCTTCGGTCCGGGCATGGCAGCAACTCCTCGTCGCACAACCACCGTTGTTGGGGCGCCGTATCTGGCCAGGTTAGAGGCGCCGTAGCCACGCTGTGTGGTGAAAAGGAAACTCAGCGTGGAGGGAACGGCGTGGTCGAGAGAGCGGTCGGTGAGCGGATCGGGTCCACGGAGGAGGCGGTGGAGCGGCTGCGCGAGGCGTTGCGCGGCGTCGGTGTCGTCCTGCCGTCGCTGCGGGTCGACCCGGTGACCGAGGCGGGTGCGCAGCCCTTCGCGCTCGTGGACCTCGGCCGGTGTCACCCGCTGGTCGCGGCGCGGCTGGCCGGCGTACTGCGGGAGGCGGCCGGTGATGACGGACGGCCGTGAGCGACCGCGGCGCCCGTACGCGGTGGACGTGCGGGACGGGCGGATCGGTGAGGTGATGGGGAACGAGGGCGGTTACGTCCAGTTGCGCCCCATCGGCGGCGGCCGCGAGTGGGACTGCCCACCGGAGTCCCTCCGGGAGGCGCCCCCGGGGGAGGTGCTCAGGGCACGGGTACGGCGCCTGAACCGGGAGGGGCGGTTGCCCTGAGGCGCCGGAAACGGTCCTACAGGTTGCCCAGGGGTTCGATGTCGACCCGGCGGGGCTCGCCCCAGATGCGGAGTACCTCGTAGTCGGTGAACTCGTGCACCAGCCGGTAGGCCATCGCGGGGCGCGAGCCGCGGCGCAGGGCGGCGAGGTACAGCTCGGCCTCGCGGCGGTCGCGGCGCGGGGTTCCGCAGAGCTGCCACTCCTGGCCGTTCCACAGTTCCGGCAGCCAGCGCTGCTGGGGCTGCGGGCGGTCGGCGCTGGTGCCGTACCGGGAGGGGGCGGCCTGGGTGTGCGCGGGCTGCGGTGCGGGGCCGTTGAACTCGGCGCGGCGGGCCGCGCGGCGGCGGGTCTCGCAGAGCAGGCACAGGTCGGGGGCGGCCTCGTCCACGGGGCCGTTCGGGTGCTCGGCGCAGCGGGTGGTGGGGGCGGCGGCGCCGACGCTCTCGTCCAGCAGCTCCAGGGCGCGCCGCAGGTCGGTCCTGAACTCGTGCAGCCGGGCGTCGGGGGTGTCGGAGGTCAGGGCGTCACCGTGCTCCCCGAGCAGCCGGAGGGCACGGCCCAGGGCGGTGAGCTGGGCGTGGTTCATGGCACCAAGGGTAGGGGGCGGCTCCGAGGGCGGGGGCGGCGGTGGGAAGCCGCCTCAGGAACCGGGCGCCGTGCGGGCCGCAGCCGCCCTCGCCCCGCCGTAGCGCCGTGCGTGTCGCGACCGCTGCCCTCACCCCGCCGAAACGCCGGCGTGGGGGAGAGCCGCCTCGGAAACCGGGCGCCGTGCGGGCCGCGGCCGCCCGCCCTCACCCCGCCGCAGGCACCGTACGCGTATCGCGACCGCCGCCCTCACCCCGTCGAAGGCACCGTACGTCGCGCGACCGCCGCCCTCACCCCGCCGCAGGCACCCCGCGTGCCGCCGCCGCTCTCACCCCGCCGAAGGCGTACGTCGCGGCGAAGCCGACTGCGTAGCCCGTGGCCAGGCCGCCCGCGTAGATGGCGGTGGTGATGCCCAGGCCGCGGTTGCCGGAGAGGAGGGGGAACAGGGCCCAGCCCGACGGGCCGATCGCCGTCGCGCCGACGCGGTCGCCGAGCATGGCGAAGAAGCCCACGAACGCCCCGCCCGCCGCGCCGCCCGCGCAGGCGGTGAGGAAGGGGCGGCCGAGGGGGAGCGAGACGCCGTAGATGAGCGGCTCGCCGACGCCCAGCAGGCCCGCCGGGAGGGCCGAGCGGATCGTCGTCCGCAGCGTGGTGCCGAGGGGCGCGTCGTGTCGCAGCCGGACGTACACCGCCACCGCCGCGCCGACCTGCCCCGCGCCCGCCATCGCCAGCACCGGCAGCAGGACGGTGTAGCCCTGCTGGTCGATGAGGGTGGTGTGGATGGGGATGAGGGCCTGGTGCAGGCCGAGCATCACCAGCGGCAGGAACAGCCCGCCGAGGACCAGCCCGGCGAACGCACCGGTCGTCGCCAGCAGCCAGTTCGCCGCCGTGCCGATCGCCGAGGACACCGCGCCGGCCGCCCACATGATCCCGTACAGCGTGCCCAGGCCCGCGACGAGGACCGTCACCGCCGGGGTCAGCAGCACGTCCAGCGCGTCGGGGACCCGGCCCCGGCACCGCTTCTCGACCCACGTCGCGAGGAGCGCGGCGGCCAGCGCGCCCAGGACCCCGCCCTGGCCCGGGGAGAGCGTCACCCCGAACGCCGTCACCTTCGCCACCCCGGGGTAGACGACGATCGCCGCGACCGCGCCGCCCAGCACCGGCGTGCCGCCGAACTCCTTCGCCGTGTTGTAGCCGACGAACACCGCGATCAGCGCCATGAACGCGGCGGCTACGGCGGCCAGGGCGGGGGTGAGGCCCGGCAGCAGCCCGGCGTTGACCAGCAGGCCGTTCAGCCCGGCCAGGATCCCGCAGCCGATCAGCGCCGGGATCAGCGGGACGAACACCCCGGCGAGGCGTCGTAGCACCCCCTTCAGCGGCCCCCCACGAGCGGCGCCGACGGGTGGGGCCGTGACCACCAGGCGTTCGAACTCGGCCGTCACCCGGGTGACGACCCCTGGGCCCAGCACCACCTGGCAGGTGTCGTCGGACCGGACGAGGCCGAGCACGCCGGGCAGGGCCCGCAGCGCGGCGTCGTCCACCAGGTCGGGGTCGGCCAGGGCCAGCCGCAGCCGGGTCATGCAGTGGGTGACGGAGGTGACGTTCGCGGGGCCGCCGACGAGCGGCAGGATCGCGCTGGCGGTGGTGGAGGCGTCGATAGGCACCTCCCGAGCGTGCGGGTCAGCCGCCCGACGCGCCGAGCGCGGCGCGCAGATGACCGCCGGACTCCTCCAGAAGGCGGGCGGCGGACGGACCGTCCACCCCGGCCAGCAGCACCAGGACCGCGTCCTTCACCTCACCGCCGGTGGCCGTGAGCGCCGCCTCGATCTCCGCGTCCGGCGCGCCCGTGGCGAGCGCGACGATCCGCCGGGAGCGGGCGCGCAGCTTGTCGTTGGAGGCGCGGACGTCGACCATCAGGTTCCCGTACGTCTTGCCCAGCCGGATCATCGTGATCGTCGAGATCATGTTGAGCACCAGCTTCTGGGCCGTGCCCGCCTTCAGCCGAGTGGAGCCGGTGAGCAGCTCGGGGCCGACCACCACCTCGACACGGTGCTCGGCGGCCGCGGCCAGCGCGCTGTCCGGGTTGCAGGCCAGCCCGACGGTCAGCGCGCCTTGGGCCCGCGCGTGCTCCACGGCGCCGATCGCGTACGGGGTGCGGCCCGAGGCGGAGACGCCGATCACCGTGTCGTCCGAGGTCAGCCGGAGTGCGGTGAGGTCCTCGGCGGCCAGCTCCCGGGAGTCCTCCGCGCCCTCCACCGACGTCACCAGCGCGGCGGGGCCGCCCGCGAGGACGCCGACGACCTGACCGGGGGCGGTGTTGAAGGTCGGCGGGCACTCGGACGCGTCGAGCACCCCGAGCCGTCCTGCCGTCCCGGCCCCGGCGTAGACCAGCCGGCCGCCCCGGGCCATCCGCTCGGCGACGGCGTCGATCACGGCGGCGATCCGGGGGAGCTGGGTCGCGACGGCGGCGGGTACGGCGCTGTCCTCGCCGTTCATCAGCCGGGCGATGTCGAGGGTGGACATCCGGTCGATCTCGGCGAGGTCCGGCCGGAACGCCTCGGTGGGCAGGGAGTCCAGCTCGGCGCGGAGACCGTCGGGGGCGTCGGAGGGGGTGAGGGAGGTCATTCCTGAAATGTATTTCCTTCGCCTTCCTTCGCCTTCCTTCGCCTTCCTTCGCCTTCGTTTCGCCTCCGTTCTTCGGGGAGCGGTCGAGACCGCGCACAATGGGGACATGGATCCCTCCGCCGACCTGCCGAGCCCCCTGGAGCGGACGCTGCACGCCGCGCGCGCCCTCGTCCTGGCCGATCTGGCCGCGCACCAGGTCGCCGCGCCGGACGTGGTGTCCATGGTCGAGGACTCGGTGGTGCAGCGGCGCTGGTGGGTGGAGCAGTGGCCGGACGGCATGCCCTATGTGGCCGGGCTGGTCGCGCAGGACGTGCAGGACGCGCTGCTGGAGCGGTACGGGCGCTGGCCGCTGTGCCCGGTGTGCGGCTCGGGCGACCCGCACGCGCTGGACGTGGAGCCGGAGCTGGGCCCCGATCCGCACTGGGTGTGCCACCAGGCGGGCGTGAAGGTCGCGGCGGTGGGCGCGCTGGGCGCGGCCCTCGGCGGATCGTCCCCGTCGTGACGGTCTACATCGACCCGCCGGACTGGCCGGGGCACGGGCGGATGTGGTCCCACCTGGTCAGCGACGTCTCCTACGACGAACTGCACGCGTTCGCCGAGGAGTCGGGCGTGCCCCGGCGCGCCTTCGAGCGGGACCACTACGACATCCCCTCCCACCGGTACGCCGAACTGGTCGCTGCCGGTGCGGTGGAGGTGGGCAGCCGTGAGGTGGTGCGGCTGCTGCACGCGGCGGGGCTGCGGCGGCGCAAGGGCGGTGGCGGCCGGGGCCGGGGTCAGGAGGCCAGCAGGTCCAGTTCGCCGCGCAGGTTGTAGCGGGCCGTCGGCTCCCACTCGGCGGCGCCGTACGGGGTGTGGAACAGCCGTGGCAGGTCGAGGAGTCGGCGCAGGATCGCGGAGCGGCCGGCGCGGAAGGCGTCGTTCGGCACGAAGTGGTACTCCTCGCGCACGGCGGCGGTGTAGGCGGCGTACGCGGACGGCGGCGCGGCGAGGATCGCGAGGTCGGCGTCGCACAGGACCTGGCCGTCGCGGTCGTCGTCGGCGGGGTCGTGGGTGACGGTGAGCCGGACCAGCCGGGCGACCTCGGCCGTTCGGGCGTCGGAGACGCCGGCCTCCGGCAGGGCGCGCTCGGCGAGCCGGGCGGAGCGTTCCTCGTTCTCGGAGCGGTCGGGCAGGTACACGGCGTCGTGGAACCACGCGGCCAGCCGGACGGCGGCCGGGTCGGTGGCGTACGCCTCCAGCGTGTCCACGTGGTCGAGGACCGCGGTGAGGTGGGTGAGCGTGTGGTAGTGGCGCTGCGGCTCCTGCCAGCGGGTCAGGAGACGGTCGGCGTAGGGCTCCGGGCCGGGGCCCTCGCGGTGGTCGCGGGCTGCCTGGAGGGTGTCGGCGAAACGGGCGCGCAGCGCGTCTAGATCGGCCATGGCCTCATTGTCGCGCGGACGGGGATACCCTTGAATTGGTTTAGACCTATCGTGCGGGTGTCCGATGCCGTAGCCGACGTCGATGAATGGGGTTCCATGAGCGAGCGTGCAGTTCTGGAGGTGATCGCCCTCGACGCCGAGGACGCCGTCGCCGCGCAGGCGGGAGGCGCGGACCGGCTGGAGCTGGTCACCGACATGGCCGCGGACGGACTCACCCCGCCCGTCGAGGTCTTCGCCGCGATCAGGGCCGCCGTCGGCATCCCGCTGCGGGTGATGCTGCGGCTGGCGGACGGCTTCGCGGCGGGGGACGTCGACCGGCTCGCGCGCGCCGCGCGTGACCTGCGGTCGGCCGGTGCCGAGGAGTTCGTGCTCGGCTTCCTCGACGCCGACGGCGGGCCCGACCTGGCCGCGCTGGAGCGGATCGTCGCCGAACTGGACGGCAGCCCCTGGACCTTCCACCGGGCCCTGGACCACGCCGCCGACCGCGACACCCTGCGCAAGCAGGTGGACGGCCTGCCCGGCCTCGACACCTACCTGACCGCCGGCGCGGCGACCGGCGTCGACGAGGGCCTCCCGACCCTCCTCGCCGAAGCGGCCCGCACCGGCGAACAGGGCTACGAGCAGCACCTCCTCGTCGGCGGCGGCCTCCACCTCTCCCACGTCCCCACCCTCCGCACGGCGGGCATCACCGCCTTCCACATCGGCGGCGCGGCCCGCCCCGACGGCTGGACGGGGCCGGTCTCGTCGGAGGCGGTACGGGAATGGCGTACGGCCCTGGACACCCCGCCGACGCCGTAGCCGGGTCCGGCCGGGACGCCTCCGACAGGGCGGCCACGTGATGCGACGCGGGGGCCGACAGGTCGGGCGGGACACCGGGCGCCCTGGCGGGGCTCAGCCGCCGGGGTGTTCGGCGGGGTCGCGGGACGTGGTGCGCGGGGTTCCCCGTGGTACCGCGCACCGGGCCCCCGTGGCGCAGTGTGTCGCCCCCCCCGGAGCGGCAGCCTTCTGGCTGCTTCTGGCTGTGTCGGCGGGGCCGCCTGGAGGGGCGTGCGGGCCGACGTGGCGCGCAGCCCGCGCGTTGTGTCGGCGGAGCCGTCAAGTGCCGTGCCTCGGACGCGAGTTGTTCCGGCGGGCCGGTGCGTGCGGTGTATGGGGTGCTGTCACGGCTCGACCTGTCGGGCACCCTGTGGCACCCGGCCGGCACCGTCCCGCCCGGGCACCTCGTCGGGCAGCGCACCTGACGCCCCCGTCGGGCAGCGCGCCGGGCGTCCCGTCGTTCAGACCCCGAGCTGGTCCGGCAACGGGGACGTGTGGGTCACCGTAAGCCCCGAGACCGCTCGGGTCAGGGTGACGTACAGGCGGCGCAGGCCCGTGCGTTCGTCGGGTTCCGCGGTGACGATGGCCCGGGGGTCGTCCAGGACCACGTAGTCGTACTCCAGGCCCTTGGCCAGGGACGCCGGGACCAGGGTGAGGCGGGTGTCGTGGGTGGTCTCCTCGCCGGGGGACAGCGCGGGGATGCCCGCCGCCGCGAGGGCCTCGGCGAGGACCGGGATCCGGGTGTCGGCCGCGATCAGTCCGGTCGAGCCCTCGTGGCGCAGCAGCTCCTCGCAGGCGGCGACGACCTCGGCGGGGTCCGAGACCGGCCGCAGCTCGAAGAAGCCCGGGTTCTCCCGGACCGAGGCGACCGGGGTGAGACCGGGCGCGATGTGGGGCAGCAGGCGGGAGGCGTACGTGATGACGTCCGTCGGGACGCGGAAACCGGCCGTCAGCTCCTCGATCACCGCATCCGGCTTGCCGAGATGGCCCAGCGCCTCCGCCCAGCCGCGCGTCGCCCACGGCGTCGTGCCCTGCGCCAGGTCGCCGAGGACCGTCGCGCTGCCGGTGGTGCAGCGGCGGCCCACGGCCCGGTACTGCATGGGGGAGAGGTCCTGCGCCTCGTCCAGGACGACATGCCCCAGCGAGGGCGTGCGCTCGACGACGTCCGTCGCCTCGTCGATCAGCACCGCGTCCGCGGCCGACCACCGCGCCGACTTCACCGACCGCACCGGCTTCGCCCACCGGATCGTCTTCTGCTCCTCCTCGGTGAGGATCCCCGCCGCGTGCTCCGCGAGGAACTCCGTGTCCGTGAGCAGCCGCAGCACCAGCTTCGCCGGATCGACCGGCGGCCAGACCGCCTTCACCGCCGCCTTCACCGCGCTGTTGCGCGCGACCGCGTCCTGCACCCGGTCGTCCGGCGCCTCACCGGAACGTTCCATCTGCACCAGCACCGCGTGCGCGATCCGCTGCGGAAGCGCCTCCCGGGCGGCGCCGTACCGGATGTCCCGGTCGAGCAACTCGCGGACCATCTCCTCCAGTTCGTACGCCGGCACCCGCCACCGCCGGGATCCGCGCACCACCACGACCGGCTCGGTGGGCAGCGTGACGTGCGCGTAGACGGCCCGCCGGACCACCTCCGCCATCCGCGCGTCGCCCTTCACGACCGCCGCGTCCGCGTCGTCCGCGCCCCGCACCTCCACATGGGCCACCAGATCGTCGACCGTCGCCTGCCGCACCGACAGCTCGCCCAGCGCGGGCAGCACCTGCTCGATGTAGTGCAGGAAGGACCGGTTCGGCCCGATGACCAGTGTGCCGGTGCGGGCCAGCCGCTCCCGGTGCGCGTACAGCAGATAGGCGACCCGGTGCAGGCCGACCGCCGTCTTCCCGGTCCCCGGCCCGCCCTGCACGCACACGGTCCCGCCCAGCCCGGAACGGACGATCTCGTCCTGCTCCGGCTGGATCGTCGCGACGATGTCCCGCATCGGACCGACACGCGGCCGCTCGATCTCCTGCTGGAGCAGTCGGCTGGTGCGGGCGCCCTCCTCCGGGTCGGAGAGGTGCTCGTCCTCGTACGCGGTCAGGTCACCGCCGGTGTAGCCGAAGCGGCGCCGCAGCCCGACGTCCATCGGGTCCTTCTTCGAGGCCCGGTAGAACGGCTGCGACACCGGCGCGCGCCAGTCGATGACCATCGGGTCGCCGTCCTCGTCGTGCACATGCCGACGCCCGATGTACAGCTTCTGATCAGCGGCCTCCGGCCGCGGGCGCTCCCCCTCCGCGCCCTCGGCCCGCTCGGCGCCGGGCGCGTGCAGATAGTCGAGCCGGCCGAAGAACAGCGGGGCGTCACTGAGGTCGGCGAGCGCCCTGATGCGGTCCTCGATCTGGCGGCCCAGGATCTGCGCGTTGACCCAGTTCGCCGTGACGTCGCTGATGTCGAGCGACTCGACGTCCTCCCGCATGGCCCGCAGGGCGGCCCGGGAGGACGAGAGATGGGCGCGTTCCCGGCCGAGAGGGTCGTCGTCGATGGGCGTGGGCGTGGACGGCGTGGACAAGGGGGTGCCTCCGGGCCGGGCTGAGAACGGGCTGGGCTACGGCGATGCCGTCCGGTTTCCGTCCGGACGACGGCACTCCGACGGGAGGCGGGCAAGAGCGGAGATTCTAGGTGAGCGGCGAGATGCGCGCCAACGCATTTCCCGGCACCCCGAGAGGCCGGCCCTACGACCCGTAGGGGAGAACGGCCCCACGGCCGTACCCAGGTAGTACGCCAAGTGGGGACCTTCGACCGATGCCCGCTTTATGCCCGTGCGCGCACCATGGAGACATGAGTGCAGCGACCATCACCCCGGCCCCCGGTCGCCCGTCCGGTGCGACACCCCTCACCCACGCCCACCGGCACCCCCTCGGTGACGCCCTGCGCGCGATCAGAGTCTTCGCGGGCGCCGCCTTCGACGTGATCATCCTCGGCGAGTACGGCGAGGAGGCGGGCGTCCGCCGCCGCTGAGTATGTACACGCGCCGGTCTGAGTATCCGCGCCGGTGCGGGGGGCGGGGCTGCGCGGCTTCACTGGCCGTATGAGCCCACAGCCCTTCGCCGGTCGCCCCCCGGCGGCCCCGCAGCCGCACCCGGCCTACTTCGCCCCCGCGGCCCACCCCGCCTACGCGGTGGCGGCCGTACCCGTCGCCCCGCGCGACCACCGCGACCCGATGGCGTGGATCGCCCCGACGGTCGCCACCGTGCTGCTGGCCCTGCTGTGCCCGACCGCGCTGCTGCTCGGCGGACTCTCCGCCATGGCGACCGACGGCTGCGGCCCCGACCACTGCTCCGAGGCCCTGACGACGTCCCTGTCCCTGATCTACGGCACCCTGTTCTTCGGCGGCTTCCTCACCCTGGGGGCCTGGGTCACCGCTTGGGCGCTGCCCTGGACCCGCCGCTGGTCGGTCACCCGGATCTGGCTGTCCGCCGTCTCGCTGCTGCCGCCGCTCTTCGTGCTCCTGCTGGTCTTCACCCTGCCGGCGCCGTGAACGAGGTCCCTCAGCTCTCCTCCGCCAGCAGTTCGTCCGCGTCCATGATCCGGTACGCGTACCCCTGCTCCGCCAGGAAGCGCTGCCGGTGGGCCGCGAAGTCCTGGTCGATGGTGTCCCGGGCGACCACCGAGTAGAAGTGGGCCTGGTGGCCGTCCGCCTTGGGCCGCAGCACCCGGCCGAGGCGCTGCGCCTCCTCCTGGCGGGAGCCGAAGGTGCCCGACACCTGGACGGCGACCGTCGCCTCCGGCAGGTCGATGGAGAAGTTCGCGACCTTCGACACCACCAGCACGCTGATCTCGCCCTCCCGGAAGGCGTCGAAGAGCCGCTCGCGCTGCGCGTTGGACGTCTCGCCCTTGATCACGGGCGCGTTCAGATGCTCGCCGAGTTCATCGAGCTGGTCGATGTACTGCCCGATGACGAGGATCTGCTGCCCGGCGAACCGGCGCACGATCGCCTCCGTCACCTTCCGCTTCGTCGCCGTCGTCGCACAGAAGCGGTACTTCTCCTCCGCCTCGGCGGTCGCGTACGCCAGCCGCTCGGAGTCGGTGAGGTTGACCCGGACCTCGACGCAGTCGGCGGGCGCGATGTACCCCTGCGCCTCGATCTCCTTCCACGGCGCGTCGAACCGCTTCGGCCCGATGAGGGAGAAGACGTCGGACTCACGGCCGTCCTCCCGCACCAGGGTCGCCGTCAGGCCGAGGCGCCGCCGCGCCTGGAGGTCGGCGGTGAACTTGAAGACCGGCGCGGGCAGCAGATGCACCTCGTCGTAGACGATCAGGCCCCAGTCCCGGGAGTCGAACAGCTCAAGGTGCGGGTAGACGCCCTTCCGCCTGGTCGTCAGCACCTGGTAGGTGGCGATGGTGACCGGGCGGATCTCCTTCTTCGTACCGCTGTACTCGCCGATCTCGTCCTCGGTGAGCGAGGTCCGCTTCACCAGCTCGTGCTTCCACTGCCGCGCCGAGACCGTGTTGGTGACGAGGATCAGCGTGGTCGACTTCGCCTGGGCCATCGACCCGGCGCCGACCAGCGTCTTGCCCGCGCCGCAGGGCAGCACCACGACACCGCTGCCGCCGTGCCAGAAGTTCTCCACCGCCTGCTTCTGGTACGGCCGGAGCGCCCAGCCGTCCTCGGCCAGTTCGATCGGGTGCGCCTCGCCGTCCACGTACCCGGCGAGGTCCTCGGCCGGCCAGCCCAGCTTCAGCAGCGTCTGCTTGATCTGCCCGCGCTCGGACGGGTGCACGGCCACGGTGTCCGGGTCGATCCGGGCGCCGACCAGCGGGGCGACCCGCTTCGAGCGCAGGATCTCCTCCAGCACCGGCCGGTCGGTGGTCGTCAGGACCAGTCCGTGCGCGGGGTGCTTGGACAGCGTCAGCCGGCCGTAGCGGTCCATCGTCTCCGCGATGTCCACGAGCAGCGCGTGCGGCACCGGATAGCGGCTGTACTCGACGAGCGCGTCCACCACCTGCTCCGCGTCGTGCCCGGCGGCCCGCGCGTTCCACAGCCCCAGCGGCGTCACCCGGTAGGTGTGGATGTGCTCCGGCGCCCGCTCCAGCTCGGCGAACGGCGCGATGGCCCGACGGCAGTCGTCGGCCCGCTCGTGGTCGACCTCCAGCAGCAGGGTCTTGTCCGACTGCACGATCAGCGGTCCGTTCACGTCGTACGCACATCCTTTCCGCACGGCCAAACGTCCAGTGTGCCCCATGGGCGTGTCGGAGTACGCCCGATGCAACCCCGGACCCCTTTCGGCGGTCTTCTCAGGGGAAGCCGTGCAGTGCGTGTGGCTCGGGGAGGGGCTTGTGGTGAGTTCCGTGCGCGTCTGGGGGCCCGGTGTCGGGGCCGTGGTGGTGCTGGTGGCGACCGGGGCGTGGGCGCGCGGGACGACCGGGGACACCGGCCTGTGGGACGCGGTGCGGCCCGCGATCGAGGCGCGGCTGGTCGCCGACGCGCGGTGGGACGTTCCCGACGCGGAGCTGTCCGAGCTGCGGGCGCGCTGGTTCTGCCAGGCGCGGGAGGTGTTCCTGCGCGAGGACGGCAACCGGGTGCGGGCCGGTGTCGACACCCTGTGCATGGAGTACGGCGTCCGCGACGGCGCCCTCCAGGAGTGCGGCGGCGCGCAGGTGCCGAAGGTGATCCGCCTGGAGCGGGACACGGCGGGCTCCTACCGGGTCGTCTCCCTGGAGGAGCCCCCGGACGGCGCGGGCCACGGCGCCTGGGAGAAGGCCCACTTCGGCGCCCTCGCGGCGTCCCGCCTGGACGGCGACGCGGACACGGACGCCCTGGAGACGGCCGCCCGCGATCACTTCGAGCTGTCCGCGGACGCGCCGGTCGGGGACTGCTAGGGCCAGGTCCCGCGCCCCGTCAGTCGTCCGCCAGTTCCGCCACGCCCGTGATCCTGTGCAGGGGGTACGTCCTGACCTCGTCCGCCGTGTGGTCGTACGCCGTGACGAAACCGCCCTCCACCCGCACCGGGGCGACGACCCGCTGGCTGGCGGCGCCCTCGGCGTTGACGTAGCCGATCCACAGGGCCTCGCCGGTGAGGACGGCGGCCTGCATGGTGGCGAGGGTCTCCGCGGAACTGGTGCGCGGCAGTTCGCCCGGGGCCGGTGGCGGTGCCGCCGGGTCGGCCGGCCGGCGCGGGGCCGTGGACGCCAGGTCGCCCGCCCGGATCGCGCGGACCGCCGCCGACAGGAGGGTGGCGTCGGGCATCGGCGGGCCGTCCGGGACGGGCTCGGGCGGGGTGCGCGGCGGGGTGCGGTGGGCGTCGGCCCGGGTGATCAGGACATCGCCGTCCGCGGACTCGGCGGCCGGCGCGTACCCCATCGCGCGCAGCCCGTCGAGCAGCGCCGCCGGGTCCGCCTGGGACGCCAGCACGGTCGGCGCGAGCAGCCGCAGCCGCAGCGGGACGGCCCGCTTGTCGGCGAGGATCTCGTTGAGGACCGTGTCGTCGTCGCAGCGCAGATACGCAGAGGCCGCGCCCACCCGCAGCCGGCCGTGCCGGCGGGCCACGTCGTCGATCAGATACGCCAGCGGCTGCGGCACCGGGGTGCGCGCGTGCGCGGCGAGGAAGGCGTGCAGATCGGCCGCGGTCCGGCCGGCGTCCAGCGCCCGGCGCACGGAGGCGGGCGTGAACCGGTAGACGGTCGCCCCGCCCTTCGACTCCACGTCCGCGAGGACACCGAGGACGGCGGCGAGCGGCCGCTGCAACGGGCCCGGGGCGACCGCCGTCAGATCGGCCTGGAGCAGCACGTGGTCCAGCGGTTCGGGCAGCAACGGGGCGAGCAGCCGGGCGGCGGCCGCGGCGGCCACGGCCTGCTCGGCGGGGGAGAGGGGCTCCAGGGCGCCCGGCGCGCGGTGGTGGTGGAAGGGCAGCTTGTCCCCCGGACCGTGCGGTTCCGTGCGCGGGGTCCGCTCCGTGTGCGCGCCGAGCAGCGCCCGCCCGTGCGCGGACAGCGCGCCCCGGCCGGTCATGCCCAGCAGCTCCGCCTCGGCGAGCGTCCAGCGGGCCAGCCGGGCCCGCAGATCCTCCTCGGGCCGCTGACCTGGTGCGCCCGGCGCGTTCTGCGCGCCCCGCAGCGGCCGCTCCCAGCGCAGCCGGGCCAGCACCGCCTCCGGGTCCGGCGCCGCGCCCTCGGGCAGCGCGGCCAGCAGCGCCAGCACCCGGTGCCGTACCTCGGGCGCGGCGGACCGGTCCAGGCCGGGGCCCAGCGCCGACAGCGCCCGCTCCTTCGCGTCCCGGCCGCCGACCAGACCGGACGTCCGGGTCGCCGTCAGCCAGGTCTGCGCGAGCAGCGCCCAGCGTTCGGGGGCGGGCCGCTCCAGCCACTCGTCGTACGCCGGGGTCGCCGCGTACCGCTCGTCGGCCTCGCCGTCGGAGGCCAGCAGCCCCGCCGCGTACGCCAGCTCCACCCAGAACGCGGCCACCGGCTCCGGCAGGTCCAGGGCGACGGCGGTCCGCTTGAGGTCCCGCACGCTCAGCCCGCCCGCCCGCAGCACCGGGGGCCCGCCCTCGTTCCAGTCGGTGAGCAGCTCCTCGACCGTCGCCAGCGCGGTGTACGCCTGCCCGGCCGCCGTCGCGTCCACCACCTGCGGGCGGTGCGCGGAGGCCGCCGTGACCGCCGGCGGCACCGGTTCCGGCGCGCGGTGCGCCCGGCCTGCCCGCAGATGCAGGGCGACCTCCCGGGGCAGGACGACCGTCCCGGGCGCCGTCGGCAGCAGCAGCCCCCGGTCCAGCAGCCAGCGCAGCCGCGCCGCCGGATCGTGCGTGACCTGCCCGTACGGCGGCCCCCACATCAGCCGCTCCAGCACCTCGCGGGACTCGGCGGGCGCGGCGGCGAGCAGCCGGGCCATCTTCTTGCGGTGCGTGAACAGGGCGGCCAGCGCCTGGACGGCGGACACCGAGTCATGCGTGGACGGCAGGCCGACGGCCGCCACGATCTCCTGGATCCGGCCCGGCGACATCCCCGCCGTCGCCTCCCGCACACTCGGGCCGAGCCCGGTCGGCGACGGATGCTGCGGGGACGGCGCGAGCAGCTCGCGGGCGGTGCGCACCAGCCGCAGCCGGTCGTCGGCGCCCCACACCAGCGCCTGCTCGCGCAGGGCGGCCAGGGCGGCGGGCAGCGCGGCGGCCACCTCGGGGTCGCGGTCGTCCCCGGCCATCAGGCCGAGCAGTTCGTCGTACGACGCCGGATCGCCGGCCACCGCCAGCGCCTCCGCCGTCTGGAGGGCGAACCGGTCCAGCCGCTCCAGCGCCCTTACGACCGAGGCGCGGGTGCCGGCCCGGGTGGCGAGCTGGGTGAGGTCGGTGGGGACCGGGGTGATGAGGTCGGGCCGACTGCGCAGCAGGGCGCCGAGGGCGGTGTCGTCCCTGCCGCGGAGCGCTTCCGCGAGGGAGCGGGGGGCCGGGTGGTCCTCGGTGCTCATCTTGCCCACGGTAGCGGGTGCCGTCCCTCCCGGGGCTGCCCCGGGACGCCGGCTTCGGCGCCGGACCGTTTCGCCTGCCCCGCGCGCGATACCGTGCCCCCGTGGGGATCGAGAGCGACCAGGTCGTCTACGAGTATCTGAGCCGCGTCGGCGACGTCGCACAGCAGCGGCACCTGTCGTCGGCCACCCGGATGCGGCTCGTCTCCGAACTGCGCAACGAGATCGACCGGCGCCGCGCCAAGGCGCCCGTCGACTCGCCCGCCGCCGTGCGCCGCATCATCGAGCGCCTCGGCGACCCGGACGACGTGGTCGCGGCCGCCGCCGACGGCACCGACGCCGCGCCGCAGGCACCGGCGCCGTCCGTGCCCGCGCAGCGCGCCGACGGGGACCGCCCGCGGCCCGAGGTGCCGCTCGGCAAGGTGCCGCGCCCCCGGCCGAGCACACCGGTGGACGATGACGGGCCGCGCGACTGGTGGCGCGGCCCGGCGGACCTCTTCGAGACCGACGACGAGGTCCCCGGCTTCGTCGGCGGAGTAATCCCGGACCTCCTCAAGCCCCCGCCGCCCCCCGAGCCCGACCCGGAGGAGCAGGCAGCGGCCGGGCCGGTCACGGAGAAGACGGCCGAGGAGGACACCCCGCCCGCCCGGCGCGGGCTGCTGCGCACCCTGCGCCGCCGGAAGAACGCCGACACGGATGCCGGCTGGAACAACCCCCTGCTTCTCGTGGCCGCCGCGTCGCTCGTCGCCGGGGCGGTGCTCGGCAACTGGTTCGCGCTGCTCCTGGGCTGGCTGATCGCCTACGCCTCGCACAGGCTGACCGAGCGGGAGACGAAGTTCGCCGTCGTCTGGCTGCCGGGACTCGCGGTCGCCGCCGGACTCGTCTGGCTGTGGGGCCGCTCCGAGGGCCGCTGGGGCGATCCCATCGCCGACGGCCACATGACCGACGCCCTCACGGAGACCTGGCCCTGGGTGGTGAGAGGCGCGGCCGTGACGACGGCCCTGTTCCTCCTCCACCGCTCACGACGCCGACGGTAGGGCCCCGGTTCCGGGTCCCGGCGGGACGCGCTGCCGTTCCGAATCGGCCGGATTCGAAGGAAAGGGCCTGGCCGGAAGAGGGCCCGCTCGCCCTGCTGGGCAGAATGGCCCCCATGACGCCTCCCGCCCCCACCGTCGGTTTCGATCTCGACATGACCCTCATCGACTCCCGGCCCGGGATCCACGCCTGCTGGCTGGAACTGTCCGCGCGGACCGGGACGTACGTCGACGCCGATCTGGTGGTCACCCGGCTGGGGCCGCCGCTGGAGCAGGAGATGGCGCACTGGTTCCCGGCGGAGCGGATCGCGGAGACCGCCGACCTCTACCGCGCGCTGTACCCCGAGCACGCCATCACCGGCACCCTGGAGATGCCCGGCGCGCGGGACGCGATCGCGGCCGTGCAGGCGGCCGGTGGCCGGGCCGTCGTCGTCACCGCCAAGTGGGAGCCCAACGCCAAGCTGCACATGCGGCACCTGGGCCTGACGCCGGACGCGGTGATAGGCAACCTGTGGGCCGAGCAGAAGTCGGCCGCGCTGCGCGAGCACGGCGCGAGCGTGTACGTCGGCGACCATGTGGGCGACGTCCGCGGGGCGCGCGGTGCCGACGCCCTGTCGGTCACCGTGCCGACCGGACCGTGCCCGGCGCAGGAACTGTGGGAGGCCGGCGCGGACGTGGTCCTCGCCGACCTGACGGAGTTCCCGGAGTGGCTGGCCGGCTACCTGGCGGCGCCGCGCGCCTGACGCCGCCCCGCCGCCGCGGAACGCAGGACTCCGGCCCCCGCGATCAGGAAGCCGACGCCCATCAGCATGCTCAGTCCGAACATGTACGGCGGAAAAGGCGTCGTTCCGAGGAACAGCGGGGCGACCGTGACGAGGGTGGCCACGGCGCCGACGAAGAACACGATGACACCGGCACGGATCAGTCGGTCACCGGGAGCGGCGGAATTCGTTTGGGTTTTGTCACGCACCGGACCAGGGTAGTTCCCTGCGCGTAGGAACAACCGGGCGACGTCTTGTCAGCCGCCCGAAGACCATTAGCCTTGGTACGGGCGGGTCATGGTCGACCCGCCCGACTGCTATCAAGAACGCTTCCAGAACTGTTTTCCGAAGCAGTTCTCCGACGAGTACGAGGACGAGGACAGACGTGCCCACCGGCAAGGTCAAGTGGTTCAACAGCGAGAAGGGCTTCGGCTTTCTCTCCCGTGACGACGGCGGTGACGTCTTCGTCCATTCCTCGGTCCTCCCCGCCGGAGTCGAGACGCTGAAGCCGGGCCAGCGAGTGGAGTTCGGCGTCGTCGCCGGACAACGCGGTGACCAGGCGCTTTCGGTCGTCGTTCTGGACCCGACCCCGTCGGTCGCGGCCGCTCAGCGCAAGAAACCCGACGAACTGGCTTCCATCGTGCAGGATTTGACGACCCTTCTGGAGAACATCACCCCGATGCTGGAGAAGGGCCGTTACCCCGAGAAGGCGTCCGGCGCGAAGATCGCCGGTCTGCTGCGCGCGGTCGCCGACCAACTGGACGTGTGACAGGGGAGAACCGTCAGGGGAACGACAGCGCGTCCGGGCCGAGGGGCGGTACCAGTCCCTCGGCCGCGGCGCGGGTCAGCAGCCCGCGGACCGCGGCGTAGCCGTCCGCGCCGAGATCCGCCGTGAACTCGTTGACGTACAGCCCGATGTGCTGGTCGGCGACGGACGGGTCCATCTCCTGGGCGTGCTCCAAGACGTACGGGCGGGAGACCTCCGGGTCGTCCCAGGCGGCGCGCACCGAGGCGCGGATCGCGTCGGCGAGCCCGGTCAGGGCCGTCGCGCCCAGCGAGCGCCGGGCGATGATCGCGCCGAGCGGGATCGGCAGCCCGGTCGTGGACTCCCAGTGCTCGCCCATGTCGGCGAGCTTGTGCAGCCCGTAGTTCCGGTACGTGAAACGGGCCTCGTGGATGACGAGTCCCGCGTCCACCCGGCCGTCGCGCACGGCGGGCATGATCTCGTGGAACGGCAGCACCACGATCTCGCCGACCCCGCCGGGGACGGTGGCCGCCGCCCACAGCCGGAACAGCAGATACGCCGTCGACTTCTCGCTCGGCACGGCGACGGTCCGGCCGGTGAGGTCGGTCCCGGCCTCCCGGGTCAGCACCAGCGGCCCGCAGCCCCGCCCCAGCGCGCCCCCGCAGGGCAGCAGCGCGTACTCGTCGAGGACGTACGGCAGGACCGCGTACGACACTTTCAGGACGTCGAACTCGCCTCGTTCGGCCATTCCGTTGGTGAGGTCGATGTCCGCGAACGTCACGTCGAGCGCCGGGCCGCCCGGCACCCGGCCGTGGGCGAGGGCGTCGAAGACGAAGGTGTCGTTGGGGCAGGGCGAGTACGCGATGCGCAGCTTCTGGTCAGGGTCACTGGTCATACGGGTGCCAACTCTCCAGGACGGGTCCGAGCTTCCCGAAGGCCGCGGTGAGCGCGGCGAGCGCGTCGCCGATGCGCCAGGCCGTGCGGTCGCGGGGGCCGACGGGGTTGGAGACCGCGCGGATCTCCAGGACGGGCGTGCCGTGCGCGGCGGCCGCCTCGGCGACCCCGAAGCCCTCCATGGCCTCGGCCAGGGCCCCCGGGTGGCGCTCGCGCAGCGCGGCGGCCCGTTCGGCGGTCCCGGTGACCGTGGACACCGTCAGCACGGTGCCGGGGCGCGCCCCGGTGGCGTCCGTGACCTGCCGGACCAGGGCCGAGGGCGGGCGGTGGGTGACGGCGCCGAAGCCCAGCTCGGTGACCGGCAGAAAGCCGTCCGGGGTCTCGGCGCCCAGGTCGGCGGCGGTGATCTCGTCGGCGACGACCAGCGAGCCGACCGGCGCGCCGGGTGCGAAACCGCCGGCGATGCCCGCGGAGACGACGAGCGCGTACGGGGTGCCGGCGAGCGCGGCCGCGGTCAGCGCGGCGGAGACGGACGCGGCGGCGGACGCCGGGCCGACCCCGGCGGCGAGCAGGTCGTACGCCTCGCCCGTGCGGTGCAGGACCGCGCCGGGCAGCCGTACCTCCCGGCCGGGGTCCGGGAACGCCTGGGCCACCGCGTCCCGTTCGGCGGGGACGGCGGTGGCGACGAGGACGCGGACGGGGGACGTGGTCAGTCGTCCTTCTTCAGCTTGAACGACCACAGGCCGGTGACCGCCTGGCTGTCCTTCTTGCCGTCGCCCGCCTTGATGGAGACGAGGGTGGAGTCGCCCTGCGCGCCGTACTGGGCGTTGAAGAACACGCTGCCCGGGATGGTGCGGTAGGTCTTGTCGCTGTCCTCGGTGAGCGGCTGGCCGTTCATCAGGATCGTCCAGCGCTTCTTCGCGACGTCCGGGTCGACGCCGAAGCGGACGGTCTCGTCCGGGTCGACGGTGATCGACTTGATGTCCTCGTCCTTGAGGCACTTGGTCAGGTCCGCGGCGTTGAGCTTGTCGCCGTGGCCGCCACACGTCGCCTCGGAGCTGACCGAGGTCCGGCCGACGGTGATCGTGGACAGCGGCGTCGGCTTGTCGCAGGCCGACAGGACGAGCAGTCCGGCACAGACGGCGCCGGTGGCGGCGACGGCACGGCGGCGTCGCGCAACGCCGAGAACATCAGCGGCTCCGCCGCGGGACATCATGGTCATGGCCGAAGGCTATCGGGCAGCCCCGGCGCTCTCTCTACGTGGGGTACGGCGTGGCTGTGTGTTACGCCACGCGGCGGGATCCCGCGGGTGGTGTCAGGTGACGCGGGAGCGGGGGGAGCCGCTGTGGCGGGCCGAGCCGATCAGGCCGCGGACCGTGGTCAGCCAGCCGACGGCGAGGACACAGGCGGCGACCGACAGGCCCAGCGCGCCGTTCAGCGGCATCGCGATGCCGACCGCGCCGCCGAACACCCAGGACACCTGGAGCATCGTCTCCGAACGGGCGAACGCCGAGGTGCGGACGACTTCCGGCACGTCCCGCTGGATCAGCGCGTCCAGGGAGAGCTTGGACAGCGCCTGCGAGAAGCCCGCCACCGCCGCCAGGCCGGCCACCACCACCGCCCCGAAGAACACCGCCGCCGTGATCGCCATGCACAGCACGAACGCCAGCACCGTCACGATGATCAGCTCCGGCGCCCTCGACCGCAGCCAGGCGCCCACCGATGTGCCGAGCGCGTTGCCCAGGCCCGCCGAGACCGCCACCATGCCCAGCGACACCGCCGCGCTCTGCCCGGTCATCGGGTGCTCGCGCAGCAGGAACGCCAGGAAGAAGGTCAGGAACCCCGACAGCCAGCGCAGTGCCGCGTTGGCGCCCAGCGCGTGGGTGACGGCGATGCCGACGGTCCGCAGGCCCGGCCGTTTGACCGGCTGCCGGTGCGGGCCGTGCAGATGCTCCTCGTCGGCGGCGAGCAGCGCCGTGTCCTCGCCCTTGGCGGAGTCCACCTTGGCCGGCAGCGAGAACGACAGCGCCGTCCCCGCGATGAAGATCACGAACGCGCCGTAGAGCGGCCAGCGCGGCCCGGCCATCTGGAGCCCCGCCCCGACCGGCGCGGCGACCGCGGTGGCCAGCAGGCCGCCCAGGGTGACCCGGGAGTTCGCCTTGACCAGGGAGAACCGAGGTGGCAGCAGGCGGGGCACGACGGCGCTGCGCACCACGCCGTACGCCTTGGAGGAGACCAGGACGCCGAGGGCCGCCGGATACAGCTCGATGCTGCCGGTGACGACCGCCCCCGACAGGACGAGCGCGAGCAGCGCCCGCGCGAACATGGCGCCCGCCATCGCGGCCCGCCGTCCGTGCGGCAGCCGGTCCAGGAGCGGGCCGATCACCGGGGCCAGGATGGTGAACGGCGCCATCGTGATCGCGAGGTAGAGCGCGACCCGGCCGCGCGCCTCGTCGGTCGGCACGGAGAAGAACACCGTGGACGCGAGCGCCACGGTGATCATCACATCGCCGGCGCCGTTCACGGCGTGCAGTTCGATCAGCTTGCCGAGTCCGGACTCACCGGCGCCGTGCGCGTGGGTGGCCCTGCGGATGCCGCGGGCGGTGCCGGTGAACGGGAGGTGCAGGGCACGTCCGACCGCGCGGACGGACCCGCCGACCCGGCCCGAACCACCGGTCCGGCTCCTCCCCTTGAACCCCTTGGTCCCACCGGTCCCGGTGGCGCCCTGGGGTGTTCTCGCGGCTGCCACCCCGTCATAGTGCCCCGAGAACGCCCTCCGTAGTGCGGTTACCGCGCGTACGGCGGTGTCGGATTCGGGGTTTCCGGGGGCGCGTGGGGTGACGGGAGCCGCGTCGGGGCGCGAGGCGGGGGCGGCTCGGGGGCGGCTTGGGGGCGCGTCGGGGGGCGGCCGGGGTAAGGGTCGGGGGCGTGTCGAGGGGCGGCCCGGGCAAGGATTGGGGGCGGCCGGGGCGTGGGTCGGGGGCGCGTCGGGGGCGGGAAACGTCCCGTCGGTGTAGGACGAGCGTCCGCGAACAGGTAGCGTGCGTAGCGCGCCGTGGCGATTGTTCTCGGCCGCGCGCCTCCCGGCCATCCCGCAGAATGGATGACAGCAGGTGCGCCCGAGCGCGATCGGGCGCGGACGTCGACGCGGCCCCCTGGTCCGCTCCGTCCGCACCCACGCCTTCAGGCCGGCGCACTCGAGAGACGGCGTAGGAGAGAAGCGATACCTGTGAGCGCAGCGACCACGCGAAGCCGCACCCCCGACCGTCTGTGCGCCGAGGCCGTCGACCTCGCCCGCACCGCAGCCGAGGAGGCCGCCGCGCCCGGCGTGGTCGGCGAGCACGTGGGCGTGGTCGCCGAGGGCGACCGCGTGGTCACCCACTACTTCGAGTGCAAGGAGCTGGGCTACCGCGGCTGGCGCTGGGCGGCCACCGTGGCCCGCGCCTCCCGCGCGAAGATCGTCACCCTGGACGAGGTGGTGCTGCTCCCCGGCCCCGACGCGGTCCTCGCGCCCGAGTGGGTGCCGTGGAGCGAGCGGCTGCGCCCCGGCGACATGGGCCCGGGCGATCTGCTGCCCACCGACGCCGAGGACCTGCGGCTCGAACCGGGCTACACCGGCGAGGAGGAGCCCCCGCCGAACTCCCTGGTCTCCGCGGAGCTGGCCGAGCTGGCCGAGGCGGAGGACGCGGATCTGACGGCCGCGCTGCCCACCGTGCCCCGGCGGGGCACGATCTCGGCGGTCGCCGAGGAACTCGGCATGCGCCGCGCCCGGGTCCTGTCCCGCTACGGCCTGCACACCGCCGCCGACCGCTGGGAGGAGGCGTACGGCGCCAAGACCCCGATGGCCCAGGCGGCCCCCGCGACCTGTGTGAGCTGCGGCTTCCTCCAGCCGATCGGCGGCTCCCTCGGCCAGGCCTTCGGGGTCTGCGCCAACGAGTTCGCCCCGGCGGACGGCCGGGTCGTCTCGCTCTCCTACGGCTGCGGCGGCCACTCGGAGGCGGCGGTCATGCCGACGCCCCCGCGCCCGCCCGCTCCGGTCATCGACGAGACCCGGGTGGACCCCTTCCCGCTCCGCCCGGCCCCGGACTCCGGCTCGGTCCCCCCGGCGACGGACGAGGACACCGCGGAGCTGGGGCACTCCTAGCGGCTCCGGTGACGGTCGCCTCCGGGGTGGCGGGCGGGCGGGGGCGGTGCCGGCACCCGGTACCTTCGTCTCCACGCCGACGAGGAGAGTGAACGTGAGCAAGTTCGTGCGGCCGGCACCGGAGGGCGCGGACCCCTTCGGTACGGCCCGACTGCGCCGCGGAGTCCTGGACGCCTGGGCGACGAGTCCCGCCCGGTTCCGGGAGGACGCCAACGCCGAGGAGGACCTCGTCCTCGGCGGGTACCGCGACCGGCTGGTCGTGGAGCTGGCGCAGAACGCCGCCGACGCCGCCGCCCGCGCCGGTGTCCCCGGCCGGCTCCGCCTCACCCTCCGCGACGGCGTCCTGGTCGCCGCGAACACCGGCGCCCCGCTGGACGCCGCCGGTGTCGAGTCCCTCGCCACCCTGCGCGCCTCCGCCAAGCGGGAGACCCACCCGGGTGCCGTCGGCCGTTTCGGCGTCGGCTTCTCCGCGGTGCTCGCCGTCACCGACGAGCCCGCCGTCGTGGGCCGGCACGGCGGGGTGCGCTGGTCCCTCGCCGAGGCCCGCGAACTGGCCGCGGACACCGCCCGGCACAGCCCCGGCCTCGGCGACGAGATCCGCCGCCGCGACGGCCACGTGCCCCTGCTGCGGCTCCCCTTCGCCGCCGAGGGCACCGCCCCCGACCCCTACGACACGGCCGTCATCCTCCCGCTGCGCGACGCCGCGGCCGCCGACCTCGCCGAACGGCTGCTCACCGCCGTCGACGACGCCCTGCTCCTCGCCCTGCCCGGTCTCGCGGAGGTCGTCGTCGAGATCGGCGACGGCACCCCGCGCACCCTGCGCCGCTCCGCCGAGGGCGCCCTGACCGTCGTCGCGGACTCGGAACACGGCACCACCCGCTGGCGTACGGCCACCGCCGACGGCCCGCTCACCGCCGAGCTGCTGGCCGACCGCCCGGTCGAGGAGCGGCTGCGGCCGCACTGGTCGGTCACCTGGGCCGTGCCCGTCACCGCGGACGGCGCCCCGGCGGCCCCCCGCACCAGCCCGGTCGTGCACGCCCCCACTCCCAGCGACGAGCGGCTCGGCGTGCCCGCCCTGCTCATCGCGTCCTTCCCGCTCGACACCACCCGCCGGCACGCCGCCCCCGGCCCGCTCACCGACCATCTGGTGGAGCGCGCGGCCGACGCCTACACCGCGCTGCTCGCCGAGTGGCGGCCGGTGACCGCCGCGATCATCGACCTGGTGCCGGGGCCGCTGGGCAAGGGCGAGCTGGACGGCGCCCTGCGCCGGGCCGTCCTGGAACGGCTGCCGCGCACCGCGTTCCTGCCGCCCGCGGCGACCCCCGCCGACCAGGAGGACGACCACCTCGACCACCTCCCCGAGGCGCTGCGCCCCCGGGACGCCGAGGTCGTCGAGGGCGCCGGCGCCGACACCGTGCGGGTGCTGGCCGAGGTGCTGCCCACCCTGCTGCCCGCCGGTCTGGAACGCCGGGCCGAGCTGCGCACCCTCGACGTGGCGCGGATCCCGCTGGCCGACGCGATCGACCGGCTGGCCGGCCTGGAGAAGGACCCGCACTGGTGGTACCGGCTCTACGAGAGCCTCGCCGGTGTGGACCCGGACCGGCTCTCGGGGCTTCCGGTGCCGCTGGCCGACGGCCGGACCGCGATCGGGCCCCGCCAGATCCTGCTGCCCACCGGCGGCGACGGGACGGGCGAGGACGCGGGGCGGGACGGGACGGGCGCGGGCGGGACCGGCGCGGACCCGGACGTCCTCGCCCGGCTCGGCCTCAAGGTCGCCCACCCGGACGCCGCGCACCCGCTCCTGGAGAAGCTCGGCGCCCTGCCCGCCACCCCGCGCGCGGTGCTGACCACCCCGCAGGTGCGGGCCGCCGTCGCCGCGTCCCTGGACGACGACGGCGGGGCCTGGGACGACGACCGGGGCACCCCGGACGCGGAGGAACTCGCCGACACCGTCCTCGCGTTGGTCCGTGACGCGGACCTGGAGCCGGGCGACGAACCCTGGCTGGGCGCGCTCGCGCTCCCCGACGAGGACGGCGAACTCGTCCCCGCAGGTGAACTCGTGCTGCCCGGCAGCCCGTTCGCCGCCGTGATCCGCGAGGACGAACTCGCCTCGGTGGACTCCGAGTTGGTCGACAGGTGGGGCGAACAGCCGCTCGCCGCCTGCGGGGTGCTCGCCGGTTTCGCCCTGGTCCGCGCCACCGATGTCGTCCTCGACCCGGACGAACTGGAGCCCCGCGAGGGCGACTTCGCCGAACCCGACGACGCCGGTCTGCTGGACGCCGTGGACGTCTGGGCCGAGGACATCCTCGACCGCTTCCCCGACTCCCCGGTGCCGCCCGTCGCCACCGAACTCGTCGCCGTCCGCGATCTCGACCTCGTCGACGACGACCGCTGGCCGCAGGCCCTCGCCCTGCTCGCCCAGCCGCCGCTGCGCGACGCCCTCACCCAGCCGGTCCGCGTCCTGCTCGCCGACGGCACCCACGAGGTCGTACGGCCCTACACGGCCTGGTGGCTGCGCGGGCACCCGGTGCTCGACGGCCGCCGCCCGGCCGGCCTGCTCGCCGCGGGCGGCGACCCGCTGCTGCGCGGTCTGTACGACGAGGCCGACGCGACCGGCTTCGACGACGAGCAGGTGCTGCGGGCGCTCGGGGTGCGCACCACCGTGGCCGCGCTCCTCGACGAGCCCGGCGGCGCGGCCGAGCTGCTGGAGCGGCTCGCCGACCCCGAGCGTGCCGTGTCGGCCGCTCAACTGCATGGTCTCTACAGCGCGTTGGCCGAGCTGGACCCGGAGCAGGTGACCCTGCCGGACGAGCTGGCCGCCGTCGTGGACGGGCGGGTGGAGGTGGTGGACGCGGCCGAGGCGGTCGTCGTCGACTCGCCCGACCTGCTGCCCTTCACCGGGGGTGTCCCGCTGCTGCCGGTGCGGCCGTCCCGGGCCGCCGAGCTGGCCGAGCTGTTCCAGGTGCGGCGGCTGAGCGAGTCCGTCACCGGCCGGGTCGACTCCGAGGGCACCGAGCACGACGTGCCCGAGCCGGTGCGGGTGCTGCTCGGTCCGCGCGTCCCGGACACCTATGTCGAGCACGAGGAGCTGGTGGTCGACGGCGTGGAGATCGACTGGCGGCTGACCGACGACGGCGTCCTGCACGCCGCCACCCTGGAGGGGGTGGCCGCCGGGCTGGCCTGGGCGGCCGGCCAGTGGCCCCGCCGCTTCGAGGTCGCGGCCCTGCTTGAGGACCCGTCCCGCACCCAGGAGCTGGCCCGGGACCGCTGGTTCGACTGACCGCCAGGGGCACATGACGACAGAAAATGCGGTGGACACAAGTCCTCCGCATTTTCTTTGTCGAACATGCAACCATCGGACAGGGGTGCGAGTCTCACTCGACGAGTCCTCGGTCACGACCGACTCGCCGAACACTCGGGCCCCGCCGGGACGGACGCTCTGCGGGCCCACCTACATGGGGGAAGTCCATATGCGTCTCCGCGCCACCGCCGCCGTGTCCTTCGGCGCCCTGGCCCTCGCCGGCCTGTCCGTTCCCGCGGCACAGGCCACCGAGATCACCCCGTTCGACGCCGGTTCCGGCAACACCAAGATCACCAAGGTGGTCGTCGACGGCGACAACAAGGTGGCCATGACCACCAACGCCGCGAAGACCGTCTCGGTCAGCGTCACCGCCACCGACAACTCGGGCATCGCGGGCGCCGAGGAGTTCACCCTCGTGGGCCCCGACTACGGCTTCGAGATCACCGGCAAGCCGGTCTGCAAGGTCGTCAACGCCACCACCTCCACCTGCACCGCCTCGGTGAAGGTGGACCCGCGCACGGACTTCTACTCGAACAAGAACGCCGGTACCTGGTACGTCGACGCGTGGATCGACGCCAAGGACGGCGACTTCGTGTGGAAGGAGAAGGCAGGTGCCTTCCACTTCCAGCGCGCCTCGAAGCTCACCACGAACGCCGCCCCCGAGCCGGTGAAGAAGGGCAAGACCCTCACGGTCACGGGCTCCCTCACCCGCGCCAACTGGGAGTCGCTCAAGTACGGCGGCTACGGCAGCCAGTCCGTGAAGCTCCAGTTCAAGAAGAAGGGCTCCACCACCTGGAGCACCTTGAAGACGGTCAAGACCAGCTCGTCCGGTGGGCTCAAGACCACCGTCAAGGCGTCGGCGGACGGTTACTTCCGCTACACCTTCGCGGGCAACTCGACGACGGCCGCGGTCACGTCCGCCGCCGACTTCGTCGACGTCAAGTAGGACGACCCTTTCCCGATCTCAGGGATCCGATCATGCGAGCCGCGAGGCTCGACCACTCGGGCCGACCGGAGCCAACCGCCGGGGGCCCCTTCCTCCCTTGGGACAGCCATGCGCATCCGTGCCACCGTGGCCGCCGTCTCCGGCGCCCTCGCACTCTCCGCCCTCGCCGTGCCGGCCGCTCAGGCCGCCGGTGACCAGCGTGACCCGGCCGCCACGCTGAAGGCCCTGCACCAGGCCGCCTCCGGCCGGTCGGCCCTCACCGGCGCCACCACCTACGCCTCGGGCACGCCGTACGCGCTCGACGCCACCTTCTCCAGCGTGAAGATCAACAACGGCAAGCCGATCGTCGTCGGCACCACGAACAAGGTCACCGTGCCCGTCACCTTCAAGGTGACCCACTCGGCCGACATCGACGTGAAGGCCCCCGACACCGAGATCGACCTGCTGATCTACCGCGGCTCCTCCAGCGCCCCGGCCAACGTCCTGTGGGGCGACAAGTACCCCGCCTGCACCGCCACCTCGGCCACGGTCGCCACCTGCAAGGGCACCGTCGACATCCGGCCGCGTGACGAGCTGTGGAACGCCGACGCCACCGGCTGGAAGGCCGTCGGCTACGTCATCGACTGGAACGACCAGTACGGGGCCGACGAGGACGTCATCGACTGGAGCAAGGTCGGCTACGCCGAGGCCGACGGCATCGCCACCACCAAGCTCCAGCGGTACTCCAAGCTGACGGTCAACGCCGCGCCGGAGCCGGTCAAGAAGGGCAAGACCATCACGGTCACCGGCAAGCTGTCCCGCGCCAACTGGGACGACGGTAAGTACCACGGCTACTCGACCCAGTCGGTGAAGCTCCAGTTCCGCAAGAAGAACAGCTCCACCTACACCACGGTCAAGACCATCAAGACCAGCACGACCGGCGCGCTGAAGACCACGGTCAAGGCGTCCGCCGACGGCTACTTCCGCTACACCTTCGCGGGCACCTCGACCACCCCGGCGGTCACCGCCGCGGGCGACTTCGTCGACGTCAAGTAGGCCCGCCTTCGTTCATTTCCTCCGCAGATCCGTTTCACCTGGGAGTTCTCCTTGCGCAAGCGCGCCATCGTGGTCGCCGCCTCCGGTGCCCTCGCCCTGTCCGCCCTCGCCGTCCCGGCCGCGCAGGCCGCGCCGACGGCGGGCCTGAACGTCACCTTCTCCAACGTGAAGGTGAACGCGGGCAAGACCGTCGTGGTCGGCCCCACCACCAAGGTCACCGTCAACGTGACCTACACCGTCACCAAGCCGGCCAATGTCAGCGCCGGCTCCTTCATCAGCGGCCCCGTGCTCTACCGCGGTGCCACGCTCAGCGAGCAGTCGGACAGCATCTTCGGTGACAACGAGGGCACCTGCACCACGTCCTCCTCCACCGTCCTGAAGTGCACGGCCAAGATCCAGTTCCGTCCGGACGCCCCGGCGGACTACGACGACCTGGGCAACGGCGACGCCGGTGCCTGGAAGGTCGGCGCCCTGGCCATCGCCAACGACGCCTCGTCCGCGGACGACATGAAGTGGCAGAGCAACCTGGGCACCGTCAAGGTCCAGCGCGCCGCCAAGCTGACGGTCGACGCCGCGCCGGAGCCGGTGAAGAAGGGCAAGACCATCACGGTCACCGGCAAGCTGTCCCGCGCCAACTGGGACGCCAACAAGTACGCCGGATACGCGGCGCAGTCGGTGAAGCTGCAGTTCAAGAAGAAGGGCAGCTCCACCTACACCACCGTCAAGACGATCAAGACCAGCTCGACCGGCACGCTGAAGACCACGGTCAAGGCGTCGGCGGACGGCTACTACCGCTACTCCTTCGCGGGCACCTCGACCACCCCGGCGGTCTCCGCCGCGGGTGACTTCATCGACGTCAATTAGGCGCAGGCATCACGCGGGAAAGCGGCGGTCGACCCAGGTCCACGTGACCTCCAGGGCGGCCGCCGCCACCGCGGCCACGGCCACCGCGATCCACGGCATCGTCATGCCGACCAGTTTCAGCGCGAAGAACTCCTGGAGCCACGGCACGGCCAGGACCAGCAGGAACGCCCCGCCCATCGAGGCCACCAGCAGCACCCGCCACAGGGTGTAGGGGCGGGCGATGATCGCCAGGACCCACATCGAGATCAGGAACAGCGTGAGCGTCGCGACGCTGGTCTCCGCGTCCAGCGAGCCCTCCCCGGTGTAGTGGTGGCGGGCGATCAGATACGTCACGAAGGTCGCCACCCCGGCCAGCACCCCGCCGGGGATCGAGTACCGCATCACCCGGCGCACGAAGTGCGGGCGGGCCCGCTCCTTGTTGGGGGCGAGCGCCAGGAAGAACGCCGGGACCCCGATGGTGAGGGTGGACAGCAGCGTCAGATGGCGCGGCAGGAACGGGTACTCGACCTGCCAGCACACCACCAGCAGCGCCAGCAGCACCGAGTACACCGTCTTGACCAGGAACAGCGTGGCCACGCGCGTGATGTTGCCGATCACCCGCCGGCCCTCCGCCACCACCGACGGCAGGGTGGCGAAGCTGTTGTTCAGCAGCACGATCTGGGCGACCGCCCGGGTGGCCTCCGACCCCGAGCCCATCGCCACGCCGATGTCCGCGTCCTTCAGTGCGAGGACGTCGTTCACCCCGTCCCCGGTCATCGCCACGGTGTGCCCGCGGGCCTGGAGCGCGCCGACCATGTCCCGCTTCTGCTGCGGGGTGACCCGCCCGAACACGGTCCCCTCGTCCAGCGCGCGCCCCATCGCGTCCCGCTCGTCGGGCAGCCGCCGCGCGTCGACCGTACGGCCGTCCAGACCGAGCTTTCCGGCCACCGCGCCCACGGACACCGCGTTGTCCCCGGAGATGACCTTGGCCTGGACGTTCTGCTCGGCGAAGTAGCGCAGGGTGTCGGCGGCGTCGGGCCGCAGCCGCTGCTCCAGGACGACCAGCGCGGTGGGCCGGGCGCCCTTGGCCACCGCCGGGTCGTCGAGGTCGCGGGCGGCGCGGGCCAGCAGCAGCACCCGCAGCCCCTGTTCGTTGAGCCGGTCGGTTTCGGCGAGGGCGGGGTCGCCGGGGTCGAGCAGCACGTCCGGGGCGCCGAGCAGCCAGGTGCTGTTCTCGCCGTTGCCCTCGCTGAAGCTGGCGCCGCTGTACTTGCGGGCGGAGGAAAAGGGCAGGGACTCGGTGCAGCGCCAGGCGTCGGTGTCCGGGTAGGCGTCGATGATCGCCTGGAGGGAGGCGTTGGGCCGGGGGTCGGACTCGCCGAGCGCCCCGAGCACCCGGCGTACGTACGCCCCGTCGCCGCCGTCCAGGACCCGGACCTCGCTGACGTCCATGCCGCCCTCGGTGAGGGTGCCGGTCTTGTCGAGGCAGACGGTGTCGACGCGGGCGAGGCCCTCGATGGCGGGCAGCTCCTGGACGAGGCACTGTTTCCGGCCGAGCCGGATGACCCCGATGGCGAAGGCGACGGAGGTGAGCAGGACCAGCCCCTCGGGGACCATGGGGACGATGCCGCCGACGGTGCGGGCGACCGAGTCCCTGAGGTCGTTGTCCTTGACGAAGAGCTGGGTGACGACCAGACCGAGCGCGGCCGGGATCATCATCCAGGTCACGTACTTGAGGATGGTGGAGATGCCGGAGCGCAGCTCGGAGTGGACGAGGGTGAACCGGGACGCCTCCTCGGCGAGCTGGGCGGCGTAGGCCTCGCGGCCGACCTTGGTGGCCTGGAAGGCGCCGCCGCCGGCCACCACGAAGCTGCCCGACATGACCGGGTCGCCGCTGTGTTTGACGACGGGGTCGGCCTCGCCGGTGAGCAGTGACTCGTCGATCTCCAGCCCGTCGGCCTCCACGCACACCCCGTCGACCACGATCTTGTCGCCGGGGCCGATCTCGATGAGGTCGTCGAGGACGATCTCTGCGGTGGCGACCTCCTGGGCGGCGCCGTCGCGCCGGACGGTGGGCCGGGCCTCCCCGATGACGGCGAGGGAGTCCAGGGTCTGCTTGGCCCGCCACTCCTGGATGATGCCGATGCCGGTGTTGGCGAGGATCACGAAGCCGAACAGGCCGTCCTGGATGGGCGCGACCCCGAGCATGATCACCCACAGGACGCCGATGATCGCGTTGAACCGGGTGAAGACGTTCGCCCGGACGATCTCGCCGACGCTGCGGCTGCTGCGGACGGGGACGTCGTTGACCTGACCGCGTGCGACACGCTCCGCGACCTCGGCCGCGGTCAGACCGGTGGCCGTCGACAGGCCGGCGGGGGCGTCGATATGGGTCATGCCATCGACGGTACGTGCGGACTTGGGGGTTCACCCCTCGGCGGACCGGAAGATCCGACCTGGGGAGGAGACGCCGGTTTCTACCGGAGCGCCTCGGTCCGCTTGATGGCGGCGTCGCGCTTGCGGACGTACCAGATGCCGATGAGCCCGAGCCCGCCGCCCGCCAGGCAGGTCCACAGCCACCACAGATGCCCGTGGTCGTCGAACCAGCCGTAGAAGGGGAGCTGCACGAGGAAGAGGACGAACCAGACGATCGTGCCGCCGGTGATGGTGGCGACCACGGGGCCCTCCAGGGGCTCCGGCGCCTCGTGCTGGGGGGTCCACTTCGCCATGGGGACAGCTTACGGGCCGCACCGGTCTACGCGCGGAGATGGCGTTCCGAGGTTTTATACGTTCATACTGAAACGGTTTTGGGTTTGTCCACTTCTGATCGTAGGAACCTCTAATGGTCGACCGCTACTTCAAGATCTCCGAGCGGGGCAGCACGCTGCCGAGGGAGATCCGTGGCGGTTTCGCCACCTTCTTCGCGATGGCGTACATCATCGTGCTGAACCCGATCATCCTCGGCAGCGCCAAGGACATGTACGGGCATCAGCTCGACAACGGCCAGCTCGTCACCGCCACCTGTGTGACGGCCGCCTTCACCACCCTGCTGATGGGTGTCATCGGCAATGTGCCGATCGCGCTCGCCGCCGGCCTCGGGGTGAACTCCGTCGTCGCGCTCCAGCTCGCGCCCCGGATGTCCTGGCCGGACGCGATGGGCATGGTCGTCCTGGCCGGTTTCATCGTGATGCTGCTGGTCGCCACCGGCCTGCGCGAGCGCGTGATGAACGCCGTGCCGTACGGGCTGCGCAAGGCCATCTCCATCGGTATCGGCCTGTTCATCATGCTGATCGGTCTGGTCGACTCCGGGTTCGTCAGCCGGATCCCCGACGCCGCGCACACCACCGTCCCGCTCCAGCTCGGTTCCGACGGTCACCTCAACGGCTGGCCGGTGCTCGTCTTCATCCTGGGCTCCCTGCTCACGCTCGCCCTGATCGTCCGCAAGGTGCCGGGCGCGATCCTGATCTCGATCGTCGCCATGACCGTCCTCGCGCTGATCATCAACGCCGTCGCCACGGTCCCGTCCTGGGGTCTGACCGTCCCGGAGTGGCCCGGCAACCCGGTCGCCACGCCCGACTTCGGGCTGATCGGCGAGTTCAGCCTCCTCGGCGGTTTCCACAAGGTCGGCGTGCTGACCGGCATCCTGTTCGTCTTCACGGTCCTGCTGTCGTGCTTCTTCGACGCGATGGGCACGATCATGGGCGTCTCCGACGAGGCGAAGCTGACCGACGCCCAGGGCCAGATGCCCGGTATCGGCAAGGTGCTCTTCGTGGACGGTTTCGCCGTCGCCGCCGGTGGCGCCAGCTCCTCCTCCGCCACCACCGCGTTCGTGGAGTCCACGGCCGGTGTCGGCGAGGGCGCCCGGACCGGCTTCGCGAACCTCGTCACGGGCGGCCTCTTCGCCGTCTCGCTCTTCCTCACGCCCGTCGCCACCATGGTGCCGTCCCAGGCGGCCACCCCCGCGCTGCTCGCGGTGGGCTTCCTGATCCTGGCGGGCTCGGTCAAGGACATCGACTGGGCCGACTACACGATCGCCGTGCCCGCGTTCATCACGATGGTGATGATGCCGTTCACCTACTCGATCACCAACGGTATCGGCATGGGCTTCATCACCTTCGCGCTGCTGCGCCTGGCGGCCGGGCGGGGCCGGGAGGTGCCGGTGCCCATGTATGTGGTCTCGGCGGTCTTCGCCTTCTACTACCTGATGCCGGCGCTCGGTCTGACCTGAGCCGGTTCGTACGGGGGCTACGGGCTCAGGTGAGCCCGTAGAACTTCTCCGTCTCCTCGACGGCGGCCTGGAACCGCTCGTCGAAGTCGTCACGGATGAGCGTCTGGATCACATAGTCCTGGACGCTCATTCCCCTTTTCGCAGCATGGTGGCGGAGCCGTTCGAGCAGCTCCCCGTCTATCCGCAGGCTGAGCACACTGGTCCCCATGGCTACGAGGGTCGCTGCACGGTTCGGGGTGGTGGGAGCCGTTCCGCGGTCGTATCACCCGTATGAGTGATTCTGCGTTTCCTCAAGACGGAGCGGGGGTGGGGCCCCGGGTGGTATTTAGCGAGGGTAATGAGTTATGTTAAAGAACATGCCGGACCTTACGCATGGCGACGACGCTGCCGCCGTGAACTCCCTGCGATCCGCCGTGATGCGGCTGTCCCGTCGGCTCAAGCACCAGCGGGTCGACGAATCGCTGAGCCCGACCGAGATGTCGGTGCTCGGCACCCTGTCCCTGTGCGGCAGCGCCACCCCCGGTGAGCTGGCCCGCAAGGAACACGTCCAGCCGCCGTCCATGACCCGCATCGTGGCGCTCCTGGAGGCCAAGGGCCTGGTCCGGCTGGAGCCGCACCCCGAGGACCGCCGCCAGAAGGTCGTCACCAGGACCGAGCAGGCCGAGACCATGCTCGAGGAGAGCCGCCGCAAGCGGAACGCCTTCCTGGCCACGCTGGTCGACGGCCTCGACGAGGACGAGTGGGCGAAGCTGCGCGCCGCCGCACCCGTGCTGGAGAAGCTCGCGCATCTGTAGCGCAGTGGCTCCGCCGACAGCACCACGCGACACACAGGAGGCGAACCCTTTGAGTCCGGGACCCGGAGCAGACTCCGCACCCGCACCGACCACCCCCGAATCCCCGCCCGCCCGTCCCGCCCGCGCGTCGATGTTCGCCTCGCTGAAGGTCAGGAACTACCGGCTGTTCTTCGCCGGCCAGGTCGTCTCGAACATCGGCACCTGGATGCAGCGGATCGCCCAGGACTGGCTGGTCCTCAGCCTCACCGGCTCCGCCACGGCCGTCGGCGTCACGACGGCCCTCCAGTTCCTGCCGATGCTGCTCTTCGGCCTCTACGGCGGTGTCCTCGTCGACCGCCTGCCCAAGCGGCCCACGCTGCTGTTCACCCAGGCGGCGATGGCCCTCACCGGCATCGCGCTCGCCCTGCTCACGCTCTCCGGGCACGTCCAGGTGTGGCACGTGTACGTCGCCGCGTTCGCCGTGGGTCTCGCGACGGTCGTCGACAATCCGGCCCGGCAGTCCTTCGTCTCCGAGATGGTCGGCCCGGACCAGCTCCAGAACGCGGTCAGCCTCAACTCCGCGAACTTCCAGTCCGCCCGGCTCGTCGGCCCCGCCGTCGCCGGCGTGCTGATCACCGGTGTCGGCACCGGCTGGGCGTTCCTCTTCAACGGCCTGTCCTTCGTCGCGCCCATCACCGGCCTGCTGCTGATGCGCGCCCGCGACCTGCACGCCGTCGAACGCGCCCCGCGCGCCAAGGGCCAGCTCCGCGAAGGGCTTCGCTATGTCGCCGGCCGCCCCGACCTGATCTGGACGATCACCCTGATCGGGTTCGTCGGCACCTTCGGCTTCAACTTCCCCGTCTACCTCTCCGCCTTCGCCGACGACGTCTTCGACGCGGGCGCCGGTGCGTACAGCCTCTTCAACACGCTGATGGCGGTCGGCTCGCTGATCGGCGCCCTGCTGGCGGCGCGGCGCGGCACGACCCGGATGCGGGTGCTCATCGCGGCGGCCGTGGCCTTCGGCGCGGTGGAGATCGCCGCGGCGGGCGCGCCCTCGCTGTGGCTCTTCGCCCTGCTGATGGCCCCGATCGGCATGTTCGGCATGACGGTCAACGTCACCGCCAACACCAGCATCCAGATGGGCACCGACCCGGCCATGCGCGGCCGTGTCATGGCCCTCTACATGATGGTCTTCCTCGGCGGCTCCCCGGTCGGCGCCCCGATCGCGGGCTGGATCACCGACGCGTACGGCGTCCGTGCGGGCCTCGCGACGGGCGGCGCGGTGGCCGCCCTGGCCGCCGCCACGATCGGCCTGACCCTGACCCGGGTGGGCAACCTCCGCCTCACGGTCGGCTGGCACCACGGCCATCCCCGGGTACGGTTCGTCCCTCGCCGGACCGAGAAAGAGACCGACCGGGACCGGGAACTGACCTCGGCGGCGTGAGGGGGCATGGTCGTGGGCGGGGGTGCCGGAAACGGGGCGTCGGCTCCCGGCCGCCGGAAATTCGGGAGCTGATCCCGCCGGTGTGAGGGAGGGAGGCCGCGCGTGCACGGCTTCGGCTGGAGCGGGGTCCGACCCCCGCGTGGCCTGGGGCTGGTCGGCTGTGTGGCCGTCGGCTGCACCCCCCGGCGGTCGGCCGGTGCCAGTGGTTGTCCGAGGTGCAGGTGCGCTCACCCCCTGGCCGTGGCCGGTCGTGCGGCGGGCTGTGCTCCTCCTGCGGCGTCACCGAGGGCTGTCCGCGGTGTGATGCGCCTGTCCCGGGGCAGGGCGGTCACCCCGCGCGGCACCGGCGGGGCCCGTGCACATGGTGGTCAGCGGCTCAGCGCCGCCGTGCGTGCCCTCCCCGGGAAGGGTGAGCGTCCCCGTCGGCGTCCGGCTCGGCAGCGGATGTGGGCGTGGGCGTAGTCCCGGAGGGAGGGGCACCGCCGTTACCGGTGGCGCGCCCCCTGTGAGTCCGGCCACACCCGCCCTGTGCCGCGCGGTCGGTACCCCGGTTCGGGAGAATCGGCCGTATGAGACTGTTCGCCGCCGTGCTTCCGCCGGACGACGTGGTGCGGGAACTCGCCGTCGAGGTGGGGGAGTTGCGGCGGCTGCCCAGGGCGGAGGCGTTGCGGTGGACCGGGCGGCCCGGGTGGCACTTCACGCTCGCCTTCTACGGCGAGGTCGACGACGACCTCGTGGAGGAGCTGTCGGCGCGGCTGGGGCGGGTCGCGCGCCGGAGTGAGCCGTTCGCGCTCGGTGTGCGGGGCGGGGGACAGTTCGGGCACGGACGGGCCCTCTGGGCCGGGGCCGCCGGGGACGTACCGGCGTTGCGGCTGCTCGCGGACCGGGCCGAGGCGGCGGGCCGGAAAGCGGGCCTCGACCTGGGAGGACACCGCCGCTACAAGGCGCATCTGACCTTGGCCCGCAGCCGCGACGCCGTGGACGTGACGCCGTACGTCGAGGCGCTGGACGCCTTCGCCGACCGTACCTGGACCGTGGACGAGCTGACGCTCGTACGCAGCCGGCTGCCGCGGTCCGGGGTGCCGGGGGAGCAGCCCCGCTACGACCCGGTCGGGCGCTGGCCGCTCGGCGGCGCCGGTTAGGCTCGACGCGTGGACCCGAAGACCAGGAACCGGATCATGGCCGGTGCGCTCGTGCTGATGTTTGTCGTGGTGGCGATGGCGGCCGCGGTCGGGAAGTAGAAGCAGGGGAGGGGGAGGGACGCCCGGGTGCGTCTCGGCGCCCTCGCCCCGCCCGAAGCAGCCCCCCCCGACTACCAGGCGAACGCCTCCGGGGACGGCCCCGGTCCCGGGAAGATCTCGTCCAGGCCGGTCAGCAGCTCCTCGCTCAGCTCCAGTCCCACCGCACGGATCGCCGACTCCAGTTGCCCGGCGGTGCGCGGGCCGACGATCGGTCCGGTCACGCCGGGCCGGGTGAGCAGCCACGCCAGAGCGGCCTCGCCGGGTTCGATCCCGTGCTTGTCGAGGAGGTCCTCGTACGCCTGGATCCGGCCACGCGCCACGGGGTCGGCCAGCGTGTCGGCGGCCCGCCCGGCCGCGCGGCGCCCGCCCTCGACCTCCTTGCGGATGATCCCGCCCAGCGCCCCGCCGTGCAGCGGCGACCACGGGATGACGCCGAGGCCGTACTCGCGCGCGGCCGGGATCACCTCCATCTCGGCGCGCCGCTCGGCCAGGTTGTACAGACACTGCTCGCTGACGAGCCCGATGGTCCCGCCCCGGCGCGCGGCGGTCTCGTTGGCCTGGGCGATCTTGTAGCCGGGGAAGTTGGAGGAACCGGCGTAGAGGACCTTGCCCTGCTGCACCAGCACGTCGATCGCCTGCCAGATCTCGTCGAACGACGTGAGGCGGTCGATGTGGTGGAACTGGTACAGGTCGATGTAGTCGGTTTTCAGCCGCCTGAGCGACGCGTCCACGGCCCGCCGGATGCTGAGCGCGGACAGCTTGTCGTGGTTGGGCCAGGCGTCGCCCTCGGCGGCCATGTTGCCGTACACCTTGGTGGCGAGCACGACCTTGTCGCGCCGCTCGCCGCCCTTGGCGAACCAGTTGCCGATGATCTCCTCGGTACGGCCCTTGTTCTCGCCCCAGCCGTACACGTTAGCGGTGTCGAAAAAGTTGATACCCGCGTCCAGCGCCGAATCCATGATCGCGTGGGACTCGGTCTCGTCGGTCTGCGGGCCGAAGTTCATGGTGCCGAGGACGAGACGGCTGACCTTGAGTCCGGTACGTCCGAGCTGCGTGTACTTCATGGGACCCCAGCCAACGACTTGGAGTGCGCTCGACGCAAGGGGGCCGGGGTCGGCGGAGCCCGGACCGGTCAGTCGCGGGCCCCGTACTCCCCGCCCACCCCCCACCCTTGATGCATCGCCGTCGCGAAGGCCGCCGCCAGTTTGTGTTCGCCGCGTGCGTTGGGGTGGGTGCCGTCGTAGGTGTCGGTGTGGAGATCCCAGGTGTCGGGGACCGAGGCCAGGAGGATCGGGGAGGACGGGGTGTCCAGGTCGGCGGCCGCCTTCGCCAGGCGTTCGTTGAAGGCGGTGACCTCGGCGCCGAAGGGCGGGTCGTCCGCCGCGCGCACGTTGGGGATCACCGGCAGCCAGACCATCCGCACCGCCGGGTTCGCCGCGCGCGCCTCGGCCGTGAAGGACCGCACGTTCTCCGCGGTCTGCTCGGCGTTGGTGTAGAAGCCCAGGTCGATCAGGCCCAGGGAGACCAGCAGCACGTCCGCCCGGTGCTCCCGCACCGCCGCGCGGATCAGCGGGGCCATGTGCAGCCAGCCCTCGCCCCAGCCGGCCAGATGGGCGCGCGGGAAGCCCGGTTCGGCGTACGCGTACGACGTGGGCGCGTCCGCCTGCTTGTCGTGGAGCGTCTCGCGCGGGCCGACCAGGGCGCAGGGGCCGTCGTACGTCGCGCACAGGTGCCGCCACATGCGGTAACGCCATGTGTGTTCGCCCGCGCTGCCGATCGTCATCGAGTCGCCCACGGGCATGAACCTAAGCATCCGCTCATGATGAGGGATCGCCGGACGATCACAGGAGTCCGGGGGCGTGTGAGGCTGACCACGGCCGACAAGGACACGGCCAGGGCCCGGCCACGACCCGGCCACGACCCGGCCACGACCTGCGCCGCGGTGATCGCCGCGCCCGGAACGCGCGGGCGGGATGGCAGGCTTGGGGCATGCGACGACCCTTCGCCGGCCGTGCCGGAGCCCTCCTCGCCGGTGCCCTCCTCATGGGCGCGGCCGCCGTACCCGCGCTCGCCGTACCCGCCTCCGCCGATGACGGGGACAAGGCCGGGAACAAGGACTTCACCATCGAGGACCCGCGCATCACCGAGTCCAGCGGTCTCGCCGCCTCCCGACAGCACCCGGGCGTCTACTGGACCCACAACGACAGCGACGACGGCCCCTACCTCTACGCCGTCGACAGCGCGACCGGGAAGACCGTCGCCCGCCTCACCCTCACCGGCATCGGCACCCCGCGCGACGTCGAGGCCATCTCGATCGGCCCCGGCAACGAGATCTGGGTCGGCGACATCGGCGACAACCTCGGCGGCGGCTGGCCGTACGTGTGGATCTACCGGCTGCCCGAGCCGAAGACGCTCACCGACGCGACGGTCCGCGCCACGCAGTACATCGTCAAGTACGCCGACGGCCCCCGCGACGCCGAGTCGCTCCTCGTGCACCCCAGGACCGGGCGGGTCTACATCATCGACAAGCAGGAGGACGGCGGACACCTCTACGAGGGCCCGGCCACCCTCGCCGCCTCCGGCACGAACGTCTTCAAGCCGGTCGCCCCCGTCGACCTGTGGGCCACCGACGCCGCGTTCTCCCCGGACGGCACCCACCTCGCCGTACGCGGCTACTTCGGCGGCATCTCCTACGAGTGGAACGGCGGCGACCTCCGACGCAAGGGCCGCCTCGACGTGCCCCTCCAACGGCAGGGCGAGTCCGTCACCTACTCCGCCGACGGCACCAAGCTCATGTACGGCAGCGAGGGCACCGGCAGCACGGTGGTGGCGGAGGACGCCCCCGATGCCCCGGCCGACTCCAAGTCGCCGTCGGGCTCAGGGAGTTCGGACAACGCCACGAGCGAGGACGACGGTTCCTCGACGGGCGGCGAGGTGAAACTGGGCGCGTTCGCCCTGGCGGCGGTGCTCGTCGCGGCGTTCGGCGTACGACGGTTGCGGCGGCGCCGCTGAGCGCACGGCGGCGCGTCGGCGACCGGCGTGCGCGGGCCGGGTCACCCGTCCGGACCGTCCCGCGCGACAGTGGGTGTCCGGCCCGGCAGGCTGGCGGTGTCTCGCGGGACGGGGGCGGCTTCGTACGGTCCCGCTCCTCACCGATGGGAGTCCCGATGCGCGGTCATGCCATACGCGCCGCCCGCACGTTCACCGTGAAGCTCAGCCTGCTCCTCGCCGTCCTGGGACTCGCCGTCCCGTCGGCGACGGCCGCCGCCGCCCAGCCGGCCCGCGCCGGTCACGCCGTCCCCACCCTGGGCGTGGACTGGCGTTCCGCCACCATCGCGCTGAGCGGCCCGATCGCGGGCGCCTCGGAGCAGATCAACCTCACCGGCACGCTCCACGTCACCGTCGTCACCAGGACGGGCGCGGACGGCGGCGGTACGGCACAGGTCATCAGCTCGCTGGGGAACACCAGGGGCGTCGGCGCCGTCACGGGTGCCACGTACCGGTTCGTCGGCGCCGACGTCGACCGGGTCACCGTCCCGCCGAACCCGATCACGCCGCTGCTCGTGCTCCCGACGTTCCTCCAGATCAACCCGGTCGTCCCGCCCAACCCGATCGTCCCGCCGAACCCGATCGCACCGGTGCGGGTCCTGGTGAGCCTCACGGCGACCGGCGGAATCGCCGGCATCGACGCCTCGCTGATCGGCCCCGGGGGCGGCGACGGAGGTACGGACGGGGGTACGGACGGGGGTACGGACCTGGGCACCGACGGTGTCACCGACGGGCCCGTCGAGAGCGCCTGACCGATACGCGTGAGCGGCGGCAGCCACGGGGTGCCGCCGCTCATCTTGACGAGTTCATGGCATCCCAGTTTCCTGGAGGTGCGCGGCGTATGGGAGCGCTCCCATATGTTCCGGACCCGCGCCGCCCCGAGAGGAAGCAACGTCATGTTCCGCAACCTCCGCAGAGCGCTGTGCGTCGCCGTCGCGGCCCTGCTGCTCCCCCTGGCGGCAGGCGCGCAGGCGGTCGAGGCCGAGGCTGCCGCAGGTGCCGGCTACTGGCACACCAGCGGCCGCCAGATCCTCGACTCCGCCGGGCAGCCGGTCAGGATCGCCGGGATCAACTGGTTCGGCTTCGAGACCGCCGACAACGTCGTCCACGGCCTCTGGTCCCGCGACTACAAGAGCATGATCGACCAGATGAAGTCGCTCGGGTACAACACCCTCCGCATCCCGTACAGCGACGACATCCTCAAGAGCGGCACCGCCCCCACCGGCATCGACTTCAGCGGCGGCAAGAACGCCGACCTGCAAGAGCTCGGCTCCCTCGGCGTCCTGGACAGGATCGTCGCGTACGCCGGTCAGGGCGGCCTCAAGGTCATCCTCGACCGGCACCGCCCGGACGCCGCCGGGCAGTCGGCGCTCTGGTACACCCCGGCCGTGCCCGAGTCGACGTGGATCGCCAACCTCAAGGCGCTGGCGGCCCGTTACCGGGGCCAGGACACCGTCATCGGCATCGACCTGCACAACGAGCCGCACGATCCCGCCTGTTGGGGCTGCGGCGACACCGCGACCGACTGGCGGCTCGCCGCCGAGCGGGCCGGCAACGCGGTCCTCTCCGTCAACCCGGACCTGCTGATCCTCGTCGAGGGCGTGCAGACCTTCAACGGCGTCTCCGGCTGGTGGGGCGGCAATCTGATGGGCGTGGCCCAGTACCCGGTACGGCTCGACGTGCCCGGCCGGCTCGTGTACTCGGCCCACGACTACGCCACGAGCGTCGCCCAGCAGAGCTGGTTCAGCGATCCGTCGTTCCCCGCGAACATGCCGGGGATCTGGGACAGGTACTGGGGTTACCTCTTCAAGCAGAACATCGCGCCGGTCTGGCTGGGCGAGTTCGGCACGACGCTCGCCTCGACGGTGGACCAGCGGTGGCTGGCGGCCCTGGTGGACTACCTGCGGCCCACGTCGACGTACGGCGGCGACTCCTTCCACTGGACCTTCTGGTCCTGGAACCCCAACTCCGGTGACACGGGCGGCATTCTGAAGGACGACTGGCAGACCGTGGACACGGTGAAGGACGGCTACCTGGCGAGCATCAAGGCGCCGGGCTTCCCGGCCGGCGGGGGCGGTGGAGGGGATGACGGCGGTTCGACGGCTTCCTGCTCGGCCACGTACACGATCAGCAGCGACTGGGGCGGCGGCTTCAACGCGGACGTGAAGGTGACCAACACGGGGACGACGGCGCTCTCCTCCTGGAAGGTGACCTGGACCTGGAGCGGCGCACAGCAGGTCACGACCATGTGGAACGCGTCGTACACCCAGAGCGGCGGGACGGTGACGGCGGTCAACGCGGCGCACAACGGCACGGTGGCACCGGGCACGTCGGCGAGCTTCGGCTTCGGAGCGGCACCGGGCGGTGCGGGTGCACCGGCGGTGAGCTGCACGGCGACGTGACGGAAGGGGCGCCCTGCCTCAGGGCGCCCCTTCACCTGCTGAGCGGACAGGCGAGGCCGGCGTGCCGCTCACGACGCGGCGAACACGCCACCACCGCCAACGACAGGAAGACCGGCCGCTCCAGATAGAACCCGAGGGACACGTCCCCGCCCCGCCGGAGCCGCTCGGCGGCGTGAGCGAGGTGCGCGGTGAGGCGCACCTCGGCCAGCCGCTCATGGATCCACGCCGCGGCTTCTTCCGGGTCCTCCCATGTGCCCCGCACCGATGAGCGGGGCTTGAGGAGCCAGTACGCCGTCTCCAGCGGCGGGAGGTCGGAGCCGGGGAACTCGGCAGCCACCTCGCGATACCGCTGAACCAGCTCCGGCCGGCTCCCGGCCGGGGGTGGTTCCGGGTGCCTGTTGCCGCCGCAGGCCTTCCTGAACGAGGCCGAGGTGATGTCGAGGGCGTAGAGCTTGGTTGCGTCGAGCATGGGTGACCCTCTCTGGTTTGCCGCCGTGGCGGGTTGGTTGTTCTCGGTGAGCGGCGTGGGGCGGAGAGGGGTTGCCAAGTGGCGAATATTCTCAACTATTCTCACGTCGTCACTCTGAATACATGGAGATTCACTCAGAGGTACCGACATGCTGGGGGAGCAACATCGTCGAGTCTCAAGGGAGTTGTCGCGTATGGCACGTCGGTTGCGGTTCAACGGGACCGGGAGCGGGGTCACCGGATGCCCGTCGGTGCACGAGGACTTGGACAGTGGCGAGGTGATCGTCCATGGTCCTCCGCTCACCGACGCGGACGACCTGGCGCAGCTCCAGCACTTCTCGGAGGGGGAGGTCGCCGTCGTGGTCCCGCGTGATCTGCTCGTGGACTGGACCCCGAAGGAGCGGGACCGGCAGGCGCGGACGATCGATCGGGACGAGTTCCAGAGCCTGTTCGGCAAGTTCGAGCACACGGCGTGGCGGTTGGAGACCCGGCGGAGGTACGCGAGCGACGAGAAGAACGAGCGCTGGAGGCAGTTCGTGGACACCGGCTCGGTCGGCGACGACTGGGCCGACGCCCCGGAGGTCAGGTGGTTCCGCGACACGATCCGCGCGCAGACCGAGCAGGGCAAGCGCATGGAACGCGTGCGCATCGTGGATCAGCCCGCCACGCTCGGCCAGCGCTACCTCCTCAGCAGCGCCAAGGGAAACATCGGCTTCGGTGAGGACATCCGCAACCTGTGGCGGGCCGACGCCGACCGACTCCGCCTCCCCGCCGAGGACTTCTGGCTGTTCGACAGCCGCCTCGTCGCGCTCCTGCGGTTCGACGACGCCGACGAACTCACACACGTGGATCTGATCACGGAGCCCGCCGAGGTGGTGCGCTGCTGCATGGTGCGGGACGCGGCCTGGCATCACGCCGTACCGTGGAAGCGGTTCACGGCCGAGTTGGACAGCGACACGTAGGGGTCAGAGCGGATACCGGTGAGCACGGACTATCAGAGGGCGCGCGAGGAACTGGGCCGAAGACTCAGGGAATTGCGTACCGAGTGCCCTGATGGCCGGCTCACCGGCACCGAACTGGCCCAGCGGCTGGACTGGCCGCAGTCGAAGGTCAGCAAGCTGGAGAACGGCAGGCAGACCCCGACGGACGACGACCTCCGCGCATGGACGGAGGCCGTCGGGCAGCCTGCCGCGTTCGCGGAACTGCGCGCCCGGCTGAAGGGCTTCGAAAGCCACATCCGCTCCTGGCGGCGCCAGCTCGCGGCAGGCCACGGCCCTGTCCAGGAGCGGTGGAACAGCCTCGTGGACGAGTCCCGCACCCTCCTCATGTGGGAGAACAGCACGATCAGCGGCATGGTCCAGACCGCCGACTACGCACGGCACGTCTTCGACCGCTACACGGACCTCCGGTGCTCCCCGCGAGACACCGAGGACGCGGTGCGAGCGCGCATGAAACGGCAGGAGTGGCTGTACCGGCCGGGCAAGCAGTTGAAGCTGCTCATGTGGGAGGGCGCCCTGTGGTCCAAGGTGTGCCCGCCGGAAGTGCTGGTCGCCCAACTGGACAGGCTGCTCGGCATGGTGGGCATGGACACCGTCCACCTCGGGATCGTCCCGTTGGACAGCGCCCTGCGCCTTCCGCCGGCCAACTCCTTCTGCATGCTGGACGACCGTATGGTCGCCGTCGAGGACTGGCACGCCGAACTCTGGCTCGACGACGCCGAAACGATTGCCCTCTACCGCCGCGTCTGGGACACCCTCGCCGAATCGGCGGTCTTCGGCACCGACGCCCAGCAAGTCATCGCCCGCGTCCGCCGAAGCATCAAGGTCTGAGGACGTACGGCCGCACCACGTCATCGGTCGTCGTCCAGCGGGGTCCGGCCGGGCGGGCCGGTGTCTGCCAGCAGGCTTCCTCGGCCGGGAACGGCAGGCGGTACCCGGCCGCCCGGGAGCGCTTGGCCCACCGGCGCCAGCGGGCTTCGTACGGGTCGGGGAGTCGCCATACGTACGGGTCCGGCGCCCTGACCTCCTCCGCGAGGGCAGGTGGTTCAACCTTCGTCCGCCGGGTCAGCGCCTCATAGATCCGCCGGAACACGCGGCCCCTCCGGGAGCAGGAAGCGCGCCCACACGCACTTCGTGAACCGCTGCTGTGCGTGTCCCCAGCCGTGGGCCAACCGCCCGACGAGCGCGAGGCCGCGTCCGCTCTCGGCGTCCGGGTCGCAGGCCCGCGGCTTCGGGAGCCGGTCCCGGTCGGGGTCGTGGACCTCCAGGAAGAGATACGGCCCCTGCACGGTGAGTGTGACCCTGACCTGGGCGTGGGACACCCGGCCGTGGGTCACGGCGTTGGCCACGAGTTCGCCGGCCGAGAGGACCACGTCGTCGGTGAGTTCATCGGCGATCCCCCAGCCGGCCAGGGCCTCGCGCACGTTCTGCCGGGCTGTTGACACGTGTTGCCTGCGCTGGGGGATGAGGAAGGTCTTGGTCGTTGGCACGAGGACGAAGCTAGATGTGGATTCCATACGCCCACAACTGGAACCTGCGAATATATGCGAGCGTCTCACTCGATCGTGTGATGCGCCCATGAAGGTGCCGTCCCTTGTGGCAAGGTTCTGCGGAATGGAGGGGAGATTCACATGCCCGCAGGTGGACGACCGACTGTGCGCAGCAGGCGCCTGGGTACGGCGCTTCGGCAATACCGTCAGGCGGCCAAGCTGGACCAACCGCAGGCCGCCGAGGTCATCGCATCAAGTCAGGCTCGGATCAGTCGTGTTGAGAGCGGGCAGGCGACGCCGCGCGTCATCGAGGTGCGGCTGCTGTTGGATGCGTACGGCGTCACCGACGAGGAAGTCCGCGACAAGCTGGAGGACTTGGCCAAGCACTCGAAGAACCGGGGCTGGTGGCTGGAGCACGCGGAGCACTTGAGGCCGGACTACGCCGACCACATCGCGCTGGAAGACGACGCGACCTACATCCGTGAGTGGCAGCCAGTCATGGTGCCGGGCCTGTTGCAGACCCCGGAGTACGCGGAGGCGGCCATCTCCGGCGGCCCCCACTATATCGAGCCCGAACGGGTCACCCACCTGGTCAAGGTCCGGATGGCGCGGCAGGCGAAGATTGCCGAGGGCGGAGCGTCGTACACCGCGATCCTCTGGGAGTCGGTCGTCACCCACCCGCTGCTTGGTGTCGAGATTCATCGCAACCAGCTCTCCGCGATTCTCGAGGCCGGCAAGCGGAAGAACGTCACGGTGCAGGTGCTGCCGTTCAGCGCGGGCGTATTGCCCGGCTATTCCTGCGCCTTCTACTCCTTCAGCTTCGACAAGGAACCGACCGTCGAGGCGGTCGCCATGGACAATCTGCGCGGCGCGTCCGTCCTTGAAGGGCCTGAGGACCTCGCCGCTTACGCCAATGCGTACGACCTACTACGATCGTCGGCATTGGCGCCGGACGCGAGCGCGAAGCTCATCCGGGGCATACTCCGGAGTCTGAAGGAAGACACATCGTGACCGAGGTCGTAAGCCCGTTCTGGAAGTCGTCCTATTCGGGGCAGGAGAACGCCTGCGTCGAGGTCGCCGACACCGCCCCCGGCGGCCGAGCCGTCCGCGACAGCAAGCAGACCGACGGCCCTCTCCTCTCCGTGTCCCGTGAGGGGTGGCGGGCTTTCATCGGGCAGTTCTGAGCGCTGCTGTTTCCTGACCACCCCGAGGGAGACCGACTATGACTGAACTCGTGGGCCCCTTCCGGAAGTCGTCGTACTCGCAGGCGGAGAGCAACTGCGTCGAGGTCGCCGACACGTCACCCGACGGCCGCGCCGTCCGCGACAGCAAGCAGACCGACGGCCCTCTCCTCTCCGTGTCCCGTGAGGGTTGGCGGGCTTTCATCGGGCAGTTCTGAGCGCTGCTGCTTCCTGACCACCCCGAGGGAGACCGACTATGACTGAGCTCGTGGGCCCTTTCCGGAAGTCGTCGTACTCCCAACCGGAGACCAACTGCGTCGAGGTGGCCCCCACCGTTGGCGACGGCCGCGCCGTCCGCGACAGCAAGCAGACCGACGGTCCCCTCCTCACCGTCTCCCGCGACGGCTGGCGGGACTTCATCGCGCAGTTCTGAAAAGGCGCCCGGTGACAGATCACCAGGCGCCTTTCCCGTCCCCGAGTGGAGCGTTACAGCTTCTCGATCACGAAGTCGATGCACCGCGTGAGGGCCTCGACGTCGGCCGGGTCGATCGCCGGGAACATCGCGACGCGGAGCTGGTTGCGGCCGAGCTTGCGGTAGGGCTCGGTGTCGACGATGCCGTTGGCGCGCAGCACCTTGGCGATCGCGGCCGCGTCGATCTCGTCGGCGAAGTCGATCGTGCCGATGACCTGGGACCGCTTGGCCGGGTCCGTGACGAACGGGGTCGCGTGCTTGGACTCCTCGGCCCAGGTGTAGAGCCGCGAGGAGGAGTCCTTCGTGCGGGCCGTGGACCAGGCGAGGCCGCCCTGGCCGTTGATCCACTCCAACTGCTGGTTCAGCAGGAACAGCGTGGCCAGCGCCGGGGTGTTGTACGTCTGGTTCTTGCGGGAGTTGTCGATCGCCGTCGGGAGCGAGAAGAACTCCGGGATGTGGCGGCCGGACGCGTGGATCCGCTCGGCGCGCTCGATCGCGGCCGGGGAGAACACGCCGATCCACAGGCCGCCGTCGGAGGCGAAGGACTTCTGCGGGGCGAAGTAGTAGACGTCCGTCTCGGCGATGTCGACCGGGAGGCCGCCCGCGCCGGAGGTGGCGTCCACCAGGACCAGGGAGCCGGAGTCCGCGCCCGCGACCCGCTTCAGGGGGGCCGCGACGCCCGTGGACGTCTCGTTGTGGGTGAAGGCGTAGACGTCCACGCCCTCCTCGGCCCGCGGCTCCGGGTGCGTGCCGGGGTCGGAGGAGACGACGGTGGGCTCGGCCAGCCAGGGTGCGAGCTTGGCGGCCTTGGCGAACTTCGAGCTGAACTCACCGAAGGTGAGGTGCTGCGACTTGTTCTCGATCAGGCCGTGGGTCGCCACGTCCCAGAACGCGGTGGAGCCGCCGTTGCCGAGGATCACCTCGTAGCCCTCGGGGAGGGAGAACAGCTCGGAGATGCCCTCGCGCACCTGGCCGACCAGGTTCTTGACGGGCGCCTGGCGGTGGGACGTGCCGAGGAGGGATGTGCCGGTCGCGGCCAGCGCGTCCAGCGCTTCCGTCCGCACCTTGGAGGGGCCCGCGCCGAATCGACCGTCGGCGGGCTTGATGTCAGCGGGAATCTGGATCTCAGCCACGAAGGGAGGTTAGCCGGTGGAGGAAACCTCGGCGAAACCTCGTCCGTCGGGTGAGACGGCGTTTCGTCGTGAGAGGCGAACACCGGGTGGGCTGATTTGCTGGCACCCATGACGGATCTGGAAGCCGCGCTGCGCGACGGCGTCCGGGGTGACGTGGAGTTCGATGTCACGGCCCGGGCTCTGGTCACCATGGACGCCTCCAACTACCGCCGGGTGCCGCTGGGCGTCGTCGCGCCCCGGGACGCCGACGACGTCGCCGCCGTACTGGAGGTGTGCCGGGAGCACGGCGTGCCGGTCGTGGCGCGCGGCGGCGGGACGTCGATCGCGGGGCAGGCGACCGGTACGGGCGTGGTGCTGGACTTCACCCGGCACATGAACCGGCTGCTCGACCTCGACCCCGGCACCCGTACGGCCGTCGTGCAGCCGGGGCTGGTCCTCGACCGGCTCCAGGAGGCCGCCGCCCCGCACGGGCTGCGGTTCGGCCCCGACCCGTCCACGCACAGCCGCTGCACGCTCGGCGGGATGATCGGCAACAACTCGTGCGGCGCGCACTCGGTGGCCTGGGGCACGACCGCCGACAGCGTGCGCGAGCTGGCGGTCGTCACCGCGCGCGGCGCGCGTCTGCGGTTGGGCCGGGGGTGGTCCGGCGCGCCGGACGGGCTGCGCGCCCTGGTCGACGCCGAACTGGCGCGCCTGCGCACCGGATTCCCCGACCTGCCCCGCCGTATCTCCGGATACGCGCTGGACGCGCTGCTGCCCGAGAACGGCGCCGACGTCGCCCGTTCCTTCTGCGGCTCGGAGGGCACGCTCGGCGTGCTGACGGAGGCGGTCGTGGACCTCGTACGGGCACCACGCGCGCGTGCCCTCGCGGTGCTGGGGTACGCCGACGAGAGCGCGGCGGCGGAGGCGGCGGCGGGGCTGCTGCCGTACCGCCCCCTGACGGTGGAGGGCATGGCCGCCGATCTGGTGCCGTCTCCGGTCGATCTTCCGCGCGGCGGGGCCTGGCTGTTCGTCGAGACGGGCGGTGACACCGCGGAGGAGGCACGCGCGCGTGCGGAGACGGTCGTGCGGGCGGCGGACGCCGTCGACGCGGACGTCGTCACCGATCCGGCCCGGCAGCGGGCGCTGTGGCGGATCCGGGAGGACGCGAGCGGTACGGCGACCCGGATGCCGGACCATTCCGAGGCGTGGCCCGGCTGGGAGGACTGCGCGGTGCCGCCGGCCCGGCTGGGCGCCTATCTGCGGGACTTCCGGGAGCTGCTCGCCGGGCACGGGCTGCGCGGGACGCCGTACGGGCACTTCGGGGACGGGTGCATCCACGTCCGGATCGACTTCGATCTGCTGACCGCGGCGGGCGTCGGCCGGTTCCGGGTCTTCTCCGAGGAACTCGCCGACCTGGTGGTGGCGCACGGCGGTTCGCTGTCGGGGGAGCACGGCGACGGGCAGGCGCGCGCGGAGCTGCTGCCGCGGATGTACGGCCCCGAGCTGGTCGCCCTCTTCGAGCGGGCCAAGGCCGTCTGGGACCCGGACGACCTCCTCAACCCCGGCATGCTGGTCCGGCCCGCGCCCCTCGACTCGAACCTCCGCTTCGCCGTCCTGCCCCGCGAACCGGTCGACGTGGCCTTCGGCTACCCGTCCGACGGCGGCGACTTCTCGGCGGCGGTACGGCGGTGCGTCGGGGTCGCGAAATGCCGTACGACGGAGGTGACCGGGGCCGCCGTGATGTGCCCGTCGTTCCGGGCGACGGGCGAGGAGGCCCACTCCACGCGCGGGCGGGCCCGTCTGCTGCACGAGATGCTCGCCGGTGAGCTGGTGACGGACGGCTGGCGGTCGACCGAGGTGCGCGACGCGCTGGACCTGTGCCTGTCGTGCAAGGGGTGCCGGACGGACTGCCCGGTGGGCGTGGACATGGCCACGTACAAGGCGGAGTTCCTGCACCACCACTACGCCGGACGCCGACGCCCGGCCGCGCACCTCAGCATGGGCAGGCTGCCGCAGTGGCTGCGCTGGGCGTCCCGTACGCGTGTGGTGCCCCTCCTCAACGCGCTGGCCGCCATGGGGCCGTTGGCGCGCCTGGCGAAGGCGGTCGGCGGCATCGCACCGGAGCGGGCGATCCCGCGGCTGGCGAGGGAGACGTTCAGCCGGTGGTGGAGCCGCCGGCGGCCCGCGTCCGGCGGGGTGGGCGGAAGATCGGGTGGGACGTCGTCGGGTGGTGAGCCGACCGGGGTGCGTGGTGGTGAACCGGGCGATGGCTCGGGCGGGAGGCCTGATGGGGAGCCGGGGGGCGGCCTGGGCCGGGAGCCGGGTGGAGAGTCGGCCGGTGCGGCGGTCCGGGAGCCGGTCGGGACGGCGGTCCCGGAGCCGGTCGGGACGGCGGTCCGGGAGCCGGACGGGGACCTCGTCGTGTTGTGGCCGGACACCTTCACCGAGCATCTCTCACCCTCCGTCGGGCGGGCCGCCGTGCGGGTGCTGGAGGCGGCCGGGCTGCGGGTGGCGTTGCCGCCGACGCTGCGGATGCGCGGGCGGCCGGTCGGGGACGGGCGTACGAGGTCCCCGATCGCCCTGTCGGCCGTTCTGCTCGGCGGGCGCCGGGACCGGGTCTGCTGCGGGCTGACGTACGTCTCCACCGGCCAGCTCGACCGGGCGCGCGCGGTGCTGCGGCGCACGCTGGACCTGATGGAACCGGTGCTGGAGACGGCCGCGCCGGTGGTGGTCCTGGAGCCGAGTTGCGCCGCCGCGCTCCGCACCGATCTGCCCGAGCTGCTGGCGGACGATCCGCGGGCCGCGGCGCTCGCCGCCCGGGTGCTGACCTTCGCGGAGACGCTGGAGCGGTACGCGCCGCACTGGCGGCCGCCGCGGGTGGACCGTCCCGCGGTCGGCCAGACCCACTGCCACCAGCACGCCGTCCTCGGCGCCGCGGCCGACCGCAGGCTGCGCGCGGCCGCCGGCATCACCGGTGAGCTGAGCGGCGGCTGCTGCGGGCTCGCGGGCGACTTCGGCTTCACGAAGGGCCACTTCGAGGTGTCGGTGTCCTGCGCGGAGGAACAGCTCCTGCCGGCCGTGCGCTCGGCGCCGCCCGGTGCGGTGGTCCTGGCGGACGGGTACTCCTGCCGGACGCAGGTGGAGCAGTTGGCGGGGGTGCGCGGGGAGCATCTGGCGGAGGTGCTCGCGGCGGCGCTGGACGCCTCGGGGGACGGCGGGTGACGGACACGCAGGCGTCGCGGGCCTGCGGAGTCCAGCCCGGCGGAGCTGGTTACCTGGGCCGGGGCGACCGACCGTACGGCCGTCCGTGACGGCGTGTTCAGCGCGTTCATCCGATCCGAGGGAGCCCGGCGTATGCGTCTGCGTGTCCAGCCCATCACCCGTGACGAGCACCTGGCGTTCGTCGCGGCCCGCCCTTCCGTCAGCCATATGCAGATCCCCGCGTGGGGTGACGTGAAGCCGGACTGGCGGGCGGAGAGCCTGGGCTGGTTCGACGAGCGCGGGGAGGTGGTGGGCGTGGGGCTGGTGCTGCTGCGGCCGCTGCCGAAGCTGCAGAGGTATCTGGCCTATCTGCCCGAGGGGCCGGTCGTGGACTGGTCCGCGCCCGATCTGGTGGAACGCTGGCTGGACCCGATGCTGGCGCATCTGCGGGCGCGGGGCGCGTTCTCGGTGAAGATGGGCCCGCCCGTCGTCGTACGGCGCTGGAGTGCCGACGCCGTCAAGGCGGCCGTGGCCGACCCGGACGCGCGTCGGCTGGGGGACGCGGAGCCGACCTCGGTGGAGCCCGGCGCCCCGGCCGTCGCCGAGCGGCTGCGCGGGGCCGGCTGGCGGCAGGCCGAGGCGGGCGGCGAGGACGGCTTCGCGGCGGGGCAGCCGCGGTACGTCTTCCAGGTGCCGTTCGCCGGGCGGTCGCTGGAGGAGATCCAGGGCGGACTGAACCAGCAGTGGCGGCGCAACATCAAGAAGTCCGAGAAGGCCGGGGTGAAGGTGGTCCGGGGCGGGCCGGAGGATCTGCCGACGTTCCACGCGCTCTACGTCGAGACCGCCGAGCGGGACCGGTTCGTCCCGCGTCCGCTGCCCTACTTCCAGCGCATGTGGACCGCGCTGAACGCCGAGCACCCCGACCGTATGCGGCTCTACCTCGCCCATCACGACGGCGAGGTCCTCGCGGCGGCGACGATGCTGACGGTCGGCGAGCACGTCTGGTACTCCTACGGCGCCTCCACCGCCCGCAGGCGCGAGGTGCAGCCGAACAACGCGATGCAGTGGCGCATGATGTGCGACGCGCACGAGCTGGGCGCCGCCGTCTACGACCTGCGGGGCATCACCGACACCCTGGAGGAGTCCAACCACCTGCTCGGTCTGCTCCGCTTCAAGGCGGGCACGGGCGGGGAGGCGGTGGAGTACCTGGGGGAGTGGGACTTCCCGCTGAACCGGCTGCTGCACCGCGCGTTCGTTCTGTATCTCAGTTACCGAGACAGAGGTGTAATGGGTTCACACTCCTGACGAAGTCTATTAGCCTGGACTCGGCAGTACATCGAGATGAACGATCGTCGTCGACCTACGAGAACCCTCCAGGACCCACCGTGACCGTCCCCGACACCGCGCCCGTCTCCGCCTCCGTCTCCGCTTCTGCGGCGACCCTCCCCGAGACCGGCCGCCGGGGTTCCCTCGGTCCCGTCGGCCTGGTGCTCGCGGGCGGGATCTCCGTGCAGTTCGGCGGCGCGCTGGCCGTGACGCTGATGCCGCGCGCGGGCGCGCTCGGGGTGGTGGCGCTGCGGCTGCTGGTCGCGGCGGTGATCCTGCTGGTCGTCTGCCGGCCCCGGGTGCGCGGGCACTCCCGCACCGACTGGGGCACGGTGATCGTCTTCGGGATCACCATGGCCGCGATGAACGGCCTCTTCTACCAGTCCGTGGACCGCATCCCGCTGGGTACGGCGGTCACCCTGGAGGTGCTGGGCCCGCTGGCCCTGTCGGTCGCGGTCTCGCGCCGAGCGGTGAACCTGATCTGGGCGGGCCTGGCGCTGGCCGGTGTCTTCCTGCTGGGCGGCGGCGGAGGCTTCGGCAGCCTGGACCCCCTGGGCGTGGCGTTCGCGCTGTCGGCGGGCGGGATGTGGGCGGCGTACATCGTCTTCAGCGCGCGTACGGGACGCCGTTTCCCGCAGGCCGACGGGCTCGCCCTCGCCATGGCGATCGGCGCGCTGCTCTTCCTGCCGCTGGGCATCGCGGAATCCGGCACGAAGCTGCTCGACCCGGTGACGCTGGGCCTCGGCGCGGCGGTGGCGGTCCTGTCCTCGGTCCTCCCCTACACCCTCGAACTCCTGGCCCTGCGCCGCCTCCCCGCCTCCACCTTCGCCATCATGATGAGCCTCGAACCGGCCATCGCGGCCACGGCCGGCTTCTTCATCCTGAACCAGGCCCTGACGGCGACGGAGGCGGCGGCGATCGCCTTGGTCATCGCGGCGAGCATGGGCGCGGTCAGGACCCAGGTGGGACGCCGAGCCCCCAAAATCACCTCTTGACGAATTCCAGCCAACGGGGGAACAAGTGTCCGGCATGGGCCAAGACGTGAATCCTCCCGAACCAGGCATCGAGCAGGTGGCCGCAGGCCGACTGCTCGATCTCGTGCGCTCCTTCGTCACCACGCACGTGCCGTGGAAGCCGCTGTTCATCGGTGCGGTCATCACGGGTGACGACCGCATGCGCCTCTATTTCCGTTCACCTGAACGGGACCGCACATACGGCGTGGACGTGCTGATCAGTCGTACAGGCCCTGGCCTGCTCGGTTCCCTGGTGTCCCCGGCGTTCCTGGCGAACGAGCATCTGCACCAGCCTTCCGGCGATCCGCACTGCGATGTGGTCGTGGATCTCACCGACTACTGACGCAGGGCGCCGGTCTCCTCGGTCGGCCGGCCTGGCGTGGTCCCCGGAACAAATTCATGCAAGCACGCTTGATTGTTTCCGGGACCGCTGCCAAGCTCCCCCCATGGCCGACCCGACGCCCGTCATCGATGATCTGCGTGCCGAGAGTGACGCCCTGGACGCCCTCGTGGCTGAGCTGGGGCCGGAGGAGTGGGCCCGGGAGACGCCCGCGCCCGGATGGACCGTCGCTCACCAGATCGCGCATCTCGCCTGGACCGACCACTCCGCGCTGCTCGCCGTCACCGACGTGGACGCCTTCCACGCGCTGGTGGAGAAGGCGCTCACCGCCCCCGGCTCCTTCGTGGACGAGGGTGCCGAGGAGGGGGCACGGCAGCCCGTCGCCGAACTGCTCAGCGGCTGGCGGGAAGGGCGCGCCGCGCTCGACGGCGCCCTGCGCGCCGCCCCCGACGGCGCCAGATTCCCCTGGTACGGGCCGCCCATGTCCTGCGCCTCCATGGCCACCGCCCGTTTGATGGAGACCTGGGCGCATGGGCTCGACGTCGCCGACGCCCTCGGGGTCACCGTCGCCCCCACCGACCGCATCCGGCACATCGTCCGACTCGGCGTCCGCACCCGCGACTTCGCCCACATCGTGCACGACCTCGCCCCGCCGATGGAGGAGTTCCGGATCGAACTCACCTCGCCCAGTGGTGAGTCGTGGACCTTCGGGCCCGAGGACGCCGTCGACCGCGTCACCGGCACCGCCCTCGACTTCTGCCTCCTCGTCACCCAGCGTGCCCACCGCTCCGACCTCGCCCTCACCGCCACCGGCGCGGACGCGGACCGCTGGCTGGACATCGCCCAGGCGTTCGCGGGCCCGCCCGGCGCCGGCCGCGCGCCCAAGGGAGGCGACGACGCATGACCGCCGCTCCCCTCCGCATCGGCAACTTCTCCGGCTTCTACGGCGACCGCGCCGACGCACTCCGCGAGATGCTCACCGGCGGCGAACTCGACGTCCTCACCGGCGACTACCTCGCCGAACTCACCATGCTCATCCTCGGCCGGGACCGCCTCAAGGACCCCTCCGCCGGGTACGCCCGCACCTTCCTGCGCCAGTTGGAGGACACCCTCGGCCTCGCCCACGAGCGCGGCGTGCGGATCGTCACCAACGCGGGCGGGCTCAACCCGGCCGGACTCGCCGACGCCGTAAGCGCGTTGGCCGACCGGCTTGGGATCCCCGTACGCGTCGCGCACGTCGAGGGCGACGACCTCGGCTCCCGGTATCCCGGCAGCCTCACCGCCCACGCCTACCTCGGCGGCTTCGGCATCGCCGCCTGTCTGCGCGAGGGCGCGGACGTCGTCGTCACCGGACGCGTGACCGACGCGGCCCTCGTCACCGGTCCCGCCGTCGCCCACTTCGGCTGGGCCCGCACCGACCACGACCGGCTCGCCGGGGCCGTCGTCGCCGGGCATGTCCTGGAGTGCGGCACCCAGGCCACCGGCGGCAACTACGCCTTCTTCCGTGACGGAGACGTCCGCCGCCCCGGCTTCCCGCTCGCCGAACTCCACTCGGACGGCAGCAGCGTCATCACCAAGCACCCCGGCACCGGCGGCTTCGTGGACGTCGGCACGGTCACCGCCCAGCTCCTGTACGAGACCGGCGGCGCCCGGTACGCGGGACCTGACGTCACCGCCCGTCTGGACACCGTACGGCTCACCCCGGACGGGCCCGACCGGGTCCGTATCGACGGCGTGCGCGGCGAGGCACCGCCCCCGGACCTCAAGGTCGGCCGCACCCGGCTCGGCGGCTTCCGCAACGAGGTCACCTTCGTCCTCACCGGCCTCGACGTGGCGGAGAAAGCCGCGTTGGTGCAGGCGCAGATGACGGAAGCCTTCGCCAAGTCCAAGCCCCAAGACGTCACTTGGGATCTCGTCCGCACCGACCGGGCCGACGCCGGTACCGAGGAGACCGCCAGCGCGCTGCTGCGACTCGTCGTCCGTGATCCCGAACAAGCTGTCGTGGGGCGGGCGTTGACCGGTGCCGCCATCGAACTGGCCCTCGCCAGTTACCCCGGCTTCCACGTCCTCGCCCCACCCGGGAAGCCTTCCCCCTACGGCGTGTTCGAGGCCGCCTACGTGCCGCAGGGCGAGGTCGCGCACACCGCCGTGCTGCCCGACGGGCGCCGTCTGCCCGTCGCCCCGGTGGACGAGACCCGCGCCCTGGACGCCGTAGCCGAACCGCCCCTTCCCGAACCGCCGCCCGCCGGACGGCCGGTGCGGCGCGCGCCCCTCGGGCTGGTCGCCGGGGCCCGCAGCGGTGACAAGGGCGGGGACGCGAACGTCGGGGTGTGGGTGCGGACCGACGAGGCGTGGCGGTGGCTCGCGCACACCCTCACCGTCGACCTCTTCCAGCAGCTTCTCCCCGAGAGCGCCGACCTGCCCGTCACCCGCCACGCACTACCCCACCTGCGCGCCCTCAACTTCGTCGTCGAGGGCATCCTCGGCGCCGGTGTCGCCTCACAGCACCGTTTCGACCCGCAGGCCAAGGCCCTGGGCGAATGGCTGCGCTCCCGTCACCTGGACATCCCGGAGGACCTGCTGTGACCGTCCTGCCGTCGGCGCTGGACCCCAACGGCCCCGACTTCCGCGCCCACCGCGACTCCATGCTCGCCAAGCTGGCCGATCTCGACGCCGAGCACGCCAAGGCGCTCGCGGGCGGCGGTGAGAAGTACGTCGACCGGCATCGCGCGCGGGGCAAGCTGCTCGCCCGCGAGCGCATCGAGCTGCTGCTCGACCCCGACACGCCGTTCCTTGAGCTGTCGCCGCTGGCGGCCTGGGGGAGCGAGTACACGGTCGGCGCCTCGCTCGTCACCGGGATCGGGGTCGTGGAGGGCGTGGAGTGCCTGATCACGGCCAACGACCCGACCGTGCGCGGCGGCGCCAGCAACCCCTGGTCGCTGAAGAAGGCCCTGCGCGCCAACGACATCGCGCTCGCCAACCGGCTGCCCTGCATCAGCCTGGTGGAGTCCGGCGGCGCCGATCTGCCCTCGCAGAAGGAGATCTTCATCCCGGGTGGGGCGATCTTCCGCGACCTCACCCGGCTGTCGGCGGCCGGGATCCCCACCGTCGCCGTCGTCTTCGGCAACTCCACGGCCGGTGGCGCGTACGTCCCCGGCATGTCCGACCACGTGATCATGGTCAAGGAGCGGGCCAAGGTGTTCCTCGGCGGCCCGCCGCTGGTGAAGATGGCCACCGGTGAGGAGAGCGACGACGAGTCCCTCGGCGGTGCGGAGATGCACGCGCGTGTGTCGGGTCTCGCCGACTACTTCGCTGTCGACGAGCGCGACGCGCTGCGGCAGGCCCGGCGGGTGGTCGCCCGGCTCAACCACCGCAAGGCGTACGGCGATCCGGGCCCGGCCGAACCGCCCAAGTATGACCAGGAGGAGCTGCTCGGGATCGTCCCCGGGGACCTCAGGACGCCGTTCGACCCGCGTGAGGTGATCGCCCGGATTGTCGACGGCTCCGACTTCGACGAGTTCAAACCGCTGTACGGCAGCAGCCTGGCCACCGGCTGGGCGCGCCTGCACGGCTACCCGGTCGGCATCCTCGCCAACGCCCAGGGCGTGCTGTTCAGCGCGGAGTCCCAGAAGGCCGCCCAGTTCATCCAGTTGGCCAACCAGCGCGACATCCCGCTGCTCTTCCTGCACAACACCACCGGCTACATGGTCGGCAAGGAGTACGAACAGGGCGGCATCATCAAGCACGGCGCGATGATGATCAACGCGGTCTCCAACTCGAAGGTCCCGCACCTGTCCGTCCTGCTCGGCGCCTCCTACGGCGCCGGTCACTACGGCATGTGCGGGCGGGCCTACGACCCGCGCTTCCTGTTCGCCTGGCCGAGCGCCAAGTCGGCCGTCATGGGCCCGCAGCAGCTCGCCGGCGTCCTGTCGATCGTCGCCCGCCAGTCGGCGGCCGCGCGCGGGCTGCCGTACGACGAGGAGGGCGACGCGGCGCTGCGCGCGATGGTCGAGCAGCAGATCGAGTCCGAGTCGCTGCCGATGTTCCTGTCCGGGCGGCTCTACGACGACGGTGTGATCGACCCGCGTGACACCCGCACCGTCCTCGGCCTGTGTCTGTCGGCTGTCCACACGGCGCCGTACGAGGGTGCGCGCGGCGGCTTCGGCGTCTTCCGGATGTGAGGGACCTACCAGTGATCACTTCTGTGCTCGTCGCCAACCGGGGCGAGATCGCCTGCCGGGTCTTCGACACCTGCCGCGCGTCCGGGATCCGCACGGTCGCGGTGCACTCCGACGCCGACGAGAACGCGCTGCACACGCGTGTGGCCGACACGGCGGTACGGCTGCCGGGGGCCGCGCCCTCGGACACGTATCTGCGCGCCGACCTGGTCGTGAAGGCCGCCGTCGCCGCGGGCGCGGACGCGGTGCACCCCGGGTACGGCTTCCTGTCCGAGAACGCGGACTTCGCGCGCGCGGTCCTCGACGCGGGCCTGGTGTGGATCGGGCCGCCGCCCGAGGCCATCGAGGCCATGGCGTCCAAGACGCGCGCGAAGGAACTGATGGGCCTCGCGCCCCTGGCCGCGGACGCGGTGACCGACGCCGATCTGCCGGTGCTGGTCAAGGCCGCCGCCGGTGGCGGGGGGCGCGGAATGCGGATCGTGCGCCGCCTGGAGGAGCTGAGCGCCGCGCTCGACGCCGCGCGCGCCGAGGCCGCGAGCGCCTTCGGCGACGGCGAGGTCTTCGTCGAGCCCTATGTGGAGCACGGCCGCCATGTGGAGGTGCAGATCCTCGCCGACACCCACGGCACGGTGTGGGCGCTCGGCACCCGCGACTGCTCCCTCCAGCGCCGCCACCAGAAGGTCATCGAGGAGGCGCCCGCGCCCGGCCTCACCGACGCCCTCACCGAGGAACTGCACGCGCTGGCCGTACGCGCCGCGCGCGCGGTGGACTACGTCGGCGCGGGCACCGTCGAGTTCCTCGTCGCCGACGGCCGCGCGCACTTCCTGGAGATGAACACCCGCCTCCAGGTCGAACACCCCGTCACCGAGGCCGTCTTCGGGCTCGACCTGGTCGCCGAGCAGATCCGGATCGCCGAGGGCCACGCCCTGCCCGCCGAACCGCCGCCCGCGCGCGGGCACGCCGTCGAGGCCCGCCTCTACGCCGAGGACCCCGCGACCGGCTGGACCCCGCAGACCGGCACCCTGCACCGCCTTGCCGTCCCCGCCGGCGTCCGCCTGGACACCGGCTACGGCGACGGCGACGAGATCGGCGTCCACTACGACCCGATGCTCGCCAAGATCGTCGCCCACGCGCCCACGCGCGCGGAGGCGGTCCGCCGGCTCGCCGGTGCGCTGGAACGGGCCACGCTGCACGGCCCGGTCACCAACCGCGACCTCCTCGTCCGCTCCCTGCGCCACGAGGAGTTCACCTCCGCCCGCATGAACACGGGCTTCTACGACCGCCATCTGCCGGAACTGACCACCCCGGCCCCCGACCCGGTCGCCGCCCTCGCCCCGCTCGCCGCCGCGCTGGCGGAGGCGAGCACCGGATCCCGCTTCGGGGGCTGGCGCAACCTGCCGTCCCAGCCGCAGCGCAAGCGCTACGCGGTCGCGGGCGAGGAGACCGAGGTCGCCTACGCGCACGGCCGGACCGGCCCGACCGCCGAGGGCGTCCAGGTCGTGCACGCCGACCCCGCCCTGGTCGTCCTGGAGACCGACGGCGTACGGCACCGCTTCGAGGTCGCCCGCTACGGCGACCAGGTCCACGTCAACGGCGTCACCCTCACCGCCCTGCCCCGCTTCCCCGACCCCGAGGCCCAGCGCGCCCCGGGCTCCCTGCTGGCCCCGATGCCCGGCACGGTCGTCAAGATCGCGGACGGCCTTGTCACCGGATCGGGTGTCCAGGCCGGTGAACCGATCGTCTGGCTCGAAGCGATGAAGATGCAACACGTCATTTCGGCCCCGGCGACAGGAACGCTCACGTCGTTGCCGGTCACAGAAGGCCAACAAGTACAGCTCGGAACTCTGCTGGCGGTAGTGCAAGCGCCTTAGGGGCGCGGGGCCGCATCGATATGCGGCTCCGCCGCGTGAGCGCGACCAGCCACACACAAGCCGCAGCCGAAGGAGCACAGTGACCACCCACATCGAATCCGACGAGCACAAGGCACTCCGCGCAGCGGTATCCGCCTTCGCCAAGAGCCACACCACCCCCGGCGAGGAAACGGACAACCGCGCCCTGTGGCAGGAGGCGGCCAAGCTCGGCTACATCGGCGTCAACCTGCCGGAGGCATACGGCGGGGGAGGCGGCGGCATCACCGAACTCTCCCTCGTCCTGGAGGAGATGGGCGCCGCCGGGAACCCGCTGCTCATGATGATCGTGTCCCCGGCGATCTGCGGCACGGTCATCTCCCGCTTCGGCACCGAGGCCCAGAAGCGGGAGTGGCTGCCCGCCCTCGCGGACGGCAGCCGTCTGATGGCCTTCGGGATCACCGAACCCGACGCCGGGTCCAACAGCCACCGCATCACCACCACGGCCCGCCGGGACGGCACGGACTGGCTGCTCACCGGCCGCAAGGTCTTCGTCTCCGGCGTGGACATCGCGGACGCCACGTTGATCGTCGGCCGTACCGAGGACGCCCGCACGGGCCGTCTCAAGCCCGCCCTGTTCATCGTCCCGAGGGACGCGCCCGGCTTCTCGCGCCGCCGGATCGAGATGGAACTCAAGAGCCAGGAGTGGCAGTTCGAACTGGTCCTGGACGACGTACGGCTGCCCGGCGAGGCCCTGGTGGGCGACGAGGACGCGGGGCTGCTCCAGCTCTTCGCGGGCCTCAACCCGGAGCGGATCATGACGGCCGCCTTCGCGATCGGCATGGGCCGCCACGCCCTGGCGAAGGCGATCGAGTACGCGCGTGACCGCACCGTCTGGAAGACCCCGATCGGCGCCCACCAGGCCATCGCCCACCCGCTCGCGCAGGCCCACATCGACCTGGAGCTGGCCCGGCTGATGATGCAGAAGGCGGCCCATCTGTACGACGCGGGGGACGACATCGGTGCGGGCGAGGCCGCCAACATGGCCAAGTACGCGGCGGGCGAGGCGTGTGTGAAGGCGGTCGACCAGGCCGTGCACACCCTCGGGGGCAACGGTCTGACGACCGAGTTCGGCCTTGCCCGGCTCATCACGGCCTCACGCGTGGCTCGCATCGCGCCGGTGAGCAGGGAGATGATTCTGAACTACATCTCGCACCAGACCCTGGGCCTGCCCAAGTCGTACTAGTCCGCACACCGTCGTGCCAGGAGGAACCATGTTCCGCAGCCAGTACGCAGACGTACCGCCCGTAGAACTCCCCATCCACGACGCGGTGCTGGGCCGGGCCGCCGAGTTCGGTGACACGCCCGCGCTGATCGACGGCGCGGACGGCACGACCCTCACCTACGACCAACTCGACCGATTCCACCGGCGGGTGGCCGCCGCGCTCGCCGAGGCAGGCGTCCGCAAGGGCGACGTCCTCGCCCTGCACAGCCCGAACACCGTCGCGTTCCCGGTCGCCTTCTACGCCGCCACCCGCGCGGGCGCCTCCGTCACCACCGTGCATCCGCTCGCCACGGCCGAGGAGTTCGCCAAACAGCTCAAGGACTCGGCCACCCGCTGGATCGTGACCGTCTCCCCGCTGCTGGAGACGGCACGGCGGGCCGCCGACCTGGCCGGCGGCGTCGAGGAGATCTTCGTCTGCGACAGCGCCCCCGGCCACCGTTCGCTGATCGACATGCTCGCCTCCACCGCCCCCGAACCGCAGGTCGCCGTCGACCCGACGGAGGACGTGGCGGCCCTGCCGTACTCGTCGGGCACCACCGGTGTCCCCAAGGGGGTGATGCTCACCCACCGGCAGATCGCCACCAACCTCGACCAGCTCGCCCCGGCGATCTCGGCGGCCCCCGGCGACCGGGTCCTCGCCGTCCTGCCGTTCTTCCACATCTACGGCCTCACCGCCCTGATGAACGCGCCGCTGCGGCAGGGCGCCACCGTCGTCGTCCTGCCCCGCTTCGAACTGGAGACGTTCCTCGGGGCGATCCAGAAGCACCGCATCACCGCGCTCTACGTGGCGCCGCCGATCGTCCTCGCCCTGGCCAAGCATCCGGCGGTCGCCGAGTACGACCTGTCGTCGCTGAAGTACGTGATCAGCGCCGCCGCCCCGCTGGACGCCGCCCTCGCGGCCGCCTGTTCCGAGCGTCTCGGCCTGCCGCCGGTCGGCCAGGCGTACGGCATGACGGAGCTGTCCCCGGGCACCCATGTCGTCCCGCTCGACGCCATGGCCGACGCCCCCGCGGGCACCGTCGGCAGGCTCATCGCCGGCACCGAGATGCGGATCGTCTCCCTCGACGACCCCGGTAAGGACCTCGGCCCCGGCGAACGCGGCGAGATCCTCATCCGCGGCCCGCAGATCATGAAGGGCTACCTCGGCCGCCCCGACGCCACCGCCGACATGATCGACCCCGACGGCTGGCTGCACACCGGCGACATCGGACGGGTCGACGACGACGGCTGGCTGTTCGTCGTCGACCGCGTCAAGGAACTCATCAAGTACAAGGGCTTCCAGGTCGCCCCGGCCGAACTGGAGGCACTGCTGCTGACCCACCCCGGCATCGCCGACGCCGCCGTCATCGGCGTCTACGACGACGACGGCAACGAGAGCCCGCACGCCTTCGTGGTCCGCCAGCCCGCCGCCCCCGACCTGTCCGAGGGCGAGGTCGCGATGTACGTCGCCGAGCGCGTCGCCCCCTACAAGCGCGTCCGCCACGTCACCTTCATCGACGCCGTGCCCCGGGCCGCCAGCGGAAAGATCCTCCGCCGCCATCTCAGGGAGACCGCATGACCGTCCTCGCGCGCGCCAGGGAGCGCGGGATCGAGACCCTCGCGCTCGACTCCCCGGACACCCGCAACGCCCTCTCGTCCGTCCTGGTCGGCGCCCTGGCCGACGCCCTCGCCGACTGCGCGGGCGACCCCGAGGTGCGGGCCGTCGTCCTCACCCACACCGGCACCACCTTCTGCGCCGGCGCCGATCTGCGCGATCCGCCCGACCCGGACGCGTTCGTGGGCCTGCTGCGCCGGATCGTGGAGCTGCCCCTGCCGGTCGTCGCCCGGGTCACCGGGCACGTCCGGGCCGGCGGGATGGGCCTGCTCGCCGCCTGCGACATCACCGCCGCGTCCACCACGTCGACGTTCGCCTTCACGGAGGTCCGCATCGGCGTGGCCCCGGCGGTGATCTCCCTGCCGCTGCTCCCGCGCACCGACCCGCGTGCCCTCGCCCGCCACTACCTGACCGGCGAGCGCTTCGACGCCGCCGAGGCTGCCCGCGCCGGGCTGCTCACGGCCGCGGGCGACGACGTGGACGCCGTCCTCGCGCCCGTCCTCGACGGTCTGCGCAGAGCCGCACCGCAGGGCCTGGCCGAGACGAAACGGCTGCTCACGGCTAGGGTGCTGGAGACCTTCGACCGGGACGCGGCGCAGCTCACCGCGCTCTCGGCCCGGCTGTTCGCCTCCCCGCAGGCCCGCGAGGGGATGACGGCCTTCCTCGAACGACGGGATCCCGCATGGGTGCTGTGAGCGCAGTCGACCGCGACCGCGCCCCCAAGCAGGACCGCAGCCGGGCCACCCGGCAGCGGCTCCTGGAAGCCGCTGTGGCCTGCCTCGCCGAACACGGCTGGGCGGGCTCCACGGTCTCGGCCGTCGCCGAGCGGGCCGGTGTCTCCCGGGGCGCCGCCCAGCACCACTTCCCCACCCGCGAGGACCTGTTCACCGCCGCCGTCGAGTACGTCGCGGAGGAACGCTCGACGGCCCTGCGCGCCCTCTTCCCCGAGGGCGGCGCCGACCGCCACGCGGTGGTCTCCGCCCTGGTCGACCTCTACACCGGCCCCCTGTTCCGGGCCGCCCTGCACCTGTGGGTCGCCGCCTCCCACGAGGAACAGCTCGGCCCGCGCGTGACCGAGCTGGAGGCCCGCGTCGGCCGCGAGACCCACCGGATAGCCGTGGACCTCCTCGACGCCGACGAGTCCGTGCCCGGCGTCCGCGAGAGCGTGCAGGGTCTCCTCGACATGGCCCGCGGCCTCGGCCTCGCCAACCTCCTCACCGACGACGGCGGCCGCCGGGAACGGGTCGTGGCGCAGTGGGCACGGCTGCTGGACGACGCGCTCGGCTGACCGCCCTCCCGGAGCCCGAGGCCCGAACCCGCTGTCCCGAACCCGCTGCCCCGACCCGCTGTCAGTGCCCTCGCCTACGGTGGCCGGCATGGGAGACACATTCCAGACGCTCGTCGACCGCGACGCGACGCCCGAGGACGCGCCGCGCCTCGCCCGTCCCCTGGTCGACTGGCTGGTGGCCGAGGGCATCGTGCTCGCCGACGCCGAGCCCGGCTGGGCCCTGAGCGAGCACCCCGCGCATCCGCCGGGCCCGCACTGGCACAAGGCGGTGGAGAACGCCCGCTGGGGTTCCCCCGAAGGCGTCGTCGTCCACACCGAGCGCCATGTCTTCTGGAGCAACCACCACGACTCCGACGCACCGGCCGCCCACTGCCCGCGCTGCGCGACCGCCGTCGCCGACCACTCGCTCTTCTCCGCCGAGGTCGACCGCTGGCACGGCACCGGCGAGGGCGCGGTCGACTGCCCCGCGTGCGGGGTGACCGTCCCGATCCCGGCCTGGAACTGGTCCGACGACCACATGGCCTTCGCCGTTCTCGGCCTGGAGTTCTGGAACTGGCCCTGGCTCAGCGAGGCGTTCCGCGCCCGGATATCCGAGTTCTGGCCGGGGCACCGCACGGTGTTCCTCGCGGGCAAGATCTGACCGCCCGCCGACGCGGAGCGGTCAGGGGCTGAGCCGCTCCACACGCCAGCCGCCGTCCGGCTCCGCCACGTACCGCAGCCGGTCGTGCAGCCGGTTCTCCCGCCCCTGCCAGAACTCCACCGACTCCGGCGCCACCCGGAAACCGCCCCAGTGCGGCGGCACCGGCACCTGCTCGCCCTCCGGATAGCGGGCGACCAGCTCGGCGTAGGAGGCGTCGAGGTCCGCCCGGTCCGCGATCACCGAGGACTGGCCGCTGGCCCAGGCGCCGAGCTGGGAGCCGTGCGGCCGGCTGCGGAAGTACGCGGCGGTCTCGTCCCGTCCGGTCCTGCGGGCCACCCCGCGCACGATCACCTGCCGCTCCATCGGATGCCAGGGGAAGAGCAGCGAGACGTACGGGTTCTCGGCGAGGTCCCGCGCCTTGCGCGAGTCGTAGTTGGTGTAGAAGACGAAGCCGTGCTCGTCGAACTGCTTCAGCAGCACCGTCCGTGAACCGGGCCGGCCCTCCGCGTCCGCCGTGGACACGATCATCGCGTTCGGCTCGAACAGATGGGCCTCGACGGCCGCCTCCCGGAACCAGCGCGCGAACTGCTCCACGGGCGTGGCGGCCAGGTCCGCCTCGGCGAGCCCCTCCGCGCGGTACTGCTTGCGCATGGCGGCGGGATCGGGGGCGGGGCCGGAGGAGACGGCGTGTGCGTCGGTCACGGTGGTCATCCTGCCGTATCGGCCCGCCCGGACCGCCACCCCCGCAAAGGTGGCACTGAGTGCCGCAACCACTCCCCAAAGGTGGCACTCAGGGATATGGTGAGGGGGCCATCCCAGGTGGGTGACCGTCGGCCGCACGGGGCATCACCGGGGTGACCGCCCATGACCGCGAGTCCCGCACCTCGCGTGCACCGGACCGCGGATCCGCCGGCGCCATCCGTCGCCCACATCACGAGGAGCCGCCCGATGTCCGACTTCGTACCCGGGCTCGAAGGAGTCATCGCGTTCGAGACGGAGATCGCCGAACCGGACAAGGAAGGCGGCGCCCTGCGGTACCGGGGCGTCGACATCGAGGACCTGGTCGGCCACGTCTCCTTCGGCAACGTCTGGGGCCTGCTCGTCGACGGCGCCTTCAACCCCGGCCTGCCGCCCGCCGAGCCCTTCCCCATCCCGGTCCACTCCGGCGACATCCGCGTCGACGTGCAGTCCGCGCTCGCCATGCTCGCCCCCGTCTGGGGCCTCAAACCGCTCCTCGACATCGATGCCGAGCAGGCCCGCGACGACCTCGCCCGCGCCGCCGTCATGGCCCTCTCCTACGTCGCCCAGTCCGCCCGCGGGCAGGGCCGCCCCATGGTCCCGCAGCGCGAGATCGACAAGGCCGCGTCCGTCGTCGAACGCTTCATGATCCGCTGGCGTGGCGAGCCCGACCCCAAGCACGTCGCCGCCGTCGACGCCTACTGGACGTCCGCCGCCGAGCACGGCATGAACGCCTCCACCTTCACGGCCCGTGTGATCGCCTCCACCGGCGCCGATGTCGCCGCGGCCCTCTCCGGCGCCGTAGGAGCCATGTCGGGGCCGCTGCACGGCGGCGCCCCCTCCCGGGTGCTCGGCATGATCGAGGAGATCGAGCGCACCGGCGACGCCACCGCCTACGTCAAGCAGGCCCTGGACCGCGGTGAACGCCTCATGGGCTTCGGCCACCGCGTCTACCGCGCCGAGGACCCCCGCGCGCGTGTGCTGCGCCGCACCGCCCGCGAGCTGGGCGCGCCCCGCTTCGAGATCGCGGAGGCGCTGGAGAAGGCGGCCCTCGAAGAGCTGCACGCCCGCCGCCCGGACCGTGTCCTCGCGACCAACGTCGAGTTCTGGGCCGCCATCGTGCTCGACTTCGCCGAGGTCCCGGCGCACATGTTCACCTCGATGTTCACCTGTGCCCGCACCGCCGGCTGGTCCGCCCACATCCTCGAACAGAAGCGCACCGGCCGCCTGGTCCGACCCTCCGCCCGCTACATCGGCCCCGGCGCCCGCGGTCCCCAGGAGATCGAGGGCTACGCGGACACCACGCACTGAACCGCGACCCGCACGGAAAGAGCCGTCACGCGGGGCTGAGCAGCTCCGCGTGATGCCGCTCCGCGACCAGCGGATGCGCCCGCAGCTTGCCCTTCAGCTCGTTGAAGCCGTACTCGGCGAACAGGGGATTGGCCGGATCGTCCGTCACGCCCGGCGCGGCCGACGCGTGCGGGAACACCAGCGGCTCCACGCGCGCGTCCAGCCGCGGGTTGTAGAAGAACGGCACGGAGAACCGCTCGACCGCGCTCGGCGGTGACACCACCCGGTGGTTGGTGGCGACGAGATACCCGTTGGTCGCCACCTCCAGCAGCTCGCCCAGGTTGACCACGAAGGCGCCCGGCAGCGGCGGCACGTCATGGAACCGGCCGTCCTCCCGCTGCACCTGGAGCCCGCCTATCCGGTCCTGGAGCAGCAGCGTCAGGAAGCCGTAGTCCTTGTGCGCGCCCACGCCCTGGCCCGAGCCGTCGCCCGCGCTGCCCGGGTAGCGCACCAGCTTCAGATGCGGATGCGCCCGCTCCCCGAACACCGCGTCGTAGAAGTCGGGGGCCGCGCCGATCGAGGCGAGCAGTTCGTGCAGCAGCCGCTCGGCGACCGCGCTGAGCCGGTCGATCCAGGCCAGCGCGGCGGTGCGCAGCTCGGGCAGTGCGGCGGGCCACTGGTTCGGGCCCTCCAGCCACCAGTACGCGGGCTCGCCCGGCCCCGGCGCGCGGGCCGGCCGCTCCGCGCCGATGTCGAGCTGGTCGCGCCAGTCCTGCCGCCCGCCGGTGCGCTCGTCGCCGGTGCGGGTGTAGCCCCTGAAGTGCGGCGAGTTCACGTTGTCGATCGCGAGCCGGTCGGCCTCCGGCAGCGCGAAGAAGGCGCGCATGGCGGTGAGCAGCCGCTCCGTCTCCTGCGGTGGCACCCCGTGCCCCACGAGCTGGAAGAAACCGACGTCGTGGGCGGCGGAGTGCAACTGCGCGTGCAGCAGCGCACGCGCCTGCGGCCCGCCGTCGGCGGCCGAGAGGTCGATGATCGGAAGTTGCTGGTACGACGGAGTCGTCGACGCGTTCGTCATGGCTGTGTCCGTGCGGTGGGAGGACGGAAAGAGGGGATACGGCGGGTGAGCCGGGAGAGCGCCGCCCGAGGCGGCCGGACGGACCGGTGGGTCCGTGAAGGTGGCCGGACGGCTCAGATAGAGCGTCGACAGCCCATGCTTGTGACGCGGACGTAGTCCACGTGGCGGCGTCGAACGAGCGCAAGCATGTCCCCACCCTACCGCCGACCGAAAAATCTCTCCGTGACGCCCACCACGTCCCGAAGATCCTTCGCCCCGGCTGCCCGTCGCCGCCGAAATGCGTGAACGGGCCCGGCAACGCAGACGACCCGCGAGTCGGGTCCTCCCAGGGGAGGGCCGGCCGGACGTACCGGCGACTCGCGGGTCGGGTGACTGCGTCGGATTGGCCGGCTGCACGCGTCTCACACGTGCTGGTCCGGCACCGCACTGGATGTGGTGACGGGCCGCTAGCCCGCAGCCACCTCACGCGTCCGGTTCTCATACATCTGCCGAACCACCTCCTTTCAGTGTGCTGCCACCTTAAGAACGGCCTCGCCACGCCATCAACCGTTTTTTCGGGAAGCGAACGCGACGGCGCGCAAACGCGTTGACGCGCGCGTGGGCGCACGGTTCCCTGCCCCCATGACTGAACTGCGTATCGAGGCCGTCGACGACGAGGCCGCCCTGGAGGACTGGCGGCACGTCCACAACGTGATCGTCCCGCCGGCCGCGCTCTCCCTGGAGGAGGTGCGGGAGCGGGCGGGCCGCTACCGGCTGGAGAACGCGTACGCCGGTGACGTCCTCGTCGGCTGCTCCACGGTCCGCCCGCCGCAGGGCGAGGGCGAGCCCGCGACCGTCATCGCGCGCGTGCTGCCCGCGCACCGCCGCCGCGGTTACGGCGGCGCCCTGTACGAGCACGCGCTCGCCCACGCGCGCGTGCTGGGCGCCGGGGCGGTCGAGACGTGTGTGCTGGCCGTGAACGAGGACGGGCTGCGGTTCGCGGCGGCGCGCGGCTTCGTCGAGACCGAGCGGTACGTACTGGACGGCGAGCGCGACGAATGGGTCGACCTGCGGCTGGAGAGCGTGCCGACCCGCGGCTGACGTCCGCAAACTTCCTCCGCAAACTTCCTCCGCAATCTTGCGGGAACCGCGTGTGTGCTGCATCACGTTCGAGTTGAATGAGGGCAAGCGAGCGAACCTGTCAGGGGGTCCAGGTGAGTGCTTCCCGGCGTAGCGGGACCACCGACGAGCTGGGGCCGGACGAGCCCGAGCGGCCGGACGGCCCCAAGGGCCCCGGCGGCGCGCACCTGCTCGCCGCACTGCTCGACGGCATGGACGCGGCCCTGTGCGCCTTCGACGCGGACGGGGTCGTCACCCACTGGAACCGCGAGGCGGAACGCATCCTCGGCTGGAGCGCCGCCGAGGCGGTGGGCCGGCCGGGCTTCGCCGGATGGGCCGTGCGGGAGGCGGACGCCGAGGAGATCGAGAACCGGCTGCTGTCGGCGATGCGCGCGACCGGCCGCCAGGTGCACGAGTTCGCGCTGCTCACCAAGGACGGCGGCCGGGTCCTGGTGCGGACCCAGTCCGCGGCCGTGCGCGGGCCCGACGGCAGGCCCGCCGGGCTGTACTGCGCGTTCAGCGAGGTCCACGCGCAGATCGACCTGGAGCGTTCCATCGCGCTCAGCGAGGCCCTCTTCGACGACGCCTCCTGGGGTGTCGTCCTGGTCGACGCCGACCTGCGCCCCGCCGTCGTCAACGCGCACGCCGCCCGCGCGCTGGGCACCAGCCGTACGGCGGTCCTCGGCCGTCCGCTGGGCGAACTGCTCACCCGGGGCGTCGAGGAGCTGGAGAACGCGCTGACGCACGTCCTCGCCGAGGGCGCGCCGCCCGCGCCCGCCGAGATGTGGGTCGGGGTGCGCACCCCGGAGGGCGAGCAGCGGCGCTGCTGGCGCAGCGGCTTCCTGCGGCTGGCCTCGCCGCTGGCGGAGGAGCCGGTGCCGCTCGGGGTGGGCTGGCTGTTCCAGGACGTCACCGAGGCCAAGCAGGGCGAGCAGGAGGCGGCGCTGCTGCGCTTCCGCGTCAACCAGTTGCACCGGGCGGCCCGCGCGGCGGCCGAGTGCGAGGACCCGACCGAGGCCGCCACGGTCCACCTCGACTTCGCGCTCGCCGGATTCGCCGACCACGCCGTCCTCGACCGGCTCCTGACCCCTCGGTCGGCCACCACCGCCCCGGAGGGCCCGCCGCGGCTGGTGCGGACCGCCGCCACCCCGTCCGGCGGACCGGGCCCCAGCGCGCTCACCGGCCACGCCGGGCTGCCCGTCCGCTACGGCGAGACGCACCCCGTGCTCCAATGCGTGGCCCGGGCCGGCTCGGTGCGGGCCGGCGCCGGATCCGTACCGGCCGAGGAGGCCCGGGAGTGGGCGCGGGCCCGCCTGTGGCCGGAGGACACCGTGCACGCCCTGTGCGCGGTGCTCCGCAGCCGGGGCCGCACCCTCGGTGTCGTCACGTTCCTGCGCGGGGCGGGCCGCAGCGCCTTCCAGCGGGCCGACGCCGCCTACGCCGAGGACGTGGCCGTCCGGATGGCGGCGGCGCTGGACCTGGCCGACCTCACCCGAAGCGGCGGGAACGACAGCGGCGGGAACGACGAGGATCAGCGCCGGTAGAAGATCCGGTCGCCGTACTCCCGCATGATCCGCGTGTTCCACTCGTGGCCGCCGTCGACGTTCCCGGAGCGCAGCAGCGGCGGTTCGACACCGCGCGCGGCGAGGTCGCCGGCGGCGGTGGCCATGACCGCCTGGAGCAGTGCCGAGGTGACGACGGTGGAGGCGGGCGCGAAGGGCGCCGGGACCGTGTCGAGGGTGAGCTCCGCGTCCCCGACGGCGATCTTCGAGTCCAGTACGACGTCGCAGTGGTCCTTGAGGAAGGTCCCCGAGGGGTTCCGGGCGGTGGTCTGGGAGGCGTACGCCACCGAGGTCACGCCGATGACCTTGATGTCCCGCGCGCGGGCGGTGCTCGCCATCTCCACGGGCAGCGCGTTGCGGCCGGACAGCGAGATGACCACGAGGGCGTCGCCGGCGCCGATCGGGGCGGTGTCCAGGACGGCGCTCGCGAGACCCTCGACGCGTTCCAGGGCGGAGCCCAGCGTGGCCGGCATGACGTCGACGCCGACGACACCCGGCACCACCAGCAGGTTCATCAGGGCCAGACCGCCCGCGCGGTAGACGACGTCCTGCGCGGGGAGCGAGGAGTGCCCGGCGCCGAAGGCGAAGAGCCGGCCGCCGTCGGCCACGGTGTCGGCGAGAAGCGCGCCGGCCGCTTCGACGGCCTCCGCCTCCTCGTCGCGGACCCGCTGGAGCAGCGAGATCGCGGCGTCGAAGAACTGCGCGCCGAGCTGGCGGTCGCTCATCCGAGGGGCCCCTTTGCCGTGTCGAGATTCTGCGTCGCGTGTCCGTGTCGCGGATCACCGTGCGGTCTGGACCAGTGCGCTGTCAATACGGCGGCGCGGGGCGGTGCGCCGGGCGGGAGTGGGGCGGGAGACGGGCGGGAGAGCGGCGGGAGACGGGGTCCCGAAAGCGGGGTGTAACCACCTCGTTTCACCGGCGCGGCACGCTTGTCAGTGGTATCCGGCAGAATTGACGTCAGGGCCAGCGCACGCGCACGCGCCGGAGAGCCGTCGAGCCTTCGGCAGATCTCATCGAGGGGCACGAATGTCCGGACTGATCGACACCACGGAGATGTATCTCCGCACCATCCTCGAGCTGGAGGAGGAAGGTGTGGTCCCCATGCGCGCCCGGATCGCCGAGCGGCTCGATCAGAGCGGACCGACCGTCAGCCAGACGGTGGCGCGCATGGAGCGGGACGGCCTGGTCGCCGTGGCCAGTGACCGGCATCTGGAGCTGACCGACGAGGGCCGCCGGCTGGCCACGCGCGTGATGCGCAAGCACCGGCTGGCCGAGTGCCTCCTGGTCGACGTGATCGGCCTGGAGTGGGAGCAGGTGCACGCCGAGGCCTGCCGCTGGGAGCACGTGATGAGCGAGGCGGTGGAGCGCCGCGTCCTGGAGCTGCTGCGCCACCCCACCGAGTCGCCGTACGGCAACCCGATCCCGGGCCTGGAGGAGCTGGGCGAGAAGGACGGCGCCGACCCGTTCCTGGACGAGGGCATGGTCTCGCTGGCCGACCTCGACCCGGGCCTGGAGGGCAAGACCGTCGTGGTGCGCCGGATCGGCGAGCCCATCCAGACCGACGCGCAGCTCATGTACACGCTGCGCCGGGCGGGCGTGCAGCCGGGTTCGGTGGTGAGCGTGACGGAGTCGGCCGGCGGGGTGCTGGTGGGCAGCGGCGGCGAGGCGGCCGAGCTGGAGGCGGACGTCGCGTCGCACGTGTTCGTCGCGAAGCGCTGACTTCCCGCGGTTCAGGCGGTTCTGACGGCTGGTCGCCTTCTGATGGCCGCTCAGGTTCTGTGTCGAATCGCAGCGCGGCGGCGGTTCGCGTGCCAGGCTGGCGTGAGGCATATGACCTGAGGGGGCGGGGATGGCGTGCCGCGGACATGTGGAGGGCCCCGGTGCCGTGCGGCACCGGGGCCTGTCCTCCCCTGGTACGACCTGGAGCCCCGAGCTCTCAAGGTCGTTCCCCTCGGACCGTTTTCCCCGAGCGGTCCGCCTCCCGTTGAAGATCTCCCCTCGACGACGGCGATCATTCCTTGCGAGTGGTCACTCGAACGAGGGGTGTTGCTCGCGGATGCGACGTTTTTCGAATAGGCATTCGATACTGTGCGTGTGACGGCGTGACGGAGCGCACCCGGCGTGCGCTGTTCCAGAGCTGATCCAAGGCAGCGGCAGCACAAGCGGTACGACGGCTAGGGGGTGCCAGGACCTATGGCGCGACGCATCGACGTGACCGGGGCGGGCGGTGTACGCCTCGCGGCCTGGGAGTTCGGTGACCCGCCGAAGGACGGGGCGGACGCCGTGATCCCCGCCCAGTCCACCGGGGAGCGCACCGGGGCCCCGGACATCCCGGCCGGACCCGAGAACAGGCCGGGCGTCCTGTTATTGCACGGGCTGATGGGCCGGGCCTCGCACTGGGCGTCCACCGCCCGCTGGCTCTCCGAGCGCCATCGCGCCGTCGCTCTCGACCAGCGCGGCCACGGCCGCAGCGAGAAGCCCCCGGAGGCCGCCTTCACCCGCGAGGCGTACGTGGAGGACCTGGAGGCGGCCATCGAGCAGCTCGGCCTCGCCCCCGCCGTCCTCATCGGCCACGCCATGGGCGCGCTGACCGCCTGGCAGCTCGCCGCGAAACGCCCCGACCTGGTGCGCGCCCTGGTCATCTGCGACATGCGGGCCTCCGCCCTCGGCGCCGCCTCCCAGCGCGAGTGGGCCGACTGGTTCAAGTCCTGGCCCCTGCCCTTCGCCACCCTCGCCGACGTCCGCAAGTGGTTCGGTGAGGACGACCCCTGGGTGGAGCGCCCGCACGCCTCTCGCGGCGAGTTCTACGCCGAGGTGATGCAGGAGTCCCCGGACGGCTGGCGCCCCGTCTTCGCCCCCGAGCAGATGCTCAAGTCCCGCGAGACCTGGGTGTACGACGCGCACTGGGAGGAGCTGGCGCAGGTCCGCTGCCCCGCCCTGGTCGTGCGCGGCCTCGACGGCGAACTGGGCCGCGCCGAGGCCCAGGAGATGGTCCGCGTCCTGCCGCGCGGGCAGTACGCGGAGGTCGCCGACGCCGGCCACCTCGTCCACTACGACCAGCCGGAGGGCTGGCGCACGGCGATCGAACCGTTCCTGGACTCGGTGTTCAGCACGCCGTAGCGACGCCGTAGCGATGCCGCGGCGGCCCGGCGGCCCGGCGGCCCGGCGGCCCGGCGGCCCGCTCACGCCTTGCTGACCGCCGCCAGGATCTCCGGCAGCCGGTCCGCCGTCCGCGGCGCCGCCAGCCGCAGCCCCAGCAGCGTGAGCGCCGCCCCGTACGCCGCGCCCCCCGGCAGCAGCAGCCAGGTCCACGCGTCGCCGTCCGCGCTCACGTTCAGCCAGATCGTCACCGCGATCACCGGCGCGCACAGCAGGGCCGCCGAGACCATGCCGCCGAAGACCGAGATCCAGGCGAGCCCGGTCTGGCCCGGCGCCACGTTCTTGTAGCCCTCCTGCGGGATCGAGTAGGGGAAGCGCGCCGAGGTCCAGACGCCGGTCGTCAGCATCGCGCCCAGCAGCGCGAGCGAAAGCCCCAGCACCTCGGGCAGTTGCTCCCAGGCGCCCAGCAGCGCGGTCGTCAGGACCGTCACCAGCGTGGCGTACGGCAGGGTGATCACCAGCAGGGCCAGCGCCCGCGCGCGCAGCTCGACGTACGCGTCCCGGGGCGAGGAGATCGTCATCGCGACCATCCAGAAGGCGGACGTGTCCTGCCCGAACTGGTTGTACATCTGGATGCCGAGCATCCCCGCGGCGAAGCAGGCGAAGTAGACGGAGCCGGTGCCCTGGAGCGCGTTGAAGACGGGCACGATCAGCCCGATCGCCAGCGAGGTCGCCCAGGCCGCCTTCGTCTTCGGGTCCCGCCACACATAGCGCAGGCTGCGCTCCATCACGGTGCCGGTCCGCCCGCCCGGCAGCAGCCGTGCCAGTCCCGACGCGCCGCGCCGCTCCCGCTCGGCCGGTTCGGCGGCCCGCAGGGTGGAGCCGTCCGGCGAGACCATCAGCCGGGTCAGACTGCGCGTCCACACGCCCAGCAGCAGCGCCAGCGCGCCCGCGCCGACCAGCAGTTGGGCGGCGGCGACACCGTACGAGCCGTCGCTCGCGGAGTCCGCCGCGCCGATCGCGGAGGCGGGCGGCAGCCAGCGCAGCACGTCCGCCACCGCGTCGAGCCGGCCGAGACCGCCGGATCCGAGCTGCTGCGCACCGAAGTTGACGGCCTGCGCGCCGATCGCGACGACCAGCCCGCTGAGCACCGCGAGATCGCGCCCCTTGCGGCTGCTCAGCAGGCGGATGTTGGCGGCCGCGACGGCGCGGGCGAGGGCCACGCACACCAGCAGGGCGAGCACGGCCCCGGCCACGCCGACCGCGATCGCGGCCGCGCCGTGCGCCACCGCGATCACCGACCCGGCCAGCAGGACCGCCGTGAACAGCGGGCCGATCCCGACCAGCGAGGCGGCGAGCAGCGCCCGTACCAGCGGACGGGGCCGCAGCGGCAGCATCACCAGCCGGGTCGGGTCCAGGGTCTCGTCCCCGCTCGGGAAGAACAGCGGCATCACCGCCCACCCCAGCCCCAGCACCGCCACCAGCGGCACCACGAGCGACGCGGCGTGCGCGTGCCCGCGCAGCGCGATCAGCGCGATGAGCTGCACCGCGGAGAACAGCAGCACGAAGGCGGCCGAGGCGATATACGCGGCCCGCCGCCCCGCGGACCGCTGGAGCCCGTTGCGCAGCAGCGACAGCTTCAGCCGTACGACGGTGGCGACCAGCGGTGTCATCGGGCGGCCCCGCCGCCGAGCCAGTCCAGATCGGACCCGGCGTCCCGGCCCTGTGCCCCGACCAGCTCCAGGAACGCCTGCTGGAGCGAGGGCGCCGACCCGCGCACCTCCGCCAGCGGACCGTGGGCCCGGATCCGCCCGGCGGCCATCACGGCCACCCAGTCGCACAGCGACTCGACCAGCTCCATGACGTGGGAGGAGAACACCACGGTGGCGCCGGAGGCCGTGTACCGCTCCAGGACGCCCCGGATGGTCTGCGCGGAGACCGGGTCGACGCCCTCGAACGGCTCGTCCAGGAAGAGCACTTCGGGGTTGTGGAGGAGCGCGGCGGCGAGCCCGATCTTCTTGCGCATGCCGGTGGAGTAGTCGACGACGAGCTTGTGCTGCGCGCCGGACAGATCGAGGACGTCGAGGAGCTGCCCGGCCCGCTTGTCGACCTCCGGGCCGGGCAGGCCGCGCAACCGCCCGCTGTAGACGAGCAGTTCACGACCGGAAAGCCGTTCGAACAGACGCAGTCCCTCCGGCAGCACCCCGATGCGCGCCTTGACCTCCACCGGATCCCGCCACACGTCGTGCCCGACGACCTCGACCGTCCCCTCGTCGGGCCGCAGCAGTCCGGTCACCATCGACAGGGTGGTCGTCTTCCCGGCGCCGTTCGGCCCGACCAGGCCGATGAACTTCCCGGCGGGAAGGTCGAGATCGATCCCGGCGACGGCGACCTGCTGACCGAACCGCTTCCAGAGATTGCGCACGCGTACGGACGTCATGCCGGAACCCTACGGTGACGGAACCGGCCGGGACCGGTACGGAGGCCCTACCGGTCGCGGCCGCACGCGTACGCGAGCGGGGAGATCAACTCCTCGGCGTCGGGCAGCCAGCGGTTCGCGGCGGTCGGCCGGCAGGCCCACTGCACGGCGCCGCGCTGCCCGAACCGGGTCGGCGGCGCGGCCACGTACGCCCCCTCGCCGAGGGTCACCAGATCGAGCGCCGACAGCGACCAGCCGAGCTTGCGCACCAGGTCCGGCACCTTCGCCGCCGCCCCCGGCAGCACGAAGAAGTGCATCCGCCGGTCCGGGGTCAGGATCACGGGACCGAGCGTCAGCTCCATGCGCTCCATCCGCGCGAGCGCCAGGAACCCCGCCGTCTCGGTGACGGAGATCGCGTCGAACGTGCGCCCCGTCGGCAGCAGGATGGACGCGGTCGGCTGTTTCTGCCACATCCGGCGGGCGACGGTCGCGCTGCCCGTCGCCTGGCTCGCCCAGTCGGGGCGCGTGGGGTGCGCACCGGGCGCATCGCACGCGGTGTCCTCGCAGGAGCAGCGCTGCACCCCGTCGACGGCTTCCAGCCAGGTGCCGGCGAAGACGTCCCAATGACGTTCCTCGGCATAGCGGACGGCGGTCTCCAGCAGCGATTCCCCGCGCTGCTTCGGGATTTGGGTGGCGTCGGCGCCGGCGATGGTCTCTTCCACGATCAGCACAACTCCCGCGGTCACCAGGGGTTACGCCCACCCCGACGGCGGTCGGCAGGAGCATCGGGTCCGCGTCCGGGGCGCATGGGTGCACGGGCGGGGGCGCGCGGCAGGAACGGGCGCGGGAGCGGGTAGTCACGAGGGGGGCGGGCATCCGTCGGAACCCGGAGACAGTCGGCAATCCTCTCATGCCTCGCATTTTCGTCATGTGTGCGGGGCATTGATCTTCCCGGCCGGAACTTTTCGGTGCGGAACTCCACAGGGGGTAGTGCCCATGGCCGCAAGGCCGCTAGTCGCGCGGCAGCCGAACGAACGGTTGCAGGCGCTCATCCAGGAGGCGGGCTGCTCGAACGCCGGGCTGGCCCGCCGGGTCAACATGTGCGGTGCCGAGCACGGGCTCGACCTGCGCTACGACAAGACGTCCGTGGCCCGTTGGCTGCGCGGACAGCAGCCGCGCGGACGCGCCCCGGCGATCATCGCCGAGGCGCTGGGCCGCAAGCTCGGCCGGACGGTCACGATCGACGAGATCGGCATGGCCAACGGCAAGAACCTCGCCTCGGGCGTCGGCCTCCAGTTCTCGCCGACCGTCCTCGGGGCCATCGAGCAGGTCTGCGAGCTGTGGCGCAGCGACGTGGGCCGCCGTGACTTCCTCACCGGATCCTCGGTCGCGGCGTCCGCGCTGGTCGAGCCCAGCCGCGACTGGCTGATCTCGTCGCCCGACGCCCAGGTGGCGCGGACGGCGGGACCGCGCGTGGGACTGTCCGACGTGGCCGCCGTGCAGGCGATGACCCAGGCCCTGGTCGACCTCGACCACCAGTACGGCAGCGGACATGTCCGCCCGGTCGTCGTGCACTACCTCAACAGCGTCGTCTCGGGGCTCCTGGCCGGCTCCTACCGGGAGGCGGTGGGCCGCGAACTCTTCGCCGCCGTGGCCCGGTTGACGGAACTGGCCGGGTACATGGCCGTCGACACCGGCCAACCGGGCCTGGCCCAGCGCTACTACATCCAGGCGCTGCGCCTCGCCCAGGCGGCGGGCGACCGCGGGTACGGCGGTTACGTCCTGGCCGCGTCCATGAGCCACCTCGCCGCCCAGCTCGGAAACCCGCGCGAGATCGCCCAGTTGGCGCGCGCCGCCCAGGAGGGCGCACGCGGGCGGGTCACCCCGCGCGCGGAGGCGATGTTCCACGCGGCCGAGGCGCGCGGGCACGCGCTGCTGGGCGACGCGCGGGCCGCGCAGCTCTCCTCCGGCCGGGCGGTGTCCGCGCTGGAGGCGGCCGATCCGGCGGCCGGCGACGACCCGGCGTGGATCGCGCACTTCGACGAGGCGTATCTGGCCGACGAGTTGGCGCACTGCCACCGCGACCTGGGACAGGCCGAGGCCGCCGCGCGCTGCGCCGAACAGTCCCTGGCCGGGCATCCGCAGAGCCGTGCGCGCCGGCGCGCGATCGGCTATGTGCTGCTGGCCACCGCGCAGGTGCAGCAGCGCGAGGTCGAACTCGCCTGCCACACCGGCCTGAAGGCGGTCGAACTGCTCGGCACCCTGCGCTCCAACCGGGGCGCGGAGTATCTGGAGGACCTTCAGCAACGGCTGGAGCCGTACCGGGAGGAGCCGGTGGTAAGGGAGTTCGGGGCCCGGCTGGATCTCCGGACCGCGGCGTGAACGGGCGCGACAGCGCCTCGGTCGTGTCACCTACGTCACTGGGAGGGAGATCACCACCTGAGCTGCGTGGCACGGGGTTCCGGGGACCCGGTAGCGTGAGCCGACGGTTCCGAAGGTTTCCCAGGCACAGGAGTCCCGGTGACGCAGAGTGGACAGGGCGAGGAGCCCTCGGCGCGGCCCGCGCGCGAAGGCATCGTGCTGCCCTCCGACGGTGGTGAACCCCTGCTTCCGGGGATGACGCCCGGCGGATCGCAGCCGGCCGCCCCCACGGGCGCGTACGGCTCGCCGCAGTACGGGCGGCAGGAGTACGGGCAGCAGCAGTACGGGGAGCAGCAGTACGACGGGCAGTCACCGGCCGCCGGCCAGACCTGGGGCGACCCCTGGGGCCCCGCCCAGCAGCAGCCGCCCGCCCAGCAACCGCCCGCCCCGCAGCAGTGGGGGACCCCGCAGCCGGACGCCTGGGGCGCGGGCGCGGGCGTGGGAGCGGGCCCGCTCCCGCCGGAGGCCGCGCCGGCGCCGTCGTACGACCAGGGCCCGCCGCAGCCGTCGTACGGCCAGGGCGGGCACGGCGGGCACGGGTCCACCGGTGTGCCGCTGCCGCCGGCGGACGAGGGCGCCACCCAGTACATCCCGCCGGTCGCGGCCGGTCCGGCCGACGACGGCCGCACCCAGTACCTGCCGCCCGTGCCCGCCGCGCCCGGCGGCGACGAGGGCGCGACGCAGTACATACCGCCGGTCGGGCCGGGCGCGCTGCCGCCCGAGAACCCGGCCGAGTCCACGCACTACCTCGGCGCCCGGCACACCGCCCAGGGCCCGACCCCGGGTGCGGCGCACTCCGACGCCGACGCCACCCAGTACATCCCGCCGGTGCCCGGACAGCAGTACCCGGCGCCCGGCGGCGGACCCCAGCCGCCCGCGGGCTTCGAGAACCTCTTCCGGGACGGCCCCGGCGGCGACGGCCCGGCCGGCGCCACCCAGCATCTGCCGCGCATCCCCGGCCAGGGCCAGGGCTACGGCACCGGCCCCGCCGCCGGGCGCACCGCGCCGCCGTTCATCCCGCCCGTCTCGCGCGACGACGACTACGGCGACGACGGCCGGGGCGGCGGCCGCGGCGGCCGTACCGGATCGCGGGTTCCGATGATCGCGGCGATCGGCGTGGCCCTCGCGGTCCTCGGGGTCGGCGCCGGCGCGCTGCTCGGCGGCGGCGGGGGAGACGACGGGGGCGACGACGGCAGCAAGAACGTCGCCGCGTCGGCACCCGCGGCCGAGCAGTCGCCTTCGGCGAAGGCCGACGCGGCGAAGGAGCAGGCGGTCGCGCTGGACAAGCTGCTCGCGGACAGCGGCAGCAGCCGGGCCGCGGTGATCGCCGCGGTGGCGGACGTCAAGGCGTGCAGCAACCTCCAGCAGGCCGCCTCGGACCTGCGGGACGCGGGCAAGCAGCGCACCGGCCTGGTGACGAAGCTGGCCGATCTGTCCGTGGACCAGCTCCCGGACCACGCCGCGCTGACCGCCGCGCTCACCAAGGCGTGGCAGGCGTCCGCGTCGGCCGACAACCACTACGCGGCCTGGGCCGACCAGGTCGCCCAGAACCGGAAGCGCAACTGCAAGAAGGGCCAGGCCCGGGGTACCGCCGAGACCCAGCAGGGCAACCGGGACAGCGGCACCGCCTCCACGCAGAAGGCGCAGGCGGCCGAGCTGTGGAACGCGATCGCCAGGAAGTACGGCCTGACCCAGCGCCAGCCGACCCAGCTCTGACCGGCTGACCCGACCCGGCTGACCGGCGGCAACCGCCGGTCAGCCGGGTCGGTCGGTCAGTCGATCTCCGCGGCCTCCAGCGTCTCCGTGGTGTCCACGAAGCCGCCCTTGGCCGCGACCAGCCGGCCCTCGCGGACGGTCTGGAGGGTCACGTCGGCGTTGACCATGCGCGGGAAGCCGATGGCGCCCAGCGGACCGGAGAACTGCCAGCGCAGCGTCGGCGTGAGCCCGTCCGTGCCGATGGACTGCCGGTCCAGGGCGCCGCGCACCCGGGTGGCGGTGACGTCACCGCCCTCCAGGGACTCCACGGCCTTGCGCAGCACGGTGTAGGCGATCCAGGTGGTCTGCACACCGGTGTCGTTCGGGCTGATCCGGGTGTCCGAGAAGGCCGCCTCGCTGATGACCTTCTTCATCGGCGCCCAGCGCTTGTCGCTCGCCACCGGGTACCAGCCGGTGACGTACGCCCCCTCGTACGGACCGGAGCCGCCGCCGGTGGCGTCGATCACGGTCTGGTCGACGCTGCCCAGCACACTGCCGGTGCGGACGTCGGGATAGTCGGCGCGGGTGCGCCGGAAGGAGTCCATGAAGGTGCTGGTGCGGTCGCCGAGGGCGGGCACCACACAGCCCTTCGTGCCGTCCGCCGTGGAGCCCGCCGGGGAACCGGCGGCGCCGGAGCCGCCCGTCGCCGTGTCCAGGGCGCTCTCGGCCTGCTCGGAGTACTCGGTGGCGTCCTCCGCCGCGAGCTGGTCCCGGGCGTCCGCGTGGCCGCCCGCGCGCAGCCCGGCGTTGAGCATGGTCGGCAGGGCGTCACCGGCGATGGTGTCCGGGCGCACCAGGGCGACCGGACCGCAGCTCGCGGCCAGCTCCTTGCCGAGGCCGGCCAGCAGGGCGGGCTGCCCGCCGTTGACCGGGTAGGACAGCGGGCTGGTGAACTCGGTGTTCGTGACGCCGTAGCCGCCTATGTAGGGGATGCCCGCGCCCTCCAGGTGCGGGAAGAACGCGGCGGAGTGCTGGCTGTAGGAGCCGACGACCGCGACGGCGCCCTCCTTGACCGCGCGCCGGGCGCAGGCCGCGGCGCCCACCGTGTCGTTGTGGTCGTTGCAGGTCAGGACCTTGAGCTTGCGGCCGTTCAGACCGCCCTGGTCGTTGATCCAGCGGGCGTAGGCGCGGGCGAAGGCCGGCATTCCGGGCATGTTGGTGGCGGCCGTGCCCTCGGGCGCCCAGGTCATCACGACGATCGGGCCGTCCCCGGAACCCGCCGCCGACCCGGGGACCACCCCGCATCCGGCGACGAGCGAGGAACACGCGGCCAGGGCGCCCGCCGCGAGGGCGGAGGCTCTGCCGCGCCCGGTGCGGCGGAGGGACCTGGGGAGGAAGGTGCGTCCATGGAACATGCGTCGCCTGCCGGTCATGGACACGCACGATTCCGTCACATCGATAACCCAGGAGTGACCCTTGCTCAACACCGGGTGACGGGAAGGTGAATTACCGGGGCCGAAGGGGGCCGGTGAGGCCCCCGGGACGGGAAAACGTACGATCTATCACCGTGCAAGGTTCGGAGAACTCTTCCCGTCGCGGCCGTCGCTCCCCCACCATGGGCGGCATGCCACTCAACGACATGCCGTGGTGGCGCTGGCGCAGCAATGTGCGCTCCGCGCTGCACATGCTCTCCGATCCGGTGTTCCAGCAGAACGTCTGGCTGGCCGGTGTCGACGGGTACGGCGACGTCACCGACGCCGTGTACCGCCTGGTCGAGGACACCTGGCTCGACAACTGGTCCGCCGAGAAGTACGTCGGCACGATCTTCCGCGACTCGCAGGAGGCGGCCCTCGTGGACACCGCCGTGCTGCGGGTGCTGCGGATCATGCACCAGGTCGGGCCGGACGCGCACGTCTCCGTCTACGTCCAGAACGAGGGCTGGCCGGAGGCCGTGCGGGCGGCGCGGGACGCGCATGTGCGGATGGCCGTGGCCGACGGCGAGGACCCGGACGCGCCGCCGCGCACCCTGGAGGTCCTGCGGATCATGACCAGGTCCGCGTAGCGGACGGAGCCCTCGCACGCGCGCGCGGTCATGAGACCCTGTGCTGCATGAACGAGCAGTCCACCCGAGCCGCGGCGGTCCCGGCCGACCAGTACGTCCTCACGCTCTCCAGCCCGGACAAGCAGGGCATCGTGCACGCCGTGTCGAGCTATCTCTTCATGACCGGCTGCAACATCGAGGACAGTCAGCAGTTCGGCGACCACGACACGGGTCTGTTCTTCATGCGCGTGCACTTCTCGGCGGACGCGCCCGTCACCCTGGACAAGCTGCGCGCGAGCTTCGCGGCGATCGGTGACTCCTTCCAGATGGACTGGCAGATCAACCGGGCCGACGAGAAGATGCGCATCGTCCTGATGGTCAGCAGGTTCGGGCACTGCCTGAACGACCTGCTGTTCCGCGCCAGCATCGGGGCGCTGCCGGTGGAGATCGCCGCGGTGGTCTCCAACCACACCGACTTCGCCGAGCTGGTCGGCTCGTACGGCATCCCCTTCCACCACATCCCGGTCACCCGGGAGACGAAGGCGGAGGCCGAGGCGAAGCTGCTGGACATCGTGCGGGAGCAGGACGTCGAACTGGTCGTCCTCGCCCGGTACATGCAGGTTCTCTCGGACGATCTGTGCAAGCGGCTCAGCGGGCGGATCATCAACATCCACCACTCGTTCCTGCCGAGCTTCAAGGGCGCGAAGCCGTACCACCAGGCGCACGCGCGCGGGGTGAAGCTGATCGGCGCGACCGCGCACTACGTCACCGCGGACCTCGACGAGGGGCCGATCATCGAGCAGGAGGTCGAGCGGGTCGGCCACGGTGTCACGCCGGACCAGCTCGTCGCGGTCGGCCGGGACGTGGAGTGCCAGGCGCTGGCGCGGGCCGTTAAGTGGCATGCGGAGCGGCGTATTTTGCTCAACGGGCGTCGGACGGTGGTTTTCGCCTGACAGCTCGGGGCGATCCGTTCGCGGGCGGCTGCGGGTGCGTGGGGCTCGTTCGCGCAGTTCCCCGCGCCCCTTGACGAGCGCCCGGCGTAGAAGGGGCGCGGGGAACTGCGCGATCGGCCACAGCCGGCCCGCAGCCGCCCACGAAACCGGTCGCACCCCTTACATCCGGCTCAAGCTCGCCGCCGCGAACAGGACGTCCCTGATCGCCTCGCGGTCGCCCAGTTGCCCGGCCGCCGCTTCCTCCGGAGGAACGTGGCCCGCGGCCAGTCGGCAGAACTCCACGTCGTCCAGGGCGACATGGGCCACCTCGTGCGCGGCGGAGCCCACCGCGGCCGGGGAGTCGAGGGGGATGAGCCACTGGCCGCCGCCCTCGCCCTCGATCTCCAGGCGCAGGCTGCGGCCGGGCGCCCCGGCCGCCACCAGCCGGCGTCCGGCGGGCGCGCCCAGCCCCGCGCGCCGGCGCGCCGCCAGCGCCTGCGGCAGCAGCCGGGCGGCCAGGTCGATCATCGCGTGCAGATGGCGGGGCGCGGGCGGCGCGTACGGGTAGTCGACGGCGTCCGCGATGTCCTCGGCGTGCACCCAGCACTCGAAGGCGCGGTCCAGCATGGCGTCCCGCAGCGGCAGGTCGAACGGACCGTACGACACCGGGAGCGTGCCGGGGCCACCGCCGGTGAAGGAGACCGTCCGCACCAGGGCGTGGGTCTGTTCGCGCCACGGGCCGCGCACCGAGCGGGTGCGCGGGAAACGCGCCGCGTCCCAGTACGCCTCGGTGCGCTCGCCCGGGGTGCGGGTGTCCCGCTTGTCGGGATCGTCGGTGCCCAGCGGGTCGTCCAGGCCGAGCGCGACGGCGACCAGGCCGTCCACCGCGACGAGATGGGCGATCACCCCGGCCACGGTCGTCCGGCGGCTCTGCGACCCCTCGCCCCGGTACCAGCGCAGCCGCACCGGCGCGTGCCATTCGGCGTCGCCGAAGTCCTGGAGCAGGGCGTCGAGACGCGCGGTCTCGGCGTCGTACGAGGCGGCCCAGGCGGGGACCGGGATGTGCGGCGGGCGCCGGTCGAGGCAGCCCTCCAGGACGCGGGTGCGCAGGCCGGGGTCGAGGTCCAGGCTCTCCGGGCGCTGGAGCAGGCCGACCGCCTCGCGCAGCCGACGGGCCTCGTCGGCGCAGGCGCCGCAGTCGCCGAGGTGCTCCTCGACGGCCGCCGTCTCCTCCGCCGAGCAGGCGGCGAGCGCCCACGCGCCCAGCAGGGACTTCAGCACCGGGTGCTCCAGGCGCAGCGGCGCCGGGCCGGGGAGGGGCGCCGGCGCGGGCAGCGGCAGCCCGGTGTCCTCGACGGAGGCGCGGGGCAGCGGGATACGGGCCGAGGGCGGGGGCGGGGGCGTGGGCACGGGCGCGTCCGCGCCGCCGGTGCCGTCGGGTGCGTCGTACCGCCGCCTGTCGTCGTCCTCCTCGCCGTCACCGTCGTACGCCTGGAAGCCGTCCGTGCCGCTCACGCCGCACCTCCGTAGCCGGGCGGGGCGCCCGGGGGAGCGGTCTCGTGGGCCGTGGCGAGGAGTTGGAGGCCGAGGCGGAGCCTGCGGCGCGCCTCGTCCTCGGTGACGCCGAGGTCCGCGGCGGTCTGGCGGTAGTCGCGGCGCTGGAAATAGGCCAGTTCCAGAGCGGCGCGCAGCGGGGCGGGCATGGCCTGGACGATGTAGTCGGCGCGGGCGGCGACCGAGGCGTGGCGCACCTTCAGTTCCAGTTCTTCGGTGGTGCCGGGGCCGCCGTCGGCGAGCGCGGCGGTCTCGGTGGCGCGCAGCCGCTGGACGGCGAGGCGGTGCGTCAGGGCAGCGATCCAGGTGCGCAGGGGGCTGAGCTGGGGATCGTAGGTGTCGGGGTGTTCCCAGACATGGGCGAAGACCTCGCGCGTGACGCCGTCCGCCGCGCGTTCGTCCCCGAGCACGCGATGGGCGAGTCCGTGCACGAGCGAAGCGAAACGGTCGTACAGCTCGCCGAGGGCGGCCGCCTCACCGCGTGCCAGCCGCTGCTGCATCCTGCGGTCCCAGCGGGGCGGTGCGTCCTTCTCGGTCATACGGCCCCCTCACCCGTGCTCGTGCGTGTGTCCAGCGTGCGTCCACCGTCACCTCGAATGTAGTCGGCACGTCCGACGACGCACGCCCCATTGTGGCAATGTGCGCCCCCTGCCGGGCGGGTGGTGGTATTGCGCCCCTACCCTCCCTTCGTGCGATCAGACCTGATCGACTTCGACTGAGAGGGATCGAACAGGACTGGAAGTGATTGAAACAAGCCTGTTTCCTGCGTTTTCTGTTTTCAGCGCCGTGTTTTGGGGCAGCGCCGCTGGGCAGCCGCGCTGCAAGGAAGCGAAGGGACAGCTTCCGTTTCGGCGAGGGAAAGGCTTGGTGGTGGCCTTCAAAGTGACCGGCGGCGAGCGGGGCGGATGGGCCGTGCTCCATGTGTCGGGCGAACTGGACCTGGTGACGTCGCCGGTGCTGCGTCAGCGGGTCCACGACGAGGTGGCCGAGGGCCGCCACGATCTCGTCCTGGACCTCTCCGAGGTGTATTTCTGCGACTCCAGCGGCGTCGGCGTCCTGATCGCCGCCCGCCGTCTGATCCGTTCCTGCCGGGGCCGCCTCAGACTGATCCTGCCCGCGCGCGGGGCCGCGGAGGGCTCGCACGTCAACCGGGTCCTGGGCGCGCTCGGCGTGCGCCGGCTCTTCGACGTGTACGGCGACCTTGCCGAGGCGGTGGACGAGGAGGCGGCGGACGAGAAGGGCACGGAACCGCTGTCGGCGTGACACGCGCGTGTGCGGAGCCGCCGTCCGCGTGACACGCGTGTGTATCGAATTCCCCCCGGTCCTGGCACAGCCGTCACCTCCCCGGCGCCCGCGCGGCGCCGGCGTCGTACGCTCCGTGCCGGGGCACACCCCGCAGACATCCGACGTGACGACGTGAGGCGGCGTGAGAGACATGGTCAGCAGCGAGTACGAACGCAGGATCGCCGCCCGGTTCGCCACTTTCGACCAGGACGGCAACGGCTACATCGACCGCGTGGACTTCGCCGCCGCCTCCCAGGCGCTGCTCGCCGAGTTCGGCACCGCCGCCCGCTCCGACAAGGGCCAGGCCCTGTACGCGGGCGCCGAGGCGTTCTGGCAGGGCATGGCCGGCATCGCCGACCGCGACGGCGACCAGCGCATCACCCGGGACGAGTTCGTGACCGGCGCGGTCAAGCGACTGCGCGACAACCCGGACCGGTTCGCCGAGATCGCCCGCCCGTTCCTGCGTGCCGCCCTGCGCCTCGCCGACGTGGACGGCGACGGCCGCGCCACGGTCGAGGACACCGCGCGCCTGCTGACCGCCCTGGGCGTCCCCGCGGACCTGGCCCGCTCCAGCGCCGCCGCGCTCGACGGCGACGCGGACGGCCGGGTCGGCGAGACGGAGATCGTCCCGGCGTTCGCCCGCTACTTCACGGTCCCCGAGTAGCCGTCCGCCACCGGCCCTCCGTCACTCGCTCCCGTCACCCGCCCTCCGCGTACCGCTCGCGCAGCTTGTACTTGAGCACCTTGCGCAGGGTGTCGTTGCGCGGCAGGGCGTCCACCACCTCCACCTGTTCGGGCACCTTGTGCGGGGCGAGTCCCGCCGCGCGCAGATACGACGTCACCGCCGCCAAGGTCAACGCCCCGGCCCCGGCGGGCTGTTCGATCACCGCGCAGACGCGTTCCCCGCGCTCGGCGTCCGGCAGCCCGATCACCGCGACGTCCCCGACGGCCGGGTGGGCGGCGAGCAGGTCCTCGATCTCCTTCGCGGAGATGTTCTCGCCCTTGCGGATGATCACGTCCTTCAGCCGTCCGGTGAGCACGAGATGCCCCGAGGCGGTCAGCCGCCCGAGGTCCCCGGTGCGCAGGAACCCGTCCGCGTCGAAGGCGGCCGCGGTCTGCGCCGGGTCCAGATACCCCCGGCAGACGGCCTCCCCGCGCAGCCGTATCTCGCCGTCCCCGGCGATCCGGATCTCCATGCCCGCCGGCGGCCGCCCCTCGGTCGTCGCGAGGTTCTCGTCGGTGTCGTCGGGCGCCCCCATGGTGATCATCGGCACCTCGGTCATGCCGTACCCGTGGGTGAGCCGCACGCCCATCTCGCGGACCACCGCGTGGTACAGCTCGGGCGGCTTCGGCGCCCCGCCCCCGGCTAGCAGCCGCAGCGAGGGGATCAACGGGGCCCCGGGACGCGCGCGTTGCTCGGCGAGGAACATCGAGTAGAAGGCCGTCGACCCGCCCGCCATCGTCACGCCGTGCCGCCGGTAGTCCTCCAGCGCGCCGGGCAGCGCGAACTGCTCGAACAGCACCGCCGGGAAGCCGTAGAGCAGCAGCATCACGGTGTAGTCGGGGCCGCCGATATGGGCGTACGGGAACGCGATCGAGCCCACGTCCTCGGCGGTGGGGCGCAGCGCGTGGGCGAGGCAGGAGCCGCCCGCGATCAGTGAACGGTCGGTGTGCAGCACGCCCTTGGGGTCGGAGGTGGTGCCCGAGGTCCAGTAGATCCAGCGCACCGAGGTGCCCTCGGCGGGCGGCGCGGGCAGCACCCGCGGATCGCCCTCGGGGAGGTCGTCGTACGCCTCGAAGACGCCCTTGGCGCCCAGTCGGCGGGCCATCTCGCCGTGGTCGAAGCCGCGTTGGACGCCGGGTACGGCGAAGAACTCGGCCCGGGACTCGCGCAGGGCGAAGCCCACCTCGCGGTCCCGGTAGAACGGGATCACCGGCGACTGGACGGCGCCCAGCCGGGCCAGCGCGAAGGACAGCACGGCCGTCTCCAGGCGCGTGGGGAGCTGCCAGGCGACGACCGTGCCGGGGCGCACTCCCATGCCGTACAGGCCGGCGGCGACCCGCTCGGCCCGGTCGTGGAGCCCGCCGAAGGTGAGGACCCGGTCGTCCTGGAGGAGGACGGGGCCGTCGGGGGTGAGGGCGGCGCGGCGGGCGAGGAGGTCCCACAGGGTGCGGGACGCGCTCAGTTCGCGGGCGGTCAGCTCGTGGGCGGTCTGGTGCACGGCGGCCCCCTGCCGATGGATGACGTGACCTGACGGAGTGACCTGACGGACAGTCAGATCGTGCGCAGAGCGTAGGGCCGCTCGCCTTGTCGGTCCAGAGCCGCGGGACTAGCCTTCGGGGGAGTGATATCTGACGAACCGTCAGATGCGTGTCGTGAGCGCCGGACCCATGCCTCAGGCCGGAGGGGACCATGACGGAACTGCCCCGCATCATCAGCGTCGACGACCATGTGATCGAACCCGCCCACCTCTTCTCGACCTGGCTGCCGCGGAAGTACCACGACCGCGGACCGCAGCCGCTCACCGCCGGGATCGGCGAACTGGCCTACGTCGCCGGGAAGTACCAGATCACCATGGACCCCGCGGGCACCCCCACCGACTGGTGGATCTACGAGGACCTGAAGTTCCCGTACAAGCGCAACATCGCCGCCGTCGGCTTCGACCGCGACGAGATGACCCTGGAGGGCATCACCCGCGAGGAGATGCGGCGCGGCTGCTGGGACCCCAAGGCGCGCCTCGCCGACATGGACCTCAACCATGTCGAGGCGTCCCTGTGCTTCCCGTCCTTCCCGCGCTTCTGCGGGCAGACCTTCGCCGAGGCGCACGACAAGGAGGTCGCGCTGGCCTGTGTGCGCGCCTACAACGACTGGATGGTCGAGGAGTGGTGCGGCGACAGCGGCGGCCGGCTCATCCCGCTCTGTCTGATCCCGCTGTGGGACATCGGCCTCGCGGTCGCCGAGATCCGGCGCAACGCGGCCCGCGGGGTGCGCGCGGTGACCTTCTCCGAGATCCCGACCCACCTCGGGCTGCCGTCCATCCACTCGGGCTACTGGGACCCGTTCTTCGCGGTGTGCGAGGAGACGGAGACGGTCGTCAACATGCACATCGGCTCGTCCTCGCAGATGCCGGCCGCCTCCCCCGACGCGCCCCCGGCCGTCCAGGCGTCCCTGTCCTTCAACAACGCCATGGCCTCGATGATGGACTACCTCTTCAGCGGCGTCCTGGTGCGCTTCCCACGGCTCAAACTCGCCTACTCCGAGGGCCAGATGGGCTGGATCCCGTACGCCCTGGAGCGCGCCGACGACGTGTGGGAGGAGCACCGCGCGTGGGGCGGCGTCCGCGACCTGATCCCGGAGCCGCCGTCGACGTACTACTACCGGCAGATGTTCTGCTGCTTCTTCCGCGACAAGCACGGAGTCGCCTCCCTGGACGTCGTCGGGCGGGACAACGCGACCTTCGAGACCGACTACCCGCACGTCGACTCGACCTTCCCGCACACCAAGGAGGTCGCCCTCGACCACGTCAAGGGCCTCGACGACGAGACGGTCCACAAGCTGATGCGCGGTAACGCCATCCGCATGCTCGGCCTGGACCTGGACGCGTAGGGACGCCCGGTGGACCTCTCGGACACCCCGAGCGACGCCGAGTTCCGTGCCCGGCTGCGGGAGTGGCTGGGCAAGGTGCTGCCCACGCTCCCGCCCCCGCCGCCCCCGGACGACTGGCCGGGCCGCCGCGCGCACGACCTCGGCTGGCAGCGGACCCTGTACGACGCCGGGTACGCGGACGTGCACTGGGCGGCCTCCCCGGCGGTACGGATGATCTTCCTGGAGGAGACCGAGCGGGCCGGCGCGCCCTATGTGGGCGCCAACTTCGTCGGACTGCTGCACGCGGGTCCGACCATCGCCGCCGAGGGGACGGCGGCCCAACGGGAGCGCTGGCTGCCGCCGATCCTGCGCGGCGAGGAGGTCTGGTGCCAGGGGTTCAGCGAACCCGGCGCCGGATCCGACCTCGCGTCGCTGCGCACACGCGCGTGGCGCGACGGCGACGACTACGTGGTGAGCGGCTCCAAGATCTGGACCTCGCACGCCGAGGTCGCCGACTGGTGCGAACTGCTGGTGCGCACCGACCCGGCCGCCCCCAGGCACCGGGGCATCACCTGGCTCGCGCTGCGCATGGACGCGCCCGGGGTGACGGTCCGCCCGCTGCGCACGCTCGCCGGATCCGCCGAGTTCGCCGAGGTGTTCCTCGACGACGTGCGGGTGCCGGTCGCGCACCGGGTGGGGGAGGAGAACGACGGCTGGCGCGTGACGATGGTGACGCTGTCCTTCGAGCGCGGCACGGCCTTCGTCGGCGAGGTCGTCGCCTGCCGGCGCGTGCTCGGCGAACTGGCCCGTGAGGCGCGCCGCAACGGCCGCTGGGACGATCCGGCGCTGCGCCGGCGGCTCGGGCTGCTGGACGCCGAGTTCCGCGCCCTGTGGCGCCTCACGCAGTGGAACGTGAGCGCGGCCGCGGCCGGCGGGGTCCCCGGCCCCGGCGGTTCGGTCTTCAAACTGAGGTACTCGCACGCGCGTCAGGAGCTGTACGACGCGGCGGCCGAGGTGCTGGGCGACGACGCCCTCGACCTGGACCGGCCCTGGGTGCTCGACCGGCTCTCCTCGCTGTCGTACACGATCGCGGCCGGTACCTCGCAGATCCAGCGGACGATCGTGGCCGAGCGGATCCTGGGCCTGCCCAGGGGGCGCTGAGCGGGGGAGATGACATGCGTTTCCAACTGAGCGACGACCAGCGGGCGTTGCGGACCGGGATGCGTGAGCTGCTGGCCCGGCGATTCGACCGGGAGGCGCTGCGCGCCGCCGTCGGACGGCCCGGCCTGGACCGGGCGCTGTGGCGGGAGCTGGGCGCGGCCGGGTTCTTCGCGCTGCGGCTGCCGGAGGCGGAGGGCGGGGTCGGACTCGGCCTGCCGGAGGCGGTGTTGGTGTTCGAGGAGGCCGGCCGGGTGCTGCTGCCGGGACCCCTGATCGCCACCCACCTCGCCGCCGGGACCGTACCCGGCGCGGCCGAGGGGGAGACGGTCGTGGCGGCCGCCGACGGCGGCGGACTGCTGGAGTGGCGGGACGCGGCGGACGTCGTCCTGGGGGAGACCGAGGGACCTGGGGGGACCGAGGGGCCCGGGGAGGCCGAGGGGCCCGGTCCCGGGGAGGCCGTGGCGCTGCGCTCGGTGGACCCGCTGACGCCGCTGCACCGGGTACGCGCGCGGGGCGCCCCGGACCCGGTGGCCGTCCTGCTCACGGCCGCCGAGCAGCTCGGCACCGCCACGCGCGCGTGCGAGCTGGCCGTGGAACACGCGCGGACCCGCGAGCAGTTCGGACGGCCGATCGGGGCCTTCCAGGCGGTCCAGCATCTGTGCGCGGACCTGCTGGCGCGCGTCGAGACGGCCCGTGCGGCCCTCTACGCGGCCGCCGTGACCTCCGCCCCCGCCGACATCGCGGCGGCCCGTCTGCTGGCCGACGAGGCGGCCGTACGCGGCGCCCGGGACTGCCTCCAGGTGCACGGCGGCATGGGGTTCACCTGGGAGGCGGACGTCCATCTGCTGCTGAAACGGGCCTGGGTGCGCGCCCGCCGCGCGGGGGGCGGCGCGGACGCCGAGGAGCTGCTCGCGCGCGAACTGCTGTCCGGGGCGGGCCGGTAGCGGAACCCGGCCGTACGGATGTCGCGGATTGTGGCATACCGGAATCACTGAGCGTCGATATCGGGTTGTGTCCGATGCGTGACCCGTCACGTCCCGGAGTCGGCGGGGTGCTCCGGTACCTTCTGTGGGATGCGAGTGGTTCTCGGCACGAGCCATGCCGGCGACGCCCCCGGGGCGGAGCCGGATCCGGCGGTGTGCGCCGCCACTCGCAGGGCCGACGGGCGGCGGGACCGCGCCTGTTCGACTCCCCTGGGCGAGCGTCGCACAGTATGCCGCACGAGTAATCCTTCGCGCTGGAATATGCCCGAAGCGCTTGTTGAGGTGACTGTCCGTCAACCAAGCTGTCTCGTAAGGGATTCACGTTCCGTCACCTTGCCTCTGGCCGTTGTTCTGGCCATGCAGAAAATGGCTACGATCGTGGCTCTCGTCGTCATGGTGCGCACGCGACTCGCGTGGCTTGCGTGGCGCACGGCCATGTGTCCGCCGGTTCGGATGGTGTGAGCGGTGCAGGTGCTTCAAGTGCAACTGGAGATCCGGCCCGACCCCGCTGAGGTGGGGCGCGCCCGCAGGTGGGCCCGTTCGCGCCTCGCCGGGTCCGGCATAGGGCCCGACGAGCCGCTCGCCGAGACCCTGATCCTGCTCATCTCCGAACTCGTCACCAACGCCGTGCTGCACACCGGGCGTCCGGCCGTGCTCCGGCTGTCCCTGCCCGGCCACGACGGCGACGGCGAGGCCACCGTCCGCCTGGAGGTGGCCGACAGCAGCGAGCGGGCCCCCGTGCCCCGCTGCGCGGGCGACGAGGCCACCAACGGCCGCGGCCTCGCCCTCGTCGACGGCCTCGCGGACCGCTGGGGCTGGAGCGTCGAGGGCGGCGGCAAGCGGATCTGGTGCGAACTGGACCGCTGTGCGCGGCCGTACGAGGAGACGGCCGAGCGGGGCGGGGCGGCGGACCTCGGCGGCGCGGTCTGTCACGCGTCGACCTACGAGGGGTTCGCCTTCGAGGTCGTGTGACCGGTGCCGGTGCCGGTGCCGGTGCCGGTGGCGGTGGCGGTGGCGGTGACTGGGGCGGTGCACGGTGGTGCACGGTCGCAGAAAGCGCTGTCGTCCGGTCGGGAACGGCCGCGGTGCGCCCCGGACGTGCTTCCGTGCGCGCCGTGACGCATCGGGCGTAAGTGATAAATCCCCTTCCAGGTGTTGACGTGCCCTGTCCGTTTGATCACGCTTGTGGCAGCGATTCGCCGTGAGGGGACGGCAAGGGTCTCGGTGACGGAGTCCCTCGCCGAGCGCGGGTCGTGACACGGCGTCGGCTCCCTCGGGGCCGGAGGGGAACCGGTGCCGGTACGCCGGGGTGGGACGGCGGCGCGCGGTGCCGTGCTCGGGGCGGGCAGCCGAGCGCCGCCGTCCGGGGCCCCGCGGAGACGGCTACAGGACGGCCACGGGGGCCACCGGCGTTCCCGTGCCGCCCATGAACGGCTCGGGCATGGCCGACAGCAGGAACGCGTACCGGCCCGTTTCTCCACAGGCTGTGGACAACTCTTCGAGATTCCAGTTCTGGCCCTGGAGCATCCCCATCTCGACCAGGTCGAGCGCGTGCACCGGCAGCCACAGGTCCTCGATCTCCGGCGGGAAGATCTCGAACGTGAGCGTGTCGTTGGCGACGGCGGCCACGTCGCGCGCGTGGAACCACTCCGGCGTACGGACCGACAGACCCGGCGAGGGGAAGCCGTACCCGTGCTTGTCGCCGGCCAGGTAGAGCTGGATCTGCCCGGTCCGTACGAGCACGACGTCACCGGCACGCACGCGCGTGCCCGCCAGTTCCTCCGCCGCCGCCAGGTCCTCCGGGGTGACCGCGTGGCCGCCGGGCAGCCGGTCGACGCCCCGCGCGCGGGCCACGTCCAGCAGTACCCCGCGCGAGACGACGTGCCGCGCCGTGCCGATCCCGCTGAACTCGGCGCCGCCGTGCGCGGTGACGGTGGACGCGGGGCGGCCGTTGTAGAGCGTCCCGGAGTGCGAGACATGGGTCAGCGCGTCCCAGTGGGTGGCCGCCTGGAGGCCCATCGTCACGGCGTCGTCGCTGCACGCCACCGTGCCGGGGCCGAAGATCTCCTGGTTGATCTGCACCATCGTGTGCAGCGGGTTGATCCGCCCCGGGATCAGCCCGGTCTGCACGCCGTCCTCCCGCAGCGGCAGCGCCAGCGGCACCCGGCGGCCGGTGCGGATCTCGGCGGCGGCCCGGCGCACCACCTCGTCGGTGATCAGGTTCAGGGTGCCGATCTCGTCGTCGGCGCCCCAGCGCCCCCAGTTGCGGACGCGCCCGGCGATGTCGTGGAACTCCTTCGGCAGTGCCATCCGGTGCCTCCCGGGGCTTGTCCTCGCCCGTCCGGCGGGACGTAGAATCTAACGGACCGTCAGATACGGTTCCGAGAGCATCTAACCGTCCGTCAGAAACCGCTGGAAGGGGAGAGGCGTGGGGAACTTCTTGGCCGGCAGGGTCATAGCCGTCACCGGCGCGGGGCGCGGCATCGGGCGGGCGGTCGCGCTGGCCGCGGCGGCCGAGGGGGCGCGGGTCGTCGTCAACGACTACGGCGTGGCCGTGGACGGGGGTTCGCCCGCGAGCGAGGTCGCCGAGGGGGTCGTCAAGGAGATCGAGGCGGCCGGCGGGCAGGCCGTCGCCGTCGCCGACGACATCTCCACCATGGCGGGCGGGCAGCGGGTTGTGGACACCGCCCTGGAGGCGTTCGGACGGCTCGACGGGGCGGTGTGCGTCGCCGGGATCCTGCGCGAGCGGATGCTGTTCAACATGACCGAGGAGGAGTGGGACCCGGTCGTCGCCACCCATCTCAAGGGCACGTTCACGGTCTTCCGGGCCGCCGCCGCCGTGATGCGCCGGCAGGGCTCGGGCACGCTGATCGGCTTCACCAGCGGCAACCACCAGGGGTCGGTGTCACAGGCCAACTACAGCGCGGCGAAGGGCGGGATCATCTCGCTGGTGCGCAGTGCGGCGCTCGGCCTGCACCGGTACGGGGTGACGGCGAACGCGGTGGCGCCGGTCGCGCGGACCCGGATGTCGGCGGGGGTGCCGACGGAGCTGGCGGAGATCGGCGAGCCGGAGGACGTCGCCGCCATGGTGATTTACCTCTTGTCCGACCGCGCGGCCGAGCTGGGGATAACCGGACAGGTCTACACGGTCGCCGGTGCGAAGATCGCCGTGTGGGCCCAGCCGCGGGAGCTGCGGGCGGCCTACGCGGAAGCGGGCGCGTGGACTCCGGAGCGGATCGCCGCGGTGCTGCCGGGGTCGGTGGGGACGGATCCGATGCCGATGCTGGAGCGGCTGGAGGAGATGCGGCGGGCGGCGGCGGAGGGGGCGCGGCCCAACGGGTGAGGTCCCCTGCCCGGGGTGGGTGCGGGTCGGGTGTGGCTGGTCGCGCTCACGCGGCGGAGCCGCATGTCGATGCAGCCCCGCGCCCCTGGGTGGGTCGTGGGTGTCGTTCGCTCAGGGAGGTGCACGTGGATTTCGGGTTCGATGCGGTGGACGACGGCTTTCGTGCCGAGGCGCGTGTCTGGCTCGCCGAGCACGCGCCGGGGGCCTCGGACCGGCGGGGCTGGGAGCGGACGCTCGGGGCCGCGGGATGGATCGGCCTGGGCTGGCGGGAGGGCGGGTACGGCAACCGGACCGCCACCCTCACCCAACAGGTCGCCTGGGCCGAGGAGTACGCGCGCTCGGCGGCCCCGGCGCGCTCCGGGCACATCGGGGAGAACCTCCTCGCGCCGACCCTGCTCGCGCACGGCTCGGCGGAACAGAAGGACCGGTTCCTGCCGCCGATCGCGGCGGGCGCGGAACTGTGGTGCCAGGGGTACAGCGAGCCCGGCGCGGGCTCGGACCTGGCCGGGGTGCGCACCCGGGCGGAGCGGTCGGCCGACGGCTTCCGGGTCACCGGCCAGAAGATCTGGACCTCGCTCGCCCATGAGGCGGACTGGTGCTTCGTGCTCGCCCGCAGCGATCCGGAGTCGACGCGGCACAGGGGCCTGACCTTCCTGCTGGTGCCGATGGACCAGCCGGGCCGTATCGAGGTGCGGCCGATCCGTCAGCTCACCGGCACCAGCGACTTCAACGAGGTGTTCTTCGACGGGGCGCGCGCCGCGCACGTGGTCGGCGCGGAGGGCGACGGCTGGCGGGTCGCGATGAGCCTGCTCGGCTTCGAGCGGGGGGTGTCGACGCTCGCCCAGCAGATCGGGTTCGCCGAGGAGCTGGGGCGGGTGATCCGGGCGGCCGTGGCGTCCGGGGCGGCCGACGACCCGGTGACGCGCGAGCGGCTGGTGGGGCTGTGGGCCGAGCTGCGGACCATGCGGTGGAACGCGCTGCGGACGCTGGGCGGTTCCGGCGGGCCGGGCGCGCCCAGTGTCGCCAAGCTGCTGTGGGCCGGCTGGCACCAGCGGCTCGGGGAGGCCGCGGTGGGGGTGCGGGGCGCGCCGGCGAGCGCGGGCCCCTCGGACTGGACGCCCACGACGCCGTACGAACTGGACGAGGCGCAGCGGCTGTTCCTGTTCTCCCGGGCCGACACGATCTACGGCGGCTCGGACCAGATCCAGCGCACGATCATCGCCGAGCGGGTGCTCGGCCTGCCGAGAGAGCGCAAGGGGGCCGTCTGATGCGTGGGGTGCTGTTCGACGGGAAGCGGGCCGAGGTCGTCGACGACCTCCAGGTGCGGGAGCCGGGCCCCGGGGAGGTGCTTGTCGCGGTCGCGGCGGCCGGGCTGTGCCACAGCGACCTGTCGGTGATCGACGGGACGATCCCGTTCCCCGCGCCGGTGGTCCTCGGGCACGAGGGCGCCGGGGTGGTGGCGGAGGTCGGGGCCGGGGTCACCCATGTCGTCCCGGGTGACCATGTGGCGCTGTCCACGCTGGCGAGCTGCGGGGCGTGCGCGGAGTGCGACCGGGGGCGGCCGACGATGTGCCGGCGGGCCATCGGACGCCCGGGGCGGCCGTTCACGCGCGCGGGGCGTCCGGTGCACCAGTTCGCCTCCAACTCGGCCTTCGCGGAGCGGACGGTCGTCAAGGCGGTCCAGGCGGTGCGGATACCGAAGGACATCCCGCTGACCTCCGCCGCGCTGATCGGCTGCGGGGTGCTGACCGGGGTCGGCGCGGTGCTCAACCGGGCCCGGGTGGGCTTCGGCGAGAGCGTCGTCGTCATCGGCGCGGGCGGCATCGGGCTGAACGTCCTCCAGGGCGCGCGGCTCGCGGGCGCGCTGCGGATCGTCGCCGTGGACGCCAACCCGGGCAAGGAGGAGGTGGCCCGGAGGTTCGGGGCCACGCACTTCTTTTCCACGGTGGACGGCGTGCGGGAGGTGCTGCCGACGGGCGCGGACCATGTCTTCGAGTGCGTGGGCCGGGTGGAGCTGGTCCGCGCGGCGATCGACCTGCTCGACCGGCACGGCCAGGCGGTGCTGCTCGGGATGCCGGCGGCGACCGCGGAGGCGTCCTTCGTCGTCTCCTCCCTCTTCCTGGACAAGTCGATCCTCGGCTGCCGCTACGGCGCCTCCCGCCCCCAACGCGACATCGCCCTCTACGCCACCCTCTACACCGAGGGCCGCCTCCTCCTCGACGAACTCGTCACCCGCACCTACCCGGTGGAGGACTTCGAGAAGGCGACGGAGGACGCGGAGGCGGGGCGGGTGGCACGGGGGGTGCTCACCTTCTGACGGCGGCGCCGCTGTCCGCCTCGACGGCGGTACCGCTCTCCGTGCGGAAGGTCCGCCGGTAAGCCGTCGGGGTCACGCCCAGGGCCGCCTGGAGGTGTTGGCGCATCGACTGGGCCGTGCCGAAGCCGGCGTCGCGGGCGATGCGGTCGACGGAGAGGGCGCTGGATTCGAGCAGGTGGCGGGCCCGTTCCACCCGCTGCTGGGTGAGCCATTGGCCGGGGCTGATGCCGGCCTCCTCGCGGAAGCGGCGGGTGAAGGTGCGTACCGACATGGACTCCTGGCCGGCCATGTCCCGCAGTTGGATCGGCTCGTGCAGCCGGGCCAGTGCCCAGGCCCGTGCCGAGGCCGTGCTCGACTGCTGGGGGTCGGGCACGGGCCGTGCGATGTACTGCGCCTGTCCGCCGTCGCGGTGCGGCGGGACGACGGTGTAGCGGGCCACGTGGTTGGCGACGGCGGTGCCGTGGTCGCGGCGCAGGATGTGCAGGCACAGGTCGATCCCGGCGGCCACGCCGGCCGAGGTCAGCACGTCCCCGTCGTCGACGAACAGCACGTCCGGGTCGACCCGCACGCGCGGGAAGAGCCGCTGCATGTGGTCGGCCTCGGCCCAGTGCGTGGTCGCGCGGCGGCCGTCGAGGAGACCGGCGGCGGCGAGCACGTACACGCCGGTGCAGATGGAGGTGAGGCGGGTGCCGGGCCGGATGTGGGCCAGGGCGGCGGCCAGTTCCTCGGTGAGCACGCCCCGCTCGAAGACCGGGCCCAGCTCGTAGGAGGCGGGGACGACCACGGTGTCGGCGGTGGCGAGCGTCTCGGGTCCGTGCTCGACCATGAGGGCGAAGTCGGCGTCCGTCCTGACCGGCCCCGGCGGCCGGACCGAGCAGGTCACGACCTCGTACAGCGGCCGCCCCTCGGCGTCCTTGGGGCGGCCGAAGATCCGGTGCGGGATGCCCAGCTCGAAGGGGATCAGCCCGTCGAGGGCGAGCACGACGACGCGGTGCGGGCGGTGGTGGGCGGCCGGAACGGCTTCCTGCGGCATGGCCCGATCCTAGCGAATGCTGACCCTCGGGCCACTAGTTGAAAGTGCATGAATATCGGAGTCTGTACGGCGTGTCCCAGACAGACGTGCCCCAGGCAGACGTGCCACCGACCGACGTGCCACCCACCGACGTGTCACCGACAAGCGAAGCGCCCGCCCCGGCCGGGGCGCGGCCCCCGAGGAAGCCGGCCCGGATCCACCGCGCGTGGTTCGTCGCCGCCGTCACCTTCGTCACGATCATCGGCGCGGCCGCCTTCCGCTCGCTGCCGAGCCTCCTCATCGACCCGCTGCATCAGGAGTTCGGCTGGTCGCGCGGCACGATCGGCGCGGCCGTCTCCATCAACCTCGCGCTCTACGGGCTCACCGCGCCGTTCGCGGCCGCGCTGATGGACCGGTACGGCATCCGCCGGGTGGTCGCCGTCGCGCTGACCGTGATCGCCGTCGGCTCGGGCCTGACCGTGTGGATGACGGCCGCCTGGCAACTGCTGCTGTGCTGGGGCCTGCTGGTCGGCCTCGGCTCCGGCTCGATGGCGCTCGCCTTCGCCGCGACGGTCACCAACCGCTGGTTCACCGCACGCCGGGGCCTGGTCAGCGGCATCCTCACCGCGGCCTCCGCCTCCGGCCAACTGATCTTCCTGCCGCTGCTGTCGTGGATCGTCACCCGGTACGAGTGGCGTCCGGCGGCCGTCACCGTCGCGCTGGCCGCCCTCGCCGTCGTCCCCTTCGTCTGGCTGCTGCTGCGCGACCACCCGGCCGACATCGGCGTCGCGCCGTACGGGGCCGAGGAGTTCGTGGAGAAGCCGCCGCCGGTGACGGGCGCCGCCCGCCGCACGGTCACGGTCCTGTTGAAGGCGGTCCGCACCGGCCCGTTCTGGCTGCTCGCCGGGACCTTCGCGATCTGCGGCGCCTCCACCAACGGCCTGATCCAGACGCACTTCGTGCCGGCCGCGCACGACCACGGCATGCCGGTCACGGCGGCGGCCTCGCTGCTCGCGGTCATCGGGGTGTTCGACGTCGTCGGCACGATCGCCTCCGGCTGGTTCACCGACCGCTTCGAACCGCGCCGCCTGCTCGCCGTGTACTACGCCCTGCGCGGCGTCTCGCTGCTCTTCCTGCCCCTCCTGCTGGCCCCCTCGGTCCACCCGCCGATGATCTTCTTCATCGTCTTCTACGGCCTCGACTGGGTCGCCACCGTCCCGCCCACCCTGGCCCTGTGCCGGGAGCAGTACGGCGAGGACAGCGCCATCGTCTTCGGCTGGGTCCTGGCCTCCCACCAGGTCGGCGCCGCGCTCGTGGCCTTCCTGGGCGGCGTCGCCCGCGACACCTTCGGCTCCTACGACGTCGTCTGGTACGCCTCGGGCGCGCTGTGCGCGGCGGCGGCCCTGATGGCCCTGGTGATCCGACGGCGTCCGGCGGCCCCCGTGCCGACGGCCGCCCTGCCTGCCTGACGGCCCAGCCGGCCCAGGGCTTCAGAGGAACCGCCCCCGGTGGAACAGCAGTGGCGGTTCCTCACCGGCCGTCGTGCCGAGCGCGGTCACCCGGCCCACCACGATCAGATGGTCGCCGCCGGTGTGCACCGCGTGGATCGCGCAGTCGATCCAGGCGAGGGCGCCGGTCAGGCGCGGCGCCCCGGAGACGGGCGCCGGATCGTGGCGGACACCGGCGAACTTGTCCGCGCCGCTCACCGCGAAGGCCCGGCACAGGGCGGCCTGGTCCGCGCCCAGCACGTTGACGCAGAACACGCCCGCGCGGGCGATGCGCGGCCAGGTCGTCGACGTACGGCCGACCATGAAGGCGACCAGCGGCGGGTCCAGGGACAGGGACGAGAAGGACTGGCAGGCGAACCCGGCCGGGCCCGGCTCGCCGTCGCCCGCCGGGGCGGTGATCACGGTGACGCCCGAGGCGAATGCGCTCAGCACGCGCCGGAACTCGCCCCGGTCCACCGGCGCGCGCTCGTCGTCGCGTACGCAGCGCAGCTCGGGCCGGGGCAGCGCCTCGACCGGCCGCGGATCCGGCCGCGCCCGCAGATACCGGACGGCCGCCGCCGCCATCCCCGCGTGTCCCATCACGCCATCCATTGAAACTGACGGAGCGTCAGATCGGAAGGGGTGTGCATCGCGCGTATCACGTACGCTGCCGCCCATGGGGTGGGAGAACATGCGTACGAAGACGGGTCTGAACTGGGGGAAAGCCGCGACGTCCGCCGCCGCGGCGGCAGGGGCGGCACAGCTCCCCGTGGCCTTCCTGCTGTGGTGGTTCCAGCGGCTGGACACCGAGGACTACGGACTCATGGGCCCCTCCTGGGGACTGGCCTGTCTGGCGGTCTTCGCGCCCCTGTACCTGCCGTTCCTGGGCCTGGCGCACGCCTGCGCGCAGACCCTGCCCGCCCTCACCCTCGCCCGCACCGCGCTGCGCCCCCTGCCCTGGCCCGAGTGGGTACGGCACCTGCTGGGCACGGTGCTGGTCGCGGTGGCCTGGGCCGGGGCGGCGGCCGCCCTGTGGAGGCTGCCGTTCGTCACCACCGCCGTGGTGCTCGCGGCGCTCGGTGTCCTGCCCGTCCTCGCCGTGTACCGGACGAGGCAGCGTCCCCGGGGGACCTGGGGCACCTGGTGGCGGGCGGGGGTCGCCTCCGTCGCGCTGTCCGTGCTCACCGTGCTGGGCGGCCTCCTCGCCACGGTCACCGGCCTGATCGAGGAGTACGAGCCCCCCGAGCTGTCCGCCGCCCGGCTCGCCGGCGTCTGGCGCGGCGCGGACGGCGCGGAGCTGCTGCTGCGGCCCGGCGGCCGGGCCGAGCTGACGGAGATCCCGGCGGACGAGCCCGGCTCCTACGGCGCGGTGATCGTCTGCGAGGGCACGGGCAGTTGGGCGCTCGGCCGAGCCGACGACTACGCCCGCCGGGACGCCGTCGTCCTGCGGATCGCCGAGGGCAGCGGCACCGGCAGCGGCTGCGGCGACGAGCTGACCTGGACGATCAGCGGCACGGACCGGGCCCCCGAACTCTTCGCGGTGCTGGGGGACCCGGACGCGGGGGACGTACGGATCCTGAAGTGGGCGCCGTCCTGAAGTCCCCCTGAAGTCCCCCTGGGGTCACCGGCCCCGGAAGCGTGCCCCCCGCCGTTCCACGAAGCTCGCCACGCCCTCCCGGGCGTCCGCCGTCGTCATGTTGATCTCCTGGGCGGCAGCCTCGGCCGCGAAGGCGGTGGCGCGGTCGGTGTCGAGGGAGGCGTTGACGAGCTGCTTGGTCAGGGCCAGGGCGCGGGTCGGGCCCGCGGCGAGCCGGGCGGCCCAGTCGTGGGCGGTCTTCGGCAGGTCGGCGTCCGGGACGACCCGGTTGACCAGACCGAGGCGTTCGGCGTCCGCCGCGGTGAGCGCGTCGCCGAAGAACATCAGCTCCTTGGCGCGCTGCGGGCCGATCAGCCGGGGCAGCAGATAGGCGCCGCCGCCGTCCGGGACCAGGCCCCTGCGCACGAACACCTCGATGAAACGGGCCGATTCGGCGGCCAGCACCAGATCGCAGGCGAGCGCGAGATGCACGCCGAGCCCGGCCGCCGTGCCGTTCACGGCGGCGATCACCGGCTTCTCGCAGTCGAGAACGGCGGAGATCAGCCGCTGGGCGCCGAGCCGCAGAGTCCGGGCCACGTCCCCGGCCAGGCGCTGTTCGGTTACGGGTTCCCCGGCGCCGTGCTCTGGGGCCGGGTGCTGTTCGGTTACGGGTTTCCCGGCGCCGCGCTGTGCGGCCACGCGCTCTCCGGCCCCACGCTGCTCGGCCACGGGCTCCCCGGCCCTCCGCTCTCCGCCCACGTGCTGCTCGGCCAGGCGCTCTCGGGCCCCGCGCTGCTCGGCCTCGCGCTCTCCGGCCCTTCGCTCTCCGCCCCCGCGCTGCTCGGCCTCGCGCTCTCCGCCCACGCGCTCTCGGGCCCCGCGCTCCTCGGCCACGGGCTCCCCGGCCCTTCGCTCTCCGCCCCCGCGCTGCTCGGCCTCGCGCTCTCCGCCCACGCGCTCTCGGGCCCCGCGCTCCTCGGCCACGGGCTCCCCGGCCCTCCGCTCTCCGCCCACGCGTTCCTCGGCCAGGCGCTCTCCAGCCCCCCGCTCCTCGGCCAAGCGCCTCCCGGCCCCCCGCTCACCCGCCCCCGCCCCGCCCCGCAGATCCGCGCCCGCGCAGAAGCCCCGGCCGGTTCCCGTGAGGATCACCGCCCGGATGTCCGGATCGGCGGAGGCGGCGGCGAGCAGGCCGATCAGCTCGTCGCGCAGGGCGGGGGTGAGGGCGTTGAGGGCCTCGGGCCGGTCGAGGGTGAGGCGGGTGACATGGCCGTCCACCGTGACCAGGATCCCGGCGCCGGGCGGCGTCACCGGCACACCGCCAGCGCGTCCAGGGCCACCGCGCCCTGCCCCCGGGGCAGCACCATCAGCGGGTTGATGTCGAGTTCGGCGAGGTCGTCGCCCAGCTCCAGCGCCATCCGCTGCACCCGAAGGATCACCTCGACGAGCGCGTCCAGGTCGGCCGGGGGACGGCCGCGGACGCCGTCCAGCAGGGCCCGGCCGCGCAGTTCGGCCGCCATCGCGCGGGCCTGGTCCTCGCCGAACGGCGGGACGCGCACCGCGGTGTCCCGCAGGACCTCCACCAGCACCCCGCCGAGCCCGACCGTCACCGTCGGCCCGAACAGGTCGTCGTGGGTGACGCCGACGAACATCTCCACGCCCCGCTCGACCATCTGGCACACCAGGACACCGTCCAGGCCGACGTCCTCGTAGCGGGCGATGTCGGTCAGCTCGCGGTAGGCGTCGCGGACCTGGCTGGCCGAGGTCAGGCCGATCTTCACCAGGCCCAGTTCGGTCTTGTGGGCGATCTGGCCGCCGGACGCCTTCATCACCACCGGATAGCCGACCAGCCCCGCCGCCCGGACGGCGGCCGCCGCGCTGGTGACGAGCTGCTCGCGCGGGACCCGGATGCCGTAGGCGCGCAGGAGCTGTTTCGCCGCGTGCTCGCTGAGCTGATGGCCCGGCCGCATCAGCATCCGCGCCTTGCGGCAGGACGGCGACGGGGTGCGCGGCGCCTGGTCGAAGGGGGAGCGGTAGTCGCGGACGAAGCGGTGGTGGTCGAGGAAGGCGCGGACCGCCGCGACGCAGTTGGCGAGGGTGCGGAAGGTGGCCACCCGCGAGGAACCGAGCAGGACTTCCCGGTACGCGGCCTCCGTGCCCACCGGGGAGCCCCACACCACGCACACCAGCTTGTCCGTGTGCTCGGCCGCGTCCACCAGGTCCTGGACGAGACGGTCGCTGAGCGGCGGGAACGGGCCGGTGATCGGACAGATCAGGACGCCCACGGCCGGATCGGCGAGGATCGTGTCGATGATCTTCCGGCCGCGCCAGTCGCCCACCGGATGGCCGCCGTTGTCCACCGGGTTGGCCACGTTCAGGTACTCGGGGATCCACTGGTGCAGTTCGGCCTGGCGGGCCGGTGAGAACACCGGCAGCCGCAGCCCCGCCGCCGTCGCGAGGTCGGCCGCGTGCGCGCCGGTGCCGCCCGAGATCGAGTAGACGACGACCCCGTCGGCCTGCGGCGGCCTGGCCCGCGCCAACAGGGCCGCGGTGTCCTGGAGTTCGTCGAGGCCGTCGACGCGGATCACCCCGAACTGGCGCATCGCGGCGTCCACGACCTCGTCGGCGCCGGTCAGTTTCCCGGTGTGGGAGGCGGCGGTGCGGGCGCCGGTCTCGGTGCGGCCGACCTTCACCGCGACCACCGGCACCCCGCGCCGGGCGGCCCGGTCGGCGGCGAGCAGGAAGGCACGCCCGTCCTTGAGTCCCTCGACATAGGCGGCGATGGCGCCGACGTCGGCGTGTTCGGCGAAGTAGGAGAGGAAGTCGGCGGTCTCCAGATCGGCCTCGTTGCCGGTCGGCGCCCAGTGGGAGAGGCGGACGCCGTTCTCCTGGAGGGCGAAGACCGGACGGCCCTGGTGCCCGGACTGGGTGATCAGCGCGATGGCCGGGCCCTTCAGGTCGTCGCGGAACAACTCGAAGGCGTTGAGGTTGGTGTTGGGCCCGAGCAGCCGCATCCCGGAGCGCCGCACCGCCGCCGTGAGCCGGGCCTGCGCGGCGGCCCCCGCCTCGCCGGTCTCCGCGAAACCGGAGGCGAAGACGACCACGAACCGCACCTTCGCCTCCGCGAGCCGCTCGATCACCGGCAGCGGATCGGCCACCAACAGCACGGCCACGTCGACCTGTTCGGGCAGCTCGGTCACCGAGGGGACGCAGGGGATGCCGAAGACCGAGGTGCGGGTGGGATGCACCGGGTGCAGCCGGGCCCCCACCCGCTCGGCCCAGCGCACCAGTTGCCGGGTGACGCCGGTGTTCGGGCGGCCCTCGGTGTCCGAGGCGCCGACGACCGCGACCGACCCGGGCCGGAAGAACCGGTCCAGATCGGGGGTGTCGGCGTACAGCGGACGGCCGCTGACGTCGAGGTCGTCCGCGTCGCCCGGCCGCCCGTGCACGGCCGGACCGGGCTGCTCGCCGCAGGCGAGGACACGGGCCCGGCGGGAGTCGGTGGTGAGGGTGCCGTGGGTTGATCCAAGCATCGGTCCGCCCCGCTCCTGTGTGACTGGAACTGCACTGTGACCGCCAAGTAACTGACGCTCTGTCAGATTACAGAACTGACAGAGTGTCAGGAATGGGTGTGCACACAGAAAGGACGAACGGGTGGTCGCACCGGCGGGACGGCCGCCCTACAGGGCGGCCAGCACCTCCTTCGCCACCCGCTCGCCCGACCGCACCGCGCCGTCCATGAACCCCATCCAGTGGACGGAGGTCTCCGTCCCGGCCCAGTGGATGCCGCCGACCGGCTCGCGCAGCGCGCGCCCGTACCGGGTCAGGACGCCGGGCGCGGCGATGGAGACGGGGCCGCCCCGGGTGTAACGCTCGTTGTTCCAGCGTTGCAGGACGAACGCCGTGGGGGAGGCGGCTTTCGGGCCGAAGTAGGTCACGTAGTCCTTGAGGACGGCCGCCCTGACCTCCGCCTCGCCCGCCGCGTCCAGCTCGCGTGCCCGGTCGGCCTCGATGAAGCCCATCAGCGCGCCGAAGGAGGCGTCCGGCGGGGAGTTGTCGAAGGTGGAGCTGATCACCCCGGTGTCGCTCACCACTTGGCCGTTGAGTCCGTCCGCCCGCCAGAAGGGGGTGTCGTAGACGGCGATCGCTTTGCCGACCGAGGCCATCGGCAGCCGCTGGGTGAGCTGGTCCCGGGCGGCCGGCAGCAGCGGGTCGTAGGAGATCCGGGCCGCCAGCGGCGGGGGTACGGCGACCACGACCCGCTTCGCCGTGACGGTGACGCCGTCCGCCGTCACGACGTACGAACCGCCGCCGGACCGGGTGATCGTGCGCACCGGGGCGTTGAGGACCACGCGGTCGCCGAGGGTGGCGGCCAGTTTCTCCGGCACCTGCTGCGAACCGCCGGTGAACCGCAGTTCCTGGGCGCCGTTCGCGGTCTCGGTCAGCCGCTCCAACGTGCCCGGCGTGCCCGGCTCTCCGGCGGCGGCGATGTAGAACAGCACGAACAGCAGGGAGAGTTCACGCGGCTCGGCCGAGAAGATCGACGTACAGGCCACGTCCAGCAGGAACTTGGCCGACGGGACGACGGCGTGGGCGCGCAGCCAGGTCTCGAAGGTCTGCCGGTCCCATTCCTCCGCCTTGGCGGCGGTCCAGGGCGCGTCGACCGGCACCTGCCCGGCCATGTCGTCCAACGCGGCCTGTACGGCGGCCGCGTTGGCGAGTCCGGCGACGTCGACCGGCGGGACCGAGCCGAGCAGGCCGTCGGTGGCGTACGGGGTCTTCCTGCCGTCCTTGTAGAGGAGGTTGTTGCCGGTGTTGTAGGTGGCGAAGGTCCGTACGCCGAGGGAGTCGGCGAGGGCCTTGATACGGGTCTGGGTGGGGCCGATGAACTCGCCGCCGCCCTCGGTGACTTCGCCGTTCGGCAGGGTGAGGCCGAGCACCCGGCCGCCGACGCGGTCGCGGGCCTCCAGGACGGCGACCGTCCGCCCGGCGGCGACCAGGTCGTTGGCCGCGGTGAGACCGGCCAGACCGGCGCCGACGATCGCGACGTCCACGTCCCGGGAGGCCGCGGCGGCCGTACCGGCCGAGGCCGCGGTCAGGGCGGTCGCGCCGGCGGCCACGGCCGTGACGGCGGCGGTCCGGCCGAGCAGGGAGCGACGGGAGAGGGGTCTTTCACTTGCCGTGTGCGGTCTTTCACTTGCCACGTGCGGCCTCCGTGGGAGAGGGGCGGGCGGAGCCGGAAAGATGAACAGGGCTCACATTCTGGCTCCGCGCCCGGGCACGGGACAACGCTCGGGTCACATTCGGCGCACGAGTAAGTGGGTTGGCGGCTAACGGAGTTGGTCGCCGCGGGGTGTCACCGGAACTGCCGGCGCACGGCCTTGGCGATCCGTTCCGCGTCGATGCCCAGCTCGCGCAGGGTGCCGCTGATGGGTGTGGTGAACCCGGTGAAGTACAGGCCGGGCGCGTTGGCCGGGGACTGCGGTCCGTGCGCGAGGGGCAGGCCGCGCTCGTCGAGCACGCCGAGATGACCGACCAGGGGCTCCAGGGCGCGGACGTAACCGGTTGCGGCGACCACGGCGTCCGGCGAGATCCGGGTGCCGTCCGCGAGGAGCACCTTGCCGCCCTCCTCGAAGGCGTCCACGGCGGCGACCACCTCGATACGGCCCTTGCGCACACCGTCGATCAGACCGACGTCCTGCACCGGGATCGCGCCCTCCCGGGCCCGGGTGTAGAGCCCGCTGTCGGGGCGCGGCAGCCCCTGCGCGGAGAGGTCGGGCAGGGTCAGCGCCATGACCCGGCAGATCCGGTCGACCAGGCCGACGGGCAGCCGCCGGACCAGGATGCCGCTGTACTGGGCGGGCCAGCCGGCGGTCGAGCGGCGGACGATGTGCGGGACCGTGCGGACCGCCAGCCGGACCCGGGACGCCCCGTGCTCCACCAGGTCGACGGCGATCTCGGCGCCGGTGTTGCCGACGCCGACGACGAGCACGTCCCGGCCCGCGTACGGGGTGCCGTCACGGTAGGCGGCGGCGTGCGCGAGGTCGCCGTCGTAGGTCTCGCGGCCCGGCCAGTCCGGCAGGTGCGGGGTGTGGTTGTAGCCGGTGGCGACGACGACCGCCGCGCCGGTCAGCTCCCGTCCGCCGGTGCCGTGCAGCAGCCAGCCGGTGCCGTCGGCCGAGCGCTCGATCCGGGAGACCTCGACGCCGGTGATGATCTCCAGCTCATGGACCTCGGCGTACTTCTCCAGGTACCGCACCACGTCGTCCCGCTTGGCCCAACGCCCGAAGCGGCGGGGCATCTTCAGCCCGGGGAGGGCGGAGGTCCGCCGGGTGGTGTGCAGCCGCAGCCGGTCGTAGTGGCGGCTCCAGGACGCTCCGACCTCGGCCTTCTCCACCACGACCGCGCGTATCCCCCGGGCGCGCAGGGCGTGCGCGACGGCGAGCCCGCCGGGGCCGCCGCCGACCACGTAGACCGGGCGGTCGGCGGGGTTCGCGGCGGGAGCGGCGCTGGTGGTCGCCACGGGAGCGGGGGTGGGCCCGTTGCCGGGCTCGGGCGGTGCGGAGTCTTCCATGAGCGCGAGCGTAATCACGTGCGCGGTTGATGGGTCTCGGTCAAGACCGGAATTGGTTGCGGATCGATCACGCTTGGGGGAGCGGTGGGTGGGACCGGTGACGTACTTCACCCGGTCGTGGAGGCGGGGCTTCCCGGTGTGCTGGATCTGACGTACCGTCAGATCCATGGACGCTATCTGGCTCACGGGTGCGGAATGGCTGGCCGTCCTGCGGATCGGGCTCGGGCTGTGGTGGCTGGAGAGCTGGCGGCACAAGGACAAGCGGAGCTGGTTCGAGGGCGGCGGTATCGCCTGGGCGGCGGAGATCGCGGCCAAGCACCGCTGGAACGCGGTCCGTTCGGGTTTCGGGGTGGTCGTACGGCCGCGCCCGCGCGTGATGGCGTACGTCGTCCTCTACGCCGAACTGGCCCTCGGGCTGGGTCTGGTCCTCGGCTTCCTCACGCCGATCGCCCTGGCGGCCGGGCTGCTCCTCAACCTGATCTATCTCGTCCTCATGATCCATGACTGGGCCGAGCAGGGGCAGAACGGGATGATGGCGCTGATCTCGCTCGTCGGCCTGGGCGGGATGGCGTGGCAGACATGGTCGGTGGACAGTGCGCTGGGGTGGTTCTGACCGGGGAGGCGGTGGTGACGATGGCCGGGACACGGCGGTACGACCTTCCCGAGGCGGACGCCTTCACGCGCGCGTACTGGGACGCGGCGGCGGAGGGCCGGCTGCTGATCCGGCGCTGCGGGGACTGCGGGCGGGCCCACCACTACCCCCGGGAGTTCTGCCCGTACTGCTGGAGCGAGTCCGTGACCTGGGAGAACGCCAGCGGCCGGGCCACGCTCTACACCTGGTCCGTCGTCCACCGCAGCGACCTGCCGCCCTTCGGGGAGCGCACGCCGTACGTCGCCGCCGTGGTCGACCTCGCGGAGGGGCCGCGGATGTCGACGGAGGTGGTGGACGTGGGGGTGTGTGCGCTGCGGGCGGGGATGGTGCTGGAGGTGCGGTTCCGGGAGGGGGTACCGGTGTTCGGCCCGGCGTAAGGGCCGGGTGTTTCAATGGCGGGATGATTCTCCACGGCCATGACCTGCTGCTTCGCCCCTGGGACCCGGAGGACCCCGGTGACGTCGACGCGTGGCTGCGCGGGCACGCCGACGAGGACTTCCGGCGCTGGAACACCCCGCTGCGGACGATCACCGACCTCGCGAGCGCCCGGGCCGCGCTGGAGGCGAGGGCGGCGGACATGTCCGCCGGCACGGGCATGACCTTCTGCGTCACGGACGCGGCCGACGGGGCGGTCCTCGGCCAGATCGGCGTCCACGCGATCGACCGGGTGATCAGCGTGGCCCGGGTCGGCTACTGGGTCCTCCCGGAGGCCCGCGGCCGCCACGTCGCCACCCGCTCCCTCCTCCTCGCGTCCCACTGGGCCTTCACCGACCTCGGCCTCCACCGCCTGGAACTCGGCCACGCCCTGGGCCACGAGGCGTCCTGCCGCATAGCGGAACACTGCGGATTCCGCCCCGAGGGCACGCTACGAGGCGCGATGTGGCAGGCCAACCGCCGCGACGCGTACCGAGACGTCCACCTCCACGGCCGCCTGTCCACGGACGGGGAGCCGGAGGTGTCGTGAGCGGGGGGCGCTCGTTCGGGTGAGCGCGGTGCCGGACGCGGCGAATGCGGTAGCTGCCGACGTACTTTCGACGCCATGCCCCCAGAGAACCCTGTCCCCTTCCCGTGGGTCCGCTTCCTGCCCGAGGCTGACGTCCAGGTCTTCACCGCCGAACTCTCCGACGCGTTGGGGGCGCCGGACTCCGCCGACAAGGACGCGTCCATCGCCCAACTCCTCACCGCCTGGCAGCACACGGCGGAGATCCACGCCGACCCCGAGCTATTGGCCGCGCTGACCAGGGACGCGGGTCAGGATTAACTGCCCTGGCGAGCACTGCCGTTCACAGCAGGTGGTCGGCTTTGCCTGCCTTGATGTTGAGGATGAGGGCGCGGAGAGCCTCGTGGGTGTCGGTGAGGGGGGCGTCTTCCTGGCCGGTGACGGCTATGTAGGCGTTGCCGGTGGGGTCGGTGCCTATGCGGAAGCAGTTGTTGCCTTCGCCGCAGTAGGGGTCTTCCCAGGTGATCTCGGTGCTCATGGGCCGTCCTCAGAGTTCGCGGGCGATAGCGAGGATGAGGTCACGTGAGGCCGCCGTCGGCAGCGCCGCCTCGTCCATCCAGTCCAGGTGAGCACGGTACTTGGTGAGTTGGGTCTCCGCGTCCGTGAATACCGGCCCGTGTGCCGAGTCCAGTTGCACGGTGTCGAGTTGGCGCACGGGGCCGTCCGCATAGAGCATCGCGTGTCCGGCCCCGGGGAAGCCGCTGACGCTCATGGGGATGATCCGTACGTCGATTCCGTCCTGCTCGGACCGCTCGGCCACGTGCCTCAACTGCTCGCGGGTCGTCCCGTCGCCGAACCGCATGCGCAGCGCCGCCTCATGGACGTAGGCGAGGTACCCGGGAGGGGAGGGCCGCTCGAAGACCTGCTGGCGCTCCATGCGATGGGCCACGCGCAGTTCGACGTCCAGACGCCTGATGGGTGGCAGTACTGCGCTGAAGACGCCTCGGGCGTACTCCTCGGTCTGGAGCAGCCCAGGTACGTGCATGAATTGCACGGTCCGGATACGTGCCGCGTGCCATTCCACCTCGGCGATGTCCAGCAGGCCCGTGGGGAGGGTGCCGCGATACTGCTCCCACCACCCCCGCTCCTTGGACTCAGTGATTGCGATCAGCGCATCGACGTAACTCTCGTCAGGACAGCCGTAGTTGCAGGCGAGGGTGCGAATCCGGTCCGCCGAGAAGGGGCGGATGCCGGACTCCATGTTGGACAGGCGCGTTCTGTTGATGCCGAGCAGCCCGGCGGCGTCCTCGGTGGTCACCCCCGCCGCCAGCCGCATTCTCCGCATCTCCGCGCCCAGGCGTTTCTGCCGCTCGGTCGGCGTGCTTCTCGTGGTCATCCCTGCCCTTTCCTGCCGAGGACACCCCGAGTCTGGCCCTCACGCCGCATCCAAGTCCAACCACGATAGGGGTAATTACCCCCATCTTTCTGGACACTGTGACCCCGCGATCTCTACAGTCAGTCATGGCTCGACCACAGAGCCGTCACAGATTCGCCCGGAAGCGCATCACGCACGTTCGCTCGGCTTCTCCTTCCCTGGGAGGGGTGGGCGTGTGGCAGGGAGACAGGCCACCGGGAGAAACCCCCCGTGAGGAAAGGGAGTTGTCGTGCACCTCGACGTCGTGTCCTGCCTGTCGCCGACCTCCGGCAAGGGTGACGCCCCGTTCGTCGCCAGTCGGCCCGAGGATCTCTGCTACAGCTTCACCCTTCCGGCGGCGCCCCGTAGTCCCGGGGTCGCACGGGCCACCACCCGCGCCGTCCTTCGGGCGCACCGGCTGGATGATGTGGCCGAGCCGGTCGTCCAAGTCGTGAGTGAACTGACCACCTGCGCCTACCGTCTCTCCCTCACCAAGGAGATGTACGTGTCGCTGCGTTACCGCGACGCCGCCCTCCGGGTGACCGTGTACGACGGGCACCCCCGCCACACCCACGCCCGCCTCGGCGCCCTCTGCGTGCTGAACCGGCGGGCCACCCTGCGGCTCCTGGACGAGGTCGTCCGGGCCTGCCGGGGCGACTGGGGCATCGGCGGGGCCCGTGAACCGGGCGGGGGCACCCGGATGTGGGCCGTGCTGCCCCGGGCGGGGGCCATGAACTACCTGGGCGGCCAGGACTGAGACCCCCGGTGTCTCATGGCCACAGAAGGCCCCGGGACCAGCCTTCACCCTCCCTCCGGTACGTCACCCGCACATGCCGCCGCCGTTCGTCGCCCTGGAAGAACTCCGCCTCCTCGGGGTGGAGGTGGTACAGCGTCCACGTCGGCGACTCCGCCGTGGGGTCCGCCTGGGCCTCGTGCCAGGCCGCCTCGGAGACGGCGGCCAGCTCCTCCAGGGACGTCAGGGGCTCGCTCTGGCGGCCGGTCAGCGCCGCGGCCAGCGCCCCCGTCGAGCGGGCGTGCAGGTCGGCCTGGGCTGCCCGGGCGGGGGCGATCGAGACCGGGCCCCGCAGCCGGACCTGGCGGCCGAGCACCGGCCAGTAGAAGGTCAGGGCCGCGTACCGGCGGGCGTCGAGCTGCCGGCCCTTGCGGCTCGTGGCGTGCGTCGCGAAGGACCAGCCGTCGGCGTCGGCACCGTGCAGCATCACGATCCGGGCGTCCGGCATCCCGTCCGCGTCCGCCGTCGCGAGGGTCATGGTGTGCGGCTCGCGCTCACCCGCCGCCACCGCCTGCGCGAACCACTCCGTGAAGAGGGCCAGCGGGGAGCCGGGGGCCGCCGCCGGGTCGAAGGGCCGCAGCTCCGTCACGCCGGGCGCCCACACCCGGAGCGACCTCAGCAGTTCATCAAGATCCCTGGTCATGGATCGAGTATCCGGGTGTCCGGCCCCGGCCCCCGCCCCGCTCCCGTCAGCGGCGGGCGAACTGGACCCCCGTCCCCTGCACCGCCTCCGCCCGCACCGCGAGCCCCTCCACCGTCAGCCGCTCGCCGTAGATGTCCGTGAGCCGGATCGCGCCCCCACAGCCGGTGCCCTGCTCGGAGAGGAAGTAGTTGTACTCCGCGCGCGGCAGGCTCAGCCACGAGCCGTCGCCGGTACGCACCTCCAGACGGGCCAGCGGATTGCGGTGGCCGAGCGCCTGGATCCCGCACCAGTACCGGCTGGAGCCCGTCTTGTAGCGGATCGAGACCGTGTCGGAGATCGCCGGGCTCAGCAGACTCCAGTCGACCGTGATACGGCCCGCCGAGAGCGGGGCCAGCTTCGCGAACGCCTCCCGGCTGAGGTCCAGTTGGCCCGCCACACAGGGCGCCGGGCACTCGTTCGTGATCCGGACGGTGATCGACTTCCCGCCCGCCCGCACCCGCACGAACGCCCCGCACGCCTTCGACGTCTCGTAGTCCGCCGTGTTCATCGCCGCGGTCATCACGTCCGAGGACGGCCCGAAGGAACAGGCGCCGTCGCCGTCCCCGATGTCGTACGAGGTCGCCACGCCCCGATAGCTCGCGCCGGGACGGATCCGGCCCGCGAGGGAGCCGGTCGCCGCCGGTGTGCGGGGAGCGGGCCGCGCGGAGGTGGAGGGGGAGGGGGCGGAAGGGGTCGGCTTCGGGGAGACGCTCTTCTTCTTCCCGGCCGTCGGGCTCGGTGACGCCGAGGACGGCTCGGCGGAGACCGACGGCGAGGCGCTCGCCTTCGCGCTCACCGCGGGTGCGGCGGCCGGTTCGCCGGAGCCCCCGTCGGGGCGGAACGCCACGACCAGGGACACGACGAGCGCCACGGCGGCCAGGGCCACCACGGAGACGACCGAGGCGCGGGCGGTGCGCCGCTCGGGGCGGGCGCGGTGGCGGCGGTGCGAGGCGGAGGGCACGGGGGCATCCTTACGTGGTTCAGGGGCCCACGTATGTCGAACGTGGCGAACGTTACGCGGCCCACCCCCACGGGCCCACCCCCGCGGGCCGACTCTCACTCCCGCCCCACCCCCACGGGCCGACCCTCACTCCCGCCCCACCCCCCACGGGCCGACCCTCACTCCCGCCCCAGCACCACCGTCCCCGAGGAGCAGAACCACCCGCCCGTCCCCGACGCCACCCCCAGCCGCGGCAGTTCGCCGTCCGGGCGCCGCACCTGCCGTTCCCCGGCCTCGCCGCGCAGTTGCCGTACCGCCTCCACGAGGAGGAACAGGCCCCGCATTCCCGGGTGTTGGGCCGAAAGGCCGCCGCCGTCCGTGTTCACCGGCAGCTCCCCGCCCGCCACCAGGAGCCGCCCCTTCTCCACGAACGCCCCGCCCTCGCCCTTGGCGCAGAAGCCGAGGTCCTCCAGCGTCACCAGCGTCATGTAGGTGAACGCGTCGTAGATCTCCGCGAAGTCCACCTCGTCCGCCCGCACCCCGGCCCGTGCGAACGCCAGCCGCCCGCTGACCGCCGCCGGTGAGACCGTGAAGTCCTCCCACTCCGACAGGCTCGCGTGCGACACGTGCTCGCCGGTGCCCAGCACCCACACGGGCGCCGTACGGCAGTCCCGTACGTACTCCTCGGCCGCCAGCAGGACCGCCGCGCCGCCGTCGGAGCGCAGGCAGCAGTGCAGCTTGGTGAAGGGGTCGGCGATCATCGGGCCGGACAGCACGTCGTCCACCGTCACCGGGTCGCGGAACATGGCCTCCGGGTTCAGGGCGGCGTTCGCCCGCGCCTGGACGGCGATCTGCGCCAACTGCTCGATCGTCGTGCCGAATTGCAGCATGTGGCGGCGGGCGGCCATCGCGTACTTGGCGACGAGCGTATGGCCGTACGGCACCTCGAACTGGAGCGGGCCGCCCCCGCCGAACGCGAACGTGCCCGTGCGCCGGCCGGCCCGGATGTCGGCGCGGGCCGTGGAGCCGTAGACCAGCAGGACGGCGTTCGCGTGCCCCGTCGCGATCGCGTCGGCCGCGTGGGCCGCCATCACCTCCCAGGTCGCGCCGCCGACCGAGGTGGAGTCCACCCACGTGGGGCGGAGTCCCAGGTAGTCGGCCACTTCCACGGGGGCCAGGGTGCCGAGTCCGGCGGAGGCGAAGCCGTCCACGCGGGACCGGTCGAGGCCCGCGTCCGCCAGCGCGCGGCGGGCCGCCTGGGCGTGCAGGGCGTACGCGGTCGCGTCGTCCACCCGGCCGCAGTCGGAGAGGGCCACGCCGACCACCGCCACGCGTCGGCCTCCTGCGACCATCGACGGTCACCTCCCTCTGTGCATCTCGTTGCCGGGCTCCTAATATGACGGACCGTCAGATGCGGAGGGAAGTGCCATGGACCCCAGCTTCACCGCCGAACAGGACGAGATCCGCCGTACGCTGCGCGAACTCCTCCACAAACGCTGCGGCTTCGAGGAACTGCGCGCCGCCGTCGGCACCCCCGCCGGACACGACCGCGCCCTGTGGACCGTCCTCGCCGAGCAGTTGGGGCTGCCCGGCCTCGCCCTGTCGGAGGCGTACGGCGGGGTCGGCTGCCCCGTCACGGACCTCGCCCTCGCGGCCGAGGAGCTGGGCCGGGCGCTCGCCCCCTCCCCGTTCCTCGCCACGTCCGTCCTCGCCGCGCCGCTGATCCTCGCCCTCGGCACCGACGCCCAGCGCACCGCCGTGCTGCCCCGGCTGGCCGACGGCAGCCTGACTGCCGCACTCGCCGTCCCGGCCCCGCGGCTCACCACCGCCCTCGCCCTGACCTGTGCGAACGACGGCGCCTGGGCCGGGGACGGGCGGGCCGGCGGGATCCAGGCACGCCGCACCGGGGACGGCTGGCGGCTGTACGGGGAGGCGGCCCAGGTGCTCGACGGGCACAGCGCCGGCCTGCTGGTCGTCGCCGCGCACACCGGCGGGTTCGTACGGTCCCGGGTGCTGCTGTTCCTGGTGCCGGGGGACGCCCCCGGGCTCGTCCGGACACGGCAGACCGCCCTGGACGCGACCCGGCCGCAGGGACGCGTCCAGCTCCGTGACGTGGCGGCCGAACCGCTGGGCGGGGAGGACGGGGACGTCACCGGGGCGCTCGCCGCCGTGGGGAACTCCGCCGCCGCGGTCCTCGCCTGCGAGGCCGTCGGGGCCGCCGGGCGGGTGCTGGAGCGGACCGTGGAGTACGCCGGGCAGCGGGAGCAGTTCGGGCGGGCGATCGGGTCCTTCCAGGCCGTCCAGCACCGGCTCGCCGATGTGTACGTGGCGCTCCAGGCGGCCCGCTCCGCCGCCTACTACGCGGCCTGGGCCGCCGGGCACGGGGAACGGGCCGGCGGGCTCGCGCTCGCCCAGGCGCTCCAGGCGCTGCGGACCGCCGCCGGGGAGGCGATCCAGGTGCACGGCGGCATCGGCTTCACCTGGGAGCACGAGGCGCACCTGTACTTCAAGCGCGCGGCGGGCGACGACCTGCTCTTCGGGCCCGTGCACCGGCTGCGCGCCCACGCGGCCGACGAGGCGGGGCTCTTCGCCGGGGCGGAGGTGGCGGTGTGACCGGCGTCGGAGGTGGTGTGGGCGGCGGTGCCGGTGCCGGAGGTGGTGTCGGCGGCGGTGCCGGTGCCGGTGCCGGTGCCGGTGCCGGTGTTCGCGCCGCCCTCGGCGTCCGCGCGGTGCGGAAGGTCTCCTCGACCCGGGGCTTCGCGAAGGTCGCCCCGCATGTCGTCCCGGCGCTCGACCGGGCCGTCCACCGGCTCACCCGGGGGAAGCTGCTGCTCAGCGCCCTGATGCTGCCGGGCGTGATCCTCACCTCCACCGGCGCGCGCAGCGGCCTGCCCCGGCGCACCCCGCTGGCCTGCATGCCCACGCCCGACGGTCTCGGCTGGACCCTGGTCGGCTCCAACTTCGGCCGCCCCGGCCACCCCGCCTGGACCACCAACCTCCTCGCCCACCCCGACGCCGACGTCAACTGGAAGGGCACGGACATCCCGATCACGGCCCGACTGCTGACGGGCGAGGAACGGGCGGCCGTATGGCAGGACCTGCTGGCGTTCTGGCCGCCGTACGCCACGTACCAGGCACGGGTGGAACGGGAGATCCGCGTCTTCCGGCTGGAACGGCGGACCTGAGTGACGGCCCCCGCCCCTCAGAACGCCCGCTGGATCAGCAGGAACGCCCCGATGCCCAGCATCGCCGCGCCCGAGGTGCGGGTGACCGCGCGGGCCGCCGTCGGGCGGGTGCCGAGGAGGGTGCGGGCCAGGGCGCCCACCGTGAGGTAGACGGCCGCGCAGCACGCCATGTGCAGCAGGCCGAGGACGGTGGTCTGCGCGGCGACCGGGAGGTGGCCCTCGCCCGGGGTGAGGAACTGCGGCAGGACGGAGAGGTAGAGGAGCAGCCCCTTCGGGTTCAGGCCGCTGATCGTGGCGCCCCGCAGGAACACCCGCGCCCCGCCCTCCGTGACCGCCTCGCCCGCCCCCGGCACCCCGGGCCGCCGCAGCACGCTCCACCCCAGCCACACCAGATACGCCGACCCCGCCACCGTCAGCGCCGTGAGCAGCGCCGGGGACCCCGCCACCAGCACCGCGAGCCCTGCCGCCGCCAGCGCCGTGTGCAGGGCGTAGCCGCTGACCAGCCCCGTCACCGCCGCGCCCACCGAGCGGCCGCGCAGCCCGGCGGAGATCACATACGCCCAGTCGGCGCCCGGTACGCAGACCAGCAGCAGGTCGAGGGCGAGGAAGGAGAGCAGGGTGGCGGAGTCCATGAAGGGGACATTAGGCGCGATGCGGCCGAAAGTGTTCCCGATGTTTTCCCGAAATGCGGGAGGGTGGGGGAAGATTTCCCTCATGGACGACGTGGACCGGAAGATTCTTGCCGAGCTTCAGCAGGACGGGCGGCTGACCGTGACCGAGCTGGCCGCGCGGGTGCGCCTCAGCGTCTCGCCCTGCCACCGGCGGCTGCGCGAGCTGGAGCGGTCCGGGGCGATCAGCGGGTACCGGGCGATGGTGGAGCCGACGGCCGTAGGGCTGGCCTTCGAGGCGCTGGTCTTCGTGTCCATGCGGCAGGAGGACCGGGACACGGTCGTGGAGTTCGAGCGGGCGGTCGGCGAGGTGGAGCACGTCCTGGACGCCCAGCGGCTCTTCGGGGAGCCCGACTATCTGCTGCGGGTGGCCACCGCCGACCTCGCGGCCTTCCAACGGCTGTACGACGAACGGCTCGCGACCCTGCCGGGGGTGCAGCGCCTGACGTCCACGCTGGTGATGAAGCATGTGGTGAAGGACCGGCCGTTGCCCGCGTGAGAGCCTCCCGTGCGGGCCCCGCGTAACGGCGCGGGCGGTGGTCCACCCTGTGAACCACCGCCCGCCAGACAGGACTTGGCGCCGCAGGCTGCTCGATCGCCTGCTTCGACTGCTTCGCCTACTTCGTCGGCTTCTTGCCCGTGATGCCCAGATACACCAACAGGGCGAGGTTCGGCTTCAGTTCAGCCTGCTTGACGCCCCACGACTGGAAGCCCTTCTGGTGCGAGGCGACCGCCGCGAGCATCGCGACCAGCGAACCGGCGACCGCGGCCGGGTTCACGTCCTTGTCGACCTTGCCCTTGGACTGCAACTCCGTGACGGCGTCCGCGAGGGAGTTGTTCACCGAGTTCAGAATCTTCATGCGGAGCTTGTAGAAACGCTTGTCGCCCTCGGCCGCGCCGAGATCGACGACGCGCAGGATCGCGTCGTTCCTCTTCCAGAACTCCAGGAATCCGTCGACGAGTTCCTGTGCCGTCTGCCATCCGGCCTTGCCGACCCAGGAACGGCCCTCCAGCACCTCGGTCAACCCGGCGCCCTCGGCGGCCATTTGGTCGGCGATCTCCAGGACGGCGCCCTCGACGTCCGGGAAGTACTGGTAGAAGGTCGCGGGTGAAGTGCCCGCCTTCCGGGCGACGTCGATGACCTTGACGTCGCGGTACGGAGAAGAGCTGAGCATCTCGCTGAGGCAGTCCAGCAGCTTCTGCCGCGTCGCCTGCCCGCGCCGACCGGCCACGCGGCCGTCGACGGTACGCACTTGTCCTGTCATGCCGTCAGCTTACCGAGGGGTGATCGGAGCGCGATTCGGCCGACTGCAAATGGGGTGCGCGAGGGTGCGGAGGCGGGTGTGCCTGGTCTGCGGGCCGCGGGGTGCGCCGTTAGTTTGGCAGCATGGCCGAAAACAGGGCATCGGTGTACACAGGGGGATCCCCGCAGGGATACCCTGAGGGCGTCCCCTGCTGGGTGGACGCGCAGCTCCCCGACGTGGACGCGGGCAGGCGGTTCTACGGTGAGCTGTTCGGGTGGACGTTCGAGGACGCGTACGGAGGCTCAGGCTCCTCAGGCTCCTCAGGAGGATCAGGCGGCTCCAGTGGCTCCGGCGGTGCCGTATGGGCCCGGCTGGACGGCGCGGTCGTCGCCGGGCTCGCCCCCAAGACGGACGGCAGGATGCCCACCGTCTGGACGGTGTACTTCGCGACCCCGGACGCCCAGGCGACCGTACGGCGGATCCGGGACGCCGGCGGACAGGTGGTGATGGACCCGTACCCGGTGGACGGCGCGGGCACCGCCGCCCTCGCCTCCGACCCCGAGGGCGCCGTCTTCGGCCTCTGGCAGGCCGCCGCGCCGCCCGGCGGCCACCCCGGCTTCGGCCTGCGGCACACCCCCGGCTCCTTCGCCTGGGCCCAGCTCTACGCCCGGGACACCGCCGCCGCGAACACCTTCTACGGCCATCTCTTCCACGACGCCCTCTTCGGACCCGGCGCCGAGCCCGACTTCGGGCGGGCGCCCGTCGGGGACGTCTTCGCGGAGTTCATGCCGCCGCACTTCCTGGTGCACTTCGGCGTCGAGGACTGCGCGGCCGCCGTCGGCGCCGTGAACCGGCTCGGCGGGCGCGTCCAGGCGGAGCCGTTCGACGCTTCGTACGGCACGGTGGCCGTCGTCACGGACAATCAGGGGGCGTCGTTCGCGCTGCTCCAGCGCTGAGCGGCGCACGGAACGTACACGATCGACCGCGGGAGACCCGCGCGGTGGCCGTGCGTGCCCGCGTCCTGCCCACATCTTGCCCGCATATGAGATGAGACACCCCGATTGCCCCCGGGTTCGCAACCGGCCGCCCGGTTAGGAAGAATCAGGGTGCGCGTGCCGCCATGGCGGTGCGGTGGTGAGACGCTGCACGGGGCCGTGTACACAAGTGGGTGACAGGGCCCGTACGGGGAGGTGGCAGGCAAGTGGTGGATCAGCTGACGCAGCACGATCCGCGGCGGATCGGTCCGTTCGAGGTGCTGGGACGGCTGGGGGCCGGCGGCATGGGGCTGGTCTATCTGGCGCGCTCCGCGTCCGGCCGGCGCGTGGCGATCAAGACCGTCCGCACCGAGCTGGCCGAGGACCAGCTCTTCCGCGTGCGCTTCACGCGCGAGGTGGAGGCGGCGCGGGCGGTCTCCGGCTTCTACACGGCCGCGGTCGTCGACGCCGATCCGCGGGCCGCGGTGCCCTGGCTGGCCACGGCCTACGTCCCCGCGCCCTCCCTCGAGGAGATAGTGAACGAGTGCGGGCCGATGCCGGCCCAGGCGGTGCGCTGGCTGGCGGCGGGGGTCGCGGAGGCGCTCCAGTCGATCCACGGCGCCGGGCTCGTCCACCGTGACCTCAAACCGTCGAACGTCCTCGTCGTCGAGGACGGCCCCCGGGTGATCGACTTCGGTATCGCGTCCGGCGTTTCGAACACGCGTTTGACGATGACGAACGTGGCCGTCGGTACGCCCGCCTACATGTCCCCCGAGCAGGCCAAGGACTCGCGCAGTGTCACCGGCGCGAGCGATGTCTTCTCGCTCGGCTCGATGCTCGTGTTCGCCGCCACCGGTCACCCCCCGTACCGCGGCGCGAACCCGGTCGAGACGGTCTTCATGCTGCTGCGCGAGGGCCCGGACCTGGAGGGCCTCCCGGACGAGCTGCGGCCGCTGATCGAGTCCTGTATGCAGATGGAGGCGACGGCCCGCCCCAACCCGGCCGACCTCCAGGCCCAACTCGCCCCGCACCTCTTCGGCTCCGGTTCCGACGACAGCGGTACGGCGTCGGCGTGGCTGCCCGAGAAGGCCGTCGCCCTCATCGAGACCCGCCGCGGCGGCCTCCGGCCGGTCAGACCGGCACCCACCACGTCGCGCAGCGTGGGCGGTGCCGGAGGCGGCGGCGGTGGAGTGGGCATGGCCCGTCCCGCCGTACCCCCGCCCCCGGCGCACGACCCGGTGGTGCCGGCCCCGCCCGTGCCCCCGGTCCCGGCGCTGCCCGCGCCGGTCGCGGTCGGCTCCCCGGACACCGGCCCGGTGCTGCTGGCCGGCGCGGCCGTGCCGATCGGGCCCGGCCCGCGCGTCGCCGACGTCCGCGCCACCGCCGCCGTCAAGGCGCCGGTGCCCGAGCCCGGCCTGGTCGCCTCCTGGACCCGGATCCGCCCCGGCGTCAACGGCGCCGACACCGCCCTGCCCGCGCCGCACGGGGCCCCGGCCCTGCCGCCGGCCCCGGAGACCCCGGCGGGCTGGCGCCCGTGGCGGTTCCGCATGTCCAACGACGTGTGGGGCACCCCGGCGGTCGCCGGCGACCTCGTCTACGTCACCTCCTTCGAGGTGCACGCCCTGGACGTGGCGACCGGCAGGCGCCGTTTCAAGACGCGGGACGTGGCCTGGTCGATGGCGGTCGCCGACGGCAGGGTGCACGCCTCCGACGGCCCCACCCTCTTCGCCCTGGAGGCCCGCGAGGGCGGCGACCTGTGGCGTCTCCAGACGGACGCGTGGGTGTACTCCCTCAAGGCCGAGCGCGGCACGGTCGTCACCGGCACCCGGGGCGGCGGCGTCCAGGCGTGGGAGGCGTCCACCGGCCAGAAGCTGTGGGAACTCACCGGCTGCCAGACCGACTTCGAGTCCCCGGAGGCGGGCCCCGCCCTGCACGACGGCACCGTCTTCGTCTGGCAGGACGCCCGGCTGCGGGCCCTGGACGCCCGTACCGGCGACGAGCGCTGGGCATACCCCATCGGCGACGCGGCCTCCTGCGGCGGCGTCCCGGTCCGGGTCACGCCCGCCCCCGACGGCCACGTCTACCTCACGGCCGGCACCCGGGTGCTCGCCGTGGACGTCACGAGCGGCCGGGTGCGCTGGCACTTCGAGGCCCCGGCGGTCTTCCTCTCCCCGCCCACCTTCGTCCCCGGCCCCGCCGTCACCGGCGGCGGCGTGTACCTCGCCGACTACCTCGGCACGGTGTACGCCCTCGACGCGGGCGACGGCCGCGACCGCTGGCGCATCGCCACCGAGGCCCGCTCCTCCATCGACCCGGTGCTGGTCGCGGCGGGCCACGTCCACGTCGGCAGCGGCAAGGGCCTCTACACCCTGGACGCGGTCACCGGCACACCCAAGTGGCGCTTCCAGGCGGGCGGCGACATCGTCGGCGCCCCGGCCGTCGCCGAGGGCCGCATCCACTTCGGCTCCTCCGACCACCTCCTCTACACCCTCAAGGCCGACGACGGCCGCCTCCGCTGGAAACTCGCCACCGGCGGCGAGATCACCGGCTCGCCGGTGGTCCGAGACGGCGTGGTCTACGCCTGCAGCAAGGACCGCTGCGTGTACGCCCTGGACGCGGAGAAGGGGACGGGGACGGCGCGTACGGCTTGACCGGGGCGGCTGTCGTGCCGGGTGCCCGGCGGGGATCGGGGCGACGGCCGCCATGGGGATCGCCCACCGGCCGCTCTCTCTACCCCTGATGCCATGCCGGGGTGGGGCGCCCGCCCTGGCCCAGATCTCGGTCGAGGAAGACATCAGGCGGCAAGACGCACCACTGCCTGGCAGAGGGCGTCCACCTGCTCAGGCGTCATGTCGTAGTCGTAGGCGATGTCCTCGACGGACTCCCCGGCCTCCCACAGATCGGTGATGGCCTTGACCGAGACCCGGTTGGCGGCCACCACGGGGAGGCCATGGCCGAACCGCGGGTCGATCACGACGGGGACCGAGTCCGGGTACTGCCGCAGCCGCAGGCTGGAGGGGAAGTCGTCGCCGGGCTCCCAGGTCAGGTGGCGGAGATGGTCGGAGAGCGCTCGGCTGGCCGGGGCCCAGCCGTGCTCGACCAGCAGGCTCACCCCGTCCGTGGCGATCCCCCGGGACACAAGCCCGTACGGGGTGTCGAAGGCGTCCCGTACGGCGGTGGCCGCCTCCCTGATCTCGCTCATCCGGAGCCCCATCGAGCGCAGTGACCGAAGGACGTATGCCTCGGCGACCCCGATGAACGGCACCGACGGCTGACCTTCGCGCAGCCGCTTCACCTGGTGGACCAGCGACGCTCCCGCGGCTCTGTCCTCCAGCCACGAACTGAGGGTCGACTGCGGAATCTCAAGGTGGGAGGCCACCTCCGCGGGCGTCAGAAGGCCGTTGTCGAACCGCCTGACCACGGGCCGGATCAACAGGCCGTGCGGAGATGGGCGTTGTGGCGGCAGTCGCGGCAGGGGCCCGGGGTGGGGGAGCGGAAGGCTCGTTCGCAGCCGTCGCAGGTCTGGAACGGGGGGATCGGTACCGGGCGTTCCACGGGGGGCGTCGGGGGTGCGGGGAGTGGGGTCTCGCGGAGGCGGTAGGCGAGGATGCCCGCGGGGCGGGTGAGGAAGTGGTCGGGGAGTCTCGCGGTGAGCACCTCGGTGATCCGCGCGGCGCCCACCCCCGCCGCGAGCCAGCCCGCGACCGCCGGTGCCAGGCGGACGGCCTCGCGTTCGGAGAGGATCAGCCGCGGGTCGACCCGGCGCAGGGCGGCGAGTACGGCGACGGCGCGCGGGTCGGTGTCGGCCGTTGGCTCCGCCGGGGCCGGGGCGGGCGTCGGTTCCTCTACCGCGGTCGCCTCGGGGCGCTTTCGGGGGCGGCGAGGCGGCTTCATCCGTTCCCTGAGGTCGCCGGGGACGTCGTAGAAGTACGTCCGGGTGCGGATCTGGCCGGTGGGCGTGCGCTCGCGGGGGCGTCGTACGTACCCCGCCGCTTCCAGTTCCCTGAGCGCCCGCGAGATCAGGATCTCGCCCTCGCTGAAGTGCGCGCACAGGGCCGCGATGGACACGGGTGCCCCGGCGGGCAGCGAGGAGATGTACACCGCGACGCCGACCGTGACCGCGCTGCCGCGCCGCTGGGCGAGGGCGTTGGAGATCACCGTGAAGTCGGCCGTGAGGCGGGTCCGAACGTGGATCACACCGGATGCGGGAGCTACGGCGTCGGCGCGCAGGGGCGCGTTAGACTGCGATTCAGCCATCGGGAAGGCGTTCACTTCCTGATCGGTCAGGCCCTCGTTCGGGATTGCCGTCCCGGCCGGGGGCCGTATCTGTTTGCGGTTGTCGCGGCGAACGTAACCGTCCGTGACCCGGACCCGCAAGCCAGTCACCCGGACGGGTGACGAGACCCTCGCGACCAGGGAGGGTGGGTGGGCGGGAGTTCTTTTCCCCGGTTCTTTAGGGAGGCCCGTGGCTCACCGAACCCCGGCGGGCCAGGCTTCGGTGAGCCCGTGGGGCGGTGGGGGTCAGCCCTTCAACTCGCCTATGAATGCCGCCCAGGAGGTGGAGTTGAAACAGAGCGCCGGGCCGTGCGGGCGCTTGCTGTCACGGACCGGGACTATGGCCTCCGCGTGGAGGTCAGCCGCCACCTCCACGCAGTCACCGCCCTCCTGGTTGCTGTAGCTGCTCCTGCGCCAGGCGCGGTCGTTGTCCTCCATCACGGACGGTCCTGTCCTGCCTTCAACTCGCCTATGAATGCCGCCCAGGAGGCAGCGGCGAAGCAGAGTGCCGGGCCTTGCGGCACCTTGCTGTCACGGACCGGGACGACGGTCCCGGCGCGGAATCCGTCGGCCACCTCCACGCAGTTGCCGCCCTCCTGATTGCTGTAGCTGCTCTTGCGCCACGCGGCGCCGGTCAGTTCGGGACGGGACCTTCGCTCCACGGTGGTTGTCCTCCATCACGGATCGGATCATGCCGAGCGACATGAGCGGGGGCAGGGCCACCGCCCGCAGCCGATCGTAGGTCAGTGCGAAGTCTCTGACCTCGTCCGGATCCTCGACCAGTTGGCCGTAGTGCGCGCCCTCCGTGTAGGCGGTGTCAGATCCGTCCGGCATGGTGAGCACTGTGAGCGAGCCGCCCATGACATCGTGCTCGCCCTGGTCGAACGGCAGCACCTGCACGGTGATGTGCGGTTCCGCGGCAGCGCTCAGCAGCCGTGCGAGTTGCTCACGCATCACCGTCTCCCCGCCGACCGGGCGTCGGAGCACCGCCTCATCGAGGATCACCCACAACTCAGGACGGTCGGGGCCGACGAGACGCTCCTGTCGGCCCATGCGCAGGGAGACGCGCTCCTCCAACTGCTCCTTGCCGTCCAGCGTCCGACCCACGCTCAGCACCGCCCGTGCGTAGTCCTCCGTCTGTAACAGGCCCGGCACCAGGTGAGCCGCGTATTCACGGACAGCCACCGCCCGCTCCGACAACCCCATGAACCTCCGCGACCAGTCCGGAAACGCCTCCCGGTACACGTACGGCCACAGCTCGACCAGCAGGTTGTCCGCGTTCAGCGCCGCGTCCAGGGCGCGGGCCAGGTCCAGTGTCGGTTTTGCCCCGGAGGCCCGTTCGATCTGGGTGATGCGGGTGCTCACCACGTGGGTTCTGTCGCCCAGTTCGGCCTGGGTCAGGCCGGCCGTCGTGCGGAGTCTGCGGACCCGTGCGCCGAACAGCGCGGCCATCGACGTACTGGGATCAATTGCGTTGGCCAAGGCGTCACTTCCGTTCCTTACAGACAGAAAAGTAAGGCTGTGTCACCTTTCGAGCGTAGGGCGATCGGACGACTCTTGAGCACGGAAAGTGATGACTCGACCAGAACGGGCAAGCCGTGCTGACAGACAAGACCACCGCCTCCTCACTCACCGAGCAGTTCGTCTCGTCGCCGCGAGGCGCGCGGCTCGCCCGGCGGCTCGCCGTCCGGTGCATGGCGGAGTGGGGGTACCCGCCGCCGTCCGACGCCTCGTGCGCCGTCGCCCTCGTCGTCGGCGAACTCGCGGCGAACGCCGTCCGGCACGGCCGAGCCCCCGGGCACGACTTCGGCCTCCAGCTCGTTCTCGACGCCGCCGAGGGCCTGGTGCGGGTCGAGGTCGCCGACGCCGTCGGAGAGAAGCGGCCGCCCGTGACCGGTCCCTCGTCGTGTCCCGAGGGTGAGTCCGGGCGGGGGCTGCTTCTCGTGGACGCCCTGGCCGTGCGCCGGGGGACGGATGACCGGTGGCCGGTGGGCAAGACCGTGTGGGCCGAGGTGCCCGTCGGGTCGGTCAGCGGATTCGGGGACCGTCCGTCGAGCGCGCCGCGAACAGCTTCGCCTGCTGTTCCGGCGGCAGGTTGCCCAGGGTGATGAGGTGGGGGGCGTGGGAGAAGGCCATCAAGCGGGTTGCCTCCTTCGCCGACCAGAGGGCTCGCACCGTGCCCTGGACGGCGGTGGCCGGGTAGCTCGCGAGCGTCGTCGCGCAGGCCGTCGCCGCGGACAACGCCCCTCCCACCTCAGTGAGTTCGCTGACCAGGCCCACCGCGTACGCCCGCTCCGCCGAGAGGCGTTCCCTCGTGCCCATGAGCATCAGGCGGGCCGCCTCGCCGTACGGCATGCGGTGGGCCAGCAGGATCGACTCGTACGCGCTGACCATGCCGTACGTGGTGTGCGGGTCGAAGAAGACCGCCCCGGCGCCGGCGACGATGAACTCGCACTCGCCGAGGAGGTAGAAGGCGCCCCCGCAGGCCATGCCCTCCACGGCGGCGATCACCGGCTTCCATAAATCGTTCGCCTTCGGGCCTACGGTGAGGAGGGGATCGTCCTGCATGAAAGGGGAGTTGGGCTGGGGGACGGTCGTGTCGCGGTCCAGGCCCGTCGTGAAGGCTCGGGTGCCCGTGCCCGTGAGGACTATCGACCGTGTCGTGTCGTCGTAGCGCAATTGCCGCCACGCCGCGCGGAGTTCGTCGGCCATGGCGACGTCGATCGCGTTCAGGCGCGCCGGGCGGTTCAGGGTGACGACCGCCACCCCGGTGTCCTTGTCGGTGGTCACGCGGATGCTCACGGGCGCTCCAGGATCCAGCGCGGCAGCCCCGCGTCGTCGAAGACGGCCTGGACTCGGGCGCCGATCCGGATGCGGTCCGGTGGGAAGGCGCCGAGGGGTGCGTTCGCCTCCGGCACCAGGTTGCCGATCAGGCGGATGCGGGGCGCGTCGGTGAGTTCGACGACGATGACGTTGTACGGGGCCTGCGCGGCGTAGTCGGGGAGGAGAGGGGGGTGCGGGACCACGTAGGACCAGATGCGGCCTCGGCCCGAGAGCCGTCGCCATTCGCTCGTGAAGGACTGGCAGTGGGGGCAGCAGGGGCGGGGCGGGAAGCGGGGTTCGGCGCAGTCGGCGCAGGTCTGGACGCGGAGTTCGCCCTGGGCGGCGTACCGCCAGAAGGGGGCGCCGTCGGCGTCGGTGACGGGACTCAGCACGGGTCAGCTCCTCAGCAGCAGGGCGGAGGTGGGGACCCCTTCGCCGGCGGTGACGAGGCAGGTCGCGGCGCCCGGGACCTGCGCGGTGGCGATGCCGCGCAACTGCTTGACGCCCTCGTTGATCAGGTTGAAACCGTGGACGTACGCCTCGCTGAGCCCGCCGCCGCCGGTGTTGACCGGCAGCCGTCCGCCGATCTCCAGCGCGCCGCCCTCGGTGAAGGCGCCGCCCTCGCCCCGGCCGCAGAAGCCGTAGCCCTCCAGGGAGAGCGGGACGAGCGGGGTGAACGCGTCGTAGATCTGGGCCACATCGACGTCCGCGGGGGTGAAGTCGGCGTGTTTCCACAGGTGTCGGGCGGCGGTCCAGGACGGGCCGGTGAGCGGGTCGTCGTTCCAGTAGTTGACCATGCCGTGGTGCTGGGCGGGCAGCCCCTGCGCGGCGGAGTGGACGTACACGGGACGGCGACGGCAGTCGCGGGCGCGTTCGGCGGAGACGATCACACAGGCCAACGCGCCGTCGGTTTCGAGGCAGTTGTCGTAGAGGCAGAGCGGTTCGCTGATCCAGCGGGAGGTCATGTACATCTCGCGGGTGAGCGGGCGGTCGTACATGATCGCGGCCGGGTTCTGATTGGCGCGGTTGCGGCAGGCGAGGGCGACGTTGAAGAGGTGGTCGCGGGTCGCGCCGTACTCGTGCATGTAGCGGCGGGCGAGCATCGCTATCTCGTCGGCGGGGCGGAGCAGGCCGAAGGGGCGCGTCCACTGGGCCGGGGTGGGGAGTTGGGCGGTGGTGTTGGTCCAGGGGCGGGGGCCGCTGCCGCGCTTGCGGGACCGCCAGGCGACGCCCACCGTGGCCTGGCCCGCGGCGATCGCGGCGGCCAGATGGGCGACCGTCGCGCAGGAACCGCCGCCGCCGAAGCCGACCTTGCTGAAGAAGGTGAGGTCACCGAGGCCGACGGCCTTGGCCAGCTCGACCTCGTCGGTCTCCTCCATGGTGTAGGAGGCGAGCGCGTCGACCTCGCCGGGGGCGATCCCGGCGTCGTCGAGGGCGGCGAGGACGGCACGGCAGGCGAGCGTCCTCTCGTCCTCGGGGAGCCTCTTGGCGAAGGGCGTCTGGCCGATGCCGACGATCGCTGTGGCGTCCTTGACGCCTGGTCCTCCGGTCACCGTGCGCACACCTCCGCAGACGGACGGGCGAGCTGACAGACCGTCAGGTTAGCGTTAATCTGACGGACAGTCAGCTACCGGGGTGGAGTGGAGGCTGCGGTGGAGTGGGAGAGCATTCCGGCCCTCGTGCGGTGGGCCGCGGAACGGTACGCGGACACCGAGGCCGTGGTGGAGGGCCGTACCCGGATCTCGTACGCCGAACTCGGCGCCCGCGTCGAACGCGCGGCGGCCGCGTGCCTCGCGAACGGCGTCGCGCCGGGCGACCGCGTCGGCATCTGGGCGCCCAACTCGCTGGACTGGATGGTCGCGGCGCTGGGCGCGGTCTCGGCGGGCGCGGTCCTGGTGCCGTTGAACACCCGCTTCAAGGGGACGGAGGCGGCGGACGTGCTGCGCCGCAGCGGGGCGGGGCTGCTCTTCGTCACCGGAACCTTCCTCGGCACGTCGTACGTGGCTTCCCTGAGGAGGGCGGCGGGTGCGGGGGCCTCAGCCCCCGCCCCGGGTGGTCCCCTTCCCGGGCTCCCCGCGCTCAAGCAGGTCGTCGTTCTCTCCGACGACGCCCCCGCCGACTTCCGTACCTGGAAGGACTTCCTGGCGAGCGGGGAGGGGGTGAGCGGGGCGGAGGTCCGAGCGCGGGCGGACGCGGTGCGGGCGGACCAGCCGTCGGACATCGTCTTCACGTCCGGTACCACCGGGCGGCCGAAGGGTGCCGTCATCACCCACGCCCAGACCCTGCGCGGCTACGAGATCTGGAGCGACCTCGCGGGCCTGGTGCGCGGCGACCGCTATCTGATCGTGAACCCCTTCTTCCACACCTTCGGCTACAAGGCCGGCGTGATCGCCTGTCTGATGCGGGGCGCGACGATGATCCCGCAGCCGGTGTTCAACGTGGACACGGTCCTCGCGAACCTGGCGGCGGAGCGCGTCTCCGTGCTGCCCGGCCCGCCCACGCTCCACCAGTCCCTCCTGGACCACGCCTCGCGCGACGCCCACGACCTGTCGGCGCTGCGGCTGGTCGTGACCGGCGCGGCCGTGGTGCCGCTGCGGCTCGTCGAGCGGCTGCGGAGCGAGCTGGGGGTGGACACGGTCCTGACGGCGTACGGCCTGTCGGAGGCGAGCGGCATCGTCACGATGTGCCGGCGCGGCGACGACCCGACGGTGATCGCGTCCACCTCGGGCCGTGCGATCCCCGGCGTGGAGGTGCAGGTCCAGGCGTCGCCGGGGCAGCCGGGGGAGGTGCTGGTCCGCGGCTTCAACGTGATGCGCGGCTACTACGAGGACGAGGCGGCCACGGCCGAGGTCCTCACGCCGGACGGCTGGCTGCGCACCGGGGACGTGGGTGTGCTGGACGAGGCGGGCAACCTGCGGATCACCGACCGGATCAAGGACATGTACATCGTCGGCGGCTTCAACGCGTACCCGGCGGAGATAGAGCAGCTCCTCGGCCTGCATCCCGATGTGCGTGACGTCGCCGTCGTCGGCGTACCGGACGCCCGGCTCGGCGAGGTGGGACGGGCGTACGTGGTGCGGCGCCGGGGTTCGGTGCTCACCGGGGACGATCTGATCGCCTGGGCGCGGCGCGAGATGGCGAACTACAAGGTGCCGCGGGAGGTGGAGTTCGTGGGCGCGCTGCCGAGGAACGCGAGCGGGAAGGTGGTGAAGGGGGAGCTGCGGAGGCGGGCGGGTGGTGCCTCCGCGGAAGCACGCTCTGCATGAGTGCTTCGTATGAGCGGCTTTGCACGACCGCTTTGCATGACCATGCGTTGTGGTGCATACTCTTCCTATGTCCAAGGTCCTCACCTCCCTGCCCACGGGGGAACGCGTCGGTATCGCCTTCTCCGGCGGTCTCGACACCTCGGTCGCCGTCGCCTGGATGCGCGACAAGGGCGCGATCCCGTGCACCTACACCGCCGACATCGGCCAGTACGACGAGCCCGACATCGCCTCCGTGCCCGGCCGCGCGAAGACCTACGGTGCCGAGATCGCGCGCCTGGTCGACTGCCGCGCGGCGCTGGTCGAGGAGGGCCTGGCCGCGCTCACCTGCGGCGCGTTCCACATCCGCTCGGGCGGGCGGGCGTACTTCAACACCACCCCGCTCGGCCGTGCCGTCACCGGCACGCTGCTGGTGCGGGCGATGCTGGAGGACGACGTCCAGATCTGGGGCGACGGCTCGACGTTCAAGGGCAACGACATCGAGCGGTTCTACCGCTACGGTCTGCTCGCCAACCCGCACCTGCGGATCTACAAGCCCTGGCTGGACGCGGACTTCGTGACCGAGCTGGGCGGCCGCAAGGAGATGTCGGAGTGGCTGCTCGCCCATGAGCTGCCCTACCGGGACAGCACGGAGAAGGCGTACTCCACGGACGCCAACATCTGGGGCGCCACCCACGAGGCGAAGACGCTGGAGCACCTCGACACCGGGGTCGAGACCGTCGAGCCGATCATGGGCGTGCGGTTCTGGGACCCGTCGGTCGAGATCGCCGCCGAGGACGTGACGATCGGCTTCGAGCAGGGCCGGCCCGTGACGATCAACGGCAAGGAGTTCGCCTCGCCGGTCGACCTGGTCATGGAGGCCAATGCCATCGGCGGCCGGCACGGCCTGGGCATGTCCGACCAGATCGAGAACCGCATCATCGAGGCGAAGAGCCGCGGCATCTACGAGGCGCCCGGCATGGCCCTGCTGCACGCGGCCTACGAGCGGCTGGTCAACGCCATCCACAACGAGGACACCCTCGCCCAGTACCACAACGAGGGCCGGCGCCTCGGCCGTCTGATGTACGAGGGCCGCTGGCTGGACCCGCAGGCGCTGATGATCCGCGAGTCCCTCCAGCGGTGGGTCGGCGCGGCCGTCACCGGCGAGGTCACCCTGCGGCTGCGGCGCGGCGAGGACTACTCGATCCTCGACACCGCGGGCCCGGCGTTCAGCTACCACCCCGACAAGCTGTCGATGGAGCGCACCGAGGACTCCGCGTTCGGCCCGCTGGACCGGATCGGCCAGCTCACCATGCGCAACCTCGACATCGCCGACTCGCGCGCCAAGCTGGAGCAGTACGCCGGCCTCGGCCTGATCGGCACCGGCAGCCCGGCGATCGGCGCGGCCCAGGCCGCGGCGACGGGCCTCATCGGCACCATGCCGGAGATGCCCCAGGGCGGCGCCGAGGCCATCGCCTCCCGAGGCGAGGTCGACGAGGACGACGCGCTGCTGGACAGGGCGGCGATGGAATTCGGCACGGACTGATCCCCCCCGCGCCTGCGTACGACAAAGGCCGCCCCCGACGCGCACTCTGCGTCGGGGGCGGCCTTCGTCATGTGGTTCAGGCGTAACGGTCGAGGAGAGCCCCGACGTATCCCTCCAGCCGTCGGGTCAGGACACCGGCCGTCAGATCGACGCGGCCCAGTTCACGCCAGGGAACGGCCACCTTCTCCGCGTCCGGGGCGAATCCCAGCGCGTCCAGCAGCCGCCAGTACAGGTGGGAGCCGTCGTCCTCGGCCAGGGTTCCGCCCGCCGCGACGTAACGATCGGCGAAGCGCAGGCCCGCGGGCACCCCGTGCAGCAGGGCGAGGGCCGTCGAACAGTGCGCCACGTCCAGGTCGGCAGGACCCCAGGAGGTCTCCACCCAGTCGACGACCCCGCTGATCCGGGGATCGTCGTCGGGGCCGGTGAAGAGGACGTTGCCGGGATGGAAGTCCCGGTGCAGGAAACAGCCCTGGTGGGCAGGGGGTTCGCGGCAGATGAGATCGACGGCCCGCCGCCAGAGGCCGGGCCGTTCGGTGTCCGGGGGCACCGTCACCCGCTCGGGAGAGGTCCACGCCTGGTAGGCGCGGGGCCGTTGCCGCGCGGTCACCGGCAGGCGGTGGACACGCACGAGTTGCCGGGCCAGCAGATCGGCGCGGGCATCGGCGCCCCGATCGCCCGGACGAACGGTCCCCGGCAGATGGGACATCAGCAGGGAGGGGTGAGCGCAGTGCCGTGCCGTCGCGTCGACCGCGACGAGCGTGGCCGCGGGCACGTCCGTGTCGGCGAGGAGGCGCAGGATGTCCGCCTCGCGGGTCAGCAGGCCCTCGGCGTGCTGGACGAAGAAGGGCTTGACGAAGGACCGCAGGACGAGTGAGCGCGGGCCGTCCGGACCGCGGAGGTCCAGGCGGCGCATCTCCGACGTCCAGCCGCCGCGCAGCCGTACGACGGCCTCGACGCGCTCCGCACCGGCGAGTTGTTTCTCCACCCAGGAGCGTGTGGTGTCCCAGCCCTGAGTGTCCTGCTCCACACCGATGTCCACAGAGGCAGCGTAGCCGTACGTCCTGGCCGGTCACGGCGGCAGCTCCCCCGCGGGCCGCCGTGACCGATCCCCCTTCCGCGGACAGCTACTTGCCGTCGCGGCCCAGGGCCGGCGGGGCCGGCATGTGGTTGTCCAGCGTGGTGACGACCTCGGCGGCCGGCGGGGCCGGCATGTGGTTGTCGAGCGTGGTGACCGTCTCGTCCTCGGCCGGCACGGCGGGCGTCGTGCCCTCCGGCGCGGTGGCTTCCGTGTCCTTCGTGGTGTCGCTCATGGTCTTCCTCTGCTGTGGTGACGAGTGAGGAACGCCCGCCCGCCGGCCCCCCGTGAGCCGTCGGACGGGCGTTCGGAGCCGCAGACTAACCGGCCGGGCTCCAGGTCGGACCATCTGCCCCCCGACGCGACGGGCCGACACAGAACAGCGTGCACGGTGGCGATAAACGAACGATGAACGCCCGTCCCCTCCCTGGTCGGCGCTACGCCGCCGGTGACGTCAACAGCGCCCGTACGTCGTCCACTTCCGAGGCGCCATTCTGCTCCAGCAGGCTCAGCGCCTCCTGCCAGCACGCCCTGGCGCGGTCGGCCTGGCCGAGGGCGGAGAGCGCCCGGCCGAGCAGCGTCAGGACGTTGCCCCGCATACGGTCGCCGCCGATCGAGCCGAGCGCCAGGGCCTGTTCGGCGTGCCGGGCCGCATGTGCGGGATGCCTGGCGGCCAAGTGGGCCTCGGCGATACGGAAGTTGGTCGCGCCCTCCCAGAGCCGCTGCCGGTGTTCGCCGAAGATTCCCAGCGCCTCGGAGAACTGCTCCAGCGCGTCACCGTGCCGGCCCGCCTTGGTGAGCGCGACGCCCACGGCGTAATGGCCGTTGGCGAGCCGCATGGTCCGGCCCATCTCCACGTACAGGGCAAGACCGCGCCGGGCGATCTCGACCGCCTCGGTCACGTTCCCGGCCCCCAACTGGGCACGGGAGAGGTTGGACAGGGCGGACGCCTCGCCCGGCTTGTTCCCGGCGGCGCGGAAGCCGTCGATGGCCTGGTCGAAGAACGCGTTGCCCTCCGCGTACCGGTGCTGGTGCAGACGGATCAGCCCGCGGTTGTTCGCCACCCAGCTCACCGCGGTGGAGTCCCCGGCGGCCGCGGCGAGTTCCATGGCCCGCCGTGCCTCGTCCTCCGCCTGCTGGATCCGCCCGGACACCAGAAGGACGTCGGTGAGCACCGTCCGGGCCCGCCCCTCGGCCCTGACGTCCCCGGTCGCCCGCGTCGCGACGCACATGGCCTCGGCCGTCGTCGCGTACTGCCGTGAGTTCGCGCCGGACTCCGTCAGGTCCTTCGCCGCCCACAGCAGGTCGACCGCCCGCCGCGTCCGGTCGGTTCCGGCCGCCTGCTGGACGCAGGCCAGGAGGGGGGCCGCCTCCGAGTACAGCCAGTCGAGAGCCGCCGCGCCGTCGGTGAACCGCAGCCCCGGATACTCGGTCGCCTCCAGATGGTCCACCAGCCGGTCCCCCGGCCGCTCGATCGCATACACCCCCGCCGCCGTCGCCAGATAGAAGTCCAGCAGGCGGGACAGGGCCGCCGTGCGTTCACCGGGAGGGCGTTCGTCGCGTTCGGCGCAGGCTCGGGCGTAGAGGCGGACCAGGTCGTGGAAGCGGTAGCGGCCGGGGGCCGCGGACTCCAGGAGGGAGGTGTCGACCAGGGACTCCAGCAGGTCCTCGGTGTCCTCCGGCGGCAGGTCGAGGACCGCCGCGGCCGCCGCGAGGGAGATGTCCGGGCCGTCCGCGAGGCCCAGCAGGCGGAACGCCCGCGCCTGGACCGGCTCCAACTGGCCGTAGCCCAGCTCGAAGGTGGCCTTCACCGCGAGGTCCCCGGCCTGGAGCTCGTCCAGCCGGCGCCGTTCGTCCGCGAGCTTCGCCGCCAGCACGGACACCGTCCAGGTCCGCCGGGCCGCCAGCCGCGACGCCGCGATCCTGATGGCCAGCGGCAGGAAACCGCAGGCCGCGACCACGTCCAGCGCCGCCTTCCGCTCCGAGCCCACCCGCTCCTCGCCGACGATCCTGGTGAACAGCGCGATCGCCTCGTCCGGCGACATCACGTCCAGGTCGACGAGATGCGCGCCCGCCAGCCCCACCATCCGCACCCGCGAGGTGACCAGCGCCGCACACCCCTCGGTGCCCGGCAGCAGCGGCCGTACCTGCGCCGCGTCACGGGCGTTGTCCAGCAGCACCAGGACCCGCCGCCCGTCCAGCACCGACCGGTACAGCGCCGCCCGGTCCTCCAGGGAGTCCGGGATCGCCGAGTCCGCGGTGCCGAGCGCCCGCAGGAAGGAACCGAGGACCGTCTCCGGGTCGGCCGCCCGCGCGCCCGCGCCCTGGAGATCGACGTACAACTGCCCGTCGGGGAAGGCCGGTCGGGCCCGGTGCGCCACATGCACGGCCAGCGTCGTCTTGCCGACCCCGCCGATCCCGGCCAGCGCCGACACCGCCATCACCCGGCCGCCGCCGTCGCCGCCGCGAGCACCGTCGCCGCCGGCCCCCGACGCCCCGGCCAGCACCTCGCTCAGCTCCCTCACGAACGCCGTCCGGCCGGTGAAGTCCGGCACGTTCGCCGGGAGTTGCGCAGGGCGCACCGGCGCCACCGCGGGCTGAGCCGCCGGGGCCGACGGTTCGGCCAGCTCCGGGTCGGCCTGGAGGATCCTGCGCTGCAACTCCCGCAGCCCCGCCCGCGGATCCACCCCCAGCTCCTCCGCGAGCAGCCGCCGGGTGTCGGCGTAGACCGCCAGCGCCTCCGCCTGCCGGCCGGCCCGGTACAGCGCCAGCATCAGCAGCTCCCGCAGCCGCTCGCGCAGCGGATACGCGGCCGTCAGCGCCGTCAGCTCGGAGACGGCCTCCGCGTGGCAGCCCTGCTCCAGGTCCATGTCCAGCCGGGATTCCAGCAGGCCGAGCCGCCACTCCTCCAGCCGTACCCGCTGGGCCTCCGCGTACGGGCCGGGTACGCCGGCCAGCGCCTCGCCGTCCCAGAGGGCGAGCGCGCGGTTCAACAGGTCCCGGGCCAGGGTCAGATCACCCGCGCCGCGCGCCTTCTCCGCCTGCCCTGACAACTCCTGAGCCACGGTCAGGTCGAGCGCTCCCTCGCCCAGCCCGCGTACCGCGTACCCGCCGGACTCGCTCACCAGGACACCCTGGTCCAGTACCTTCCGCAGCCGCGAGGCGTACGTCCGCACCGCCGCCAGCGCCTGCGACGGCGGGTCCTCGCCCCACAGCGCGTCGATCAGCTCGGCCGCCGTCGCCGTCCGGCCCTCGCGCAGCAACAGGGCGGCCAGCAGGGCGCGTTGCTGGGGGGAGCCGGTGGCGAGCGGCTCCTCGCCGCGCCGCGCGCGCACCGGTCCGAGCACGTCGAAGCGGAGCGCCGCCGGCTCCCCGGAGGGGCCGGGACGCCACTGCCTCGGCACACGCGGGCCGCCGTGTCCTCCACGGTCGTCCATCAGGCTCCCCTAACAAGCTTCTGCACTACTAGGTCAGTTTGCCCTCTCGGGGCGGAACCGTCAGCCTCCCGAGGTTCCGGACGCCGCCGCAGCGCACACGGTTCACACGCCCCTCACAAGCGGGCGCCCCACTTCGGCCCACCCCGGCCCACCCCGGTCCACTCCGGTCCACCCCGGCCCACCCCGGTCCACCTCGGCCCACCCCGGTCCACAGGTCGGCCCGCACGTTAGCTGACGATCCGTCAGATCAGCGCTACCGTGCCCACCATGGAGACCACAGCCGAATCGACGACCCAGACCCCCACCACCCCCCTCCCCGCGATCATCTCCGTCGACGACCACACCGTCGAACCCCCGACCGTCTGGCAGGACCGCCTGCCGAAGAAGTTCCTCGACACCGGCCCCCGGATCGTCCGCGCGCCGCTGAAGGAGATGACCTTCCTCGGCGGCCGGTTCAAGCCCGTCATGGGCGAGCCCGGCGACGAGGGCCCGGTCGGCGACTGGTGGGTCTACGAGGACCTGCACCGCCCCCTCACCCGGCTGGACACCGCCGTCGGCTTCGACCGCGACGAGATCAAGCTGGAGGTCATCACCTACGAGCAGATGCGCCCCGGCTCCTACGACGTCCCCTCCCGGCTCGCCGACATGGACGTCAACCACGTCCAGTCCGCCGTCTGCTTCCCCACCTTCCCCCGCTTCTGCGGGCAGACCTTCACCGAGGCCGCCGACCACGAGCTGGGCCTGCTCTGCGTGCGCGCCTACAACGACTGGATGGTGGAGGAGTGGTGCGGCCCCGAAGCGCGCGGCCGGCTGATCCCGCTCACCCTGATCCCCCTGTGGGACGCCGAGCTGGCCGCGGCGGAGGTGCGGCGCAACGCCGCCCGCGGGGTGCGGGCGGTCGCCTTCTCCGAGATACCCCCGCACCTCGGCCTGCCGTCCGTGCACACGGACTACTGGGACCCCTTCCTCGCGGCCTGCGCCGAGACCGGCACGGTCGTCGCCATGCACATCGGCTCCAGCAGCCGGATGCCGTCCACCTCCGCGGACGCCCCGCCCGCCGTCGGCTCCACCATCACCTTCGCCAACTGCTGCTTCTCGATGGTCGACTGGCTGATGAGCGGCAAGTTCGAACGCTTCCCCGACCTGAAGGTGATGTACGCCGAGGGTCAGATCGGGTGGATCCCCTACATCCTGGAGCGCGCCGACGTCGTCTGGGAGGAGAACCGCGGCTGGGGCGGCGTCGCCGACAAGGTCCACCGCCCGCCGTCGGAGACCTTCACCGACCACGTCTACGGCTGTTTCTTCGACGACGCCTTCGGGCTCAGGAACCTGGACGCGATCGGCGTCGGCAACGTCCTGTACGAGACCGACTACCCGCACTCCGACTCCACCTGGCCGAAGTCCCGCGAGGTCGGCGAGGCCCAGATGGGGCACCTGGACCCGGACGTGGTCGAGCGGATCGTCCGCGGCAACGCCATCGAACTGCTCGGACTCACTTCCGACGGCCTGTGGAGCCCGCGGTGAGCCTCGCGCACGGCATCCAGCTCCCCGTCCAGTCGCAGTCCACGATCTACACCGAGCCCTGGGAGGCCGACGCGGGCGCGGCCGAGCTGGTGGCGGTCGCGCGGGCCGCCGACCGGGCCGGGTTCGCGTACATCGCCGTCTGCGACCACGTGGCGATCCCGCGCCGGCTCGCGGGCGCGATGAGCACGGTCTGGTACGACCCCGTGGCCACCCTCGCCCACCTGGCGGCCGTGACCGAGCGCGTCCGGCTGCTGGCCCATGTCGCCGTCGTCGGCCTGCGCCACCCCCTTCTCACCGCCAAGCAGTACGCCACCCTCGACCATCTCAGCGGCGGCCGGCTGATCCTCGGGGTCGGCGCCGGGCACGTCAGGGAAGAGTTCGAGGTCCTCGGGGTCGACTTCGAGCGGCGGGGCGCCGTCCTGGACGAGACGATCGACGCGCTGCGGGCCGCGCTGGGACCGGAGGAGTTCCCGGCCCACCACGGGAAACGGTTCGACTTCGAGGGGCTCGGGCAGCGCCCCCGACCCGCCCAGGAGCACGTCCCGCTGTGGGTCGGCGGCTCCTCGCCCGCGGCCGTGCGCCGGGCCGCGCTCAAGGGCGACGGCTGGCTGCCCCAGGGCGACCCCAGGGACCGGCTGCCCGCGCAGATCGAGCGGATCCGGCGGCTGCGCGAGGACGCCGGTATCACCCGCCCCTTCACCGTCGGCGCCCTCACCGAGCCGCTGTACGTCGGCACCCCCGGCTGGGACGTCGGCCGCCGCACCCTCACCGGGTCCGCGCAGGCCCTCGCCGAGTCCCTGCGCGCCTACGCCGCGATGGGCGTCGACCAGATCCAGGTCCGCTTCCGCAGCCGCGACCTGGCCGAACTCACCGACCAGATAGCCGCGTTCGGCACCGAAGTCGCCCCGCACCTCTGACCGAAGGAGCACGGCATGGGCAAGCTAGACGGACGGGTCGTCCTCGTCACCGGCGCCGCGCGCGGCCAGGGCGAGCAGGAGGCGCGGCTGTTCCGCGAGGAGGGTGCCGAGGTCGTCGTAGCGGACGTCCTCGACGCCCCCGGCGCGGCCCTCGCCGAGGAGATCGGCGCGCTCTACGTCCATCTCGACGTCGGCCGCGAGGAACAGTGGACCGCCGCCGTACGGGCCGCCAAGGAGGCGTACGGTCGTCTCGACGGGCTCGTCAACAACGCGGGCATCCTGCGCTTCAACGCCCTCGTCGACACGCCCCTCGACGAGTTCCTCCAGGTCGTCCAGGTCAACCAGGTCGGCTGCTTCCTGGGGATCAGGACCGTCGCGCCGGAACTGACCGACGGCGGCACGATCGTGAACACCGCCTCCTACACCGGTCTGACCGGGATGGCGGCCGTGGGCGCGTACGCGGCCAGCAAGCACGCCGTGCTCGGGCTCACCCGGGTCGCCGCGCTGGAGCTGGCGCCCCGCAGGATCCGGGTCAACGCGGTCTGCCCCGGGGCCATCGACACCGCGATGTCCAACCCGTCGCTGCTCGACCCGGACGCCGACCCGGAGGAGACGAGCCGGGCGCTGGACGGGCTCTACCGCAAGCTGGTGCCGCTCGGCCGGATCGGCAGGCCGCGGGAGGTGGCGCGGCTGGCGCTCTTCCTCACCTCGGACGACTCCTCGTACATCACCGGTCAGCCGTTCGTGATCGACGGGGGCTGGCTGGCGGGCGTCTCCGTCATCTGACGAGCCGTCAGCTATTGACCGCTGAGGTGTTCTGACGGATCGTCAGGTAATCGCAGCGGCACCTCACTGCATTCGACCCCATCCAGGACCTGGGACGGTGAACCTCCGTGGAGTTCGGGCTCTTTGTACAGGGATACGTGGGCAAGCGCGCCGAGACCGATCCGCTCGCCGAGCACAAGGCGCTGATGGAGGAGACCGAGTACGTCATCGAGGCGGACCGCTCGGGCTTCAAGTACGCGTGGGCCTCCGAGCACCACTTCCTGGAGGAGTACTCCCACCTCTCCGCCAACGACGTGTTCCTCGGCTATCTGGCGCACGCCACCGAGCGCATCCACCTCGGCTCCGGCATCTTCAACCCGCTCGCCCAGGTCAACCACCCGGTGAAGGTGGCCGAGAAGGTCGCCATGCTCGACCATCTCAGCGGCAACCGCTTCGAGTTCGGCAGCGGACGCGGCGCCGGCTCGCACGAGATCCTCGGCTTCCTCCCCGGCATCACCGACATGAACCACACCAAGGAGATCTGGGAGGAGACGATCGCCGAGTTCCCCAAGATGTGGACGCAGGACGAGTACGTCGGCTTCCAGGGCAAACACTGGCAGCTCCCGCCGCGCAAGATCCTGCCCAAGCCGTACGGGAAGTCCCACCCGGCGATGTGGTACGCGGCCGGGTCGCCGCCGTCGTACGCGATGGCCGCGCGCAAGGGGCTCGGCGTGCTGGGCTTCAGCATCCAGAAGGTCGCAGACATGGAATGGGTGCTGGAGCAGTACAAGACGGCGATCGTGGACGCCGAGCCGATCGGCGACTTCGTCAACGACAACGTGATGGTGACGACGACCGCGATCTGCGCGCCGACCCACGACGAGGCCATCCGGATCGCCGTGAACGGCGGGCTGCACTATCTGCCGTCGCTCGTCTTCCGCTACCACGACACCTTCCCGCGCCCCGAGGGCTTCCCGGTGTGGCCCGACACCCTCCCCGAGTACACCCCCGAGTTCGTCGAACTCCTCGTGGAAGAGGAGCTGTTGATCTGCGGGGATCCGGACGAGGTGCTGCGCCAGTGCAAGCGCTGGGAGCAGGCCGGCGCCGACCAGCTCTCCTTCGGACTGCCGGTGGGCGTGCCGAAGGAGGAGACGCTCCAGACGATCCGGCTGATCGGGGAGCACGTGATCCCGAAGATCGACACGGACCCCGTCCACCGGACGACCCGGTTCCGGCAGGCCGTCTGAGCGCCGAGGAGCCGAAGGAGGCAGCCAGCCATGCTCGATCATGTCATCAAGGGCGCCACCGTCGTGGACGGGACCGGCGCGCCCGCCCGGGTCGCCGACGTCGGGATCCGGGACGGCCGGATCGCCGTCGTCGGCGAGGTCACCGAGGAGTCCCGGACCTCCGAGGACGCCGGCGGGCTCGTCCTCGCCCCCGGCTTCGTGGACCCGCACACCCACTACGACGCCCAGCTCTTCTGGGACCCCTACGCCACCCCGTCCCTGAACCACGGGGTGACCACCGTCGCCGCCGGGAACTGCGGCTTCACCCTCGCGCCGCTCAACCCGGACCGTCCCGAGGACGCCGACTACACCCGCCGCATGATGTCCAAGGTGGAGGGCATGTCCCTGGTCGCCCTGGAGGAGGGGGCGCCCTGGACCTGGAGCACGTTCGGGGAGTATCTGGACGCGCTCGAAGGGCGGATCGCCGTCAACGCCGGTTTCATGGTGGGACATTGCGCGCTGCGACGGCACGTGATGGGTCCGGACGCGATCGGCGGGCAGCCGAGCGCCGGGCAACTCTCCTCGATCGTCCGGCTGTTGCACGAGGCGATGGACGCGGGCGCCTGGGGTTTCTCCACCACCCAGTCCTCCACCCACTCCGACGGCGACGGCCGTCCCGTCGCCTCCCGGCACGCCCGCCCCGAGGAACTCCTCGCCATGTCCCGGGCGGTCGGTGAGCACGAGGGCACCCAGATCGAGGCGATCGTCGCGGGCTGCCTGGACCAGTTCAGCGACGCCGAGATCGATCTGTTCGTGGAGATGAGCGCGGCCGCCGGACGCCCCCTGAACTGGAACGTCCTCACCGTCGACGCGGCCGTCCCGCAGCGGGTGCCGCGCCAGCTCCACGCGAGCGAGCGGGCCCGGAAGGCGGGCGGCCGGGTCGTCGCCCTGACCATGCCGATCCTCACGCCGATGAACATGTCCCTGGGCACGTTCTGCGCGCTGAACCTCATCCCGGGCTGGGGACCGGTCCTCGGCCTGCCCGTCCCCGAGCGCATCGCCCGCCTGCGCGAACCCGCCGTCCGCGCCGAGATGCTGCGCCACGCCGCCTCGAAGGAGGCCGGGGTGTTCCGGCGGCTGACCGACTTCGGGCGGTACGTCATCGGCGACACCTACAGCGCCGCCAACGACGGCCTCACCGGCCGGGTCGTCCGCGACATCGCCGCCGAACGCGGCCTGGACCCCTTCGCCTGCCTGGTCGAGATCTGCGCCGCCGACGACCTGCGCACGGTGCTGTGGCCCATGCCGACCGACAACGACCCCGCGTCCTGGGCGCTGCGCGCGGAGACCTGGCAGCACGAGGACGTCCTGCTGGGCGGCTCCGACGCCGGGGCCCATCTGGACCGGATGTGCGGGGCGCCGTACACCACCCGGTTCCTCGGGGACTGTCTGCGCGGGCGGAGACTGGTCGGGCTCGAACAGGCGGTGAAGATGCTCACCGACGATCCGGCCCAGCTCTTCGGGCTGCGCGGACGCGGCCGTATCCAGGAGGGCTTCCACGCCGACCTCGTCCTCTTCGACCCCGAGCGGATCGACGCGGACAAGGCGACCCTCGTGCACGATCTGCCGGGCGACAGCCCCCGCCTGGACTCCCGGGCGCTCGGCGTGCGCGCGGTCTGGGTCAACGGGGTGGCCGCGATCCGCGACGACGTGGTCACCGGCGCGGTACCGGGCCGCGTCCTGCGCTCCGGCCGGGACACCAGGACCGTGAGCACCCGGTGAGCGGCGGGCAGCGGCTGTTCGTCGGGGGCGCCTGGACCGAGCCGGACGGCGGGTACTACGAGGTCACCGACCCGGCGACCGAGGAGTGCGTCGGCCTGGCACCGGAAGCCTCGCCGGACCAGGTGCGGGACGCCTGCGCCGCGGCCCGGGAGGCGTTCGGGCCGTGGTCGCGCACCCCGCCGGAGGAGCGCGCGGCGGTGCTCGGCCGGGCGGCGGAAGTGATCCGCGCCCATGCGGAGCCGTACACCACCCTCGCCCGCGCCGAGACGGGGGCGACGACCGGGACCGCGCGCGGCATGCAGGTCGGCGTGGCCGCGGCCCGCTTCCGCCGGTACGCACGCGTGGAACCGGCGGAGTGGGCGATCCCGCCGCAAGTGAATGAAGCCGGGCCGATGGGGCGGGCGGCCGTCATGGGCGCGCTGGCCGTCCGCCAGCCGGTCGGTGTCGTCACCTGCGTGACTTCCTACAACAACCCCTGGGCGAACGCGGCGGGCAAGGTGGCCCCGGCCCTCGCGATGGGCAACACGGTGGTGGTGAAACCGGCCCCGCAGGACCCCTTGTCCGTCTACCGCATGGCCGAGGCCCTCGAATCGGCCGGCGCCCCGCCCGGCGTGGTGAACGTCGTCTCCGGGCGCTCGGTGGCGGTCGGTGAGGCGGCGGTGGACTCCCCGGACGTCGACATGGTGAGCTTCACCGGCTCGACCGCCGTGGGCCGGCGCATCGCCGAGGCGTGCGGCCGCGACATGAAACGCCAGCTCATGGAACTGGGCGGCAAGGGCGCGGCACTCGTCTTCGACGACGCGGACGTACCGTCGGCGGTGGCGGGCATCGGCACGACGTTCTCCTTCTACAGCGGCCAGATCTGCACGGCGCCGACGCGGGTACTGGCGCAGAGGGGGGTGTACGACCGTCTGGTGACCCAACTGGCTGCTTACGCGGGCCGTTTGAAGGTCGGTGACCCCAGCGACCGCACCACGGCCGTGGGCCCGGTGATCTCGTCCCCCCACCGCGACCGGGTGGAGTCGTACGTCGAACTGGGCCGCAAGGAGGGAGCGGTGGTCGTGACGGGCGGCGAACGCCCGCCCCTGGACCGGGGCTTCTACATCTCCCCCACCCTCCTGGCCGACTGCACCAACGACATGCGGGTCGCGAGGGAGGAGATCTTCGGCCCGGTGGTGACGGTCGTCCCCTTCGACGACGAGGAGGAGGGCATCGCCCTCGCCAACGACAGCGACTACGGCCTGATCGACTACGTCTGGTCGACGGACGTCGCCCGCGCCTTCCGCGTAGCCCGCCGCCTCCGCGCCGGCGGCGTCGGCGTCAACACGGTCGCCCGCAACATGGAGGCCCCCTTCGGCGGCTTCAAGAAGAGCGGAGTGGGCCGCGACGTCGGCTCCTACGCCCTGCACGCGTACAGCGAGATCCAGTCGATCGTCTGGCCGGGCTGAGAGCCGCTCCCTCAGCCCCGGTCCAGATCCACCCGGACCGTCAGCAGGTTCGTGCCCAGGGCGCGGACGCCCGTGCTGTTGAAGCGGGGGAGGGTGCGCAGGCGGGCCACCGGGTCGTCGTCGGGGAGGGGGTGGGCCGTGCCCGTGTACCAGCGGCCGCGGATCCGGACCCGGACGCGGGGGTCGGCCAGGATGTTGCGCACGTACTGCGAACGCTCCCCGAACTCCGACACCAGCCAGAACGAGTCCCCGACCCGACGCCCGCCCAACGGCGTCCGCCGAGGCTGGCCCGAGACCCGGCCGGTGGTCTCCAGCACGGTGTGGAACGGCAGTCTGCGCAGAACCGGGTTGGCGACATACCGCTGAAAACCGGTCGTCGCACGGAAACGGAGATCACTGCTCGGCCGGGACATGGTCCTTCGCACTCCTTCACGCGAGGTGCTGTTGCTTCAATGGTCCCCGACACCGGTGGGGCGACGGCGGGTGGTGGGGCATGCGTGTGGTGACCTGGAATCTGTGGTGGCGGTTCGGGCCCTGGGAGGCTCGGCAGAAGGCGATTCTCACCGTGTTGCGGGAGTTGCGGCCGGACGTGGTGGGGTTGCAGGAGGTGTGGGCCGCCGGGGGTGAGAATCTCGCCGGGTGGCTCGCCGACGATTTGGGGTTGTACTGGGCCTGGGCGCCCTCGCCCGCGTCCGAGCGGTGGCGGCGGCGGCTTCCGGAGGGGGAGGAAGGGGGCGTCGACATCGGCAATGCCGTCCTCAGCCGGTGGCCCATCACCGCGCAGGACACCCTGCTGCTGCCCGCCCCCGACGACCTCGCCGACGGCCGCCTCGCGCTCCACGCCCGGCTGGCCGCCCCGGCGTACGAGGTGCCGTTCTTCACCACCCACCTCACCTCCGCACCCGGCGCCTCGGCCGTTCGGCAGGAGCAAGTCACCGCGCTCGCGCGGTTCGTGGAGCGACACAAGCACGGCACCCCGTTCCCGGCCGTCGTCACCGGTGACTTCAACGCCTGGCCCGACTCCGACGAGATACGTCTCTTCGGCGGGTACAAGGCTCCTTCCGCCGTGCCCGGTCAAGTCCTTCTCGATGCCTGGGAGTATGCCGAGCCGGGTGCGCCAGGCGTGACCTGGTCGCCCGAGAATCCCTATGCCGCGCGGCTGTTGGAGCCTCCCGTGCGGATCGACTACATCCACGTGGGGCCGCCCGGTCCCGTCGGCGAGGGGCATGTGCGGGCCGTACGGCGGGCCGGGCACGGGCCCGTGGACGGCATTTGGCCCTCCGACCATGCCGCGGTGGTCGCCGACCTCGCGATGCCGTGAACCGCTCACACCTCGTCCACGGCTTCCACACGAGGCCGTGTTAGCCTCCCCGCGGTCGCGAGCGGCGGCGGCGAGACAGTACGGGGGAAAGTCGATGGCCTCTTCGGACGGCTACCAGATCAAGAAGTCCGGCATGACCGGCCAGGCCAAGGAACTCGACGGCGCGGGCGACGACATGGGCAAGGTCCGCGCGGCCGTGGCCCCCTCGCTCTGCTACGCCGCGGACACCCTCGGCGGCACCGACGCCGCGACGGCCGTCAACGCGTTCATCGCCGCCTGGGAGGCGGAGGCCCGCACCCTGGAGTCGGCCCTGCACGAACTCGCCGACAAGGTCCACCTCGCCAAGGGCGCCTACACCGGCAGCGACGGCCTGGTGGAGACCGGCGTCAGCGGAATCGCCGTGAGCGAGGGGCAGTTGAGCGCCATGCCGGCGCCTGCCGAGCGCTCCTCCGTCCTGTCGAGCTATTGAGCAGCCACCCCCGACACCCCAGTACCAGCACCAGCACCAGTACACCGACACCGCGAGACGACAGAGCAATGCAGGACAGGACGGGGCGGACCACGCGATGACAGGCTCCCTGCGACCCGCCGACTCCCCGACGGGCCGGCGCGCCTGGCTGGCCGGGCTGTGCGAGAAGATCCCCGGGGCCGGCAGCAAGAACGACCTGCTGGACATGATCGACAGCGCGCTCTCCGTGGCCGCCCCCAAGGGCGACCCGGGCACCATCGAGACGCTGGGCAAGCGCTACCGCGACCAGATCGACGAGGTCGGCCGGGTCTACGACCGGGTGGACCGGGTGGCCCGCAAGGGGCTGCCCGAGGTCTGGGTCGGCGACACCAGCGTGCTCGCCTCCGAGGTGGTGTCCGCCGCCAACCGCGCCGTCCTCCAGATGGGCGAGGCGTTCGGCGGCGGCGCCGTGGTGCTGCTCACCCTCGCCGACGCGCTCACCGTCGCGCAGAAGCAGGACACCGAGGGCCGCGGCAAGCTGGGGCAGGCCAGGAGCAGCCTCGGCGGCCGGGACGGCTTCTTCGACGACTGGCACGAGGACGACGGCGAGGAGGCCGCGCGGCTCGCCGCTCGCTCCGTCGCCTCCGACGGCATCGAGCTGATGCACAAGGCCGCCGTCACGGCCGAGGACGCCGTCCGGGTCGCCGTCCGCGACCTCAACAAGTGGGCGGCCGAGGCCCGTGCCGGGAAGATGAAGACCGGCGAACTGACCGCCGTCGACAAGCTGATGCTCGCCGACACCGGCGCCGCCAACACCCCCACCGAGCTGAACGAGATCCTCAGCGCGAGCGATCTGGAACGCGCGGGACAGCGCATGGACCGGCTCAGCGGCGCCGACGAGGCGGCCATGGAACGCATGCTGACGCAGGCGGGCAGCCCCGAGGAACGGGCCTATCTGATGAAGGCGCTGGCCGCCGGCCACAGCGTCAAGGAGATCGAGGAGTTCCAGGGCAAGATCGCGGGCAAGGACCCCGAGTGGCTGCGCCGGCATCTGACCCCGGTGGTCACCGCCGAGGACAGCATGGACGACGAGGGCCTCGCCCAGGACGGCTCCAACAACAACAAGGACTCCGTCCTCTTCCACAACCAGCTCTGGATCCAGGGCGGCGACGGCTCCGAGGGCACCTGCGTGGCCTCCTCCACCGTCAGCGCCCGCGCCATGCTCGACCCGCTCTACGCCCTCGACCTCACCGGCGGCCCCAGCGGCCAGGAGGACGACCCCGCCGCCTTCAAGCAGCGCCTGGTGGCCGAACAGCACCGGCTGCACACCGAGGGCGAGGGCGGCGACAACTGGACCGGCATGGGCCAGGAGGGCCAGGAACGCATCGCCGACTCCACCCTCGGCAGCGCCACCGGCGACGACTACCGGCGCCACGACCTCGACAGCGCCGACGACCGCAGGGCGATCCTGGACGACGTCGAGAAGGCGGTCGCCGAGGGCAAGCCGGTCCCGGTCGACGTCTCCGGCGACACCGGCGCCCACGCGATGATGATCATCGGTCAGGACGGCGACAAGCTCCAGATCTACAACCCCTGGGGCACGACCACATGGGTCAGCGAGGACGACTTCATCAACGGCAACATGGGCAAGGCTTCGAACAGTGAACTCAGCAACGCGTACCAGGTCTATGTCCCGCAGTAGGACGCGCAGTTGGGCGTGCAGGAGGGCACGCGGCAGGGCGCGCGGCACGGCGTTCGCGGCGGCCGCGCTGCTGGCGCTCGCGGCCCCGGCGATGACCGGGTGCGGATCCGGCGACGACGCGCCCACCAGCCACCCCGTGGACGACACGACCGTCACCGCGAGCGTCGGCGAGCGCTTCACGCTCACCGTGGCCGACAACGCCTCCACCCGCTCCCACTGGTACCTGGTGGACCCGAAGCCGGACGGCGCGGTGGTGCGGGAGCGCGGCCGTGAGACGGCGTCGGACGACGACGCGGCCCCCGGCTCCAGTACCGACGTCACCTTCACCTTCGAGGCGACCGGCGCGGGCAGCACCGAGATCGTGCTCCTGCACTGCACGTTCTCCAGCACCTGCGACACCGGCGAGGGCACCCCGGCCCCCGCCCCGACGGGCGGCGCCACCCCCGCCGAACCAGAGCGGGTCACCTACAAGGTCACCGTCGAATGAGGCCCACGATGGAACACCCCGAGCAGCCCGCGCACACGGAGCACCCCGAGCACACCGAGGACGACCTCGCCGGCCTCGACATCACCGCCCTCCTGCGCTACGGCCTCACCGCCGCCCCCGGCCCGCTGCGCACCGCCCTCTTCGGCGACGGCGCGGTGGGCGCGGCCGTCCTCCTCGACCGGCTGGGCACCGAGCCCCGTTCGGTCGCCTACCTGGCGGAGGTGGTCCGCGCGGGTGGTGTCCGCGCCGCCGCGGACCTCCCCGAGCCCCTGCCCCGCCCCGAGGCGGCGGCCCTGGTCCGCGACTGGCTGGAAGCAGCCGCCTCCGCCCCTCAAGGCCCGGCCCCTCAAGACCCGGCCCCTCAAGGCCCGTCGACCCAGGACCCGGCCACCGACGACACGGCGGCCCGCTGGCTGCACGCGGTCGCCACGATCATCGAGGTACGGCGCCGGACCCGCCGCTGAGGGAGCACTGGGCCGACCGGTCGGTATGGACAGTGGGCGTCTCTCCCGGTACAGATGAGGGCGGCACCCCGGGAAGCCAGCAGGAAGCCATCAGGAAGCCACGGTCCCGCGACGAAAGGCCGCCCCCCATGCGCATCGCCGTCACCATCTTCCTCACCGACGAGACGATCACCCCCGTCCGCCTCGCCCGTGAGCTGGAGCAGCGCGGGTTCGCCGGGCTCTACCTCCCCGAGCACACGCACATCCCGGTCGAGCGGACCACCCCGTACCCGGCGGGCGGTGAACTGCCGCCCGAGTACGGCCGTACCCTCGACCCGTTCGTGGCGCTCGGTCAGGCCGCCGCCGTCACCGAGACGCTGGGCCTGGGCACCGGCATCACGCTCGTCGCCCAGCACGACCCGATCGACCTGGCCAAGCAGATCGCCACCCTGGACCATCTCTCCGGCGGCCGTTTCACCCTCGGCCTCGGCTACGGCTGGAACGTGGAGGAGGCCGCCGACCACGGCGTCGACTGGCCCACCCGGCGCGAGCTGGTCCGCGACCGGATGGGGCTGATGCGCGCCCTGTGGAGCGAGGAACCCACCGCCTACGACGCGCCGTACGCGAGCGTGCGGGCCAGCCACGCCCACCCCAAGCCGGCGCAGAAGCCGCGCGGCCCGGTCGTCGGCCCGCGCACCCTGATCGGCGGGGCGGCCGGGCCCAAGCTGTTCACCCACATCTGCGAGTACGCCGACGGCTGGCTGCCGATCGGCGGGCGCGGCCTGTCGGAGACCGTGCCGGCGCTGCGCTCGGCGTGGGCCGACGCCGGCCGCGACCCGTCCGCGCTCCAGATCGTGCCGTACGCCGTCCTGCCGTCCGCGGGCAAGCTCGCCCACTACGCGGACCTCGGCATCGAGGAGGTCGTCCTCCAGCTCCCGCCGGCCGGCGAGAGCGAGGTGCTGCGGGTCCTCGACGACCTGGCCCCCTTCGTGTGACGCCCGGTCCGGCGGCGGGCCTCAGCCGTGGGGCGAGTCCCGCCAGCGCGGTCCGGGGGCGGCCGTCCAGGCGGAGGCCGCCCGCGTGAACAGGCGGTCCGCGTCCGGCCACACCGCCCTCGAAGGGCCCTGCGCGGCGGTGCGGCCGGAGCCTGCCCCGACGGCCCCGGCCGTGCGCAGGGCGGTGAGGACCGCCAGGACGGCGGCCAGTTCGTCGGGGCCGGGCGCGCCCCGCACGACACGCACCACGGCACCGGCACCGGCACGGGCATCGGCACCGGGGTCCCAGGCCGCGCTCACTGCGGCTGGTTCCCGTGCTTGCGGCTCGGCAGCGACGCGTGTTTCGCGCGGAGCATGGCGAGCGCGTCGATCAGCCGGGCCCGGGTCTCGGACGGGTCGATGACGCTGTCCACGAGCCCCCGTTCGGCCGCGTAGTAGGGGTGCATCAGCTCCGTGCGGTACTCCTTGACGAGCCGGGCGCGGGTGGCCTCGGGGTCCGTGGCCGCCGCGATCTCCCGCCGGAAGATCACCCCCGCCGCGCCCTCCGCCCCCATCACCGCGATCTCGTTGTGCGGCCAGGCCAGCGACACGTCCGTCCCGATGGAACGGGAGTCCATGACGATGTACGCGCCGCCGTACGCCTTGCGCAGGATCACCTGGACCCGCGGCACGGTGGCGTTGCAGTAGGCGTACAGCAGTTTGGCGCCGTGCCGGATGATGCCGCCGTGCTCCTGGTCCACGCCGGGCAGGAAACCGGGCACGTCGACCAGGGTCACCAGCGGGATGTTGAAGGCGTCGCAGGTCTGCACGAACCGCGCCGCCTTGTCCGAGGCGTCGATGTCCAGCACCCCGGCCGACACCGAGGGCTGGTTGGCGACGATCCCGACGACCCGGCCGTCGAGCCGGGCCAGGGCGCACACGATGTTGGCGGCCCAGTGCTCCTGCACCTCGAAGACGTCCCCGTCGTCGACGACCTCAGCGATCACCGCCCGCATGTCGTACGAGCGGGCCGGGTCCGCGGGCACCAGATCGAGCAGGGCGTCGGTGCGGCGGTCCGCCGGATCGGTGCCCGCCTCGGCCGGCGGGAGTTCGCGGTTGTTGGCGGGCAGCATCGACAGCAGATGCCGTACGTCCTCCAGGCAGGACACCTCGTCGTCGTACGCGAAGTGCGCCACGCCCGACAGCGTGGCGTGGGTGTCCGCCCCGCCCAGGCGCTCGTGCGAGACGACCTCGCCGGTCACCGCCTGCACCACGTCGGGGCCGGTGACGAACATCTGCGCGGTGCCGCGGACCATGAACACGAAGTCGGTCAGCGCGGGCGAGTAGGCCGCCCCGCCGGCGCACGGTCCCAGGATCACGCTGATCTGCGGGATGACGCCGGAGTTGCGGACGTTGCGGGTGAAGATGCCGCCGTAGCCGGCCAGGGCCGTGACGCCCTCCTGGATGCGGGCGCCCGCGCCGTCGCACAGCCCGACCAGCGGGGCTCCGGCGGACTCCGCGAGATCCATCAGCTTGTGGATCTTCTCCGCGTGGGCCTCGCCGAGTGCCCCGCCGAAGACCCGGAAGTCATGGGCGTAGGCGAAGACGGTACGGCCGTGCACCCGGCCCCAGCCGGTGACGACGCCGTCGGTGTGCGGGCGGCGGTGCTCCAGGCCGAAGCCGGTCGCGCGGTGCCGGCGCAGTTCCTCGGTCTCGGTGAACGTTCCCCCGTCGAAGAGGAGGGCGAGCCGTTCCCGTACGGTCAGTTTGCCCTTCGCGTGCTGGGCCTCGGTCGCCCGCTCGCTGGGGCCCCGCCGCACCTTCTCGCGCAGATCGGCGAGTTCGGCGACACGGTCGGCGGGCCGGTCGGTGACATGGTCGGTGGGGCTGGTGGTCGGGCTGGTGGTCGGGCGACTGTCCTGGGCGTTCCTGACGCCCGCCGGCGATTCGTCGACAACGCTCATGCCGGGCAGCGTGCGCCCGGACACTCAAGAGGGGCTCGACACCGCCTCCACCCGCGGATGGAGAACGGCTCCAACCGGCCGCGCCAGCCTTGCGGCATGTCATCTGGTCGTGAATCTGGTCGTGAGAGTCGTCAGGAGGGCCAACAGCGGTCCGTCGTCCTGATGTTCCCGGGAACCGGCGCGCAGCACGCCCGTATGGCGGCCGGTCTGTACGGGCACGAACCGGTCTTCACCCGGGCCGCCGACGCCGTACTGGACCTGCTCGGACCGGAGAGCGGGGCGGTCCGCGCCGACTGGCTGACGCGGGAGCCCGCGCCGCCGCTCGACGCCGACGACCGGGCCGCGCCCCTGCTGTTCGCCGTGGAGTACGCGATGGGCCGGCTGGTGGAGAGCTGGGGCGTGCGCCCGGCCGCGTATCTCGGGCACAGCATGGGCGAGTGCGTCGCCGCGGTCCTCGCCGGGGTGCTCACCCTGTCCGACGCGGTCATGCTGCTGCGGGAGCGGGTCAGGGCGCAGCGCGCCGTGCCGCCCGGCGGGATGCTCGCGGTCGCGGCCACCCCGGCGGAGCTGTCGGGACACCTCGGCGACGGCGTCGTGGTGGGCGCGCTCAACGCGCCCCGGCACACCGTCCTGTCCGGCCCGGAGCGGGCGCTGCGCGCGGTGGAGCGCCGGCTGGCCGCCGACGGCCGCACCAGCCGGCGGCTGGCCACCCGCACCGCGTACCACAGCCCGGCCCTGGACCCCGTGGCGCGGGAGACGGAGACGCTGCTGCGCACGGTACGGCGGGCCGCGCCCCGCCGACCGCTCTACTCGGCCTACCTCGCCCGGCCGGTGCGCGAGGAGGACGTGCTCAGCACCCGGTTCTGGGCGGCGCAGCCGACGGCTCCCGTGCTGTTCTGGCCGACGCTGGACCGGCTGCTGGGCGACGGTGACCGGCTGCTGGTGGAGGCCGGGCCCGGACAGAGTCTGACCGTGCTGGCGCGCGGGCACCGGGCCGTGCGGTCGGGCCGCAGCGCCGTCCTCAGCACCCTCCCGGCGCGGGCCCTGGGCCCCGAGGAGGACCGGCGGGCCGTCCGCGCCGCCCGAGCGCGGCTGGCCGCCGAGGGCCTCCTCGGGGCGCCCGGTCACTCGGGCGTGTTGCCGGTGGACGCGCCCGTCTCGTAGGGGCTGCTCACGCCGTCGTAGGCCAGGTGCAGGACCATGCCGTCCCGGGCGTGGTCCAGGTTGTGGCAGTGGTCCGCCCACACGCCCGGGTTGTCGGCGCGGAACGCGATCTCGTAGCGCTCGCCGGGCGCCACGTTCAGCGTGTCCGTCCACCACGGGCTGCCGTCCGCGCGCTCGCCGTCCCGGGACAGCACCAGCATGCGGTGGCCGTGCAGATGCATCGGGTGGTCGTCGAGGCTGCGGTTCAGGAACGTGACCCGCACCAGGTCGCCCTCCTGGACCAGCAGCGACGGGATGTCCGGGTAGACCGCGTTGTTGACGGTCCACAGCATCATCGGGGCGCCGTCGTAGAAGCCGACGCTGTTGCCGAGGACCATCCGGAAGTCACGGTCGAAGCCGTCGTCGCCCGGGGTGAGGGGGCGCGGGCCGGTGGCGGTGCCGTAGTGGAGCGGGTCGAACAGGGGCGCGTCGGTGTCGGCGGCGGGGGCCTCGGCGGTCGCGTCCGGGGCCAGGATCAGCGACGGGGACTCGCGGGTGCCGTGCGTTCCGTAGGCGCCGTCCTCGCCGCAGCCCTCGAAACCCTGGCTGCCCGCACCGGCGTTGGCGTCTCCCGTCACGGTGAGCCTTACCGCGCCTCGTGGTTGACGGAACGTCAGGTCGTAGCGGCCGCCGCCGGCCACCCGCAGCAGCGTGCCGTCCAGGTCGGTCGGCGCCGACACCTCGTTGCCGTCGATCGCGGCGACCTTGAACGACGTCCCGGTCAGCGCGTACGTACGGGGGCAGTTGTCCGCGTTCACCAGGCGCAGCCGGACCGGCGTACCCGCCGCGACGCGCTCGCGGCGCTCGCCGGTGTCGTCGCCGAAGGCGGTCCGCAGGTCGCCGCCCAGGCCGTTGCGGCCGCTGAGCGCGCCGCCCGAACCGCGCACCGCCGAACCTCCGCCGCGGGTGTCGCCGACGGACCAGGCGTGCGCCACGACGGTGCGGTCGACGCCGTCCGGCGGCGTGGGCTGCCGCGCCTCGTCCGTCACGACCAGGGCGCCGAACAGGCCGCGGGCCACGGCGGAGCTGGACTGCTGGTGGGCGTGGTACCAGAAGGTGCCGGTGCGGTTCGCCCGGAAGCGGTACACGTGCCGGCCGCCGGGCCGTACCGCGTCCTGGGTGACACCCGCCACGCCGTCCTCGGCGTTGGGCACGTCGACGCCGTGCCAGTGCACGGTGACCCCTTCCGTCACGTCCTGGTTCACGAGCGTGACCTCGACCAACTCCCCTTTCTCCACTCGAAGTTCAGGGCCGGGCAGCACTCCGTTGAAGGTGAGCGCGTCCACCGTCTCGCCCGACGCCAGCCGGACCGTCCGCGCGGACGCGGTGAGGGTGAAGCGCCGGTCGGCCGCACCCGTCGACGGCCCGGTCAGATCGGCGACGGAACGGGCCGGGGCGGCGCCGGGCCCCGGGCCGCCTCCGGTGTCGTAGGCGTGGTGGTGGGCGGTGGCCATCCGGTCCGGCAACCGGCTCTCCCGCGCCGCGAGACCGTACCCGCCGGCCACCAGCAGGGCCCCGCAGGTCACGACGGCCAGCGCACGGACCAGCCGCCGCCCGCGCGACGCCGGACGCCACCCCGGCACCCCGACCGCGGCCCGCCGCCGCTGCTGCAACAGCACGAGCCCGCTCGCCGCCAGGGCGAGCAACGTCATCTCCAGCACCAGGAACCCGGTGTACGGCGGCGCCGGCGGATGCAATGTGAACAACGCCCCCAGCCCGACCGCGACCCCACCCACCCGCACAGGCACGACCAGCCGGGGATCGGCGGCGGCGGACCGGGTGACGGGGGTGGGGCTGGCGGCCCCCTGGACCTCGCCCTGGGCCGCGCTCCCGACCTCGGCGGCCGCCGGGCCGGTCTCCGTCAGGGTGGTCGTCCCTTCGCCGGCGGGGCCGGCCAGGCCGAAGGCGGAGGGTACGGGGGCCGGCACGGCGGAGGACGCCGGGGTGGCGCCCTCGGCCTTCGGCCTGCCCGCGCCAGCACCCGCCCCCGGCACACCCGCACCAGCACCCGCCCCCGGCACACCCGACCGGCGCGCCCCCTGATCCCACCCCGTCAGTCGCCAATACGCGGGCACGCTCAGCCATGTCACCACCGCGCCCGCGGCCACCTGTGGTGCGACCGCCAGTAGGAGGAAGTCGGTGGCGCCCCACCAGTCGGTTTCGGCGGCCAGGGCCACGGCGAGGGCGGCGCGGACGGTGAGGGTCAGGAGGGCCGTGGTGAGGAGGGCGAGGCCCAGGCGGGCCCGGCGGCGCAGGGCGCGTGAGTGCGGACGGGTCGCCAGGCGGCGCGCGCCGCGTGCGGCGAACAGCCAGCAGACCGCGGCCAGCACCGCCCACAGCAGGTTCTGTTCGAAGAGGTTCTCCACCATGGGGGCAGCCTGGCCGACGCCCTTCGAGGCTCCCTCGAGGCCGTTCGCCGATCCTCGCCGTGACCGCGGGCCCTCCGCGGTCACGGCGGCCCCGTGCCGTCGCACCGCCGCGCCGGGAGGTACGGATGCAGGAGAACCGCTGTGTACTGGTGACCGGTGGATCGCGGGGCATCGGCCGCGCGATCGCCGTCCGGCTGGCCCGCTCGGGCCATGCCGTCGGATTCTGCTCCCGCGCCGCCGACGAGGCGGCCCTGGAGACCGCCCGGCTGGTCGCCGAGGCGGGCGCGCCGGTCCATCACGTCGTGTGCGACGTCACCGACGCCGACGCGGTCCGCGCCTTCGTGGAGGAGTGCGAGGAGAAGCTGGGTCCGCCGTACGGCGTGGTGAACTCCGCCGGGGTGCTGCGGGACCGTCCGATGGCGCTGATGTCCGCGCGGGACTGGCAGTCGGTCGTGGGCACCAGTCTGGACGGCGCGTTCCACGTCTCCCGGGCGGTGCTGCGCGGCCTGATCTCCCGGCGGGCGGGCGCGATCGTCAACGTCTCCTCGGTGATCGGCGTGTACGGCAACCCCGGCCAGACCAACTACGCCACCGCGAAGGCAGGACTGAACGGTCTCACCCGCGCCCTCGCCAAGGAGGTCGCGCCCTACGGGGTGCGGGTCAACGCGGTCGCCCCCGGGTTCATCGACACCGACATGCTCGACGGCATGACGGACAAGGCCCGTGAGGCAGCCGTCGGCAAGATCGCCATGCGCCGCTTCGGGACCCCGGAGTCCGTCGCGGAGCTGGTGGCGTTCCTGCTCTCCGACCGGGCGGACTACGTCACCGGTCAGGTGGTGCAGATCGACGGCGGTATCTCCCTGTGAGCGGCCCCCCGGCCACCGTCCGCGCCGAGACCGCCCCCGCCGACCGCCCCGTCTGGACCCTGCTGCGCGAACGCTGGTTCAGCACCCTGTTCCTCACCGACATGTGGGAACGCTTCAGCTTCTACGGCATGCAGGCCCTGCTGTTCCTCTACGCGACCGCACCCGAGACGGACGGCGGGCTCGGCCTCTCCGACGGGACGGCGGGCGCACTGTTCGGGCTGTACGTCTCCGCGTCGTTCCTCGCCGCGATGCCCGGCGGCTGGCTCGGCGACCGGGTGCTCGGCACCCACCGGGCGATGCTGACCGGCGCGATCGTCATCGCCGCCGGTCATCTGTGCATGGCGTTCCCGGCCCGCGCCGGGTTCTACACCGGGCTGGCCCTGGTGGCCTGCGGCACGGGGCTGCTCAAGCCCAACCTGCCGGTGATGTTCGACCAGATGAACCCGGGCGCCGACAGCGCGCGGCGCCGGGCCGCCTTCTCGCTGTTCTACATGAGCATCCAGGTCAGCGCGCTGATCGGCCCGCTCGTCACCGGCACCCTCGGGGAACGCGTGGACTGGCACCTGGGCTTCGGGGCCGCCGCCGTCGGCATGCTCCTCGGCGTCCTCCAGTACGTGTGGGGCGCCTCCTCGCTGCGCGGCGCCCGTACCGGCCCGAGCCGGCCGCTGCCGCCCGCCGCGCAGCGCCGCCTCGTCCGTGGCGCGTGGATCGCCCTGGCCGCGGCGGTGCTGGTCGCGGCCGGTGTCGCGGCGGCCGGCGGGGTTCCGCTGCGGCCGGTGCTCGCGCTGTGCGGGCTGGCCTCGCTGGTGCTGCCCGTCGTCGCCTTCCGCCGGCTGCTGCGGGCCGACGGCGGCCTGGACGACGCCGCCCGCGAACGGATCCGCGCCTACCGGGTGGTGTTCGTGCCGTCGGTGCTGTTCTGGGCCATGTACGGCCAACTCGGCTCCGTGTTCTCGCTGTTCGCGCGCGAGCACACGGACCGGGAGATCGCCGGGTTCACGGTGCCCGCGAGCTGGTTCCAGTCCGCGCACCCGCTGTTCCTGCTCCTGCTGGCCCCGCTCTTCGCCTGGTTGTGGCTGCGGATCGGCGGCCGGGCCGGCACCGTACGGAAGTTCTCCGCCGGGCTGCTGTGCGCGGCGGGCGGCTTCCTGGTGCTGGCGGTCGGCGCGGCCCTCGCCACGGACGGCCGTCAGGTGTCCGCGCTGTGGCTGCTGGGCGCCTTCCTGTTCATGACCTGCGGGGAGCTGGTCTTCGGTCCTGTCGGTCTGAGCACCACCGCCGAGGCCGCGCCCGACGGCCACCGCAGCCGCATGATGGGCCTCTTCTATCTGGGCGCCGCGCTCGGCGCCGGCGCGGGCGGCCAGCTCTCGCACCTCGTCGGCGTCCTGCCGCTGTGGGTCTACCTGTCGGGATTCACCGCCGCGGCCGTCGCCACCGCGCTCGCCCTGGCCCGCAGAACCGTTCGAATCTGATGTCGAGTTGGCCTGGACGCCCCCTCAAGGCGGCCGACCCACCATCGAAATCAGGCCGGACGACGCCCCCGCTCAGGCCGAGTCCGAGTCTCCGTCCCTGCCCGTCCCTGTCCCTTTCCCCGAGGGAGAACCCATGGCTCACCGCACCCTCATCGTCGCGCGGATGGACCCCGCCGACGCGGAGAAGGTGGCGGCACTCTTCGCCGAGTCCGACGCCACCGACCTGCCGCACATGATCGGCGTCCAGCGCCGGACGCTGTTCCGCTTCCACGGCCTGTACTTCCACCTGGTGGAGGCCGAGGACGCCATCGGCGACCGCCTCTACCAGGCCCGCAGCCACCCGCTCTACGAGGACATCAACGTCCGGCTCCAGCAGTACATGACGCCCTACGACCCCGCGTGGCGCGAACCGAAGGACTCCATGGCCGAGCCCTTCTACCGCTGGACGCCCTGACCTGCCGCTTCCGCACTCCGCCGCACACCTTCCCCGCCAGACCGGGATCCCCACTCCCCACTCCTGTGGAGCAACCATGCAGACCACCGACCTCATCAAGGTCGCCCTCGACGACGTGGAACCCAACCGCAGGCGCGGGGGCGATCTACGCGTGCTGCTCAGCCCCAAGACCTGCGGTGCGACGTCCGGCTTCATGGGCGTCGGCACGCTGGAGCCCGGCGAGTTCGTCTCCGAGCACTACCACCCGTACTCCGAGGAGTTCTTCCACACCATCCGGGGCCGGATCCTGCTGCGGGTCGAGGGCAGGGAACTGGTGCTGGGGCCGGGGGAGTCCTTCATGGTCCCCATCGGCGTACGGCACCGCATCGAGAATCCGGGCGACGAGCAGGCCCACGTCGCCTTCTTCCTCGGCCCGCTCGCACCCCGCCCCGAACTCGGCCACGTCGACTGCGAGCCGCTGCCGGGCGAGGGGACCCTGCCCGAAGTGGGGGACGCCCGATGACCGCCCGCGCGGTGATCACCGGCATCGGCGTCGTGGCCCCGGGCAGGCCGGGCCGCGAGGAGTTCTGGGAGATGATCGTCAAGGGCCGTACGGCGACCCGGCGCATCACCCTCTTCGACCCCGCCCCGTTCCGCAGCCGGATCGGCGCCGAGGTCGACTGGGACCCCGAGCGGGCCGGACTGTCGTACCAGGAGATCCGGCGCACCGACCGGGCCGGCCAGTTCGCGCTGGCCGCCGCCCGGGAGGCGGTCGCCGACAGCGGCCTCGACCTGGACGCCACCGACCCGCACCGCCGGGGCGTGAGCATCGGCAACGGCGTCGGCAACGCGATCTCCATGGAGCAGGAGTACCGCACCGTCAGCGACAACGGCCGCCGGTGGCTGGTCGACCCCGACTACGGGGTGCCGCATCTGTACTCGTACGTGATGTCCAGCTCCCTGGCCACCGAGGTGGCCTGGGCGGTCGGCGCCGAGGGGCCGTCCACCGTGGTCAGTTCGGGCTGCTGCGCCGGTATCGACGCCGTCGGGTACGCCGTCGACCTGATCCGCGAGGGCTCCGCCGAGGTGATGGTCGCCGGGGCCACGGACGCGCCGATCTACCCGGTCACCGTGTCCTGCTTCGACACCCTGCGCGCCTCCTCCACCAGCAACGACGACCCCGAACACGCCTGCCGCCCGTTCGACCGGCGGCGCAACGGCCTGGTGCTCGGCGAGGGTTCGGCCGTGTTCGTCGTCGAGGAACTGGAGCACGCCCGCCGCCGCGGGGCCCGGATCTACTGCGAGGTGGCCGGGTACTCCGCCCGCGCCAACGGCTACCACATGACCGGACTGCGCCCCGACGGACGGGAGATGGGCGAGGCGATCACCGCGGCGCTCGACGAGGCCCGGATCAACCCGGACGAGGTCGACTACGCCAACGCCCACGGCTCCGGCACCCGTCAGAACGACCGGCACGAGACGGCCGCCTACAAGCGCAGCCTGGGCGACCACGCCTACCGGATCCCCGTCAGCTCCATCAAGTCGATGGTCGGGCACTCGCTCGGCTCGATCGGCTCCATCGAGATCGCGGCCAGCGCCCTCGCCATCGACCGCGGCACGGTCCCGCCCACCGCCAACTACGAGGAACCCGACCCCGAGTGCGATCTGGACTATGTGCCGGGCACCGCGCGCGAGGCGGACCTGGACGTGGTGCTCAGCGTCGGCAGCGGCTTCGGCGGCTTCCAGAGCGCCGTGGTGCTGACCTCGCCGAGGAGGATCGCGTGAGCGCCGTACGTGACCGGGAGAGCGCGCCCGTCATCACCGGTGTCGGGGTCGTCGCCCCCAACGGGCTGGACCGGGAGACCTGGTGGCGGGCGACCCTGGAGGGCAGCTCGGGGCTGGGCCGGATCAGCCGCTTCGACCCGGCCGGCTATCCGGTGACCGTCGCGGGCGAGGCCACCGGGTTCCGCGCGGCCGACCACGCCCCGGCCCGGCTGGTCGCCGAGACCGACGCCATGACCCAGTACGCCTTCGCCGCCGCCAACGAGGCGCTCGCCGACGCGGGCGTGGCCGAGGACTCGCTCGCCGACCTGGACATGGCGGCCATCACCGCCAACTCCTCCGGCGGGGTCGAGTTCGGCCAGCGGGAGCTGCAGAAGCTCTACTCCGAGGGGCCGCAGGCGGTCGGCGCCTACATGTCCATCGCCTGGTTCTACGCGGCCACCACAGGACAGTTGTCCATCCGGCACGGCATGCGCGGGCCCTGCGGGGTGCTCTGCTCGGAGCAGGCCGGCGGCCTCGACGTCCTGGCCCAGGCCCGCCGGGTCCTCGCCAAGGGCACCCGGCTCGTCCTGTCCGGCGGCACGGACGCCTCCCTGTCGCCGTACGGGCTGGTCTGCCAGCTCTCCAACGGGCGGCTGAGCGAGGAGCCGCGCCCCGAGCGCGCGTTCGTGCCCTTCGACCCGGCGGCCGGCGGCTATGTGCCCGGGGAGGGCGGCGCGATCCTCGTCGTGGAGAGCGCGGCCGACGCCCGCGCCCGGGGCGCCGGCCGGATCTACGCCGAGCTGGCGGGCTACGCCGCGACCACCGACCCGCGCCCCGGCTCGGGCCGTCCGCCCGGCATCCGGCGCGCGCTGGAACTCGCCCTCGCGGACGCGGGCACGGCCCCTGAGGACATCGACGTCGTCTTCGCCGACGGCTACGGCGTTCCCGAGCTGGACCGTCAGGAGGCGGAGGCCGTCACCGGCGTCTTCGGCCCGGCGGGGGTCCCGGTCACCGTCCCCAAGACGATGACCGGCCGACTCTACGCGGGTGGCGCCGCCCTCGACGTGGCGGCGGCCGTCCTGGCCCTGCGCGACCAGGTGATCCCGCCCTCGGTCAACGTCCGCCCCGACCCCGCCCACCACCTCGACCTGGTCACCGACCGGCCCCGCGAGGCGTCCCTGCGCACCGCCCTGGTCCTCGCCCGGGGCTACGGAGGCTTCAACGCGGCCGTCGTGCTGCGCGCGGCGTGACCGCAGCGTCCGCCCCGCCCACCGCGCCCTTCCACCCCACCCCGTACGCCGAAACGCGCCGCTTTCCCGGAGGAACGGCCGACATCCAGGAGGAACACATGAGCAGCATCAGCTTCGACGACCTGAAGGCGGTCATCGGCCGTTGCATCGGCGAGGCCGACGGCCAGGAGATCACCGAGGGCGATCTCGGCACGCCCTTCACCGACCTCGGCTACGACTCGCTCGCCGTGCTGGAGATCGCCAGCCAGCTCCAGCGCGAGTACGGGCTGAAGATCCCGGACGAGGCCATCGAGTCGATGGAGTCCCCGCAGGCCGTGATCGACTACGTCAACACCAGCCTGGCGGCGGTCTGACATGGCCCGTACCGACAACGCGATCGTCGTCGACGCGCCCATGGAGCTGCTGTGGGACATGACGAACGACGTCGAGTCCTGGCCGGAGCTGTTCTCCGAGTACGCGGCGGCCGAGATCCTGGAGCGCGACGGCGCGACCGTCCGCTTCCGGCTCACCCTCCACCCGGACGAGCAGGGGCAGGTCTGGAGCTGGGTATCCGAGCGCACCCCGGACCCCGTCACCCGTACCGTGCGGGCCCGGCGGATCGAGACCGGCCCGTTCGAGTTCATGAACCTGTACTGGTCGTACACCCCGACCGAGGCCGGTGTGGAGATGCGCTGGCAGCAGGAGTTCACGGTCCGCCAGGGCCTGCCCTTCGGGGACCCCGAGATGGCGGAGCGGCTGAACACCAACACCCGGCGGGAGATGGCCCGGATCAAGGGGCTGGTGGAGGAGGCCGCGCGGCAGGCGGTGCCGCGGTGAGCGCCGGGCTGCGGGTCCTGCTGGAGATCAGGATCGCGCCCGGCCGCGAGAGCGAGTTCGAGGAGCTGTGGCGCGGCCACGCCGAGGAGGTCCGCCGGCTCCCCGACAACCACGGCCAGCGCCTGTACCGGCAGGCCGGCCTGGACGGCTGCTACACGGTGCTGACCGACTGGACGGACGAGCCGTCGTTCCGCGCCTTCGAACGCAGCGACGCCCAGCAGGCGTACCTCAAACGGCTCTGGCCGATGCGCGAGGGCGGCGCGATGAGCCTGCTGGAACCGCTCCACGAACTGTCCGGCACCGACCTGTCCCGCCACGAAGTGGCCGGCTGAAACGAACGGGAGGAACGCATGAGCACGCAAGCCGAACAGGTGACCGAGCTGATCGAGCTGGTGGAGTCCGTGCCGGCCAAGTCGCTGGAGGCCACGGTGGCCGAGCGCGAGGGCGGTCTGGACGCCGCCCTCACGCTGATCTTCGACCTGCTGGTGTCGGAGTTCAACCCCGAGAAGGCCAAGGGGCAGAAGGGCGTCTTCCAGTTCGACATCGCCTCCGCCGAGGGCCAGAAACTGCACTACGTGCATGTCGAGGGCGGCACCTGCCGCACCGACAAGGGCCTGCACGAGAGCCCGGACATCACCATCGGGATCAAGTTCCCGGACATGCTCGCCATGGGCGTCGGCAAACTGCCCGGCGCGAAGGCGTTCCTGACCGGGAAGCTGAAGCTGCGCGGCAGCCCGCTGATGGGCACCAAGCTGGGCGAGTGGTTCGACCACCCCGAGGTCTGACGGCACCCCTGGCCGCACGGAAACCGCCGCCGGTGCGCACCGGCGGCGGTTTCCGTGCGGAGGACGCGGTGTCAGCCGACCCCCAGCGCCGACATGTGGGCGATCATCAGCATCGCCTGCTCGTGCACCAGCGCCAGATACGCGTCCGGATGCTCGGGCCGCCCGTCGCCCTCCAGATACGGGTCCAGCCACCGCTCGGCGTCCTGTCCGTGACAGCGGTCCGTGAGGTAGCCGACGACGTCGTAGGGATGGCCGTCGTACTGCACGACCCGCACCAGGGCGTCCTCGTGCAGGAACAGCGCCGTGCGGATGATCGACGGATGTTCTCGGGCCAGGGTCAGGGAGGCTTTGCTGTTGACGGTCTTGCGGGACGCGGTCAGCTCCGCGCCGGCGCCGGGCCGCAGCGGGTAGCGCAGCGCGACGGTGCCCAGGGCGGGCCGCTCGTCGGGGCTGTGCTGCTCCAGCACCGTCATCAGACTGCGGTGGAAGTGGCGGCGGAAGCCCTCGGGGGTCTCGGTGTCCCGCAGCTCGGTCAGATAGGGGCTGATCGCCCGCTCGGCCTCGCGCACCCCCTTCTGCACCGACATGTGCTGGGCGACCTGGGCCGCGCCCACGCCGTCGTGATGGATCACCCGGACCAGGACGTCGTCCTGGACGAACAGACCGGTCCCCAGCAGCATCCCCACTTCCGCCCCGGAGGGGTCCCTGATGATCGGGGAGTCGACCCGGGTGAAGGTGTGCGGCGAGAAGACCTCGGTGAGCTCATCCTCGTGACCGGGACGGACGCGGTAGGTGATGGCGTCCAGAGGCATGACGGTTCCTCCTGTCGGAACTCTGGGAACTTCAGCGGGTGGTGAGCACCGTGAAGGTGACGACGACCAGGGCCAGCGCGGCCAGCGCGGTGCGCAGCCGGTGCCAGGCCCGCCACAGCGGACGCGGGTCCTGCCAGGGGCCGTCCGCGGCGAGCGCGCTCAGGGAGCGGTTGATCGGCACATTGCCGAGGTGCGAGACCGCCTGCACCCCGATGAGCAGCACGGAGACCAGCGGGAACAGCACCCGGCCCGGCCCCTCGGCGAGGAAGGCCAGGGCGAACCCGCTGAGCGTCACCGCGTTCACCAGGAGCGGCATCAGCGGGTGGTACCCCTTGCCCAGCAGGGCGTGGGCCCGCAGATAGTCCGCGCGGTCCATGGCGGACATCGCGGGACCCACGCTGACCAGCACCGCCACGAAGACGCCCGTGACGGTTCCCGTTCCGATCAGCACGACCCCGCTCAGCACTTCTTCGAGCATGACGACTCCCGGTCCTGCGGCCTTGGCTGTGGTGTCCGACACCGTGCCCCGGCCTGCTCGATTCGCTGTGGAGCGGTGCTCGACACGAGCGCCGCCCGTGATCGTCAAGCGGTCTTCGAGTTCGCTTCGACCGCGGGCCCGGACAGTCGTGGCAGGTGTTCGCCGCACCGGGCGGCGACAGGTCCGGAGGGTGGAGTCGTGGTCGAGCCGGTTCAGATCCTGCTGCCCGTAGCACTGTTCGCCGGCGGCCTCGCGGCCGGTGGCCTGGCCATATCCGTTCTCGCGGCGCCCCTGTTCACCACCCTGCCCACCGGGATGTACGTGCCCGTGCACAAGGGGCTCGTGACCCGTTTCGACCCGTTCATGCCGGTGTCGCTGCTGAGCTGCCTGCTGTGCGACCTGGCCCTGGCCGCCCTCGGGGACCGGACCGCGGTGCGTCTGCTCGCCGCCCTCGCCGCGCTGCTGCTGGCCGCCGCCATGACGGTGTCGCTCACCCGCAACGTCCCGATCAACCGGTGGCTGTCCACGCTCGATCCGCAGGACCTGCCCGTGGACTTCGACCGGCTCGACCCCCGGGAGCGCTGGATCCGCTGGAACCGGGTGCGCGGCTCGCTCGCCGTCGCCGCGCTGCTCACCAACGTCGCCGCGGCCGCCGTACTCATCTGAGAAGGAGAAGGTGTGGACAACTCCATGACCGCAGTGGTCGGCCCGGCGATGACCGCCGCGCTGCCGCCCCATGTGCGGCTGCTGCTGCTCACCGACGGCAAGCGCATCTCCCGCGTGCTGCACGTCGTCGCCGAACTCGACATCGCCGGAGCCCTCGCCGACGGCCCGCTCACGGTCGCCGCCCTCGCCGAGCGGACCGGCACCCACGCGGACGCGCTGGGCCGGGTGCTGCGGGTGGCCGCCGCGTTCGGCGTCCTCGCCGAGGAACCCGACGGCCGCTACACGCTCACCGACGTCGGCCAGGCCCTGCGCGCGGACGTGCCCGGCAGCCAGCGGGACATGGTCCTCTACAACGGCGACGACATGCTGTGGCGCTCCTACGGCGAGCTGATGCACACCGTGCGCACCGGCCGCCCCGCGTTCGAGAAGGTCTACGGCCACGGCTTCTTCGAGCACCTGGAGCGCGACCCGGCCGCGGGCGCCCTGTTCGACCGGGCGATGACCGGGATGAGCCGGGCCACCTCCCGCATGCTGCTGGACTCCTACGACTTCGGACGCTTCCCGCGCCTCGCCGACGTGGGCGGCGGCCGGGGCCTGTTCCTCGCCGAGCTGCTCGCCCGCCACCCCGGGGTACGGGGCACGCTCGTCGACCGGCCCGCGGTGGTGGACGAGGCGCCCAAGCTGCTGGAGGAGGCCGGGGTCGCCGACCGCGTCGAGGTGGTGCCGGGCGACTTCTTCGACGAACTGCCGGCGGGCCGCGACGCCTATGTCCTCAAGGCCGTCCTGCACGACTGGGACGACGAACGGGCCGCCGCGATCCTGCGCCGGATCCACGAGGCTCTGCGGGAGGTGCCCGAAGGGCGGCTGCTGATCTGCGAGTTCCTGGTCGGTCCCGCCAACGACTGGGACCGCGGCAAGTTGCTCGACCTGGACATGCTCGTCCGGTTCGGCGGCCGGGAGCGCGGCGAGGACCAGTGGCGCGCGCTGCTCGCGACGGCGGGCTTCGAGCTGGTGAACGAGCCGGTCGCCGGGCGCTGGGCGGTGCTGGAGTGCCGCCCGGTCCCCGACGGCCGATGACAACGGACCGATCCGATCGGACGCGGCAGGAGCCGCGAGAGCACGGAGGATGGCATGGAACTTCGACTGGTCGGCAGGAACGCACTGGTCACGGGTGGCAGCCGGGGGATCGGGCGCGCCATCGTCCTGGCCCTGGCCAGGGCTGGCGCCACGGTGGTGACCTGCTACCGGCAGGAGGGCGAGGCCGTCGACAGCCTGGCCCGCGAGCTGAAGGAGATCGGCGGTGACCATGTGCTGGTGCGCGCGGACGTCGGCACCGCCGAGGGAGTGGAACGGCTCCTGGAGGAGACCCGCCGCCGGTTCGACACACTGGACGTCCTCGTCAACAACGCGGGCGTGATCAGCCAGATCCCGTTCGCGAAGCTGCCGTTCGAGGAGTGGGAGCGGGTGCTGACCACCAACCTCACCGGCCCGTTCATGGTCATCAGCAAGGCGCTGCCGCTGCTGCGCGAGGGCTCCTCCGTCATCAACATCGGCTCCCGGGGCGCCGTCGCCGGCATACCCCTGCGCGGCCACTACACCGCGTCCAAGGCCGGACTCGTGGGCCTCACCCGCTCGCTGTGCAAGGAACTCGGCGGCAAGGGCATCCGGTTCAACGTGGTCGCGCCCGGCGTCATCGACACCGCCGAACCCGACGAGCTGACCGACGAGCAGCGGGCCGCGTACAACGAGCGCTATCTGCGCATGATGGCCCTGGGCCGCTTCGGCCGCCCGGAGGAGATCGCCGGCGCCGTGCTGTTCCTGGCCAGCGACCTGTCCACGTACGTCAACGGCGAGACCCTGCACGTCGACGGAGGGGTCTGAGATGGCCGAGGAGAGCGGGCCGTTCCGGGTGCTGCTGACCGTGCGGGTCAAGGCGGGCATGGCGGCCGACTTCGAGAAGGTCTGGGCGCAGGGCAGCGCGGAGGTCACCGCCCAGCCCGCCAACCTGGGGCACGCGCTCGCCCGCAGCGCCCTGGAGGACGACGTCTACTACGTGGTCAGCGACTGGACCGACCGCGAGGCGTTCCTGGAGTTCGAGAGCAGCCCCGGGCATGTGCGCCACCGGGAGAAGCTGCACCCGTACCGTGAGGGCGGCTCCCTGGCGATGATGCAGGTCCTGGAGGGCGTCCGATGAGCACCGCCCCCGGCCGGGTCCGGGTGCTGCTGCATCTGCGGGCGGAGGCCGAGCAGGTGCCGCAGGTCGAGGAGGCGTACCACCTCATCAGCAAGGAACTCGACGGCACCCCGGGTCTGTTGGGCAACGAGCTGCTGCGCGATCTGACCGCCCCCGGCGGGTACGCGGTCCTCAGTGCCTGGGACAGCCTGGCGGCCTTCCGGGCCTGGGAGGAGGGGGCGGCCCACCGGGGCACCACGTCCCCGCTGCGCGCCTTCCAGGACCGCGGCCGTCCGAGCCCGTTCGCCCTGTTCGAGGTGGCGGCCGCGTACTGACGACGAGCACGCACGGCGACGCCGCGGGGAGTCCTCCTCTCCGCGGCGTCGCCGTGCGTGGCGGGCGGCGCGGCCGTCGTACGGCATGAGAACGGGCGCCCGGACCGCCGACCGGCCGGGCGCCCGTTGTCGTGGGCGCGGGTCAGGGGAGCCGTACGACCTGTCCCGCGTAGACCAGGCCGGCGCCGAAGCCGATCAGGAGGGCGAGGCCGCCGGAGGGGGCGCGGCCGGAGGAGAGCAGCTCTTCCATGGCGAGCGGGATGGAGGCGGCGGAGCTGTTGCCGGAGGTGACGATGTCGCGGGCGACGGCGGTGCGTCCGGTCAGGCCCAGCTCGCCGACGACATGGTCGGTGATGAGCATGTTGGCCTGGTGCGGGATGAACGCGTCGAGCTGGTCGGCGGTGACGCCCGCCAGCTCCAGCATCCGGTGGGCGGCGGGCACGAGTTCCTCGGTGGCCCAGCGGTAGACCTTCCAGCCGGACATGGTGATGGCCGGCCGGTCGTCGGGCCGCCGGCCGGTGCCGTCGTGCCAGGGGGCGGTCATCTTCAGGGCCGCGTTGCGGGTGCCGTCGGCCCGCCAGACGACGGGGCCGACGCCGGGCTCGTCGGAGGGGCCGAGGACGACGGCGCCCGCGCCGTCGGCGAACAGGAAGGCGGTGTCGCGGTCCTGGTGGTCGAGGATGTCGGTCATCCGCTCGGCGCCGATGACCAGCACGTACTCGGACCGGCCGAGCCGGACCAGGTCGGAGGCGAGGGCGACGGCGTGGCAGAAGCCGGCGCAGGCGGCCGAGACGTCGAAGGCGGCGGCCCGTGCGGCGCCCAGCCGGTGCGCGACCTCCACGGCGACGGCGGGCATCTGTTCCATCGAGGTGATGGTGGCGACGACGACCGTGCCGAGCTGGTCGGCGCCGATGCCGGCGGCGGCCAGGGCCTTCTCGGCGGCGGCCGTCGCCATGGCGGGCAGGGTCTCCTCGGGTGCGGCGTAGCGGCGGGACCGGATGCCCGAGCGGCGTTCGATCCAGTCCGGGTCGAGCCCGGTCCGTTCGGCTATCTCGCTGTTGGGGACCGACCGCTGCGGCCGGTGCACGCCGACCGAGAGGATGCGGCTGTGGCGCAGGACCTGGGTGTCCTGGATCGCTGTCATGACTGTCCTTCGGATACGGACGGGCGGGCGGGACGCGGGGCGGTGCGCGCGGCGGCGTTCGCGGCGGGGGCGCGGTTCCAGCGGGTCGTGCCCCAGGGCTTGTACGTCGAGACGGCGGTCATGAAGACCAGGGACAGCAGCGCGAGGAGGGCGGTGCCGCTCATCGCCCAGCCGACGCCGTCCAGCCGGCCGCCGCGGACGGGCGCGCCCTCGTCGACGAGCGTGTTGGCCTCGAGGATGAGCTGATGGATCACGGAGAAGCCGAGGATCATCACGCCCATCGTGAGGAAGAACTTCGTGGCCACCCATCTGCGGCGCAGCAGGCCCCACTTGGTGCCCGCGCTCACCACGACTCCGCTGATCAGCGCGAACATGCTGGTCATGCCGAGGAAGATCTCGTCGAGCAGCGACATGGTGCGGTACATCGCGGCCTGGAGCTCGGCGTCGTGCGTGGTGGCTCCGGTCACCGACATGGCGAACATCCCGGTCACCAGGCCCAGCCAGCCGACCGAGATCGCCACATGGACGGTGAGGACCGCCTTGCGCAGCCGCGGGGAGATGGTCCGGCTGCGGTCGCGGACCGCGGCCATCCAGCGGTTCACGGAGGGGACGTACATCAGGACCAGGCCGATGACGGACGGGATCAGGCTGGCCACGGCGAGGCTCGCCTGGAGCGGGCCGACCAGCGGCCGGCCGCCGAGCTGGGCGAGGCCGAGGCCGGTGAAGACCAGGCCGAGGGACGTGAAGATGGTCAGCAGCACCCGGCCCCACTGGCGGCCGGCCCGGAGCATCTCGGCGAAGAAGCCGAACAGCGCGCAGAAGGCGATGGTCAGGGCCAGGTCACCGGTGGTCGCGGCGCCGGCCACGCCGGTCTCGACCTGGTGCCTGATCTCGAAGACGTTGCTGGCGATCGCGGCGAGGGTCGCCACGATCACCATGAGGTAGGCCCAGCCGACGGCGGCCGGGGGGCGCAGGGGCGGGGCCGTGGAGTCCTGCCGGGCAGGGGGCCCGGGGGCCGTCGTCGCGGTGCGGGGCGACCGGCGGTCGCCCCGTGCCTTCGGGGGCTGTGCCCCTGTGGTCCGGTCGGTCGTGCTCACCGTCGCGCCTCCTTCGGGACCGGGCGCGAACTCCCCCGCGGCAGCGGGGCTCCGACGCGCCGTCGATGCGGGGTTCTGGCACCGTCAGCCTCGCCGGGCGGTCTCGAAGCTCACTCGAAGGGCGGTCAGCCGCCCGCCGCGTCGTCCAGCGCGTGCACGAACTTGGTGAGCAGCCGCGCGAACTCCTCCTGTTCGGCCGGGTCCCAGTTCTCCAGGACGGTGGCGTAGAAGTCCTGGCGGGTGCGGTGGGCGGCCGCCACCGCGTCCTGGCCGGCCGCCGTGAGCTCCAGGCAGCTACGGCGTCCGTCCTCCTGGGAGGCGACGCGGCGCACGAATCCGGTGCGGACCGCGTCGGCGACGATCCGGCTGGCCCGGGACGGGTCGATGGCGAGGCGGTCCGCGACGAATCCCACGGTCACGTCCTTGTTGCCCTCGCCGGTGCCCTCGTCGACCGCGTCGACCACCGCCAGGGTGCTGAGGTCGACCGGCTCGGACATGCCCTGCACGACCGGTCGCGCCAGGGTGCGCCGGGACTGCCGCCGGCGAATGCGGATCAGTGCCCTTTCCACGGCCGTCAGCACCTCGGGCCGGGCGGGCGGGTGTTCCGTCGTCGTCTCCGCGTCCTCGGAGGTGTTCGCAGCGCTCACGTGTTCAACGGTACCCGCATGTATGTGGGGCGGACAGCGTTGGGTCCCGAGCAATCATGTGCTAACGTCATACATGTGTCATTAGCAGCAATCCTTGGCGGCAATCCTTGGCCGGTCGGCCGTCGTCCCGTTCCCCAGGAGGTCCGGATGTCCGCAACCCCCGCCCGTTCCGGCGCGCGCGGCGACAGCCGGGTGCGCGTCCGCGCGCTCGCCGTCGTCGGCGCGGTCCTCGCCGGCGCCCTGATCTGGCTCGTCGCCCACGGCCCGTTCGACCTGGACCTGCGGGTCCCGGACGGCCCCGGCTCCACGTCCACCAGCGAACTGCCGCTCACCGTCGTGGTCGTCTCGGTCGCGGTGGTCTCCCTGCTGGGCTGGGGCCTGCTCGCCCTGCTGGAGCGCTTCGCGCCCGGCCGCGCGCGTACGGTCTGGACCGTCCTCGCCGTGGCGGTGCTCGTGCTGTCGCTGTTCGCCCCGCTGTTCGCCGAGGGGCTCTCGGCGGGCAACCGGATCACCCTGGTCCTGCTGCACCTCACGGTCGGGGCGTTCCTGGTGCCCGCCTTCCGCCGGGGAGCGGCGCCGGAGTGACCTTGGGTCCATCGCTCCTCCACGCCGTTTCGAGCGCCCCGGACGACGGTTGCGGCCGACGCAACTCACCGGACACGGAAGGGGATTCCCCATGTGCGGCATCGCAGGCTGGGTGGTCCGAGAGGGCGGACCGGGCCGAGAGGACCCCGGGCTCCCGGAGGGCATGGCACGGACGATGTCCTGCCGCGGACCGGACGACCGGGGCGTGTGGCGGGACGGGCACGCGACACTCGTCCACACCCGGCTGGCCGTCATCGACGTACCCGGCGGCCATCAGCCGATGACCGCGGCCCGCCCCGGCGTCCCGGTGGACGGCCCGGCCGACGGGGAGCAGCCGCTCGCGGTCCTCGCCTACAACGGCGAGGTGTACAACTTCCGTGAGCTGCGCGCCGAGCTGGCCGGCCGCGGCCACCGCTTCACCACGCGCAGCGACACCGAGGTGGTCCTGCACGCCTATCTGGAGTGGGGCGAGCGGTGCGTGGAGCGCCTGGAGGGCATGTTCGCCTTCGCCGTCTGGGACCCGCGCCGCCGCAGCCTCTTCCTCGCCCGGGACCGCTTCGGCATCAAGCCCCTCTACTACGCGCCGCTCGCCGACGGCCTGGTCTTCGCCTCCGAGCCCAAGACCCTGCTGGCCCACCCGGCGGTGCGGCCCACGGTCGACCTCGACGGCCTGCGCGTGCTGTTCTCCATGGCCCGCGCGCCCGGCGAGAGCGTCTACCGCGCCATCCGCGACCTGCCCCCCGGCCACACCCTCGTCCACGGCGAGGGGGGCACGGTCCTGCGCCGCTACTGGCAACTGGAGGCCCGCCCGCACGAGCACGACCTCGACACCACGGTCCGCACCGTGCGCGAGCTGCTCGAGAGCAGTGTCGCCCGCGAGCTGGTCTCCGACGTGCCGCTGAGCGTCCTGCTCTCCGGCGGGCTCGACTCCAGCACGGTCGCCGCGCTCGCCGCCCGCGCGCTCGCCGCGGAGAACGGCGGGCGGGTGCGCACCACCACCGTCACCTACAGCGGATACAGCGACAACTTCCAGCCCGACCTGGTGCGCAGCGCCCCCGACGCGCCCTATGCGCGCGCGGTCGCCGACCACATCGGCGCCGACCACCTGGAGATCGAGCTGACCACGGCGGACCTCATCGCCCCGGCCGCCCGCCGGGCCGTGCTGCGCGCCCAGGACATTCCCGCGCCGTTCGGCGACATGGACACCTCCACGTACCAGGCGTTCGCCGGGGTGAGCCGGCACTCCAAGGTGGCGCTCACCGGCGAGAGCGCCGACGAGATCTTCGGCGGCTATAGCTGGGTGCACATCCCCGACCTGGCGTACGAGGAGCAGTTCCCGTGGGTCGCCTTCGAGCAGTGGCACCCCGGCACCCGCGAGGGCCTGGGCCAAGGGCTGCTCTCCCCGGCCTTCAAGTCCCGCCTGGACATGGGCTCCTACTACGCCGAGCGGTACGCGCAGGCCATGGCTGGCATCCCCCGGCTGCCCGGTGAGGACACCGAGGAGCGCCGGGCCCGCGAGGTCTGCCACCTCCACCTCACGCACTGGCTGCCCCGGCTGCTGGAGCGCAACGACCGGCTCAGCATGATCTCCGGCCTGGAGGTGCGGGTGCCGTTCTGCGACCACCGCCTCGTGCAGTACGCGTACAACATCCCCTGGCGGCTGAAGACCTTCGACGGCCGGGAGAAGAGCCTGCTGCGGGCCGCCGCCGCGGACCTGCTGCCCGAACAGGTGCTGGAGCGGCCCAAGGCCCCCTTCCCGGTGAGCCAGGACGCCACCTACACCAAGGCCCTGCACCAGGAGTTCGCCGAGGTGCTGGCCGATCCGGCGGCGCCCGTACGGCCGCTGCTGGACCTGGAGGCGGCCCGTGCCGTCATCACCCCCGAGGGCGAGGCGGCCGCCCAGGACTGGCTGCACCGGATGAACGTCGAGATGGTCGTCCAGGTCGACCGCTGGCTCCGGGACCAGGGCGGCGTCCTGGATCTGTGAGGGCGCACGCGACGGCGCGCCGGGCGGCACGGGACCGGTGCTCCCGTGCCGCCCGGCGCGCGCCCGCCGCGGGCGAGGCCGTCAGGCGTAGGCGGGTGCCACCCGTAAGGCGGTGCGCAGCAGCCGGGGCAGCCGGTACTGGAAGAAGCCCTCGGAGGGCGAGCAGCCGACGGACAGCTCGACGTCGAGGAGGAACAACTCGACCAGTTCCTCCAGGAGTTCCTCGGCCTCGATGGTGCTGCGGCCGAGGACCGAGGCGACCTCCTCCACCGTCACCACGTTCTGCGGCCGGGCGGCGAGCTTGCCGAGCGTCTCGCGCAGACCGGGGTCCAGGCAGCCGCTGCGGCGGATCAGACGGTCGCAGGGGTGGGTCCGCTGGGCCGCGGCCGTCTGCTGCCGTTCGCGGTTCATCCAGTCGATGAGCCGCCACACCGTCCAGTGCGGCCGCAGCGCCAGCAGATTCACCGCGTCGAGCACCGGTCCGGGCAGGTGGTCGCAGAGGTCGAGCAGCGTCCGCAGTCCGGGTTCGTCGGCGAGCTGCGGACCGCGCCCCAGCGTGGCGCGGCACAGGTCCACTGCGTCCTCCGCGCGCAGCGGGCCGATGTCCACGCGCATCCGGATACGGCTGCCGCTCAGCCGGCGCAGCCCGGCCACGAGGACGGCCGAACCGGAGTCCGCGGGCAGCAGATCGGTGATCTGATGGCTCGACGTCACATCGTCGACCACCAGCAGCACCCGGCGGCCCGCGGTCCACGCGCGCAGCAGCCGGGCCCGCGCGGCCCGCCCCTCCGGCAGCTCGGCGCGCCGGTGCCCGGCGGCGATGAGCACATCGGCGAGCACGTCCTCGACCGGCCGGGGTGCGGCCGGGTCGCCGAAGGAGACGTACAGCCGGCCGTCGGCGAAGACGTCCCCGAGGCGGTGGGCGACCGCCACGGCCACCGCCGTGCACCCCGCCCCGGGTGGCCCTCCGACGGCCACGCACATCGGGCCCTGTCCTTCCGGGTACTCGGTGAGCGCCTTGCAGACCTGGGCGCACTCGGTCCGCCTGCCGATCAGCGGGACGTGGGCGGGCAGGGTCACGGGCGGCTCGCCGCCCGGCGCCGTGGGCACGGTGAGCTGCCCCTCGGGCAGGTCGAGCCGGCTGTCCCCGGCCAGCAACTGCTGGTGCAGCCGCTGGAGTTCCGAGCAGGGTTCCAGACCGAGCTCCCTGGCCAGGACACCGCGCAGCCGCTGGAACACCTCCAGTGCCTCCGGCCGCCGGCCGGCCCGGTGCAGGGAGAGCATCAGCTTGGCGTGCAGGCCCTCCCGGGTGGGGTTGTCCGCGGCCAGCGCGGTCAGTTCGCTGATGAGCTGGTGGTGACGGCCGAGCAGCAGATCGGCGTTGATGCGCTGCTCCAGGACCTCGTAGCGGCGCTCCTCCAGCCTGAGCGCGTCGATGCCGACGACCGGGCCGGGGGTCATGTCACCGAGAGCGGGCCCCCGCCATACGGCGAGGGCCCGCTGGAGCAGGTCGGCGCCGTCGGCCACGGCGCCCTTCTCTATGGCGGCTCTGCCCCGGTCGGCCAGCTCCGCGAACTCCTGGGTGTCCAGGCAGCCGTGCGGTCCGGAGAGCTGGTAGCCGCCGGGGGTGGTCACGAGCGCGTGGCCGGTGGCGGGGGAGCCCGGCTGCTGGTCGGAGAGTCCGGGCAGCTTGCGCAGTTGGTAGATGTACGTCTGCAAGGTGGTCGCGGCGCTGGACGGCGGGCGCTCCTCCCACAGTTCCTGGACGAGCTGGTGGAGCGGGACTGTGGAGTTGGTCCGCAGGGCCAGCAGCGCCAGCACCTGTCTGACCTTGGGGGCGGACGGCGTGACATCCACGCCCCGATGGACGACCTGAAGCGTTCCGAGCAGCCCTATCTGGAGCACTGACCCTCCCGTTTCGCTTGCATCGTTCTCACGGCCTGAAGCTTTTCGTCGGTGCGTGCCGCACTTCCTGGGTGCGTGTCGCTACTTGACCCCCGCCCGCTTGACGACCGCTTGAGCGGTCCTGGACCGGTCCCCGTGCGAACGGCCGGGCGGGCCCTCCCACCTGCGCGTGGTCAATCGCACAGGACATTTATATGCTGATGTCATACACTTGCGGAAGTCTGCTTATCTGGTACCGACCGCCTCTGGAGGATCGATGACCGAAGCCGGCCCGGCGCGTGCTCGGGGGGTGGCCGCGGGAGATCCGGCCTCACCCTCGCTGCCACCCCGCTTTCCGCTGCTGCTCGCCGCGTTGCTGCTGACGAGCATGATGTCGATGATCGACCAGTCGATCACCGCGACCGCGGGGCCGAGCCTGACAGGCGAGCTGGGTGCTCTGGATCTGTACGCCTGGACCTCCACGGCCTATATGCTCACCTTTAGCGTGTCCATGCCGATCTACGGGAAGTTGGGCGATCTCTTCGGCCGGCGGGCGGTCTATCTCTCGGCGATCGTGATCTTCCTGATCGGATCGTCGGCCTGCGGCGCCGCCGGATCGATGGAGCAGCTCATCGCCTTCCGCGCGCTCCAGGGACTCGGCGGCGGCGGTCTCCAGGTCAGCGCCTTCTCCGTCCTCGGCGACCTGATGCCGCCCCGGCAACGCGCCAAGTACCAGGGCTGGTTCGCCGGAGTCATGGTCATCGCCAACCTCGCGGGCCCGCTCGCCGGCGGTGTCCTGACCGACCAGCTCGGCTGGCGCTGGATCTTCTACGTCAACCTGCCGCTCGGCCTGCTCGCCCTCGTCGGCATCCGCGCCCTCCTCCCGGCCACCCCGCGCTCCGGTGCCCGGCCGCGCATCGACCACCTGGGCACCGTCCTGCTCGCCGGCCTCATCGCCTGCCTCGTCCTCGGCACGGACCGGGCCGGCCGCGAGGGCTGGGGGGATCCTGTGGTGCTCCTCCTGGCCGCCGGTGCCGTCCTGCTGGCCGTCGTGTGGCTGCGCCACGAGCGTTCCGCGCCGGAGCCCGTGGTCCCCCTCGGACTGTTCCGCGACCGCACCTTCACCATCTGCGTGGTGGTCGCGTTCGCCGTCAGCTTCGCCTTCTTCGGCTGTGTCACCTTCGTGCCGCTGCTGTTCCAGGCCGTCCAGGGAGTCAGCGCGACCGACACCGGTCTGCTCTTCCTGCCCGCGATGATCGGCATGGCCGTCGCCACCGTCGTGGCCGGACAGATCATCGCGAAGACCGGGCGCTACAAGTGGTTCCCCGTGGTGAGCACCGCCCTGGCCGCGACGGCCGCCGCGCTGATGGCGACGACCACCGAGGACACCGGCACCGCCGTCGTGGCCGCGCTGCTCGCCGTGATGGGCGTGGGCGTCGGCCTCTCCTCCCAGGTCACCACGCTCGTCGCCCAGTCCACGGCGCCTCGCGCCCAGATCGGCGTCAGCACCTCCACGGTCGGCCTGGCCCGCAACCTCGGCACGGCCTTCGGCGTGACGGTCTTCGGCTCCATCCTCAACGCCCGGCTGGCCGCGGTGGCCCCCGACCGCCTCCCACCCACCACCGCCGACAGCATCACCACCGGCACCTGGGACCCGTCGAAAACGGCCACCGTCCCCCCGCGCACACTGAGCGAGATCGCCGCCGTATACAGCGACGCCCTCTCCACGGTGTTCCTGTCGGCCGTGCCGGTCCTACTGGCGGCATTCCTGCTGGCCTTGCTGCTGAAGGACGCGCGACTGGAGAAGCCGGGTGGGCCTGGCGGCCCCGGAGGCCCGGGCGGCCCCGGCGGTCCGGGCGGCCCCGGGGGTCCCGGCGGTCCAGGTGGCCCCGGGGGGCCTGGCGGGCCTGGCGGGTCTGTGGGGTCTTCCGGGCTTGAGGGTCCGGGTGACCCGGGCAAGGCTGGCGGCGCGGACGGCTGAGGCAGGGGTCCTGGCGGGCCTGGTGGGGTCCGGCGGTTCGGGCGGCTGAGGCGGGCCCGGTGGCCTGGACGGCCGGGTGTGGTTTCGGGTGGCCCCGGTGGCCTGGCGGCTGGGGCAGCCGGGCGGTCGCTTGGCCAGTACGATCCCGTCGGCCAGGTCGGCCAGGTCGGCCAGGTCGGCCAGGTCGGCCAGGTCGGCCAGGTCGGTCCCGGCGGCCGGAGTGGCTGCGAAGGTCCCGGCGGTTGCGGCGGCTTGGACAGCCCCCAGACTTTGCGGGTCCGCGTGGACGTGACCGCCTGGGCCAGGTAGCGGTGGTCCGGGTGGCCTGGCAAGCCTGGCGGCGCGGACGGCTGAGGCGGCGGGCCTGGCGGGGTCTGGCTTCGGGCAGGTGAGGTGGTCCCGGCGGTTGGGTCGGCCCGGCCAGCCCGGCCGGCCCCGGCGGCAGGGAAGCGCCGTCGGTCCGGTCGTGTTCGCGCAGGGGACCGTCAGTGGGGCCGATGGTGTCGGTCTGTCGGCTCGGTGGTCTTCAACTGCCGTACCAGTCCCCGCCACTGGGCCCGCTCCTGGGAGGACAGGGCCGAGTCCGGGTCGGGGCCGTCGGGTGCGCGGTCCGTCGTCGGGGCGTCCTCCGTCGGGGTCCAGGAGACGCGGCCGTAGCACTCGGGGGGTGTCAGGGCCCCGAAGTACTGCCCCATCGAGGCCAGTCCGGCCCCGAACTCGCGCAGCAGCCATGCCAGCAGGCGTCCCATGTCCGTCCCCTTCCGTGCGGTCGGGCCGAGGCTAGGGAGTCCCGCTCGAAGGCCGGTGGAGCCGCGGAGGACACAAGGGAGAACGATGAAGGTTCCACGATTCAGCAGGTGGTGACCGATCGACCAGTGCGCCTCGAGCGCCGATGGGCAGGCTGCTTCCCGGGAGCCGCGCCTACGGCCTGGCGTGCCCCCATCGGCGTGGGCGGACCTCCGCCTCCCCCGTGGCGCAGTGTCCGCCCACGCCCACGTCCCGGGCCCGGTCCCGCACCGACGTCCCGCACCGACGTCCCACCCCCGCGCCTGACCAGCCCGAACGTATGCTCAAGGAATGACGACTTCGGCGAACTCCGGAACCGGCCCCACCGAGCGCCCCGGCGCCACCGGCCCGACCGAGAACTCCATGCGTCGCGCCCTCAAACGCGCCCGGGACGGCGTGGCCCTCGACGTCGGTGAGGCGGCCGTCCTGCTCCAGGCCCGCGGCGAGGCGCTCGACGACCTCGCCGCGTCGGCCGCCCGGGTCCGTGACGCCGGCCTCGCGGCGGCCGGCCGGCCCGGTGTCATCACCTACTCGAAGAGCGTCTTCATCCCCCTCACCCGGCTGTGCCGGGACAAGTGCCACTACTGCACGTTCGTCACCGTCCCCGGCAAGCTGCGCCGGGCCGGCCACGGGATGTTCATGTCCCCGGACGAGGTGCTGGACATCGCCCGCAAGGGCGCCGCCCTCGGCTGCAAGGAAGCCCTCATCACCCTCGGCGACAAGCCCGAGGACCGCTGGCCCGAGGCCCGCGAATGGCTCGACGCGCACGGCTACGACGACACCATCGCCTACGTCCGGGCGATCTCCATCCGCATCCTGGAGGAGACGGGACTGCTCCCGCACCTCAACCCGGGCGTCATGACCTGGACCGACTTCCAGCGCCTCAAGCCCGTCGCGCCCAGCATGGGCATGATGCTGGAGACCACCGCGACCCGGCTGTGGTCGGAGCCCGGCGGCCCGCACTTCGGCTCCCCGGACAAGGAACCCGCCGTACGGCTGCGGGTGCTGGAGGACGCCGGACGCTCCTCCGTCCCCTTCACCTCCGGGATCCTGCTCGGGATCGGCGAGACGTACGAGGAGCGCGCCGAGTCCCTCTTCGCGCTGCGGAAGGTCTCCCGCGCCTACCACGGCGTCCAGGAGCTGATCATCCAGAACTTCCGCGCCAAGCCGGACACCGCGATGCGCGGCATGCCGGACGCCGAACTGGACGAACTGGTCGCCGCGGTCGCCGTGGCCCGGCACATCCTGGGCCCCGCCGCCAACCTCCAGGCGCCGCCCAACCTCGTCGACAGCGAGTACGAGCGGCTGCTCGGCGCCGGCATCGACGACTGGGGCGGGGTGTCCCCGCTCACCATCGACCACGTCAACCCCGAACGCCCCTGGCCGCAGATCGAGGAGCTGACCGAGCGCTCCCGCGCGGCCGGCTTCGAGCTGCGCGAACGGCTGTGCGTGTACCCGGAGTTCGTGCTGCGCGGCGAACCCTGGCTGGACCCGCGGCTGCTGCCGCACGTGCGCGCGCTCGCCGACCCGGAGACGGGCCTCGCGGTGCCGGACGCCGTGGTCGAGGGCCGCCCCTGGCAGGAGCCGGACGAGGCGTTCACCGCGTCGGGCCGCACCGATCTGCACCGCACCATCGACACCGACGGCCGTACCTCCGACCGCCGTGACGACTTCGACGAGGTGTACGGCGACTGGGGCGCCCTGCGCGAGGCGGCCGCCCCCGGCATGGCGCCGGAGCGCATCGACACCGACGTCCGCGAGGCCCTGCGCACCGCCGCCGACGACCCGACCCGGCTCACCGACGCCGAGGCCCTCGCCCTGCTGCACGCCGAAGGCCCGGCGCTGGACGCGCTCACCCGGATCGCGGACGACGTGCGCCGCGCGGCCGTCGGGGACGACGTGACGTACATCGTCACGCGGAACATCAACTTCACCAACGTCTGCTACACCGGCTGCCGGTTCTGCGCCTTCGCCCAGCGCCGCACCGACGCCGACGCCTACACCCTCTCCCTCGACCAGGTCGCCGACCGCGCCCAGCAGGCGTGGGAGGTAGGCGCGGTGGAGGTGTGCATGCAGGGCGGCATCCACCCCGACCTGCCGGGCACGGCGTACTTCGACATAGCGAAGGCGGTCAAGGAGCGGGTGCCGGGCATGCACGTCCACGCCTTCTCGCCGATGGAGGTGGTGAACGGCGCGACCCGCACCGGTCTGTCGATCCGCGAGTGGCTGACGGCCGCCAAGGAGGCGGGCCTCGACTCGATCCCGGGCACCGCCGCCGAGATCCTCGACGACGAGGTCCGCTGGGTGCTGACCAAGGGCAAGCTGCCGACGGCCACCTGGATCGAGGTCGTCACCACCGCGCACGAGCTGGGCATCCGCTCCAGCTCGACCATGATGTACGGCCATGTCGACCAGCCCCGGCACTGGCTCGGCCATCTGCGCACCCTGTCCCGGATCCAGCAACGGACCGGCGGTTTCACGGAGTTCGTGACCCTGCCCTTCATCCACACCAACGCCCCCGTCTATCTGGCGGGCATCGCCCGGCCCGGCCCGACCGCGCGCGACAACCGGGCGGTGACGGCGATGGCGAGGCTCCTGCTGCACCCGCACATCCCCAACATCCAGACGAGCTGGGTGAAGCTGGGCACCGAGGGCGCGGCGGAGATGCTCCGCTCCGGCGCGAACGACCTGGGCGGCACGCTGATGGAGGAGACCATCTCCCGGATGGCCGGCTCCTCCTACGGCTCCTACAAGTCGGTCAAGGACCTGATCGCCGTCGCCGAGGCGGCCGGCCGGCCCGCGAAGCCGCGCACGACCCTGTACGGCGAGGTCCCCGAGGAGCGGCAGCGGGCGGCCCGGGCCTCGGACGGGCATCTCCCGGAACTTCTGCCCGTCCTGGAGTGAGTACGATGATCCGACCTCTGTTGGATGAGGACATGTAGCTGAGGAGATGCGTGCCCGTGGCTGCCCGACGGCTTCCCTCGTGGGTCTGGGTCACCGGTCTGACGGCCGGCGCCCTCGCCGGGGTCGCCGTGCTGACCGTGCAGGCCGACCGGGGCCCGCATCCCACGGCGGCGGCGGTCCGTCCGGGCGCGTCGGCGTCCGCGGCCCCCGGCGCCGAGGCGTCCCCGTCCCCGAAGCCCTCGGCCGCCCCGGCGCGGACCGGGGTGCCGAAGGGCTCGGGGAGCGGCCGCAGGATCGTCTACGACCTGTCGGACCACCGGGTCTGGCTGGTCGACGCCGACGACACCGCCCGCCGGACCTTCACGGTCTGGCCGGGCACCGTCGAACCGGGGCCCGGCACCTACACGATCTCCGTGCGCAAGGCCGCGACGACCGGCTCCGACGGGGTCGAGATCGAGCACATCATCTACTTCTCGGTCGTCTCCGGTGTGAACATCGCCTTCTCCAACGCGGTCGACGGCTCCTCGCCGCCCCCGGCCGCCGAGGGCGCCCGCACGGGCGGCATCCGGATGCCCACGGCGGACGGGGCGGCGCTGTGGGCCTTCGGCGACCTGGGCACGAAGGTCCGCGTCGTCGAGTAGTCCCCGTCGGTCAGGCCGAGGGCTTCTCGGCCGGCAGATGGTTGACGAGCAGCGCGATCCCGGCGAACACGAGGACGCGGGTCGCCGCGTCCAGGCCGTTCCAGGTGTCCGACTGCCACATCGCGAACCACTCCCCGCCGATCGCCATGAACCCGGCGCCGAACAGCAGCATCAGCATGAGCAGGCCGTACGTCGACAGCGCCCGCCCCCGGGCGTGGTCGCGGCGCGCCCAGAACCAGGTCCCGGCGGTCAGCAGCACGGCGGCCACGGTCTCCCAGGCGATGATCGCGACATAGGCGGTGTCCTGGAGCCCGGTGCTCGTCACCGCCCGCCACATCAGGTCCTCGTCCTTGAACGTGGTGTCCATCGCCAGCACATGCCGGACGAACTGCTGATTGGTCCCGAAGTCGGTGATGTTCCCGAACGCCACCAGGGCTATGTAGAGCGCGACGCTCGCCGTGAGCACGGTCGCCGTGAGGGGAACGAGCCGCGAGGCGTGGGAGGTTCGTGAGGTGGGGGTGGTCATGCGGATCTCCCTACCCCACCAGGTCTTCATCACCCCTCCACCCCGCCGCCCCCGTCGGGCAGGGCGGGCCGACGGCATTCGATTACAGTGACGGTCGTCGTACGTGCGGTCGGTGCCCGGGAGGACTTGGTGAGTACGACGACCGGCGCCGTCTGGGGCCGTGCCGATCAGCAGGACTTCCGCAGCCGGGTACGCGGCACGCTGCTCGCCGCCGCCGTCGGGGACGCCCTCGGGGCGCCCGTCGACCGGCTCGCCCTCGACGGGATCCGGCAGCTCCACGGACCGGAGGGCGTCGTCGACCTCGCCCCCGCCCACGGCCGCCGCGGCGCCGTCACCCATCTCACCCAGCTCACCCTGTTCAGCGTGGACGGTCTCATCCGGGCCCAGGTCCGCCGGGACACCGGCGCCTGGCATCCGCCGACCGATCTGCACCGGGCGTATCTGCGCTGGGCGGCCACCCAGCGCGACTGGGGCCCCGACCTGCGCAAGGACGACGGCTGGCTGGTCCGCGAGGAGTGGCTGTACGCCCGCCGCGACCCGACCCGCCCGCTGCTCACGGGGCTCGGCGACGAACACCTCGGCACCCTGGACGCGCCCAAGAACCCCGACGCCGACGGGCCCGAGCCCACCGTCCGTTCCGCGCCCTTCGGGCTGCTCGTCGGCTGGGAGCCGCAGCTCGTCGCCCAGCTCGCCGTGGAGTGCGCGGCCCAGACCCACGGCCACCCGGCGGCGTACCTCACGGCGGGCGCGTACGCCGTCACCGTGCACGCGCTGGCCCGGGGCGACAGTCTGGACGGCGCCGTGCAGCGGGCCCTCGCCCTGCTGGCGGCCCGCCCGGACCACGACCCCGTCTCGGCGGCTCTCCAGCACGCCCTCGGCGCCGTACGGCAGGGGCTGCCCGGTCCGGAGCGGGTCGCGGAACTGGTGGGGGACGGGGCGGCGCCGGGGGTCCTGGCCAGTGCCGTGTACTGCGCGCTCGTCGCCGAGGACGTCCGGCACGGGCTGCGCCTCGCGGTGAACCAGGACGGCCCCTCCGCCCCGACCGCCGCCCTCACCGGCGGTCTGCTCGGCGCCCTGCACGGCGAGACGGCCCTCCCGCCGGCCTGGCTGGCCGAACTGGAGGGCCGTCCCACGATCCTCGAACTCGCCGACGACTTCGCCATGGAGATGACCCAGGGCCCGGCCCTCCACGACCCCACGGGCGCCTCCCCGGGCTGGCTGGCCCGGTACCCGCGCGGAATCTAGGCGTGCGGCGTGCCGATGCGGAGCCGGTTGCCGTCGGGGTCGCGCAGTTCGACCTCCCGCGCCCAGGGGGCGTCCTCCACCGGCACCCCGAACTCGGCCGCCACGGCGTCCACATCGCGCACCCGGAGATAGACCAGCGTGTCGGGGCGGGCGTCGCCCGTGTGCTCCGACAGGAACAGCCGGACCCCGCCCCGGGCCACCTCGACGAACGCGGGAAACCCCGGTTCGAAGCGGTGCTCCCACTGCTGGGCGAAGCCCAGCCGCTCGTACCACGTGACCGCCGCGGCGGCGTCCGCGACGCGGAGCACGGGAATGACCTCTTCGTCCATGACGCCATCGTCGCAGACGGGTCCCGGCACCCTCAGTCCTTGGCGGGGACCGCCGCGTCCCGCGGGCCCGGGACGGCCGCCGCCGCGCCGGAGGAGTCGTCGTCCGTGTTGACCCGCTCGACGACCGCCAGCCGCTCCGGGGTGTCCTCCGGCTTCAGGAAGCCGATGAGCACGTACAGCACCAGGGAGACGGCGAGCGGCACCGAGACCTGGTACTGGAGGGGCACCCCGCCGTCGACGTTCCAGTTGATCGGGTAGTTGACCAGCCAGAACGCCAGCAGGCCCAGCGACCAGCTCGTCAGGGCCGCGGTCGGCCCCGAGCGGCGGAAGGGGCGCAGCAGACCCAGCATCATCGGGATCGCGATCGGGCCCATGAGACCGGCCACCCACTTGATCACGACGGTGATGATGTCCTTGAACGTGGGGGAGTTGACCTGGGTCGCCACCGCCATGGACAGCGCCAGGAACACCACCGTCGTCAGCCGGGCCGCGATCAGCCCGCTGCGCTCGTTCCAGGCCCGCGCCCTCGCGGACAGCACCGGCGCCACGTCCCGGGTGAACACCGCGGCGATGGCGTTGGCGTCGGAGGAGCACATGGCCATGGTGTGCGAGAAGAAGCCGACGATGACGAGCCCCAACAGGCCGTGCGGCAGGAGCTGTTCGGTCATCAGGCCGTAGGAGTCGGAGCCGTCCGGCTTCTGCGCCTCGACCAGCAGGGGCGACATCCACATGGGGAAGAACAGCACCACCGGCCACACCAGCCAGAGCACCGCCGACAGCCGGGCCGAGCGCTCGGCCTCGCGCGGCGAGGGGGTCGCCATGTAGCGCTGGGCCTGGTTGAGCATGCCGCCGTTGTACTCGAACAGCTTGATGAAGAGGAACGCCAGCAGGAACACCGTCCCGTACGGCCCGACCAGCGGCTCGCCGTGGCCCTTCAGGGCGGGCTCGTCCCAGGCGCCGAAGAACCCGATGCCCTTGTCGTTCAGTTCCAGGACCACCGCGACGAACATCGCGACACCGGCCAGCAGTTGGATGACGAACTGGCCCAACTCGGTGAGCGCGTCGGCCCACAGACCGCCGATCGTGCAGTAGACGCCGGTGATCACACCGGTGATGAGGATGCCCTGGTTCAGGGAGACGCCGGTGAAGACGGACAACAGGGTGGCGATCGCCGCCCACTTGGCGCCGACGTCCACGATCTTCAGCAGCATGCCCGACCAGGCCAGCGCCTGCTGGGTGCGCAGGTCGTAGCGGTTCTTCAAGTACTCCAGCGGCGAGGCGACATGGAGCCGGGAGCGCAGCCGGTTGATGCGCGGCGCGAACAGCTTCGAGCCGACGGCGATCCCCAGGGCGATCGGGAACGACCAGGTCACGAAGGACGTGACGCCGTAGGTGTAGGCGATACCGGCGTAGCCGGTGAACATCACCGCGCTGTAGCCGGACATGTGGTGCGAGATGCCCGAGAGCCACCACGGCATCTTCCCGCCGGCGGTGAAGAAGTCGCTCACGTTGTCCACCCGCTTGTGCGACCAGACGCCGATGGCCACCATCACGCCGAAATAGCCGATGAGCACGGCCCAGTCGAGACCGTTCATGTGCGTCCTCCCAGGGTCGACCGGCGCTCATCGTGGGTGCTGCCGCGTGAGCACGACAAGTGAGCGTGAGGTCAAAGGGAGGTAAAATCATTCGAGATGATGGCCTTGGTTCACAGATATGAACTCATCGCATCAGCTCACCCGCGTTGACCAGCAACGACTGTCCCGTGATCGCCCGCGACCGGTCCGACACCAGGAACGCCACCGCATCGGCCACGTCCCCGTCCGTCGCCAGCGCGGGCAGCGCCATCCGCTCCGTCAGCCGCCGCAGCACCTCGGACTCCGGCACCTTCTCCGTGTGCGCCGCGAACCGTACGTACGCCTGCACCGGCGGCCCCCACATCCAGCCCGGCAGCACGGTGTTGACCCGGATGCGGTCGGGCCCCAGCTCCCGGGCGAGCGAGTACATCGCGCTGGTCAGCGCCCCCTTGGAGGCCGCGTACGCCGCCTGCCGCACCTGCGAGGGCGCGGCCACCGCCGACTGCGTACCGATGATCACCACCGACCCGCCGCGCTCCCGCAGCAGCGGCAGGCAGGCCCGGGTCATCCGCAGCGTCCCCAGCAGATTGACGTCGATCACCTTCTGCCAGGTCGTGAAGTCCGCGTCCGCGAGACCGCCGAAGTACCCGTCCCAGGCCGCCACATGGACCACCGCGTCGATCCGCCCGAACCGCTCCCGCGCCAGCTCGGCCAGCGCCTCGCACTGCTCCTCGTCGGTGATGTCCGTCGACCGGTACGCCGTGTGCGCCCCGCCGGGATCGACCTCGGCCGCGCAGGCCGCGAGCGCCGCCTCCGTCCGCGCCCCCAGCACGGCGTTCCCGCCGTCCCGCACCACCGCCGCCGCGACCCGGTGCCCGAGCCCGGCCCCGACCCCCGAGACGACCACGGTCCTGTCCGTGAGCAGCGACATGAGAGCCTCCCTCGCTCTGGCGCATCATCTGACGGTCCGTCAGAGTATGGGCGACCGAAGGAAAGGGGAACGGGCATGAGCGACGACACCCGCAGCGATCCCTACGCCGAGCTGGCCTCCACCGGCCCCTACGGCGTCCGCCCAGGACACGCCCTGATCACCATGGTCGAGCCGCACCCGGGCCACGAGTACGCCTACAACCGCTGGTACGAGGACGACCACTACTACGCCGGCGCGATGGCCATGCCCTGGATGTTCGCCGGGCGCCGCTGGGTGGCCACCCGCGATCTGCAACTCCTGCGCTCCCCGGAGAAGTCGGCCGTCGCGCAGCCGGTGACGGCCGGCTGCTACCTGTCCGTCTACTGGATCACGGAAGGCCGCTACGACGACCACATGCGCTGGACCGTCGCCATCAACCGGCGCCTCAACCGCGACGCGCGCGTCTACCGCGACCGCACCCATGTGTTCACCGCGTTCCAGGACCACGCGGCGACGGTCTACCGGGACGGCGCCGCCGGACCGAGGGACGTCCACGCCCTCGACCACCCCTACGCCGGTCTGGTCCTGGAGGTGATCGACACCGACACCCCCGAACAGTGCGCCGGCCTGCTGGAGTGGCTGCGCGCCCGCCATCTGCCCGCGCGGCTCGCCGGCTCCCCGGCCGCCCTGGTCACCGTCTTCCGCCCCACCCCGCTGCCCGGCGACCGCATGACCTACGTCAAACAGGTCGAGGGCGTCGGCACCCGGCTGACCCTGCTGTGGTTCCTGGAGCGGGACCCGCGGGAGTGCTGGGAGGAGCACTTCACGGGCCTCGACGCCGAGATCGCCGCGTCGGCACCGGGCGGCCGGGTGGAGCTGCTCGCCCCGTTCGTCCCGACCGTGCCGGGCACCGACACCCACGTCTCCGCACTGCGCTGACCGCGGCACGCCGCGGCCGGGGTCACCTCAGCTCGTCCGGGCAGGGCGTGCCGCGCGGCAGTTGGTAGGGCGCGGCCAGCCGGTACACACCGGCCTCCGGGGCGAGCAGCATGGTCCACTTGTCCCCCTCCGCGTCCTCCTCCGTCTCGTACAGACAGCCGTTGACGTTGTCGTACGTCCGCTTCTCGCCCTCGGCGCGGTCCTTGGACCCCTTCGTCTCCTGCGGCGGCTTCAGGCTCTTGCCCTGCTCGTCGACGACGCTCAGCCACGGCGAGTAGGGGATCCGGATCATGATCCGGCCCGCCTTCTTCACCTGGATCGTCATCTCGCCCTGCTCGGCGCGCTCCACGACCGCGTGGGGCTCGGCGAGCGGCGCCGGATCGGTCACCCGGAAGAGCTGCCAGTTGGCGTCGCCCCAGATCTGCTGGAGATACGGCAGCCCGCGCTGCACCAGCTCCCGCTCCCGTTCGCCGCCGTCCCCGTCCAGCGCGTCCTTCGGGACGACCACGAAGTGCACGGCCCAGCGCTGGAGCCACTCGTGGTAGTTCGCCGAGTTGAGGGTGTCGTCGTAGAAGAGGGGGTTGCGCTCCATGTCGGCCTGCCGGTTCCAGCCCCGGGCCAGATTGACGTACGGCGCGAGCGCGGACGCCTCGCGGTGCGAGCGGGCCGGTACGACCTCCACCCGGCCCTTCTCCGCGCCGACCCCCTGGAGTTCGTTGACCAGCGGCGCCAGCTCGCGCGCCCAGGAGGCCGCCGGGGTGGTCCGCACCACGTCGTCGACCGACTTGAAGCCGATCCAGGTCACGAACCCGGCGGACGCCACGACGATCACGTACCACTTGCGGCTGCGCGGCACCGCGAACGGCAGCGCGGCCATCAGCACGACCCCCGAGAACAGCATGGCGAGCCGCGTGATGTTGGACCCGATCTGCGAACTGACGATCCACACCGCGAGGACCCCGAGCCCGTACACGGCCGCGGTGATCCGTACGGTCTTCCAGTCGCGCGGCACGACGGCGAACACGATCGCCGAGTACAGCAGCGGCAGCGACGCCGAGCCGAACGACATCGGCTGGGTGCCGGAGAAGGGGAACAGCCAGGCCGAGACGGCGACCACGGCCGTCGGCGCGAGCCCCAGCGCCCACGCGCCGGGCCGCCGCTTCTGGAGGAACAGCGCGACGGCGACGATCCCCACGAACAGCCCCGCCACCGGCGAGCCCATGGTGGCGAGCGCGGCGAGCGGCGCCGCGCACAGCGCCTTCGCCCAGCGTTTGTAGCGCCAGCGGTACGGCCAGCAGAACACGACGGCGACCGCGGCCAGCGCGAACATGTTGCCCAGGCCGAAGGTCACCCGCCCGGACGCGGCGTTGCACAGCAGCGCGAAGACCCCCGCCAGCGCGGGCCACAGCGGATTCCTCACCGGGCGGCAGCGCAGCAGGATCAGGGTGAGCAGGGCCGCCGAGATCGTCCCGGCGATCATCATCGTCGTCCGCACGCCGAGGACCGACATCAGATACGGCGACACCACGCTGTACGACACCGGGTGCATACCGCCGTACCAGGCGAGGTTGTACGCGGAGTCGGGGTGCCGGCCGACGAACTCGGCCCAGGCGTCCTGCGCCGCCAGATCCCCACCGCTGTTCGCGAACGCGAAGAACCAGACGACGTGCAGCAGTCCGGAGAGCGCGGTGACGAAGAGCACCGGGTGCCGGTCGAGGGCGGCCCTCACGCGGGTGAGCCGCCGGCCGTCCCGGCCGGCGTCGGTGTCCTCGCCGGTGAGGCCGTCGCGGTCGTGGTCACCGGACTGGGGCGCGGGCACCTTCGCCCGTGGGCCGCGCTCCGGGTCCGGACCGGTGTCGTCGGCGCGTGTCGGCTCCGCAGTGGCCACTCGAAGGCACTCCCCGTGTCCTGATCTTTCGTGCTCGGCCGCGTCCCGTTCGCGCCCGCGTCACGGCCGCGTCACCGCGGCCGCCGACCTGTCCCGTTTCGTGACGCTAGCACGCACCCCGCCGGGCGGCTGCCCGGCGGGGTGGAGGAGAGCTGCGCAGGTGGGGCGAGGTCAGGTGATGCGCGTCAGCTTGTCCGAGAAGCCCGGCTCGGCCAGGTCGCTCTGGAGCGCCACCGGCACCTTCACCGCGCCCGAGGCGCCGTCGCCCACGGTGAGCGTGCCCACCTGGGTCCCGGCCTTCGCCGTGTGCGGCACCTCGTCGGCGGCGAACGACAGCTTCACGGTCAGCCCGGCCCAGCCGACCGCCGCCACGTCCTTGGTGACGACGACGGGGGTACGGCCGCCGAGCTGGTCGTCCACGTACCCGACGACGTCGCCCTTCTTGAGGATCTTCGCCGAGGTGATGGCGTCCTGTGCGGCCAGCAGGGCGGTCTTGCTGACCGCGTTCACGGTGTCGATGATCGGCGCCGTGTGCTGGCCGAGGATCGCGCCGACGACGGTGACGGTCTCGCCGCCGCTCTCCTTGGTGGCGGCGAAGAGCAGGTTGCCGCCGGCCTTGCTGGTGGAGCCGGTCTTGATGCCGATGGCGCCGTTGTAGGGGACGAGCGTGTTGTAGTTGCGCCACTTCTGGCCCGAGGGGTCGATCCACTCGGGCAGCCTGGTGATCTCCACCAGCGCCGGGATCTTCACCAGCTCGTTGCCCAGCTTCACCTGGTCCGCGGCGGTGGAGACGGTCGTCTCCTTGAGGCCGGAGGCGTCGGTGTACGTGGTGTTCGTCATGCCCAGTTCCTTGGCGGTGTCGTTCATCTTCTGGATGAACTCCGCCTCGGTGCCCGCGTCCCAGCGGGCCAGCAGCCGGGCGATGTTGTTCGCCGACGGGATCATGATCGCCGAGAGGGCCTGGCGCTCGGTGAGGGTGTCGCCCTCCTTCACGGTGTTGAGCGTGGACTCGCCGTCCTTGTCGTACCCGCCCTCCTTCTCGGCGGTGGCGTCGACGGGGATCGCCGGGCCCTCCTCGCCGGACTTCAGCGGGTGGTCCTTCAGGACGACGTACGCCGTCATGGCCTTGGCGACGGAGCCGATGGCGACCGGCTTCTCGTCGCCGAAGGCGTCCATGGTGCCGATGCCGTTCACGTCCATCGCACCCTGGCCCTCCTTGGGCCAGGGCAGGCCGAGCTTGCCGCCCTCGAAGGTGTACGAGTCCTTCGCGGTCAGCTCCAGCGCGGTCGCCGGGAGCGGGCGCACGGCCTGCGCGATCGCAAAGACGACGAGCAGCAGGACGACCAGCGGCGTCCAGATCTTGATCCGCCGGCCGAGCGTCCGCAGCGGGGTCGGCGGGGGCGGCGGGGTGTTCGTCAGCTCGGCCAGCAGATCCAGCGGCGGCTTCGGCGGCAACGGCTGCTGCGTGGTCCGCTCGGGGCCGATCTGGGGGACGTGCGCGGTGACGTCCGGCTTGAGAGCGACGAACTTGCTGGTGCGCTGGTCGGTCGCGGGCGCGGGTGCGGGTGCCTCGGGCTTGTCGGTCTCCTCGGGCTTGGTGGCCCCGCCCAGCTTCAGCATGGTCGTCGGCTGATCGACGGCGGGCTTGGGCCGGGGAGCCTTGAAGACGGCGGTGGGCTGATCGACGGGGGTGGAGTCGGCCCACTTGGGCGCGACCTTGTCCCCGGCCGCGTCGGGCTTGGCGCCGGCCTCGGTCTTGGCGTCGGCGTCCGCCCCGGGCTCGGCGTCGGCCTTGTCGGCGTCCGCCGCGGGCCTCTCGGCCGGCTTCGCCGGGGTCGCCCACTGGGCCACGGCGGCCGGGAGGCCCTCATCGCCCCCGTCAGCCCCCTCGGAGCCTCCCGAGGCGTCCGACCCGCCCTCGGATCCCCCAGGGCCCTCAGAGGCGCCCTCAGGGCCTTCCTCGACGCCCTGAGCGTCCTCGGCCTCGGTGGTCTCTTCGGCGTCGGCCGCGTCACGGTTCGCGGAGTCTCCGGTGACCTCGGCGCCTGCCGTGGCGTTGCCGAGGTCTCGGGTCGCGTCATCGCTCACGGCACCGGTCGTGGTGGACCGGGCCTCGTCCGCGTCGCCGTCGGCATCCGCCGTGGCGTCGCCGGAGTCGCGGGTCACGTCGTCGCTCGCGGCACGGGGCGTCGCGGACCGGGCGTCCGCCGCGTCTTCGTCCGCAGCACCGGTCGTGACGTTCCCGGCGCCCGTGGCCTCTTCGGCATCCGCCGTGGCGTCGTCGGCGTCTCCGGTCACGTCGTCGCCCGCACTGCGAGCCGGGGTGTTCCGGGCGTCGTCGCTGTCCGCCGTGGTGCCGCCGCCCGCCGTACCGGCGTCAGCCGTGGCCGCGCCTGCGTCCTCCGACGCGTCGTCGTCGGCGTCGCCTGCCGCCGCGTCCTCGGCGTCGCCTGCGCCACGGGCCGTGGCGTTCCCGGCAGCACCAGCCGTGGCGTTCCTGGCAGCACCGTCCGTGGCGTCGCTCGCCGCGCCGGTCGGCTCGCCGGTCGGGTCCTCGGTCGCTTCGTCAGCCACCTCGCCGGTCGGCTTGTCGTCCAGACCGCCGGTCACCCCGCCGGTCGACTCGTCGCTCGGGCCGTCGGCCGACCCCTCGATCGGCTCGTCGTCCAGACCGTCGGCCGACCTGCCGGTCACCCCGCCGCCCGATTCCTCGCCCGACCTGCCTGCCGACCTGCCGCCCGATTCCTCGCCCAACCCGCTGCCCGAGCCCTCGCCCGAGCCCGCGCCCGAACCGCCAGCCGACCCGCCGCCCGACTCCTCGCCCGACCCGCCAGCCGACCCGCCGCCCGACCCCGCGCCCCGTCCGTCGGCCGACCCCTCGCTCAGGTCGGCGTCACCGGAAGGCTCCCCTTCCGCCCCGTCTGCCGACCCCCCGGTCAGCTCACCGGTCGCGACCCCCGTCGTCGCCCCCGCGTCCCGTTCGATCTCCAGTTCGCGTACGGCGAAGACCCGGGTCGCCGTGTCCACGCCGCCGCGCGGGGGGTCGCTGTCCCGTGCCACCGCGAGGCGCGGATCGCGGGGCTCGCGCGATTCGGGAACCGTGCCCGCGCTCCCCGACGTCGGTTCCGCCGACGACTCGCGCTGCTTCGACCTGTCGGGGGACTCGCCCGCCACCGATGCCTCCTCGCCTGTGCTGCATGTGCTGCCGAACCTCGAACCGCCCGCCCGGGACCGCCTCGTGGGCCTGTCCGAACCATGTACCAGTGTCCTGTGTCGTGGGCTCGGCTCCTGCGGTAGACGAGAACGACATACCTACTGGTTCCACTACAAACAGGTCACGCACCCTCGACAGACCAATGTGAGAGGGGTCACCCTGTCATTCATCCACGCGGGGAGGCATGGATGGGCAGGAGCCGCAGAACGATTCCGGAAGAGCTTCTTCTGCTGGCGTTGGACCCGACCACGGGTACCACCGCACAGCCGCAGTCGCTCGACCTTGGTCTGGCCGGAGCACAGCTAGTGGAGCTGGCGCTGGCCGGACGGATAGCCCCTGACGGGGATCGTATCGCCGTGGTGTCCCCACGGCCGACAGGAGATCCGACACTGGACTGCGCGTTGGAGTTGCTGCGAAGGCGTGGCGCTCCGGTTCGGGCCGTCCACTGGATCGGCGGGCCGCGTCTCGGGCTACGCCAGACCTACCTCTCGCATCTCGAACGGTGCGGCATGGTGCATGCCGTGGCGGGACAGATGTGCGGGGTGTTGCCGACGACTCGCTACCAGGCGACGGACACCGAGATCAGCCGGGAGATCAGGGCCCGGCTGGACTCCGCGATCCGCACCGGCGTCCCGCCGGACCCGCGGACCGCGGCGCTCGCCGCACTGGCGCACGCGGTCGGCCTCGGCAAGCACCTGTATCCGGGGAACGAGGGACGCTCGTCCCGCTCCCGGCTGCGGGACCTGATCAGGCACGACCCGATGGGCGGACTCGTGGCGCACGCCGTGATGGACGTCCAGAACGGCGCGGCTGCCCAGCCGCGCCGCAACCCGGCGGCCCCGGCCGGCCGACAGGCCGGACCAGGACCGAGGCCCGCTCCGGAACCCGCCCGTGGCGTTCCGGCGCAGCCGCGCCGCGGTCCGATGGCGCGTGTCGTGGCCCACTGAGCCGCAGTTCCACGACACCCGCGCCGGCAGGACGGCGCACGGCAGGAAACAGACGGGACCCGTCGGCAGCAGTGCCGGCGGGCCCCCTACGACCCGTTCGGGAGCCGCCGCGGCCCGCGCGGGACGGTGATGCAGTCACCGTCCCGCGCGGACGCATGTCACGGCAGGCGACCGAGGCTGATCCGAACTGGCGTGTACCGCCCGCATATCCACCGTTTTCCAGCGGTGGAAAGTGCCTTGGTGGCAGTCTGCTGAACAGCAGATACGCAAAGTGTCGAATACAGGCATGCAGCCGGAGGTGCGCGTCCCGTGGCGTCCAATGTCAATCCCACCGTCAGGCGACGCCGGTTGGGCCAGGAGCTGCGTCGGCTCCGTGAGCTCAAGGGCATGACAGCCGAGGAGGTCGCCGAGCGGCTGCTGGTGTCCCAGTCGAAGATCAGCCGGCTGGAGAACGGCCGCCGCAGCATCAGCCAGCGGGACGTCCGCGACCTGTGCGGGGTGTACGAGGTCGAGGACCAGCGGATGGTCGACTCGCTGATGGAGATGGCCAAGGACTCCCGCCAGCAGGGCTGGTGGCACGCCTTCGGCGACGTCCCGTACAGCGTCTACATCGGGTTGGAGACCGACGCGGCGAGCCTGCGCGTCTACGACCCCCAGGTCGTGCCCGGTCTGCTCCAGACCCGGCAGTACGCCGAGGCGCTGATCTCGGGCGCGCTGCCCGAGGCTCCGCCGCAGGACATCGACAAGCGGATCCAGGTGCGGCTGCGCCGACAGGAACGTATTTCCACCGGCGAGAACCCGCTGCGGCTGTGGGCGGTCCTGGACGAGGCGGCGCTGCGCCGCCGGGTCGGCAACCGCCAGGTGATGATCGAGCAGCTCGAATACCTGCTGGAGATGTCCCAGTTGCCGCACATCACCGTGCAGTTGATCCCGTTCACGATGGGCGCCCACCCGGGGGTGAGCGGGCAGTACGCGATCCTGGAGTTCCCGGACGCGGCCGACTCCAGTGTGGTCTACATCGAGGGTGTCACCAGCGACCTGTATCTGGAGAAGCCGCAGGACGTGCAGAGGTACAGCGTGATGTACGAGCATCTGCGCGCAGGCCCTGAACGCGGACCAGACACGGGAGTTCATCCAGCAGGTGGCGAAGGAATACGCCAGGGAAGGCACCTCGTAGCCACCGGTCGAGGTGAGGCGCCGCAAGATACACCCTTGCCCAGGGTGGCGGAAACTCCCCGGGGAATATGTCATCCGGACGGGTGAACGGCCGCTCCGCATCTCGATGTTGGCGAGTAGCGTCGATCACGCCATCGAGCAACAACGTTGGCGCAATCCTTGCCGTGCAGACGGAGACCAACGCACGGCGTGGTGACAGCAACTCAGCAACTGACTACCGGAGCGAACATGGCAATCCAGCAGGGCGCCGCGAACGAGTGGGTCAAGTCCTCCTACTCCCAGGGCAACGGCGCGTGCGTCGAGATCAAGTCCCCCGTCCCGGCGGCCATGGCCGTCCGCGACTCCAAGGTCACCGAGGGCCCGACCCTGGCCTTCCCCGCCGACGCCTGGAACGTCTTCGTGGCATCGGTCAAGGCATAGGGCACCTCCCTCAGCCTCGGCCGGTTACGCACGACAACTGCACAGGTACCACCCAAAGAGCCCCCTCGACCAGCTCGCCGTCCTAGCCGAGGGGGCTCGGCGTTTCCCCGTCCGGGCAGTCGTCAGGCCCGCTTCACCGGGAACGCCACGTCGCACACCGGGTCCTCCGGGCCCGCCGCGTCCCAGTCCGCGAAGTAGATCTCGCGGCAGGGACCGTCGTACTGCCAGCCCTCCCGCTCGATCCACGCCTCCACGGCCTCGTAGGCGGCGAGGATCTGCGGGGCGGCCACCTGGGCCTTGGTGATCCGGGTGCGGGCCAGGCGCCGGGCCGGTTCCACCCGGGCCCGGACCTGGCGGGTCCGGGCCTGGCCCTCCGCCCAGGCCCGCGCGGCCGCCCCGTCCCCGACGGGGACGCAAGCCTCGGCGGGACCGTCGCTCTCCTCGGAGACGTCGGCGTAGTACACGACGAAGGGAGCGGCGGCGATCCCTCCGCACACGCCGGCCGCCTCCTCCAGCCGGCCGAGGGACGCCGGGATCCACACCGGCAGGTCCTCCGCGAGGGTGTGCCGCGTCTCCCCGATGATCACCTGCTCGGGCACCTCGACCAGGCTGACCTCGAACTTCTCGTACATCTCGGAACTCCTCCCCGACAGTCGGCCACGGAGGTACCCGGCGAGCGCGCGCTGCGCGGCGAACCGGCTCTCGACGTCCGCCCAGTAGGCGGCCAGCAGTTCGCCCGCCGCCTCCGGCTCCGGGGTGTCGAGCACCTCGGCGATCCGGGCGAGCGGCATGTCGAGCCGTCGCAGCAGCGCGACCAGCCGGGCCCGCTCCACCTGGCCGGCGCGGTAGTAGCGGTAACCGCTCACCGCGTCGACCCGGGCCGGAGCCAGCAGGCCCAGCCGGTCGTAGAGCCGCAGCGCCTTGGCCGACAGCCGGGCCCGCGCGGCGAACGCGCCGATCGTGAGCAGCTCGCCGTCCCCGGACACGTCCACCATGTCGTCCTCCGTCACCGGGCGGCCGTTCCGCCCGGCGAGGAGAAGGCTCGACTCTGCCCCTGGGGGAGGGTCAACCGGCGAGCTGCGCCTCGACCGCGGCGACGATCTCGGCGGACTCCGGCTCGGTCTGCGGGGAGAACCGGGCGACGACCGTGCCGTCCCGGCCGATCAGGAACTTCTCGAAGTTCCAGCGGATGTCGCCGGTGTGGCCCTCCGCGTCCGCGAAGCCCACCAGACGCTCGTAGAGGGCGTGCCGCGCGTCGCCGTTCACCTCGACCTTCTCGGTCAGCGGGAACGTCACACCGTAGGTGGCCGAGCAGAACTCGGCGATCTCCTCGGCGGTGCCGGGCTCCTGCCCGAGGAACTGGTTGCAGGGCACCCCGAGCACGGTGAAGCCCTGCGCGGCGTACCGCTCCTGGAGCTTCTCCAGACCCGTGTACTGCGGGGTCAGACCGCACTTGGAGGCCACGTTCACGATCAGGACGGCCCGGCCCGCGTACTGCGCGAGCTCCGCGGAGCCGCCCTTGAGGGCGCCGATCTCGACGGCGAGGGGGGAGGAAGCGGCATCAGTAGTCATGCCCGGATGCTAACTCCGGCGCCTCCACCACCGCCTCGCCCGCCCCCGTCCGCGAGTACAGCACCGACCGGCCCGCCCGCCGCCGCTCCACCAGGCCCGCGTCCCGCAGGACCCGCAGATGCCGGCCCACCGAACCGAGCCGCTGCCCGGTGAGGGCGACGAGCTGGGTCGTGCTCAGCGGTGTCGCCAGCAGGACGAGGACGGCGGCCCGCGCGGGCCCGAGCAGGGCGCCCAGGGCCGCCGGGACCGCCCGCTCCCGCCGGTCCCCGGCCAGCACCCCCGCGCACGGGTACACGAGCGCGTACCGCTCCCGCCCCTCCCACGACACCCAGCCCGTCCGCGGGGTGACCGGCACGAACAGCAGCTCGGCGCCGGAGACCTCGCGCGGCGGGTACGCGTGGAGATTGACCTGGAAACGGCTCCCGCCCAGCCAGCGCGTGCCCGGCCGCAGCGAGTCCAGCACCGCCGCCCAGCCGCCCCGGCCGACCTGCGCGGTCCGCGCCACGGCATCGGCCTCCAGCACCCGCCGCCGACGCTCCCAGTACGGCCGTACGGACGTCTCCCACACCCGCTCCAGGAGCGCCGCCGCCCGCTCGGGCAGGTCGTCGCGGTCCAGCTCGGCCGGGAGCGGTCCGGCGAGCGAGAGACGCAGATGGGCGCGGGCGTCCGCCGGACCGGCCGCCCGGATCCGGGCCACGCCCTCCGCGAACGTCTCGCCCTCGCGAGGGGTGGGCGTCAGGAAGTCGGCGATCCAGTCCCGCCCGAGCCCGGCCCGCACCAGCCGCGCGGTCACCGGGTCGGCGGCCAACAGGGCGCGGTAGTCCGGCAGATGGGCACGCAGCCAGTCCCGCTCACCGGGGTGCGCGCCGGTGCCCGCGTGCAGCAGCTTCAGGCTCGCGAAGGTCTCGGCGAGCGGCGAGACCACGAAGCGGCTGCCCGCCAGCGTGTCCGCGTTCACCTGCCACCAGCCCATCTCCCCAACCCTCCCGGCCCGTACGACGTTTCGCGCTGCCGCGCAACACTATCGACGGCCGACGGGCCCGCCCGAGACTCCGCCCATGACCGCCCCCTCCTACCGACTCCTCTTCCGCACCCCCGAGTTCACCCCGCTCTTCCTCTCCACCGCCGCGCACACCGCCGCCCAGACGGCCGGCGGACTCGCCCTCGGCACCCTCGTCCACCGCGCCACCGGCTCACCGCTGCTGTCGGCGCTCAGCATGTTCGGCCCGTCCCTCGCCCAGGTGCTGGGCGCGACCCTGCTCCTCTCGGCCGCCGACCGGCTGCCCCCGAGAACGGCACTGACCGGCGTCTCCCTCTCCTTCGCCGCCGCCACGGCCCTGCTCACGCTGCCGGGACTGCCGGTCGGGGCGGTCGTCGCCGTGGTCCTCCTCCAAGGGCTGACCGCCTCCCTCGGCGGCGGCGTCCGCTGGGGCCTGCTGACCGAGATCCTGCCCAAGAACCGCTATCTGACCGGGCGTTCGCTCTTCAACATCGCGAGCGGCCTCACCCAGATCACCGGCTACGCCATCGGCGGCGCCCTGCTCACCACCCTGCCCCCGAGCGCCGTCCTGCTCCTTGCCGGGCTCCTGTACGCGACCGCCGCCGCGATCACCCGCCTCGGCCTCACCGCCCGCCCGGCGCGCGCCTCCGGCCGCCCCTCACCCGCGGCGACCTGGCGGACCAACGCCGTCCTGTGGTCCTCCCGCCCCCGCCGCCTCCTCTACCTGGGCCTGTGGCTGCCCAACGGCCTGATCGTCGGCTGCGAGGCCCTCTTCGTGCCGTACGACCCCGAGGCGGCGGGCCTGCTGTTCGCGTGCGCGGCGCTCGGCATGCTCACCGGGGACGTGACCGTCGGACGGCTCCTGCCGCCCGCCGTCCGCACCCGCCTGGACACCCCGCTGCTGCTCCTGCTGGCCGCGCCCTACCTCCTGTTCGCGCTGCGCCCCGCGCTGCCGCTCGCCGCGCTCTGCGCCGGACTCGCCTCCGTCGGCTTCGGCGCGAGCCTGGTCCAGCAGGAGCGTCTGATGGCCCGCACCCCGCCCGAACTGAGCGGCCACGCCCTCGGGTTGCACTCCTCCGGCATGCTCGCCGCCCAGGGCGTGAGCGCGGTCCTCGCGGGCTCCCTGGCCCAACTCACCTCCCCGGCAACGGCGATGACGGCCCTGGCGCTGGCCTCGACGGGGGTGACCGGGGCGCTGGCGGTTGCGGTCAGGCGGGTTCCGTCGCCGACACCGCGGTGACGGTCACGGTGTTGTCGCACTCCGCGAACACCCCGTCGTCCAGGGCGACCTGGTGCGCACCCGAGCCCGGCAGACCGACGACCAGCGTCGGGTACGTGACCGGATCCGCGCCCGACGCGCAATAGCCGTCCCCCTCGCCCTGCACCTGCACGAAGGTCAGCTTCACCCACGCCTTGCCGCCCGCGGCCACCGTCACCGGCGCCGCGGAACCGGAGGGGGTCACGGCCAGCGGGGAGTTGTGCTCGGGCGAGCCGTTGCCGGCGCCCGCGACCGACGGATGACCCTCCAGGACGCACGGCGTGCCCGACACGTTCGTGAACGTCACGACCGCCGCGCCGGTCCCCGTGCCCTGCGGCCGCTCGGCGGCCTGCCGGGCGGCCACCTCCAGCGCGTCGGCGGCACACTTCGCGGCGGAGGCGTCGGCGCTCGGGGAGGCGGTGTCCTTGCCCGGCGTTCCCGAGGCGCTCGGCGCACTCGGCGCACTCGGCGTGCCCGGCGTGCTCGTGGTCGAACCGCTCGTCCCCGGCTCCCCTCCCGCCCCCACCTCGCTGTCACCGGGCTGGCACCCGGCCGTCCCCACCGCGGCCACCGCCACCGCCGCCATCGTCACCAGCGTCCTGCGCACACCGTGTCCGTACCGCATCGAGTCCCCCGAGGCAGATCGTGCGGGCACCGGCTCTCGGCGCCCCGTGCAGGCAGACAGAGCGGACGAACCAGAAGGTTCGCCCGATAGCCGACCTGTGACGTGACGGTGACAGGAACCGGCCCGAACCGGAGGGTGAGGACATGGTCACGTACGCGTGAGTACGGCATGGAAAAGGGCGCCAAGACTGCCGGAACACGGCAATGAACCCGGTGGCACCCGTATGCGAGGATCGACCCACGCCGGAGACCGGCGGCAGGTGAGAGGGGGACGGTGCGCATGGCCTGGTTTCTCGGACTCGGCTTCACGGGGGTCGCGCTGCTCGCCCTGTCGCTGGTCTTCGACGGAATTCTTGAGGGAGTCTTCGACGGCGCGCTGGACGGCCTGTTCGACGGCTGGCTCTCGCTGCCCGTCATCGCCGGATTCACGGCGATGCTCGGATTCGGCGGGGCCATCGCCATGGGGGCGGCCGGCGCGGGCCCGGTGGGCGCCACGGCCGTCGGCACCGTTCTCGGCGCGGGCACGGCCTGGACGACGTACCGCTTCTCACGCGCCCTGATGCGCGGGCGGACCGCCGTCGCGCCGCGCGGGGACGACCTCGTGGGCACGGCCGGCAAGGTCGTGACCGCCATTCCCATGGGCGGCTACGGCGAGGTGCTGCTGCGGCTCGCCGGGCAGCCGGTGAAGTGCGCGGCGCGCAGCGCGGTGGCGATCGCCCGGGGCGCCGAGGTGTGGGTGGAGGCGGCGCCGTCGGCGACCTCCGTCGTGGTCCGCCCCGTCGACCGCTGAGCCCCGCCGGCCTCGATCTTTTTCTGTTCATTCCGTACGTGATGTGGGGGCACTCTCATGAGTCCAGTCGTACTCGCGGTCGTGGGGGTCTTCGTCCTCCTCGTGCTGCTCGCGCTCGTCGTCGTCACCCGGTACAAGGTGGCCGGACCGAGCGAGGCGTTCATCGTCACCGGCCGGCGCGGCAAGACGGCCACCGACCCGGAGACCGGGCGGGTGTTCACCGACAACAGCGGCCAGAAGGTCGTCGTCGGCGGCGGAGTGTTCGTCGTGCCGTTCGTGCAGCAGCGGTTCACCCTCGACCTGTCCTCGCGGCACATCCCCGTCGCCGTGCGCGGCGCGGTCACCCTGCGCGGCATCAAGGCCAACCTCGAAGGCGTCGCGATCGTCAAGGTCGGCGGCACCGAGGACTCGATCCGCGCCGCCGCCCAGCGGTTCCTGATGCAGCAGGACGGCATCGTCGGCTTCACCCAGGAAGTGCTGTCCGGCGCGCTGCGCGCCATCGTCGGCCGGATGTCGGTCGAGGACGTCATCCGGGACCGGGCCGCGTTCGCCGGGCAGGTCGCGGAGGAGGCCGAGGCCAGCCTCTCCGGCCAGGGCCTCGTGCTGGACGCCTTCCAGATCCAGGACATCACCACCGAGGGCTCCTACCTGGAGGACCTCGGCCGCCCCGAGGCCGCGCGCGCCAAGCAGGAGGCCGACATCGCCGAGGCCGTGGCCCGGCGGGCCGCCGAGCAGGCCCGGCTGAAGGCCGAGGAGGAGATCGCCGTCGCCCAGCGCACGTTCGCGCTGAAGCAGGCCGAGATCAAGGCCGAGACCGACGAGGCCGCGGCCCGCGCCGCGGCGGCCGGTCCGCTGGCCGAGGCCGCCCGTCGGCAGGAGGTCCTCAGCGAGCAGGAGAAGGTCGCCGAGCGCCAGGCCGCGCTGACCGACCGTGAGCTGGACACCAAGGTCCGCAAGCCCGCCGACGCCGCCCGCTACCAGGCCGAGCAGGAGGCCGAGGCCCGCCGGGTCGCCCTGGTCAAGCAGGCCGAGGCCGACGCCCAGCGCTCCCGGCTCACCGGTGAGGGCGAGAAGGCGCACCGCGCCGCGCTCGCCGACGCCGTCCGCATCGAGGGTGAGGCCGAGGCCGCCGCGATCGCCGCGAAGGGCTCCGCCGAGGCCGAGGCCATGCGCAAGAAGGCCGACGCCTTCGACCAGTACGGCGACGCGGCCGTCCTCCAGATGCTCGTCGAGGTGCTGCCGCAGGTGGTCGCCAAGGCGTCCGAGCCGCTCAGCGCGATCGAGAAGATGACCGTGATCTCCACGGACGGCGCGGGCCGCCTGCCGCGCGCGGTCGCCGACAACGTCGCCCAGGGCATGGAACTCCTCGGCGCCACCACCGGCTTCGACCTCGCCGAACTGCTCAAGGGCATCACGCGGCGTGACAGCGCGCCCGCCGAGGTCACCGCGGGCACGGCCGGCGCGGCCGCCACGACCGACCCGGCGGCGCTCAACGGGAAGGTCGAAGTAACCGACTGACCTGCGGTTTTACCTTCTCATGGGTGCCGGCCCCCACGCGAAATGGGGGTCGGCACCGATGGTTGTGAGGGGCACGGTCGTGAAAGCGTGGATCACACCCACCGCACGCCGTGAACGAAGGAGGGCCGGTATCCAGCCCCGCGATGTGAAGCGACCGCGACGACCGTACACGTATGCGAAGGCGGTGATCCGTGGGACATGCTGACACGCTGCTGGCCATGGGCGGCGCCTTCGTCGCCGCCGCCGTTCTCGCCCGGCTGGGGGGCAAGATCGGACTCCCGACCATCCCGCTGTTCATGCTCGCCGGCATACTGCTCGGCCCGCACACCCCGGGGCTCGTCCTGGTCCAGGACGCGCACGACTTCGAGATGCTCTCCGCGCTCGGTCTCGTGCTGCTCCTGTTCTATCTGGGGCTGGAGTTCCAGGTCGACGACCTGCGCAGCGGCGGCCGACGGCTGCTGGCGGCGGGCGGCATCTATCTCGCGCTGAACGTCGGAGCCGGCCTCGGCTTCGGCCTCGCCCTGGGCTGGGGCGTCCGCGAGGCGCTGGTGCTGGCCGGGGTCCTCGGCATCTCCTCGTCCGCGATCGTCACCAAGATCCTGATCGACCAGGGCCGGATCGGGCGCCCCGAGACCCGGCTGATCCTCGGCGTCATCGTGGTCGAGGACATCTTCCTCGCCCTGTACCTGGCCGCGCTCCAGCCGGTCATCGGCGGCGCCCAGGGCGTCACGAACATCGTCCTGGAGGCCGGCAAAGCGTTCGGGTTCCTGCTGGTGCTGGCCGCCGCCGCCCGCTACGGCATCCGGCTGATCGGCCGTCTCATCCAGGTCCGCGACAACGAGCTGCTCGTGATCAGCTTCCTCGGCGCGGCCGTCCTCGTCGCCGGGGTCTCCGAACTCCTCGGGGTCGCCGACGCCATCGGCGCCTTCATGGTCGGCCTGATCCTCGCCGGGACCCCGTCCGGCCCCCGGATCCGCAAACTGGTCCATCCTCTGCGGGACGCCTTCGCCGCGATCTTCTTCTTCGCCTTCGGGCTCGCCATCGACCCCGGTGTCGTCGCCGCGGTCGCCGGCCCGGTCGCCGCGGCCGCCGGCCTGACCATCGTCATGAACGTGATCGCCGGCCTGCTCGTCGCCCGGCTGTACCACTACGGCCCGACGCACGCCGCCGACATCGCCACCACGCTGGTCGCCCGCGGCGAGTTCGCGCTGATCCTGGCCGCGATGGCCGCCAGCGCCGGTCTCGACCGCAGGCTCGGGCCGTTCATCGCCGGATACGTCCTGGTCCTCGCCGTGCTGGGCCCGGTCGTCGCGCAGCGGGCGCATCTGCTGGCATGGGTGCTGAGGGCGATGGGGGCGGGACGGAAGCCGACGGACGCCGCTGTGGAGGCGGCCGCAGACGTGGCCGGGGACGCGGCCGGGGACGCTGAGCACGCGAGGGGTGCCGAGGGCGGCGTCGAGGACGTGAGGCCGTCGGCGGGCGGGCCGGAGGCGGAGCGGCAGCCTTCGCTCCGGGAGCCGGATCGGGAGCCTTCGCCGGAGCGCGGGCTGTCGCTGGAGCGCAGGCCCGCGCCGGAGCGGGAGCCGGTCACCGTGCCGGACGACGACCCGCTCACGGCTCGATGAGACCCACCCGGATCGCGTACCGGGTGAGTTCCAGACGGTCCTTCATCCCCAGCTTCTGCAACAGGTTGGCGCGATGCCGCTCGACCGTCTTGGGGCTGATGACCAGCAGATCCGCGATGTCCTGCGAGGTGTGCCCCTCGGCGACCAGCTTGAGGATCTCCTCCTCCCGTTCGGTGATGGCCCGCGGCGGCAGCGCCCGGCCCTCCCGGACGCGGTCGAGGTAGTTGCGGACCAGGGCGCTGACCGCGCCGGGGTACAGGAACGGCTCCCCGCGCATCGTCGCCCGGCACGCCTCGACCAGATCGCGGTCGGCGACCGACTTCAGCACGTACCCGGAGGCGCCGGCGCTGAGCGCCTCGAAGAAGTACTGCTCGTTGTCGTACATGGTCAGGATGAGGATGCGCAGGTCGGGCAGGACGCGCGAGAGTTCCCGGGCGGCCTGGAGGCCGGTCAGCCGGGGCATGGCGATGTCGAGGATCGCCAGATCGGGGCGGAGGGCGCGGGCCTGCGCGACGGCCTCCGCCCCGTCGTCGGCCTCGGCGACGACGACGAGATCGGACTCCCCGTCCAGGATGAGCCGCACCCCGCGCCGCACGAGCGCGTGGTCGTCGGCGAGGAGGATGCGGGTGGGCGGCTGCTCGGCCTGGCCCTTGGGCTGGTTCCTGGGCTGGTTCTTGGACTGGTCGGTCATGAGGTCAGGGCGTCCGGTCGGGGTCGGGGGCGGCTGGGTCGAGGACGGCTGAGCGGGGGACGTCGGGTTCGGCGGGGGAGTCCGGGGCGGTGTCGGGAGCGGCGGCGGTGGCTCTCGGGTGGGTGGGGACCGGGACGGCCAGGGACACCGTCGTGCCCCCGGCCGGGCCGGGTCCCACCGTGAGGTCGGCGCCGATCAGCAGGGCACGTTCCCGCATGCCCCGGATACCGGCGCCCTCGGGCGCGTCGCCGATGCCCTTGCCGTCGTCCCGGACGATCAGCCCGACGCCGGACGGGGTGCGGTGCAGGGCGAGTTCGGCGTGCTGGGCGCCCGAGTGCCGGGCGGTGTTGGTGAGGCCCTCCTGCGCCACCCGGTACAGCACGAGTTCGGCGTCGCGGCCGAGCGGCGGCAGATCGGGGTCGAGCCGGTGCCGTACCGAAAGGCCCGGCTTGGTGAACTCGGTGGCGAGCGCCTTGAGGGCCTTGGCCAGGCCCAGCTCGTCCAGGACGCCGGGTCTCAGCCGGCGCGCGATACGGCGGATCTCGTCCAGGCTGCCCCGGGTGGTCTCCTGCACCTGGTGCAGTTCGGCGCGCATCTCCGGCGGCCCGTGGTCGGCGACCCGCTTGAGTTCGAGGAGGACGGCGGTGAGGGTCTGGCCCACCTCGTCGTGCAGCTCCTGGGCGATCCGGTGGCGCTCGGCCTCCTGGGCGGAGAGCGCGCGGGCGCTGCTGGTGGCGCGCTCGTCCTCCAGCCGGTCGAGCATGGCGTTGAACGCCGCGATCAGCTCGGCGATCTCGCCGTGCCCGTGGACCGTGAGACGCCGCCCCGGGCGGAGCAGATCGGTGGTGCGCATGGCGCGGGCGAGGCGCTGGAGCGGACCGAGCCCGACCCGCAGCAGCAGCGCGTTGGCCACCAGCATCGCGGCGAGACCGCCGGTGAGGACCGCGGCCTCGGTGAGCAGGACGGGCGTGGAGACGGTGACCGGTCCCAGCAGCAGCGCGGCGGCCGTCACCAGCACGACGGCGTTCAGCAAGAAGATCCGCCAGAACAGGGGCACCGCGCATCGCCTCCTCGACATGGCCCTCCGCACCCGCCGGGCCTCCACGATTCAGCCTGGTCGGTGAGGCGGACGGCTGCCATCCGTGACAGCACCCATGTAGGTGACAGCACCCATGTAACCGTTCCTAATCAGTGCGCAGGAGTGAGTCCTGGACCCATGCCTGGTCACCGCGGGCATCCCCAACGGTCTTGGATGTCCTGGTCGCCCGCGTGCTCGCCGCGTTCGGCGGCACGGATCGTGTCCGTGGTCCGGGGATGCGGGGGCGGGGTTCCTCATGCCCAGGGGCACGCCGGTCGGCCTGGACGGTCCGATGCCCGTGCATATCGCTCTGGTGTGCACGGGGCGGTGTCGTCCGTCGCCGGATCGGGTGTCCTTGGGCGCGTCGTCCGATCGCGATGCTCGCCGCATCGTGCCGGGTGGTGGTGCGGGTGGGGCCGGTCAGCGGCTGTTGCCAGTGCTGGGCGCCCCACTTGCTGGTGTAGGCCGGGTCCACGGCGATGATCGCGATACCTGTGGCGTCGGCCATGGAGGCCAGCCGGGCGCGGAGCCTGCTGGTCGGCATGCCGGAGACGAGGTGCCGGAATCGGCGTTTGCGTCCGTGTTTCTCTCTTGTCTTGTCGGCTTGGAAGTCGAGGTCTTCGACCGCGATGGCCTGGACGCCGCAGGTCTTGGCCCAGTTCAGCAGGCGCGTGAGGGCGTGCCGGACCTGGGCGTCGCGGTGCTGGGCGTTGCCCGACAGGTCGTAGGAGAACCGGCGTGGTCGGCCCATCGGGTTGCCGTGTGTGTCGAGGCGCCAGGCGGCGAGGTGATCGGCGTTGGTGTCCACGCCGATCACACCCTCGACGAGGGCGGCTTCGAGCGGGATGGTCCAGGCGGGAGGGATCTGCCAGGAGGCGTCCACGTACCAGCGTCCGCGCCCTGTGTCGTAGTGGATGCGGTAGGCCACGGCCCGGTTCGCCTCCACACGGTCGGCCCACTCCTGCCCCCGGTGCGGGAAGCGCACCTTCGCAGCGAGTACGTACCGGCCGTGCCTGGCGTTGCACAGATCGGCGAGCGGGGCCGGGAGCCTGATCGACACTTCGCCCTCGGGCGTGATGCGGATCGTCTCGTTGCCGAACCTTTTCCCCGACTCGCCGTCCGCTCGGAGGAACCGGCGCCCGGCTTCCCACCGCTCACGCCACCCGGCCTCCGTGAGCTGAGCCTTGTCGAGGTTGTGACGGGTGCCCAGCAGACGGCTGCCGCCCCGCACGACCTGCACCCGGCCCGCTTCCCGGTCGGCCCGAACCTGATCGAGCCGGTTCTCCAGCACATGCAGGCGGCGTGCTTTGTGGAACCACTCGTGCGCGCAGCGGTAGCCGCCCGGCGTCCGCTTGGTGCCCTTCATCCCGACCGGCAGCGACAGCCGGTGCCGGATCGTCGTGACACCGGCTTCGAGGGACTGGATGTGCGCGGCCTGGCCGCGCCGGGCGAGTGCCCATTGATCATGCGTGGCCTTCGTGATCGACCCGGCCCACCGGGACGACGACTCGGCCGTCAGGTCCCGCTTACGGGCCGCCCATGACGGGGCGGAGTGCTCCAGGCCGTCCCTGCAACGCGCTTTGAGGTCCCTCGAGGCGAGCGAGCCCAGGTGCGCACCCACCGTGCGCAGAACCCTCTCGTCCTCGGGCGTGAGGTCCCCCAGCCGGGTACGAACCGCCACACCGAACGGACCGGGAGCGACGAACGGCGCGGTGATCGGGCGGAGGTCAGCCATGCTTGGCGGCTTCCAGTGCTTTGCGGGCGCGGTTCCTGGCCGACCTGCGCCCGTACAGGCGGGCGCAGAACGACGTCATTGCCTCCATCATGTCCCGCACCGGATCGTCTTCGGCCTCGCCGTCGTCCAGGACCAGCAGGCGACGGCCCGCGGCGGACAAGGTGGCCTCGACAAGCTCGACGTTCGTCCGGCCGAGCCGGTCCTTGTGCTCCACCACCACGGTGATGACGTTCGGGTCGGCCAGCAGACGTCGAGCCTTTGAACGGCAGCCGTTCATCCCGGAAGCGATCTCCGCCTCGACCCGAACGACCCGGTGACCGGCCTTCGCCGCCCACGCCGACAGCCGGGCGACCTGGCGTTCCAGATCGGTCTTCTGGTCGTGCGAGGAAACGCGGGCATACAGACCCAGACCCCCGATGGCCTCGGGCGTCGTGTTCGCGTTGATGTTCACCAGGATCGTGCGCGGCCCGACCCGCTGAGCCGGTACCGGCAAGGTCCCGTCACGGAACCAGCGATAGGCGGTCTGCGGATGCACGCCCTGCGTCTTCGCCCATTCCGTCAGATTCACGCTCTGGCAACGACACTCACTCATACATGGTTACGCTCACTTGCCCGACTTCGAGGACCAGCGGGCGGAGACCCTGCTCCCACCCCTGACATGGGGGACGCGCACGGGCGTTTGTAGGGGTCGGGCCCCAGGAAGAATGCAGGGTGAGCCTGATGGCGGGAGACGCCGAAGGGCGAAAGGCTGAAGTCGGTCGAGACAGCCGCACCACGTCTCCCGTGCCGGGGCCCCCACCGGAGAAACGGCCCCGTGCCGGCGTCCCGGAGGACCACCCCGCCGCACCCGTCCGCCCGCGTCCCACCTCACCGGCCGGTACCGACGGCCCCGCGCCGTCCGCCCGCACCACCGGCCCCGCACCGCCCGCCTCGTCACGCTCACCCTCTCGACGCTCGTCCCCTCATGCTCGTCCTCACGTTCGGCTCCACGCGCATCCGCGTCCCCGGCCCACCCGCCGCCGTACGGCGGTCCGTGACCGGTGGTGGAACCGCGTCGCGCCGTGCCGCGTCCCGTCCCGGGAAGGAGAAGCCATGGCCGCCCAGTTCGACGACGAGAGGCTGATCGCCCTCGCGGCACGGTTCGAGCGCGACGATCCCCGGTTCGCCCGGGCCATGAGCACGGGCCGCCCCTCCCGCCCCCGCGAGTACCGGCGCACCGGCGCCTGGTGGGCGCTGGCCGTCGCCCTCGCCGTACTGATCACCGGGGTGGTGATCCCCGACGGGCTGCTGATCGCCACCGGGCTGGTGCTCGCCGGGATGGCGGGCCAGCTCTTCGATCCGCACCGGCCGCGCGGACGCCGTCGGCCGTATCGGCGCTGACCTGCCCTGACCTGCGTAAACCCTTGCTCCGCCGGTTCAGGTGATCTTCGGTTGCCGGTATGAGGTAGACTCCTTTACCAAACACTTACACTCCGCCCGGGCGCGTGCCCGCTCCGGCGGGGTGTTCGGTCGTGTAACCGGCACCGACGCGAGCAGAGGGGGCGTGACATGGGTCGAGTCATCCGCGTGCGCGTCGACAACGCCGCTCGCGACCGCGTTCCTGATACCGACGCCGCGGTCTGAGTCACCGCCCGGCGCGCCGGCAGGCCCCGCCGCCCCCGCGCCGCACTTCACCCTTCACCCGCCGCACCAGCACGCCGTAGCCCCGCAGCACCTCTGACGGGGGCCACCGGCCCGACGCACCGGCGCACACCCCACAGCCACCACACCCCGCACGCGACCGACGACCGCACGCGACCGACGACCGTACGCCACCCGTACGACCGACCCGTACACCCGGCCCGCACACCACCCCCGTACACCCGGCCCGTACGACCCGCACCCGCGACCGTACGACCCGTACGGGAGCCCTGACCCGAACCCCACCGCACCCCCAAGGCCCCGCCCGGGTCCCGTAGGGGACGGACGACCCATCCGCGCCGAACAGCGCGCCGCCGGCACCCGCAACGGCACAGACGCCGCCACCGAATCGACACGGAGGACAGACGCCCGTGCACGACACCACAGCCATGCTCATCGAACTCGGCGCCATCATCCTCGTCCTGGGCCTGCTGGGACGCCTCGCCGGACGGGTGGGTTTCTCCCCGATACCCCTGTACCTGCTGGCCGGCCTCGCCTTCGGGCAGGGCGGCATCCTGCCGCTGAGCGCCAGCGAGGAGTTCGTGTCCACCGGCGCGGAGATCGGCGTCGTCCTGCTGCTGCTCCTGCTCGGCCTGGAGTACAGCGCCTCCGAACTCGTCACCAACCTCAAGACGCAGTACCCCTCGGGCGCCGTCGACTTCGTCCTCAATGCCGCCCCCGGCGCCGCCATGGCCCTGCTGCTCGGCTGGGGCCCGGTCGCCGCCGTCGCGCTCGCCGGAGTCACCTGGATCTCGTCGTCCGGCGTGATCGCCAAGGTCCTCGGCGACCTGCGCAGACTCGGCAACCGCGAGACCCCGGTCGTCCTCGGCATCCTGGTCCTCGAAGACCTCGCCATGGCCGTCTACCTGCCGATCCTCACCGCCCTGCTCGCCGGGGTGAGCCTGGCGGGTGGCACGGTCACCCTGCTGATCTCCCTGGGGACGGTCGGCGGCGTCCTCTACGTCGCCCTGCGTCACGGCCGGCTGATCAGCCGCGCGGTCTCCTCCGACAACGCCGAGATGCTGCTGCTCGTCGTCCTCGGCCTGACCCTGCTCGTCGCCGGTATCGCCCAGCACCTCCAGGTCTCGGCGGCCGTCGGCGCGTTCCTGGTCGGCATCGCGCTGTCCGGTGAGGTCGCCGAGGGCGCCAGCAGCCTTCTCACCCCGCTGCGGGACCTGTTCGCCGCCGTCTTCTTCGTCTTCTTCGGCCTGCACACCGACCCGTCGGCCATCCCGCCCGTCCTCCTCCCGGCGCTCGCGCTGGCCTCCGTCACCACCCTCACGAAGATCGCCACCGGCTACTGGGCGGCGCGGCGGGCCGGCATCTCCGCGAAGGGGCGCTGGCGGGCGGGCGGCACGCTGGTCGCGCGCGGCGAGTTCTCCATCGTCATCGCCGGTCTCGCCGTAGGGGTCGAACCGCGTATCGGACCGCTGGCGACGGCGTACGTGCTGATCCTGGTCGTCCTGGGACCGCTGGCCGCCCGCTGGACGGAGCCGGTGGCCCGCAGGATCACGGCGCGGACCGGGTCCCGCCGGGGGACCGGGGCGGTGGGCGCCACGGGCGCGGCCGGTACTGTCGGGACAGCCGGTGCCACCGATGTCTCTGGTACGACCGATGCCCCTGGTGTCAGTGATGCCCCTGGTGTCGCCGGTGCTGCTGATGCCGATTCTGCCGACGCCGCGGGAGCCGTCCATGCAGGCCACTGAGTACGGCAGCCGGCCGGTGTTCGCGCCCGGCGCGGCGGCCGCCTTCCCGGCGCCGGAGCCGGCTGCTCAAGAACCGCGCGAGGCCGAGACCCCCGAGGCGGCCGGTGCCGACGAGGGCCTGCCCTACGCACCGTTCCTCGACGGCTTCCAGCAGATCGTCGCGGACGCCGCCACCACCGGCCGCCGGCTGACCCGCGACGAACTGGAGTCCCGCCGGGCGCTCGGCGCGCGGGCCGCCGAGGCCGGGCACGGCTGGCGCGGCCTGGTGCGCGCCCATCTCGTGGTCGGCCGCGAAGGCAGGCCGCGGGCGGCCGACCCGGACAGTGTCCTGGCCGTCGTCGAACAGGCCATGGACGCCTTCGCCGACGGCTACGAGCGCGCGCAGCGCCTCGTGATCCGCAAGGAGGAGGCGGCCCGCCGGGAGTTCATCGACGACCTCCTGCACGGTCGCGGCGACTCCGGCGCGCTCGCCGCCCGCTCCGAACGGTTCGGGTTCCGGCTGTCCCGCGCCCACGCGGTCGCGGTCGCCGAGGGCCCCGAGAAGTACGACGAGACGGACCCCGTGCCCCGTCAGGTGGCGAGCGAGCTGTTCGCCCGGTTCGAGAACCGGCGCATCCTGTTCACCACCAAGGACGGCCGGATGGTGTGTGTCGCCCCCTCCGACCAGGACGACGTCCTCACCCACTTCGCCAAGCACGCCTACGCCGCCGTCGGTGACCGGGCCCAGGCCGCGATCGGCCGCCCGCGGCCCGGCACGCTCGGCATCGGCCACAGCTACGAGGAGGCGCTCAACGCGCTGGACGTGGCCCAGCGGATGGGCTTCGACGAGCCGCTGCTGCGCGCCGCCGACATGCTCGTCTTCCCGGTGCTCGCGCGGGACCGGCAGGCGCTGGTCGACCTGGTCCACAACGTCCTCGGGCCGCTGGAGGGGGCCCGCGGGGGAGCGGTGCCCTGGCTGGAGACCCTCGGCGCCTACTTCGACACCGGGTGCGTGGCCGCGGCGGCGGCCCGGCGGCTGTCGCTCAGCGTGCGGGCCCTCACCTACCGGCTCGACCGGGTCCACGCGCTGACCGGCGCGGACCCGACCGACCCGGCCCAGCGGTACATGATCCACACGGCCGTGATCGGGGCACGGCTGCTGGACTGGCCGGCGCGCCCGCTGCGCCCGGTGTGAGACCGCCGGCCGGCTGCGGGGTCCCGGTCACTCCCGTTCGAGGATCGCCGCCGCCGCGTCGACGCCCTCCCGGGTGCCGATCACGATGAGGATGTCGCCGCCGACCAGCCGGAAGTCCGGCTTCGGCGACGGCACGGCCTCGGCGCGGCGCAGCACCGCCACGATCGACACCCCGGTCTCGGTGCGCATATGGGTGTCGCCGAGGAGCCGCCCGTTCCAGTACGAGACCGACGGCAGCTCGATGCGCTCGGCCACCAGTCCCAGCTCGGTGGTGTACAGCAGGTTCGGGCTGTGGTGCGTCGGCATCATCGCGTCGATGAGCGCCCCCGCCTCGTTCGCGGTCAGCCGCACCGACAGGGCGCAGGCGTCCGGATCGTCCTCCTGGTAGGCGTTGAACGTGCGGGCGCCGTCGCGGTGCGCGACGACGGACACCCGGCGCTGTTCCCGCGTGGTCAGGTCGTAGCGGACCCCGATCCCCGGCAACGGCGTACTGCTCAGGCGCGGACCACCCACGACTGCCCCCTGTCTGCTGAGTCCTGCATGTTGTGCGCTGTCCGAAAGCGACGTTACGTCGAACAACGGCCCCTGACACCCTAGCCAGCGCGGAATTCCGGCGGCGGGACAGGGGCCCGACCGCCGAGTGGGACAATGGCCGAGGTCCACGACGGCGTGGCGGCCGGTGCCCCGCGGGCCTGGGGAGGACCGGAAGGAGACGTGGAGCATGGTCGAGTGGGTGGCGTTCCGGACCGGCTCGCGTCCCGTGCCCCGTCCCGTCGCGACACCGCTGGTGTGGGCCACCGCCTGCGGCGGGGCGCTGGCCCTGGTCGCCGTCCACACGTTCCTGGTGGGCACGGACCACCCCGGCCTCGCCCTCGCCGCGCTGTCCCTGCTGGCCGCGCTGCTCGGTGTGTGCGCCCGCTTCACGGCGGCGCCCGGGACGGCCGTGCTGTGCTGGCTGTTCCTCAACGGCTTCGCGATCCCGCCGGCCGGCACCCTCACCTGGGCCGGGCACCGGGACACCCTGTGGCTGTCCTGCCTGTGCGCGGCCACGCTCCTCGGCACGGCCCTCGCCCGCGTCGTCCACGCGCGGGCCGCGTACCACCGGGTCACGGGCGGGCCTCCGACGCCGTCGCTGTGGCCGGACGACTGACGCCGCGTCACTCATTGAGGCCAGGGCGTACGGCCGAAGCGCCGATTTTCGGATGACTTTCCTACTTTTACGAGCTTTTACGTGTCTTCACGGGCAATTCATCTCACTGTTCCCGTGCATGCCCGGTGCATGCCTGGTGAAGGCCCGGTGAAGGTCCGTGAAAGTAGGAAAGCGACGATGACGCCTGCGACGAAGCGACCGCATTCCGCCCGTTGTCCACGCACGGTGCCCGGCACGGCCGCTGCCGCCGTCGCCGCCGTCCTGACCCTGGTGGCGACCCTCGTCCTCGCCGGTGCGGCCCCGGCCGCCGCGCTGACCAAGCCGGTCGTCGGCGGCCCCGTCTTCAACGACCCGCTGGGCACCCCGGCCCAGCAGAAGGCGGTCTTCACCCAGCTCGTCCAGCTCATCGACGCGACCCCGGCGGGCGCCCAGATCCGCGGCGCCGTCCTGGAGTTCAACGACCAGGAGGTCGCGAACGCCCTGCTCGCCGCCCACCGGCGCGGCGTCGACGTCCGGCTCGTCGTGGACGACTCCACGTACGTCAACGGCGACGGCGTCGAGTACCCCAACGCCCCCTACCAGGCGCTCAAGGCGGGCCTCGGCACCAACGACTCCGCCCGCTCCTGGATCGTCGTCTGCGACGACCGGTTCGAGGACGCCGACGGCGTGGACGACGTCCAGCGCGGCTGCCTGGCCGTCGCCCCGCCCCAACCGGCGTACAACCACAACAAGTTCTTCGTCTTCTCCCGGATCGGCCCCTTCGACGACGGCACCAGCTACTCCAAGGTCGTCTTCCAGACCTCCTCGAACCTCTCCCACTGGTACAAGGTCGAGTCCTTCAACGACGCCGTCACCTTCGCCGACAACGCGGTGTACGACGGGTACGTCACCTACCACGAGAGGCTCCGCGTCGGCCGCACCCTCGTCCGCGGCAACAACAACGCGTACTTCTCCACCCCGACCGGATCGCCGTACCGCGCCTTCTTCTTCCCGCGCGCCGACCGCTCCTACTACAACCCGGCCACGGACACCGTCGTCAACGCGCTCGACGAGGTCCGCTGCGCCTACACCGGCACGGACGGGCTGCGCCACCAGACCGACATCCGCATCGTGATGCACAGCTTCTTCGGCTCACGCGTCCAGGTCGCCCAGAAACTCGCCCAACTCCGCGCCAGGGGCTGCTGGATCGACATCGTCTACGCCGAGAGCGACTCCGCGATCACCACCCGGCTGACCGCCGCCGGCATCCAGCACCGCCGCTGCCGTATCCCCAACGGCCCCGGTATCGACGTACGTCCGCACAACAAGGAGATGCTGATCGACGGCGACTACAACGGCGACCTGACGCCCCGCGTCTACACCGGGAGCGCCAACTTCATCGGCTCGTCGCTGCGTTCGGCCGACGAGGCACTGGTCCGCATCGCCGACGCGACGTACCACGCCCGTTACCTGAGCACGTTCTACAAGATCCGCACGGCGTGCGGCGGTTGAGGCGGCCCCGGAGCGTGAGCGTCACACCCAGGTGTCGAGCCACATCCGGGCCCGCCAGCCGTCGTAGGGAATGCTCTGCCCGGTGTAGAGCGGGTAGAAGTAGACGAAGTTCCAGACGATGAGCAGCACGAGCACCCCCGCGGCCACCGCACCCCGCACCCGCCTCGGCCGCCCCGCCCCCGGCGGCCCGAGCAGCGCACCCAGCAGCATCGCCACGGCCAGACAGAGATACGGCACGAAGACGACGGCGTAGAAGGAGAAGACGGTGCGGTCCTGGTACAGGAACCAGGGCAGATACCCGGCGCCCACCGCGCACAGGACCGCCCCGGCCCGCCAGTCACGGCGCAGCGCCCACCGGTAGAGCAGGTACCCGAGCGCGGCGCACGCCGTCCACCACAACAGCGGCGTACCGAGGGCGAGAACGGTCTGCACACGGCCGCCTCCCGACGACTCGTAGTGAAACAGCACGGGCCGGCCGAGCACGAGCCAACTCCAGGGATTGGACTCGTACTTGTGCGGCGTATGAAGCCCGACGTTGAACCGGTACACCAGAGCCTCGTAGTGCCACAGACTCCGCAGCGGAGCCGGTATCCACGACCAGGGGCCGCCGCGGCCGTCGGCCCAGTGCCGCCCGTAGCCGTCGTCGGACAGGAACCAGCCCGTCCACGTCACCAGATACGTCACCACGGCGACCGGCACGAGCGACAGCAGCGCCGGTCCGGCGTCCCTGCGCAGCACCGCCCGGTACGGACGCCGGGCCCCGGCGACGCGCCGCGCGCCGACGTCCCAGAGGAGCGTGAGCACCACGAAGAAGGCAAGAAAATAAAGCCCGTTCCACTTGGTGGCGGCGGCGAGCCCCAGCAGACACCCGGCCGCGATCCGCCAGGGCCGCCACCCGGCAGTGGCCCGCCCGCCCACATCGGGATCCGGCCGTACGTGCCCGTCCCCGTCCCCGTCCTCCGGGAGCGCATCGGCGAGCCGCGCCCGCGCCCCGTCCCGGTCGAGCAGCAGACACCCGAACGCCGCCAGGACGAAGAACATGACGACGAGATCGAGCAGCGCGGTCCGGCTCATCACCAGATGCAGACCGTCGACGGCCATCAGGGCGCCGGCCAGACACCCCAACACGGTGGACCGGAACAACCGCCGCCCGATACGGCACAGCATCAGCACGGACAGGGTGCCGAGAAGCGCCGTCATGAACCGCCAGCCGAAGGGATCGAGCCCGAACCCCCACTCCCCGACGGCGATCACCCACTTCCCGGCGGGCGGATGCGCGACGAAGGCCCCGGCGTCGGAGAGCGGCACGACCTGCGGATCCGCCAGGATCCCCGGATCGGCAGTCTTCCGATCCGGCCAGCTCCCCTCATACCCGAGCCGCAGCAACGCCCAGGCGTCCTTGGCGTAATACGTCTCGTCGAACACCAGCCCCCGAGGCCGCCCCAACTCCCAGAACCGCAGAACCCCGGCCACCACGGCGACGACGAGGGGACCGACCCACCCCGCCACACCGGAACCCCCCGAATACCCCGGCACAAGCCGTTCCCGCACACCGACGAGGGCCTTCTGCGCGCTGCTAGTTGTCACCGGATGACCCTAGAGGGACAGGAGTGGGAGGGTCCCAGGTGCTCCCTACTTCAGGTACACGAGGCCGTCGGTGGTGATCGTGGGCCGCTTGGACGTCCCCACCACCACGATCCTGACCGTGTGCTTCGCGGCGGAGGACCAGGTCTTCGTCCAGATCGCGTTGCGGTAGGACGTGGTGGACGACTTCAGGTCCACGGTCGTCACCTTCTTGCCGTCGACATAGACGTACGCCTGGCCGGAGGTGGAGGCCCGGGAGACCACCCAGGCGACGGAACGGCCGGTGAAGGTCCAGGTCAGGGAGGCGTTCTTGGTCTTGCTGGTGAGGGACTTGCCGCCCAGGTAGCTGGTGGAGGACTTGGACGTCCAGGTGCCGGTCCGTTTGGCCGAGGTCTCCTGGAGGATCACCGGGGTGCCGGTGACCGAGGCCGTGGCGGTGTTGCCGACCATGTCGTACGCCTTCATGGACCATACGGTCGCGGCGCCCGGCTTGGCGGTGTGCTGGGCGGTGGTGACGGTCGGGCCGTACGTCTTGGCCGCCGGGGCGGTGAGGCGCACGTCCTTGAGGGCGGTGGTGTCGGCGGCCTTCCAGTTCAGGGTCAGCGGGACGGCCGTGGCGGTCACCGTGCCGGTGCGGAGGGCCAGGTTCGGCTTGGTGGTGAAGGTGGGCGCGGTGGTGTCGGCGACGACGGTGACGGCCGTACTGGTCGCCGTCCTCCCGGACTGGTGCACGGCCCTGACCTGCACCTGGTGCTTGCCGGAGCCCAGCGTGACCTTGGCGGAGGTCGCACTGCCCTTGGCCGTGGCCGCCGTCTTCCCGTCGACCAGCACCTGGAACTCGGAGATCAGCGCGGACGGGGTCGTCGCCGACCAGTTCACCGTGACGGGGCCACTGGTGTACGGCGTCGAGCCGATCGGTGTCGTGCCGGTGACGGAGGTGAGGGTGAGCCCGGTGACCGGACCGGCGGCCAGCTCGCGCACCGTGCCGAGCGCGGCGTAGTAGGCGTCGCCGGGGCACAGGGTGTTGTAGCCGTCACGGTGACCGTGGATCGCCGGAAGCCTCATCTCCTCGCCCGGACCCCAGGACTTGCCGGCGAGGTTCTGGCCGTCCAGCGCGGTGGTGAGCGTGACGGTCGAGTCGGGGGCGATGCCGTACTGGCCCAGCTTCCACGCGGCGAGCCGGGCGACGGACGTCATCGCGGCCTGCGACGGCACCGAGTCGGTGTACGTGCCCAGGACCGCGATGCCGGTGGTCTGCGAGTTGAACCCGTAGGCGTGCGCGCCCACGACCGGCAGATCGACGCCACCCTTGCGGCCCTCGTACACCGTGCCGCACTTGTCGACGACGAAGTTGTAGCCGAGGTCCTTCCAGCCCAGCGTCTTCACGTCGTACGTGTAGATGGAGTTGATGATGGAGGGCGCTTCGTCGCAGGTGTACGCGTTGCTCTGGGCGGTGTGGTGCAGCACGACCGCCTTGATCCTCCCGTCCGGCGTGTAGCTCGGCTCCTCCGGGCTGAGACCCTCGTCCGCGTTCCAGCCGGAACGGGGGGTGATGGGGGGCTGGGGGACGGTGGAGGGCGGGGCGGTGGGGGTGGACGGGGACGGGGACGGGGATACGGTCGCTGAGGTGGACTCGCTGGGGGCGGGGCTCTCGGACGAGGACGAGGACGAGGTCGGGGACGTGGAGCCGGACGGCTCGCCCGTCACCGATTCCGATTCGGATTCCGACGGGGACGGCTCGACGGTGGTGCCGTCGGTCAGGTCCGGGGCGGCCGACGTGGAGGGACTCTCGGACTCGGACTCGGTCTCGGGGGCGGAGGGCTCGTCACTGCTGTCGCCGTCGGCGACGAACGCGGCGGGCTCGAGACCGCCACCGGGGCCGGAGTTCTCGTCGGAGCCGCCGATCATGTCCACGCGAAGTCCCTCGGGCAGCCGCGCCCCCGACTTACCGCCCACCCGCACTTCGACACCGTCGGACGGCCCGACCCACGCGGGCTCGGTCCCACCCCGTGCGGCACTGTTCTCACCTGCACCGGTGTCACCGTCGAGGCTCAGCCAGTCCGACCACTGCCCGGAACCAACCGCCCGGGTACGCACCTCGACGGTGCCGGCGACCTTGGCGGAAGGCTTCTCCCAGGTGACGCCGAGCATGCTGAACACGTCGGTGTCCCGCCGCTCCAAAGAGGCGGAGCCCCCGCCCCCGCTCACCTTGAGCGCGGCGGACCGCACCTCGTGCGTGACGGCCCCGGGCCTGCCATCACCACCCCCACCACCACCAAACCCCCCGAAAACCCCCTGCGCCACCAACGTCCCACACACGCCCGCCGCAACGACCGCGCCCGTCCCCCACCAGCGACGCACTCTCATATCCGCCCGCACACCCTCCCCCTGACGCACGGTCAGAGAATCTCTAGGACCTTCATACTCGTGAAGCTAATGTGAAGAAAGCTTCACGAGTATGACAGAGACCAGCACGCGCTTACTGGGGCAGGTCGGCAGGTCGGAGAAGGACGTGGGGCGGGCAGACGGCGACGTCACCCGCCCCGCGCCCGGGATCAGTCCTGACCGAGCAGGGCGCTCATCCGGGTGATCTCCGCGGTCTGCGAAGTGATGATGTCTCCGGCCATCGCCTTGGCGGGGGCGTACGCGCCGTCCGCCTGCTCGACCTCGGCCATGGCGACGGCGCCCTTGTGGTGCTCGATCATCATGCGCAGGAAGGCGGTGTCGAACGCCGAGCCGGAGGAGTCCTGGAGCCGCCCCATCTCCTCGCCACTCATCATGCCTTCCATGCCCTCCATGCCCTGCATGTCGCCGTGCGCGAAGTGATCCATGGCGCCGGGGGCGGGAACCTCCTCACCCCAGGAGGTGAGCCAGCCGGACAGGGTCTCGATCTCGGGCCCCTGGGCCTTCTCGATGTCCGCGGCGAGCTTCTTCACCTCGGGCGACTGAGCCCGCCCGGCGGCGAGCCCGGCCATCTCCACCGCCTGACGGTGGTGAGGAATCATCCCCGTGGCGAACGCGACGTCGGCCGCGCCGTACGTGCTCTGGGCGGCGGACGTCGACGCGGCCTTCCCGCCGTCGCGGTCGCGGTCACCACCACAGGCGACCAGAACGAGCGCCGCAGCACCGGCGGCAGCCACCGCGACGGTGCGGCGAACGAGGAAACGCTTACTGTGCATGAAAGATGCAACTCCTTCACGCGCGGCCATGGCAGGCCACGCGGGGTTCGCGGATTTCAGGGCGTGCGCGAGCACGGCACGACGTACCAGCCGGTGCCGTGCGGGCAGCTCTAAATCCGCAGAAGTTGCAGTTCGGACAGATCGGGCGGCGCCCGTGCGCTCTCGGCCGACGCAAGCAAGTCGACGGGCAAGGCAGAAGGAACGGGCACGTCGAGAACGGCCACGCTCAATGCCGGCGGCGCGTACGACGAGCCGATCCCGGCGGCCGCACAGGTGCCGTCAGCGTGATCGAGGTGATCACTGGTGTGCGAACAACCGGCGTCCACATGCTCCCCGACGGCGGCCTGAGCCATCGCCATCGAGTGCCCCTCCGGCACCCCACCGGGAGCAAGCCCATGCATGCCCAGCAAGCCACAGAGCACCACCATGACCAACAGCACCAGGAACCGCCCGCCCGGGCGATTCCTGAACACGAGGCCAGTGGTCATGCCCGCATCGTACGGTCAGCTCTCCACGAGGTCGGGGTAGGGACAGACGTCGAGCGGCGCGGCCGACTTCGCGATCGCCCGGGAAACCTGTGCCGTAGGCCGCTGTCACGGCGATCGCCGCTCCGCCGCGCTCCCGCCCGCGTCTGCTGACGCTTCGGCTTCGCCGTACATGCTGACGCGGAGGCGCTCTTTGGCCGCGTCGAGCCGCTCGGCGTAGTCGGCCATGAAGATCTCGCTGAGCGTGGTGTCCAACGTTCCCGAGATCGCGTGGATCGGTGACCATACGGCTCGGTCGCGCACGATTCCCTCCAGGTCGTCGGACTGGAACATCACTTGATGAAGCCAGTCCGACAGTACGAACGCTTGATCGTGCGTGAGCCTGAGGGTGATTCCTTCGTCATCCACGAGGCTCAAGCTAGCTCCCCGCGCCCAACGGCATTGGACGAGACGGCAACTGACACGACCCGACCTCGCCAAGCTTCGGTGGTTCACAGGGTTGGCGGCGGCCCTCGCTCGTGATCGAATTCCTGCAGGCTCGGGGGGCGCGGTCCGCGTCTCCGGCGAGCGTGGACCGACTTCCGATGAGGCAGCGTGACCGACTATCTGACGGCTGTGAAGGACATGCTGGGGCCGCCTGAGAACCGATACGCCGATCCCACTGCCTGGGCCGCCTTGGAAGCTGAACTGGGTCTCGCCCTGCCCGCGGACTACAAGGCCATCGTCGACGGCTACGCCCCCGTCACCGTCAATGTGCACTTGTCGCTGGCGCACCCTGCCACCGAGTGGTGGAATCTCGCCAAGACGATCCGGGACACCTCGGAAGCATGGTCGCGAACCCGATGGCAACACGACTGGGCGGAGGGTTCCCTGTCTGACCCGCGTGTCATCTGCGGGGTCCGGGACCTCGCCTTCGGCCCCCGCGACGGTCTGATCCCGTTGGCGTCCACGGACCGAGGTGACGTGGTCTTCCTGGCGCCTCAGGCGTACGGGTTCTCCGGCGGCATTTGCGTGGCTTGCGGAGACGGTGACTGGGCGGGCTACCCGATGCCCTTCGCCGAGTGGTTCTACCGGTTCCTGATCGGCGAGGACATGGCTGGCTACAAGAGCGCGGCGCTGTATCCGGGCCCCGTACAGCTCGAATATCCGCCGATGGGGCCCGGAGACCAGGGACGGGTTGCTTACGGTCCGGAACGAAGCTGGTAGGGAGGGCGCCCCCACCAGCCCAGCCGCTCAAAGCGGGTCAGCTCGCAATCGGGGAGCTTGACGTCGTGGCGATACGTGAAGGGGATGAAGGGCGCTCGTCGGACGGTCCACGCGCTCTTGACCGCTGGGTACGCGTCGGGAGAAGAGCTCCGCGGTGACCGCGTGGCCGACCTCGCTGTCGTGGACGACTACCTGGCGGGCGAGGGAGCTGACCAGCCGCGCCCGCGCCCCGGATGTGGCGCGGGCTGCTACCCGTCAGACCTTCTCGACCAGCACGGGGTGTCCCGCGAGGAGTTGATTCATGTCGCCGGTGTCCGACGTGAAGACGGTCGCCTGCGCTCCCTGCGCGGCTTCCCGTCCGGCCACGGCTGCCAGGACGGCGTCGATGGCGTATTTGTGCCCGTGCAGGCCGGCTGCCTTCAGTATGTCGCGCGCCATGGCGATCACCTGGTCGTCCGTGTGTACTACGCGAAGCCGGGACAGAGTCCAGTTCCACAGTGCCTGCCGCGACGTTTCGCGAGGATGCCATGCCTAAAGGGTCGTGAGTGCCGAGGTGACGATCGGGATGTCGAGCCGTGGAGCGGCCTTGATCAGTGCAGTCATCTCCCGATCGCCCTGAACCGCTTTGGAGAGAGCCTCGCAGCCGAACGCGAAGTCGCGCTGTGGCGGACGGTGCAGCTTTGCCCGGCCGGTACGGCTCACGCGGCCTCGTCCGAATGTGGCCGCTGCTTGTCGTGCCAACTGTCCATAGCTGCGATGCGGTTCAGCGCTGCCTGCTGGTCGTCGTTCGTCACGGCGCCGTGTTCTTCTTCGATGCGTTCGGCCAACTCGCGCAGTCGGTCCATGGCGTCCTGATGCGCGGCAGCGGCGGCGATGTAACCGGACACCCCGCGCGGGTCGACGCGCTCCTTGATCGATTCCACCAGCTCTTCAGGCACAGTGATGGTGATCTTCCGAGTCGCCATACTTAAAGCATGCCGTGCGTGGCGAGGTTCTACTGGGCCGTTCCACGGCTCGTGAACTGGTGCCGCACGCGGCTGTTGGTTGCGCCGCCCGTGCTCGTGCATGTTCGGAACGGCACAACCACGTGCAAGCATGTCGCCGTGATCACCATTGACGTCAGCGAGGTGACCGACGAGCGCGCCCTGCACCTGCTTCTGATGCGCGACCTGGGCTTCCCTGGCTTCTACGGCATGAACTTGGATGCCTTCTGGGACTCGATCACCGGCTCTGGATCCCGACCATGTGCGCTTCCTCGGCTGGGACCAGCTCGCGGCCCACTTTCCCCGCGGGTCCACCATTCTTCAGTGGGCGCTCGACAACTACCGAGCCATATACCGCGCAGACTTCGTCGCCGAGTTTGCCTAGCCATGAGTGATCTCCGGCTGCGGGCTCAACACGTCCAGAGAGAGCGCGGGTGAGGCCCACAGCAGTCTGTCTGCCGGATCGGCCAGGACTTACACGTTCATGCTGTGTTTCTTGTGCTTGCCGGCATAGAAGGGCTTGGTCGGCAACGATGCGGTCGGTCGGTAGGTCGACGGCCTCCCTCACTTACCGCAAGATGGTGCTAAAGCTGATGCCGACCCCGTGGCCAGTTGGGCGCAGGTGTGTCCGCATCGCAGGTGGGCCAGGACCAGCAGGGCCTGCCGATCCGTTCCGAGCCGGCGCCACCGTTACCAGGAGTCTCTGCATCAGTACTCAGGACGCAGGCAGTGGAAGCGTCACCCGTCGCCCCAGACCGAACTCCTCGGCCTCGTCGTTGCTGACGACCGCAACAACGCCCGCAGGAACCCCAGGCAACCTGGCCACGCGGGACGCCACCGCCAGAAGGTTCCCCTCACCGGCTCCGGTTACGAAGAAGACGTAGACGTCTCCGTCCTCCTCTCCCTCGTTGAAGATTTCCACGTCGCCTTGGTCTTCAAGATCGGACAGGAAGTCCTCGATCTCCTCGATCCAGGGAAACGGGTGGGAGCCGTCCGGAAGGCCGGGCGTCGGCAGCAACGGCACGTGGATCTCAACAACCATGGTGGGCACGAAGACATCCTTCCTCATGGCCTCCGCCCGGCTCGATCAGGGGCGAGTCCGTCAGCAGCCTCGCCGAGGTTGAAAAAGGCTCATGCCTGTAGAGAAAGTTTCAACGCAGTCGGTCGTCTGGGCCGTTCGGGGCGTTAGGGGCTTGAAGGTGTGTGCGCACATGGGGAGTTCGATGCTCTGGTGGTGTGGGAGTGGCAGGTAGTTCACCGGGGCCACGGTCCAGGTGATGAGCGTGCTGGCGTGGGTGACGGACACCGTCCAGGGCACACGGTGCAGCAGGGCTCGTCGGGTGTTCACGCGGTGGTCGTGGAGCCGTTCCTATGCTGCTTGTGACGCGTCCGTGTCGAGTGCCGGTGAGATGGTCCGCAGGATCGTGGAGATCCAGTTGTTTGCCTCGGCCTCGGTGTGCGCGGCGTAGGAGCCGATGAGTGTCGGCGGCTGTTCATCGTGCAGGTTCCGGGTCCAGCACTCGCACCAGAATCCGGGCCTGGTCGTCGCCCTCAACATGTGTGTCCGTTCGTGAAGAGTTCCGCGGTGACCGTGTGGCCGGCCTCGCTGTCGTGGACGACGAGCCGGTGGGCGAGTGTGCTGACCATGCCGAGTCCGCGGCCGCCTTCGGCGTCGTGGTCCTGGTGCTCGGCCTTGGGGGCCGTGCCGGTGCCTCCGTCGTCTGTCACCGATACCGCGACCACCTGCGCCGAGACGGCTACGGCCAGGTGGAAGCTGCCGCGCTCGTTGCCGCTGGCCGTGTGGAGGATCGCGTTTGCGCTCAGTTCGCTCACGATCAGTTCGGCGTCGTCGGCTAGAGGTGAGCCGTGCAGGATGTCGCGGGTCCAGCGGCGGGCCCGGCTGACCTCTTCCGGGAAGCCCGGGCAGGAAAGGCCCCAGACTCGCACCGTACTCGTATACTCGTGCATACAAGTTCCTTCATGCTGATAGGCCGCCATGTGCAGCGGGTTCGGACTAGACGAGTTTCACGCCGTCATGGGCGCGGACGGCCGGCGGAGACGCCGCGTCCAGTGCGTCGAGGACGCGGATCGCGTATGCCTCGTCGGCGAGTTCGGCGACTTCCTCGCGGGTGGCCCAGCACAGGGCGCGGGTCTCGTCGCCGGTGGTGGGGGTGCCGTCGGCGGCCTCACAGCGGAAGACCAGGGAGACGATCAGGCCGCTCATGTTCTTGTAGACGCCGGTGAGGGTCGCGGGAAGGGCGATCTTCACGCCGGTCTCTTCCAGGACCTCGCGTTGCAGGGCCTCGGGGATGGTCTCCTCGCGTTCGAGGACGCCGCCCGGGGGTTCCCACTTGCCGTTGTCGCGGCGCTGGATGAGGAGGGCCCGGCCCTGGTCGTCGACGACGACGCCGGCCACGCTCACGGAGTGCGGGCGTTGTGTGCTCACGTTCCTCGGCCCTCTCGGATGGCTAGGCTCACCACCGTAGCAACTGCACTCGCCCACTCGTCTAGATATCTAAAGGAGTACATGCGTGAGCCCTTCGCTTCCCTCCGGTCTCCTCGGTGATCTCGACCCCACGAGTGATCGTGCGGTCTTCCGGCAGATCGCCGACCAGTTGCGCGAGGCCATCGACCGTGGGCGGTTCCGGGAGGGCGAGAAGCTGCCTTCCGAGGCCGAGTTGGTGGACCACTACGGGGTGTCCCGTATGACGGTCCGCAACTCCTTCTCCGTTCTCATCGGTGAGGGGCTGGTGCACGCCGAGCACGGCAAGGGCGTGTTCGTGCGGCCGCGGCCGCCGGTGCGGCGCCTCGCCTCCGACCGGTTCGCCCGCCGTCACCGGGAGGAAGGGAAGTCCGCGTTCCTCGTGGAAGCGGACGCCGCCGGTGGTCATCCCCAGGTCGACAGCCTTGAGGTGAAGGAGGAGAAGGCCGACCCGGATGTCTCCGCCCGACTTGGCTCGCTCCGGCGGGTGCTCGCACGTCGGCGCCGGTATCTCCTCGACGGGCGGCCCGTCGAGTTCGCGACCTCCTACCTCCCGCTCGACATCGCGCGCGGTACGCAGATCGCGGAACCCAACCCCGGACCCGGCGGCATCTACGCCCGCCTCGAAGAACTCGGCCACCATCTCGACCACTTCGAGGAAGAGATCCGCGCCCGGATGCCCACACCCGCCGAAGTGAAGACGCTGCACCTGGCGGCAGGTGTGCCCGTCATCCACCTGATCCGCACCGCCTTCGACGCCGAGGGACGGGCCGTCGAGGTCTGCGACACCGTCATGGCAGCCGATGCCTACGTCCTGTCGTATCAACTCCCGGCCACGTAAGTGACTTACCGGGCGTCAGGCCTCCGGTGTGAACATGGCGCCGATGTTGTTCCACATGAAGCCGTCGCGCCAGTTCGGCTTGTCGGCTGCCCAGTTGAGGAGGGCGTGCAGGACCTTCTCCTGTGAGACGGTCTGTGTCTGGTAGTGCTCGGCGGCAATGCCGTCCCTGTACTCCAGTTGGTAGGTGTTGTTGTCGCGGAGGAGGACCTGGATGTACCAGTCCCCTTCGCGGTTCTCCTCCTGGCGTTCGAGCACCATGTGGTCGTTGCCGCGTCGCAGGTTGGCGAGCATGGTTCCGATGGCCGGCTTCGAGGGGCGTTTCACCACATGGCCCCGGCCGTTTGTCGCGATGAGCATGGGTGGAGTCTGGCGGACGGGTCGGACAGCGGCGCCGCAAGCCAACCGCGGAGCGCGAAGGGCCAGCCTCGGAGGAAGTCCTCCTGAGCTGGCCCCTGACCTGTGCCCCCGGCAGGATTCGAACCTGCGACACCCGCTTTAGGAGAGCGGTGCTCTATCCCCTGAGCTACGAAGGCGGCAGTGACGGTTGCGTCACCGCCGACAGTGTAGCGGGTGCCGTTCGGCGGGTGCGGTGGGTTGATCGTCCCCTCCGTCGCCTCAGCCCCTGCTGACCCGCACCCGGTAATCCCCCTTCACGTCCGCCCCCGTCACCGTGATGCGGATGTCGCGTTTGCGGTCGAGGAAGGACTCGCCGGGGGTGAACGGGGCGTCGGAGAGTTCCGCGTGGACGTTGGGGCTGCGGGTGCAGCCGCCGCTGTCGGTGCGGGAGTCGTAGACGGTCACCGGGCCCATGCCGGTGTCGACGTCCGCGTCGACCTTGTAGATCAGGATGCCGGGGCGGCACACCGTCTCGTCGTTGCCGCCGCGGGTGCGCAGTTCGACGGCGTAGCCGGTGCGCGGGCCCGTCGGGACGAAGACGAGTTTGGGGCCGCCGGTGCGGGAGAGCGGGGTGAGGGTGTACTCCGTCGTCGTGCCGGGCTGGGCCGCGCAGGCGATCTGCGTCGCGTCCAGCCAGCCGAGCTTCCACTTGTGCCAGCCGAGGAGGTCGTTGTTGGCGCCCCAGTCCTCGCTCATGATGTCCCAGTGGCCGACCGCGCCCCCGCCCTCCTGGGTGTAGAGGTCGGGCAGGCCGAAGACGTGCCCGTTCTCGTGGGGGAGGACGCGGTAGCCGGTGCGGTCGTAGGAGCCGGAGCCGTCGTCCTGGCGGGAGTAGACGAAGGACGCGTTGGCGACCGGCACACCGTCGGCGACCGGGGCCTCGCGGTTCCCGGCGAACGTCACCGACAGGACCGTGTCCAGCGCCGACGGGCCCGCGTTCGGGGTCACCAGCACGTTCAGCAGGTCGTACGCGCGGAAGTCCACCGTCGGGTCCGCGGCGGCCACGATGTCCTGGACGAGTTCGCGGTAGCCGGGATCGAAGGGCGCGCCGCGCTCTATGCCGTACGCGCGGAACGGCTTCGGCATCCGCAGCCAGCGCTTGATCGGGGTCTCGGCGCGGTAGTCGAGGCGGCCGTAGGACGCGGTGCGGAACCACTCTCGGGTCTGCGGGAAGAACTCCTCGTAGCGGGAGCGGGCGCTGCCCCGGCCGGGGGCGTCCGGGAAGTCGATCATCAGGGTGAGGGCGCGGACGGTGCCGGTGGAGCGCGCGTAGCCGCCGGGTGTGGGGACGCCCTCCGACATCTGTACGGCGGCGTCGCCGGTGATCATGCAGGGGGCGAGGGCGGAGGAGCGGGCCAGCGAGACGGGGCCGGCGCCGGCCGGGGTGGATCCGGCGGGCGGGGTGAGCCGGCCGGTGCCGGCGGAGGTGCTGACGGCGAGGGTCAGGACGGTCACGGAGGCGAGGGCGGCGGCGCGGCGCGGGCGTATCCGTCGGCGGAGCGGTTCCCCGGCACGGGCCGGGGAGGGTCGCTCGGTCTCGGGCTGCGGCTGCATGCAGGGGCCTTTCGCTCCAGGCAGCCACCGTCACCGGCTGCACCCTCGCATTCACCCTCTGTCGGCGTGTCGCGGTGCGCGCGCCGGGAGGGCCGATCGTGGGTTACCGGGAGGTATGAGGATTTTTCGGCCACCCGCACGACCCTCCTCATGGGTGTGAGCCAGGTCACATCGGAAAAGTTCTCCGTTCGGGAAATAACCGGGGACCCCCTCCCCGTTTAGCCCTGTGTCCGAGTGAAACGGGGAGTGGATCCCCGGATCCGATCCATCCGATCCATCCGATCCGAGAGCCTCCGAGAACCTCCAAGACCCGAGGAGTACGCCGTGGAGACCGCGACCGCGACACCCGCCGTGCGCAAGGCACCCCGGCCCCGCGCCGACGCTCTGCGCAATCGGGAGCGGATCGTCACCGCCGCCCGCGAGATGTTCGTAGAGCTGGGCCCGGACGTCCCGCTCGACGACATCGCCCGCCGGGCCGGCGTCGGCAACGCCACGGTGTACCGCAACTTCCCCGACCGTGACGCACTGGTTCGCGAGGTCGTCTGCTCGGTGCTGGACCGTACGGTCCAGGCCGGTCAGCTCGCGCTCGCCGAGTCGGGCGACGCGTTCGGGGCGCTGGAACGGTTCGTGCACGTCGCCGCCGACGAGCGGATCAGCGCGCTGTGCCCGATGGTCGCCAGCACCTTCGACCAGCACCACCCCGACCTGGAGGCCGCCCGCGAACGTGCTGAGCAGATCATCGAGCAGGTCATGAACCGCGCCAAGGAGGCCGGGCAGCTCCGGACCGACGTCGGTGTCGGCGACCTGATGATCGCGGTGGCCCAGCTCAGCCGGCCCCCGGCGGGCACCGCCTGTCTGAGCGCCGACCGGTTCGTCCACCGGCATCTCCAGCTGTTCCTGGACGGGCTGCGGGCCCCCGCCCGCTCCGCCCTGCCGGGCACGGCCGTGACCATGGAGGATCTGCGCCAGGCCCAGTGAGCCAACCAGCCATCTAGTCATTCGTACGGCCGTCCCTACCGACGCGCCGCCCCTTATCTCACCTTTTTTCCGTCACGAAGTCCCGAAGTGGGTACCTCCATGTCTCAAACAGCCCAGAAGGCCCCCGGCGCGACCGGCGTCCCCGATCCCAACCGCTGGAAAGCGCTGGCCTTCATCGCCATCGCCCAGCTCATGGTCGTCCTCGACGCGACCATCGTGAACATCGCGATGCCCTCCGCCCAGCAGGACCTGGGCATCTCCGACGGCAACCGGCAGTGGATCGTCACCGCCTACGCCCTCGCCTTCGGTGGTCTGCTGCTCTTCGGCGGCCGGATCGCCGACCTGTGGGGCCGTAAGCGCGCCTTCGTCACCGGTCTCGGCGGCTTCGCCGTGGCCTCCGCGCTCGGTGGCGCGGCCACCAACGAGGCGATGATGTTCGGCGCCCGCGCGCTCCAGGGCGCGTTCGGCGCGCTGCTCGCGCCCGCCGCGCTCTCGCTGCTCGCCGTGATGTTCACGGACGCCAAGGAGCGTGCCAAGGCGTTCGGCATCTACGGCGCGATCGCCGGTGGTGGCGGTGCCGTCGGTCTGATCCTCGGCGGATTCCTCACCGAGTACCTGGACTGGCGCTGGACGTTCTTCGTCAACATCCCGTTCGCGATCGTCGCCGCGGCCGGCGCGTACTTCGTCATCCGTGAGCCGGAGGGCGGCCGCAACCGTTCCGCGCTCGACATCCCGGGTGTCGTCCTGTCCACGCTCGGCCTGGTCTCGCTGGTCTACGGCTTCACGCGCGCCGAGTCGGACGGCTGGAGCGACTCCGTGACCGTCGGCATGTTCGTCGCCTCGGCGGTGCTGCTGGCCGCGTTCGTCGTCGTCGAGTCCAAGGTCAAGGCGCCGCTGCTGCCGCTGCGCGTCATCACCGAGCGCAACCGCGGCGGTGTCTACCTCTCCCTCGGCCTCGCGATCATCGCGATGTTCGGCCTGTTCCTCTTCCTCACCTACTACCTCCAGATCGTGAAGGGCTACTCGCCGGTCAAGACCGGCTTCGCCTTCCTGCCGATGATCGCGGGCATGATCACGGGCTCCACCCAGATCGGCACCCGGCTGATGACCCGGGTCGCGCCGCGGCTGCTGATGGGCCCGGGCTTCCTGGTCGCCGCGCTCGGCATGCTGTTCCTGACCCGCCTGGACATCGGTTCCTCGTACGCGGCCGTCCTGCTGCCGGCGATGCTGCTGCTCGGCCTCGGCATGGGTACGGCGTTCATGCCGGCGATGTCCCTGGCCACGTACGGCATCGAGCCGCGTGACGCCGGTGTCGCCTCCGCGATGGTCAACACCTCGCAGCAGGTGGGCGGCGCGATCGGCACCGCCCTGCTGAACACGATCGCCGCGTCCGCGACCACGGCGTACATCAAGGACCACATGGCCTCCGCGACCTCCGGGCCGCAGCAGAAGCTCGTGCAGTTGGAGGGCATGGTCGAGGGCTACACCAGCGCGATCTGGTTCGCCGTCGGGATCCTGGTGGCCGCCGCGGCGATCGCCTTCACCCTCGTCAACGCCGGCAAGCCCGACATGGGCGCGGGCGCGGTGGCCGGTTCGGGCGACCAGGAGGCCGAGGGCGCGGTGCCGGTGATGGCCCACTGATCCTCTGAAGGACCTGCTCCAGGCCCGAGAGGACCTAGCGGAGCCAGGGCAGGTCCGCACCCGCTTCGTTGGGCTGAAGTCCCTCGGCGACGATCTCCATGATCTCGCCGAGGGACTTCTGCTGTTCGGGGGTGAGCCGGTCGAAGAGCGCGGCGCGGACGACGGCGACATGGCCCGGCGCGGCCCGCCTGAGGACCTCCAGACCCTGGTCGGTCAGGACGGCGAACTGGCCGCGCTTGTCGGAGGGGCAGTCCTCGCGGCGCACCCAGCCGTTCTTCTCCAGGCGGGCGACGGCGTGCGAGAGACGGGACCGGGTGATCTTCGCGTCCATGGCCAGCTCGGTCATCCGCAGCCGGCGCCCGGGGGACTCGGCGAGCTTGACCAGCAGGCCGTAGTAGATGTGCGGCATGCCCGCGTCACGCTGGAGCTGGCGGTCGAGGTGGTCCTCCAGGAGGGTGGTGGCATGGAGGTAGGACCGCCAGACGAGCTGTTCCCCGGCGGTGAGCCACTGGGGCTCGACGGCGGATGCGTTCTTCATGTACTCCACCACTTCACTCCACCACTTCACGCTCTCGACGGCTCCTCCTTGAACTTTAAACCAATCGGGCGTACGTTGTCCCGTGTCTACGTTTTAGATTTCAAGCAACTTGCTGTCAGGTGACAGCCGGGAAGCCGACAGCCCAGGAAAGGGGTGGCCGTCATGTCCGCCGTATCCCAGGTGCCCGCGGAGCGGATGCCCGCCCTGTATCTCAGCCACGGCGCCCCGCCGCTCGCCGACGACCCGGTCTGGCCCGGCGAACTCGCCGCCTGGTCCGCGGGACTGCCCCGCCCCAAGGCGATCCTCATGGTCTCCGCCCACTGGGAGGAGGCCCCCCTCGCCCTCGGCGCGGTCGACCCCGTCCCGCTGGTCTACGACTTCTGGGGCTTCCCCGAGCACTACTACCGGGTGACGTACGGCGCCCCCGGCGCGCCCGCGCTCGCCGAGAGCGTCCGCAAGCTGCTGCGCGCCCCCGGGGTTCCCGTACAGGACATCCCCGACCGCGGCCTGGACCACGGCGCCTACGTGCCGCTCGTCGAGATGTTCCCGGACGCCGACATCCCCGTGCTCCAGATCTCGATGCCGACCCTCGACCCGGTCGCGCTCATGGACATCGGCCGCAAGCTGGCGCCCCTGCGCGACGAGGGCGTCCTGATCGTCGGCTCCGGGTTCTTCACCCACAACCTCGCCGCGCTGCGGCACAGCGGGGTGCCGAGCTGGTCGGCGGAGTTCGACGACTGGGGACGGCGGGCCATGGAGGACCGTGACTGGGACTCCCTGCTCGACTTCCTGCACAAGGCCCCGGCCGGCCGGTACGCCCACCCGCGCACCGAGCACTTCGCGCCGCTCTTCGTGACCATGGGCGCGGCGGAGGTCGCCGGCGAGCTGGACACGCAGAAGTCGGTGATCGACGGGTTCTGGATGGGGCTGGCGAAGCGGTCGGTGCAGTTCGGCTGAGCGGCCTCACCCGGCCCCGTGCCTCACAGCTCCTTCTCGTACCAGGCCACGTCCCAGTACCGGCCGAACTTGCGGCCCACCTCGCGGTACGTGCCGACGTACCGGAAACCGAAGCGTTCGTGCAGCCGCACGGACGCTTCGTTCGGCTGGGCCACGCCCGCGTACGCCCGGTGCAGGTCCTCCCCGGCCAGCGCCGCGAAGAGCGCCTTGTAGAGGAGCGTGCCGACGCCGCGGCCGCCCGCGTCCGGGCGGAGGTACACCGACACCTCCACCGACGTCGAGTAGGCGGCCTTCGGCCGGTAAGGGCTGGATGTGGCGTACCCCAGAATTTCCTGTGAGTCCGCGCACACGGCAACCAACAGGCGATACGGGCCGTCTTCAGGGTGGGAGAGCAGCCAAGGGCGGCGCTCTTCCGGAGTGAGAACCGCGGTATCGAATGTGATGGGCGTCTCACGTACGTAGTGGTTGTAGAGGGACGTGAGGGCATCGAGGTCCGCCTCGACTCCCGGCCTGACCTGCACCTCTGTACGTTCCGACGACATCGTGCCTCCTCGTGTGGCCGGGCAGGGTACTGCATGATCAGGAAAATCGGGGTGCGGGTTGGGAATTCTGTCCTGATTCCAGTCGTTGTTTCCATCAGATGCAGGGCACCCGAGCAGAGTCCCGGTGAGAGTCCGGGGACGGCCTGAGCGAGTGCCCCGTGTCCACGGACCACCCGCTGACCCCACCATCGCAAGGGAGCACGCATGGCAACCCGTGCCGTCGCCCGTCGTAAGTCCGCCACCGGCGAGACGGCCGACGCGGCAAGCAGTGTTCGCGTCCACGGCGGCGAAATCGCCGACCGCGATCTGGTCGGCATGTATCTCGACGAGATCGCGCGCACACCGCTGCTCGACGCCGCCAAGGAGGTCGAGCTGTCCCAGATCATCGAGGCGGGTGTGTTCGCGCGGCAGGTTCTCGACGGATTCGAGGAGTCCAAGGCCGACGCGACCCGTGAGGAGCTGGAGGCCCTGGTGGCCGCCGGTGAGCGCGCCAAGGACGTCTTCATCCGCTCCAACCTCCGTCTGGTCGTCGCGGTCGCCCGCCGATACCCCCGCAGCGGTCTGCCCCTGCTGGACCTGATCCAGGAGGGCAACGCCGGCCTGGTGCGCGCGGTCGAGAAGTTCGACTACCGCAAGGGCTTCAAGTTCTCGACGTACGCCACCTGGTGGATCCGCCAGGCGATCACGCGCTCGATAGCGGACCAGTCGCGCACCATCCGGCTGCCCGTCCACCTCGTGGAGGAGCTGGGCCGTATCCGCCGGGTCCAGCGGGAGTTCAACCGCGAGCACGGCCGCGACCCGGAGCCCGCGGAGATCGCCACCGAGCTGGGCTCCACGCCCGAGCGCGTCGTCGACGTCCTCGACTGGGCCCGTGACCCGGTCTCGCTCAACATGTCGGTCGACGACGAGGGCGAGACGCAGTTCGGCGACCTGCTGGAGGACACGTCCGCGGTCTCGCCCGAGCAGTCCGTCCTCACGCTGCTGCGCAGCGAGGAACTCGACGGCCTGATCGAGCGCCTCGACCCCCGCACCGCGTCCATCATCAAGATGCGGTACGGCATCGACGACGGCCGCGAGCGCACGCTCACCGAGGTCGGCAAGGAGCACGGACTGACCCGTGAGCGGATCCGGCAGATCGAGAAGCACGCGCTGCTGGAGCTGAAGAAGCTCGCGCGGGACACCGGCTTCGAGGCGGCGGCGTAGGCGAGGCGAGGGCGAAACACCGTCGCGGGCGAGCGAGGTGATGTACGGCCGGCCCCGGGCCGGCCGTGCCCGCCCGCGTGCGCCAGGTGGCGAAAGCCCGCGCGAACATGGCGATACAACGCCGCTTCAAGCGGCGGGACGGGGGGAACATGACTTCAAGGCACGGGAGTTCGGGCGTTCGGACCCCGCAGCCGGCCCGGTGAGTACGGTTCGACCAAGTACAAGTACCGCGTACGAGAAACCACTTGAGCCACGTCCCGGAGCACATCCCCCCCCGGCGCCGGGACTTTCCCCGAGTCGGGCTTCGGCGCCCCTCCCCCTGGGTGCCGGGGCCCGGCTCGTTCTCATGGACGGCGAGTGGATGGCGAGCGGATTGCGAGTGGATTGCGAGCGGGAAGGCGGGCAACCCGCGGGCGCGCCGAAGAAGACGGGGCACCCCGTACCTGAACCACGGGGTGGCCCGCCCGAATGGCAGATTGTGCCACATGGGCATAGCCTGCCGAGGTGATCAGCTCCACCCCCGCCTCGGCTTCGCTGACCGAGCGGCGCAAAGCGGCCACCCGGATGGAGATCGCCCGGGCAGCGGCCGGCCTGTTCGTCAACCGCGGCCTCAGGGCCACCCGGGCCGAGGACATCGCGCAGGCCGCGGGTATCGCCCCGCGCACCTTCTACCGGTACTTCGCGACCAAGGAGGAGGCCGTCGCCCCGCTCTACGCGGCGGGCGCCGACCGCTGGGCGGAAGCGGTCCGCGAGGCCCCGCCGGGCCTCCCCGTGCCGGAAGCCCTGGAGCATGCCGTACGGCACACCCTGGTCCCCGGCCGGGTGGTGTCGGCGTCGTCCTGGGAATGGGTGCGCACCTTGATCCGGTTGGCCGGAACCAGCCCCGCCCTCGGCAAGGTGTGGGCGGAGGTCTGCCACACCTCGGAGGCCACGCTGGCAGAGGTGTTGGTGGGCAGGGCGGAACACGTCGAGCAGGCTGAGGAAGCCGAAGAGGCCGAAGAGGGTGAGGAGGGTGTGGCCGTGGGGCCGCATCAGCTCTTTGCCGCGGCCGTCGTCAGCGCCGCCGTCCGCGTCGCCGTGGAGAGCTGGGCCGCCACCGATCTCCCGCCCAGCGGAGCGCAGGGCCCGGCGGAACGGGCACTGCGCAACCTGCGGGCGCTGCGGGGGTTCGCGTGGGCCGAGGGGGACACCGGCGCTGACAGAGACGCTGGCAGAGACGCCTCTTAGCCCTGGAGATCCGGCGCCCCCGCCCGAGCCAACCTCCCGCCCAACTCCCGTACGCACTCCGTCAGCGCCACCGGCTCCCGGACCGTGAACTCGCAGCCCAGCAGGGCCAGTCGCATCGCCACCCACTCCAGGGGATCACTGGTCGAGGCGCGCAGCCGACAGGAGCCGCCGCCGTCGCCTCCGCTGTCGCCTCCGCCTCCGTCGTCGTCACCGATGTCCTCGGGGCGCCCCAGCCACGCCGGGAGCCGGGCGGCGACCCACTCCGCCGGTGCCGCGAAGGTGACGTCGTACGTGTACTCGTTCGAGTCCAGGCGCCGGTGGATGGACCGCCGCAGATACTCGGCGGCGCTGCCGGTGGGCAGCTCGCGCGGGGTGAAGCGGGCGCCGGTGGCGAACGGGTCGCTCACGCGGTCCACGCGGAACGTGCGCCAGTCGCCGCGATCGAGGTCGTAGGCCACGAGGTACCAGCGGCGGCCGGTCGACACCAGCCGGTACGGCTCGGTGAGGCGGCGGGACTCGATGCCGTCCTTGGCGCGGTAGCCGAACCGGAGCCGCTCCTGTCCGGCCACCGTCGAGGCGATGACGGTCAGGGTCTCGGGGGCGATGCTCGCGCCGTCGCCGCTGGTCAGAGGGGTCGTCGCGGCCTGGAGGGTGGAGACGCGGTGGCGCAGCCGGGCCGGCAGGACCTGCTCCAGCTTGGCCAGCGCGCGCACGGACGCCTCGTCCACGCCCTCCAGCGCGTGCCCGGCGCCCGCGCGCAGGCCGACCGCGATCGCCACCGCCTCCTCGTCGTCGAGCACCAGGGGAGGCATCGCCTTGCCCGCGACCAGCCGGTATCCGCCGTCCGAGCCCTTGGTCGCCTGGACGGGATAGCCGAGTTCGCGCAGCCGGTCGATGTCCCGCCGGACCGTGCGGCGGGAGACGCGCAGCCGGTCGGCCAGTTCGCCGCCGGGCCATTCACGGGGTGTCTGGAGGAGGGAGAGGAGCTGGAGCAGCCGGGCCGGGGTGTCCGTCGTCATGAGTTCGAGGATGCCGTACCACTAGGACATGATCTGACCTAATGAGGATCTAGGTTTGTTCCATGACCTCCACCGAAACCCCTTCGGACCTCGGCGCCGGCACCGCGCCGGACCGTCGCCGCTGGTTCGCCCTGGCGATCGTGATGACCGCGGCCTTCATGGACCTCGTCGACGTCACGATCGTCAACATCGCGATCCCGTCCATCAAGGCGGAGGCCGGCGCCTCCGAGAGCCAGATCCAGTGGATAACCGCCGGTTACGCGCTCGCCTTCGCCGCGGGCCTGATCACCGGCGGCCGCCTCGGCGACATCCACGGCCGCAAGCGGCTGTTCCTGCTCGGCATCGGCGGCTTCACCCTGGCCTCCGCGCTCTGCGGCTTCGCGGCCAACCCCGAGATGCTGGTCGCCTCCCGCATCCTCCAGGGCGGTATGGCCGCGCTGATGGTGCCGCAGGTGCTGTCGATCGTGCACGCCACGTTCCCGGCGCACGAACGCGGCAAGGTCTTCGGGCTGTTCGGCGCGATCGTCGGTCTCGGGGCGGTCTCCGGTCCGCTGCTCGGCGCGCTGCTGACGGAGTGGAACCTGTTCGGGCTGGAATGGCGGCCGATCTTCCTCATCAACCTGCCCGTCGGCATCGCGGGTCTGATCCTCGGCAGCCGCTTCATCACCGAGTCCAAGGCGCCGAAGGCGCTCAAGCTCGACCTCGTCGGCGTCGCGCTCGTGACGCTCGGCATGCTGATGCTGATCTACCCGCTCACCCGGGGCCGTGAGCTGGGCTGGCCGCTGTGGGGGCATCTGATGATGGTCGGCTCGCTGGTGGTGTTCGGGGCGCTCGTCGCGTACGAGCGGAGCAAGGGCGCGCGGGACGGCTCGCCGCTGATCGAGCTCTCCCTCTTCCGGGTGAAGAGCTTCGCCGCGGGCATCGCCGTGCAGACCGTGTTCGGGATCGGCCTCGGCATCTTCTTCCTGGTGTGGACGCTGTACATGCAGATCGGCCTGGGCTGGAGCCCGCTGCGCGCCGGTCTGACCGGGGTGCCGTTCTCGATCGCCGTCTCCACGGCCGCCGGTCTGTCCGTGCAGAAGCTGGTGCCGCGGTTCGGCCGCAAGGTGCTCCAGGCGGGCGCGCTGACCATGGCCGTCGGTGTCCTGCTCTACATCTGGGAGTCCGACCACTACGGCCTCGGCATCGCCTCCTGGCAGATGGCGCTGCCCCTCATCGTGATGGGCGTCGGCATGGGCCTGATCGTGGCGCCGCTGACGGACGCGGTGCTGTCGGAGGTGCCGCGCGAGCACGCCGGTTCGGCGTCCGGCCTGATCAACACCGTGCAGCAGATGGGCAACGCGCTCGGTCTCGGCCTGGTGTCCGTCGTCTTCTTCGGTGAGATCGGCGACCGGCTGGCCCGCTCCGAGGTGGGCCCCGCCTTCGCCAACGCCTTCGAGCACGCCCTCGGGTGGGTGGCCGCGGTGATGGCGGCGATCTTCCTGCTGATGTTCGCCCTGCCGAAGCGGCCGGCGCAGCATCTGGAGGGAGGCGGGGACGACGCCTCCGGGGCCGCCCCCGCCAAGGAGCGGGAGGGCGCGCTCGCCGGCTGAGCGCGCACGCGCCACGACCGCCTTCGAAGGGCCCGGTGTCCACGGACACCGGGCCCTTCCGTATGGGAGGAGGAAGGCGGGTGCAGGGGAGAGGGGGAAGGCGGGCGGAAGTCCGTTCATGTCCGAACCGGGCCCGAACCTGTTTACTTTCCGGAAATCCGGGCGTAGCCTCCGAGTGAAACCACACGTTCGGGCATCAAGTACAGATGAACGGAAGGCGGACGGACATGTACGCACCGGAGCGGCAGCAGGAGATCCTGCGGCTCGCCCGTGAGGGCGGCCGGGTGGACGTCCTGTCGCTGGCCGAGGAGTTCCAGGTCACGGCGGAGACGATCCGCCGCGACCTGAAGGCCCTCGACCGGGCCGGTCTGGTGCGCAGGGTCCACGGCGGAGCCATACCGGCCGGCCGTCTCGACTTCGAGCCCGACCTCGCCGAACGCGAGGGCACCTCCACCGACGAGAAGGACCGCATCGCCAAGGCGGCCCTCACGGAACTGCCCGCCGAGGGCACACTGATCCTCGACGCCGGTACGACGGTCGCCCGGCTGGCCGCGGCCCTCCCGCTGGAGGCCGAGCTGACCGTCGTCACGCACAGCCTGCCCATCGCGGCCCGGCTGGCCGACCACCCGGGCATGCAGCTCCATCTCATCGGGGGGCGCGTCCGCCACCGTACGCGCGCCGCCGTGGACGCCTGGGCGCTGCGCGCGTACGGCGAGATCCGCGCCGACGTGCTGTTCCTCGCCGCCAACGGCTTCTCCGTCGAGCACGGCCTGACCACCCCGGACCTCGCCGAGGCCGCGGTGAAGCGGGCGGCCGTCGCCGCCGCACGCCGCGTGGTGCTGCTCGCCGACTCCGCCAAGCACGGGCAGGAGCACTTCGCCCGCTTCGGGGACCTGGCCGACGTGGACCTCCTGATCACCGACAGCGGGCTGAGCCCCGAGGACGCGGCCGCGATCGAACGCGGCGGCACGGAAGTAGTACGAGCATGAGCGACACCGGCGTGAACAGCGCGAACGGCGAGACGGGCATGAGCGGGACCGGCGCGAGTGGGACCGGCATGAGCGAGACGGGCATGGGCGGGACCGGCGCGAGTGGGACCGGCGGCGGCGTGATCCTCACCGTCACCCCCAACCCCTCCCTCGACCGCACCTACGAGGTCCCCGCCCTCGACCGCGGTGAGGTCGTCCGGGCCACCGGCGAGCGGATGGACCCGGGCGGCAAGGGCGTGAACGTCTCCTGCGCCGTAGCGGCCGCCGGACGGCGCACGGTCGCCGTCCTGCCCCTGGGTGGTGCGCCCGGCGCACTCGTCGCCGAACTGCTCGATGCGCAGGGCATCGAGGTCGCGCCGGTGCCGGTCGCCGGCGCCACCCGGTCGAACATCGCGCTCGCCGAACCCGACGGCGTCCTCACGAAGATCAACGCACCCGGCCCGGAACTGACCGCGGCCGAGCAGGAACTGCTGCTGGACACCGTGCGCGAGCAGTCGCGCGGCGCCGACTGGATCGCCTGCTGCGGCAGCCTGCCCCGCGGCCTCGCACCGTCCTGGTACGCGGAGGTCGTCGCCCGGGCGCACGCCGGGGGCGCGCGGATCGCCCTCGACACGTCGGGGCGCGCCCTCCTCGAAGCGCTGCGGGAGCGGCCCGACGTGGTCAAGCCGAACGCCGAGGAACTCGCGGAAGCCGTCGGACGCCCCCTGGCGACGGTCGGCGACGCGGTGAAGGCCGCCGAGGAACTGCGCGCGATGGGCGCCCGCGCCGTGCTCGCGAGCCTCGGCGCCGACGGCCAGCTCCTGGTGGAGGACACGGGCACCTGGTTCGCGAGCGCGCGGGTCGACGTCGTCCGCAGCAATGTCGGGGCCGGCGACTCCTCGCTCGCCGGTTTCCTCGTCGCCGGCGGGCGCGGACCGGGGGCGCTGGTCTCCGCCGTCGCGCACGGAGCGGCGGCCGTTCAGCTTCCCGGCAGCGTGATGCCGACCCCGGACGACCTGGACCCGGCGGCGGTGACGGTCACGGCGGAGATCCCGACGGACCGCGAGCTGAGGGAGCCGGTGCTATGACGCCGCCCCTGCTGTTACGCCCCGCGCGGTGCGGCGCCCTGACCGTCGGCACTCCCACCCTCCCCCTCCCCCTTGCCTCCCCCCACCTCACCCCCGTCCCCACCCTCGCCCACCCCACATCCCGGGCGATACGCGTGCGAAGGAGCTCGCGATGAGCGACATGATCACCGCGGACCTGGTCGATCTCGACCTGTCCGCCGAGACCAAGGAAGCGGCGGCCCGGTCGCTCGCCGCACGCATGGTGGCCCTGGGCCGGGTGACCGACCTCGACGGCTTTCTGGCCGACGTGGCCGCCCGTGAGGCCCAGATGCCCACCGGCCTCGACGGCGGCATCGGCATCCCGCACTGCCGCAGCGAGCACGTCACCGAGCCGACGCTCGCCTTCGGGCGCAGTGCCGCCGGAATCGACTTCGGCGCGGCGGACGGCCCCGCCGACCTGATCTTCCTCATCGCCGCGCCCGCCGGTGCCGACGACGCGCATCTCACGATCCTGTCCTCCCTGGCCCGGCAGTTGATGAACAGCGAGTTCACCGACGCGCTGCGCTCCGCGGACGACGCGGCGACGGCGGCGGCGCTGATCCGCGGGGACGAGGCCCCCGGGCCGGAAGCCGCTTCCGAGGACTCCGTGGCGGCGTCGGCGGCGGCCTCCGCCGACGCCGCCACGGCCACCACCACCGAACCTTCCGACCCCGCGCCGCCGTCCCCCGCGCGCCCCTTCCGGATCGTCGCCGTCACCTCCTGCCCCACCGGCATCGCCCACACCTACATGGCCGCTGAGTCCCTGGAGAACGCGGGCCGGGACGCGGGCGTCGAGGTGACCGTCGAGACCCAGGGCTCGGCCGGGTTCACCCGTCTCGACCCGGTCGTGATCGCCGCCGCGGACGGCGTGGTCTTCGCCCATGACGTCCCCGTACGCGAGAAGGAACGCTTCGCCGGGAAGCCCACCGTCGACGTCGGGGTGAAGGCGGGCATCAACCGTCCCGCCGAGCTGATCGCCGAGGTGCGCGGCAAGGCCGAGCGCGGCGAGGTGACGGCCGGCGCCGCCCCGGGCACCGGTACTCCGGTGGAACGCGCCGGTGACTCCTCCGAGGGCTACGGCACCAAGCTCCGCAAGTGGCTGATGTCCGGCGTCAGTTACATGGTCCCGTTCGTCGCCGCGGGCGGTCTGCTGATCGCCCTCGGCTTCGCGATCGGCGGCTACGAGATCAACAAGGCGCCGTCGGTCATGGACCACTTCACGTGGACGCAGGCCGACAGCTGGGCCGCGCTGCTCTTCCAGATCGGCGTCGTCTCCTTCGGCTTCCTGGTGCCGGTCCTGGCCGGGTACATCGCCTACGGCATGGCCGACCGGCCAGGACTCGTCCCGGGCTTCGTCGGCGGCGCGATCTCCGTCACCATCAACGCGGGCTTCCTCGGCGGACTCGCCGCCGGTCTGATCGCCGGTGGAGTGGTGCTGTCGATCCAGAAGGTGCGGATCCCGGCGGCGGTGCGCGGGATCATGCCGGTGGTGGTGATCCCGCTGATCTCCTCGGCGATCGTCGGGTTCCTGATGTTCGTCGTCATCGGCAAGCCCATCGCCTCCGCGCAGAAGGCCCTCACCGACGGTCTGAACGACCTCACCGGCACCAACGCCATCCTGCTGGGCGCCCTGCTCGGCCTGATGATGTGCTTCGACCTCGGCGGCCCCGTCAACAAGGTCGCCTACACCTTCGCCACCGCCGGTATCGCGGTCGCCAGCCCGAGCGACTCCGCGATGAAGATCATGGCCGCGGTGATGGCGGCCGGTATGGTCCCGCCGCTGGCGATGGCCCTGGCCACCACCGTGCGCGGCAAGCTCTTCACCCCGACCGAGCGGGAGAACGGCAAGGCCGCCTGGGTCCTGGGCGCCTCCTTCATCTCCGAGGGCGCGATCCCGTTCGCGGCGGCCGACCCGCTGCGGGTCATCCCGGCCTCGATGGCGGGCGGCGCGGTCACCGGCGCCCTGTCGATGGCCTTCGGCGCCACCCTGCGCGCCCCGCACGGCGGCATCTTCGTGGTCCCGCTGATCGGCAACCCGTTCCTCTACCTGGTCGCCATCGCGGCCGGTGTCTGTGTCACGACCGCCCTGGTCGTCGTCCTCAAGGGCCTGCGCAAGCCGGTCCCGGGCGGCACCGGCCCGGCGGCGGCCGAGGGCGGCGCGGCCGCGATATCCGCGCGGAGCAAGCAGGCGGTGGCGGCCTGACGGCCGGCCCGCCCCGTTACAACTGATTCGCTCCGTACAGGGCATTGGCGTGACCTGTACTACCTGCGAGATACATCACGGTCCGGGGTGAAAGCCCCGGACCGTGGTGTCTACTGGACCGCATGCCGCTGCACCTCACGATCTCCCAGTTGACGGGGATGACCTTCCTCGCCCTGGCCTCCATCGCCTGGCTGATCGGTATGAACCGCATGCTGCGCCGCTTCCGGGAGGAGGCCGCGGCGAACTCCGCGCGGGCCGCCCGCCCCGCGCACCCGGCGTATCCCACGCTGCCCGCGCTGCCGAGCCAGCTCCAGCCGGGCCCGCACCGCGAGGCCGTCGAACTGACCCCCGCCGAACAGGACGCCTTCGCGGGCCTCGTACGGCAACTCGGCGACGGCCGCCCGGACCCGGCCTCCGGCTAGCGAAGCCTCGCCGCAGGGCCCCAACAACCCCTACAGCCCTACGACACCTGCGCCGCCCGCCGTTCCATCGCCTCGCGGGCCTCCGCCTCGGTCGGATACACCTCGCACATGTGCCGTCCGTCGGGCGTCGCCGTGTGCTCGACCTCCCACAGGGAGATCTCCCGGCCGTCCCGCAGCAGGAACGCGTGCTCGTAGAGCGCGAAGCCCAGTCCGATACGCCCCGCACGGCACGGGCGCCCGAACGCCTGCGTGATCTGGTGCGCGAACGCCGTCGTCAGCAGCGCCGCCGTGTCCGCGCCCGGCCGGTCGGAGTTCTCCGCGCGGCGCAGCAGCCGACGCGCGTGGTCCGCCGAGTCGTCCGGCACATACACATGCCGGGGCGCGCGGACCGGGGCCGGCGACACCATCACCGGAAGTTCGAAGTCCGGCGCGTCCTGGGGGAGCGGCAGCCGGGCCGTGGCGGTGCGCAGCTCCTCCTCGTCGACATACACCTCGTGCTGCGGCTCGCTGCCGAGGGCGGTGTTGTGGACCAGCTCCCACAGGGTGAGCGCGCAACCGTCGGCCAGCAGCCAGGTGTGCCGGTAGGTCTCGCGGTGCAGGCCCGCACTGTGGTGCGCGGAGTGCAGCGAGCTGTCGTGGGCGAGCGCGCAGTCGAGCCGTCTTATCGTGTCGTCCGGCAGCTCGAACGAGTTCAGGGCGCGACCCAGGAGTCGCGCGAGGTGCTCCTCCGGAGACTCGGGCGACTCGGCTGGTTCGTACGCTGCGGTCTCGTACGGAACGCTCAAGGCTTCTCCCGGCGTTGCTGCATGTCACCTTGTGGGTGCATACCGTAGCCCCTCGGTCGGACATCGCGTCCTGGAACCGAGAAAACGTACGCCGGGAAAACGGCCGGGCCGCGCGAAATGTTCCCGCGCGGCCCGACGATCTGTCAGAAATGGCCGGTCGAAGGCCCGTTCCTGGTCAGCCCTGTGCTCGGCCTCCCGGTCTCCCGGCCTCCCGGCTTCCCGGTCTCCCGGCCTCCCGGCTTCCCGGTCTCCCGGCTTCCCGGCCTCCCGGTCAGCCGGCGCTGCCGGCCGTCCACTCGGCCCACGACATGTTCCAGCCGTTGAGCCCGTTGTCCGGCGCCACCGTCTTGTCCGGGGAGTTCTTCACGACCACCACGTCGCCGATCAGCGAGTTGTCGTAGAACCACTTGGCCGGGGTGTCGCCCTGTGCGCCCTGCGCGTCCGCGAGGCCCACGCAGCCGTGGCTGGTGCCCTCCCGGCCGAACGGCGGATTGCCCTTGTTGTACCAGTAGTTGCCGTGGATGAAGGTGCCGGACTGCGTCAGACGCATCGCGTGCGGCACGTCCGGGATGTCGTACTCCCCGCCCAGGCCGACCGTCTGGCTGTTCATCCGGGTCTGCGGGAACATCTCCGAGATCACCATCTGGCCGTTGTACGTCGTGTGCTGTGCGCTGCCCGAGGAGATCGGCACCGACTTCAGCGTCTGCCCGTCCCGCACCACCGTCATGGTCTGTGTGTTCACATCGACCGTGGAGACCTGCGAGCGCCCGATGGTGAAGGTCACCGTCTTCTTCTGCACGCCGAAGACGCCGTTCGCGCCCTCCACGCCGTCCAGGTCGATCTTCATCGTGACCTTGGAGCCGGCCTTCCAGTAGTCGTCGGGCCGGAAGTCCAGCCGCTGCTCCCCGAACCAGTGCCCGGCGACCTTCTGACCGCTGCTGGAGGTGACCTTGATGTGCGACTGCACGGCCTTCTTGTCGCTGATCGCCTTGTCGAAGGTGAACGACACCGGCATCCCGACACCGACCGTCGTGCCGTTGTCCGGGCTGTAGGTGCCGATGAAGCTGTCGGACGTGGTGACCGTGGTGAAGATCGAGTTGGCGGCGGCCGTCTTGCCGTTGGAGTCCTTCGCGGTCGCCGAGATCTCGTACTTCGTGCCGCGCTCCAACTGCTCCTTCGGCTTCCAACTGGCGCCGTCCGCCGACAGGGTGCCCGGCACGGACTCGCCGCCGCCCGCCACCGTCATCCGCACCTCGGTGAGCTTGCCGTCGCTCACCTTCACACCCGTCGTGTTGATCGACGCACCCGTCGACCCGTCCTTCGCCGAGATCACGATCTTCGCGGTGGACGTCCTGGCGGCCGAACCGCCCTTGGAATCGTCCTTCCCGGCGTCGGCACTGCCGCCGCAGGCGGTGAGGGTCAGTGCGCCGATCACCAGGGCGGCACAGGCCCCCAGGGTGCGCCGCGCTGCTATGTCCGGCGTTGTCACGGGCTGCTCCAGCTTCGTGTGATGTGCGGGATCCGGTGTGATCCGCTCCAGTACGTGGAGAAGGAGGGGTCGTGCCGCCGGAGGGGTTCCCTCCCGGTCAGCATGAACACCATCGCGTGACAGAACCGGGACAATGACCCGGCTCGCCGCGCGCCCCCTTCCCCGGCCGCCTCGGCGATTCCCCCGAGGCGCTGGGTGAGACTGACCGGCATGACAGTTGACGCTCTGACGGACGTCGCCGGTCTGCGGGTCGGCCACGCCTCGCGCACCGGCGACGGTTGGCTCACCGGCACGACGGTCGTGCTCGCACCGGAGGGCGGCGCCGTCGCCGCCGTGGACGTACGCGGCGGCGGCCCCGGCACCAAGGAGACCGACGTACTGGACCCCCGCAACCTCGTCCAGCGCGTCGAGGCGATCGTCCTGACCGGCGGCAGCGCCTACGGGCTGGACGCGGCGTCCGGCGTGATGGCCTGGCTGGAGGAGCGCGGACGCGGGGTGCTCGTCGGCAAGGACCCCGCGCACGTCGTCCCGGTGGTGCCCGCGGCCTGTGTCTTCGACCTCGGCCGGGGCGGCGACTTCCGGGCCCGCCCCGACGCGGCCACCGGCCGTGCCGCGGTCGAGGCGGCCGCCGCGAGCGCGCCGGGCGCGCCCGTCCCGCAGGGCTGCGTGGGCGCGGGCACGGGTGCTCTCGTCGGGCCGATGAAGGGCGGCGTCGGCAGCGCGAGCACGGTCCTCGACTCCGGGATCACGGTCGCCGCCCTGGTGGTGGCCAACGCGGCGGGCTCGGTCATGGACCCCGAGACCGGCGCGCTGTACGGCGAACTGTTCCAGGGGCGCGTGACGTACCCGGCGACGGACGTCCACGAGGACGCGCGCCGCCGCCTCGCCGAGAGCGCCGCGAAGAACGCCCCGCCGCCCCTCAACACCACCCTCGCGGTGGTCGCCACCGACGCCGACCTGACGAAGGCCCAGGCGCAGAAACTCGCCGGCACGGCGCACGACGGCATCGCGCGCGCCGTACGCCCGGTGCATCTTCTCCACGACGGCGACACGGTGTTCGCCCTGGCCACCGGCACCCGCCCGCTCGACACCTCCCACCCGCTCGCCCTGAACGACGTCCTGGCGGCGGGCGCGGACATGGTGACCCGCGCGATCGTGCGCGCCGTCCGCGCGGCCGAGCCGACCCGGTCACAGGGCGGCGCGTGGCACTCGTACGCGGAGCTGTACGGGACCGGGGAGACCCGGGGGAGCGGCGCGAGAAGGTAGGGCGAGGGGGCCGGGGCCGCGCTGGACGACCGGGCTACCCGGCCGCCCGCGCCGCCCTCGCCCTCGACGCCGCCCGGGCCGTGAGCGTCGTCCCGGTCGCCACCGCCAGGGTCGCCACCAGGCCGGCCGCGAGGACCGCCCACTCGCCGAGGAAGGTGCAGCAGATCACCAGCAACGCGGTGACCGGCAGCACCAACTGCTGGGCCAGCCCCACCTTGTAGTGGCGGGCGTGCAGCGCCCACACGGCGAGCAGGTACAGCGCGGTCGGCAGGGTCACGGCGGCCGACGCGGACAGCGTCGAGAGATGGGCCTTGCCGACCGTCTGCTCGACCGCCACCTCCAGGCCCGCCCCGATCGCCGCGGCCGAGGCGAAGACCACGTAGTGGCCGTAGCCCCACAGGAACGCCTGCCGGTTGGAGCGCAGATGGCCGTGGATGGGCACCACGAAGTAGATCCACCAGGCGGCGAAGATGATCAGCAGCCCGCCCACGGCGATCGGGAGCAGCTCGTCCAGCGCGTCGTGCTCGTCGATGCCCGTCTTCACGGCGACCGTGGCCGCCGCGATCGTCTCGCCCAGCACGATGATCGTGAACAGCCCGTAGCGTTCCGCGATGTGGTGCGGGTGCCAGGCCGTCTGGTGGCCCTTCTCGGCGAAGAGCGGCACGCACATCTCCAGCACGGCCATCACCAGGAACACCCACGGCCTGCCTCCCTCGGGCAGGACCAGCAGCCCCAGCCAGCCGACCTGGCAGAGCAGCACGCCGCCGGTGTACCGCAGCGCGGTCGTCCGCTCCGGGCCCTCGCCCGACCGGGCCGCCCGCAGCCACTGGACGCACAGGGCGAGCCGCATGATCGCGTAGCCCAGCCAGACGGCGAGGAAGTCGTGGTCCTCGAACGCCGTCGAGACCCCGGCCGCGAGGACCAGCACACCGGCGATCTGCACGAGGGTGACGATCCGGTAGAGCACGTCGTCGTTGTCGTACGCCGAGGCGAACCACGTGAAGTTCATCCACGCCCACCAGATGGCGAAGAAGATCATCGCGTAGTTGAGGATGCCCTCCCCCGGATGGCCCTCGGCCACGGCGTGCACCAGCTCGGCGCCGGCCTGGGCGATGGCCACCACGAAGCACAGGTCGAAGAACAGCTCTAGCGGCGTCGCGATCCGATGTGCCTCGCCGCGTCCACGGGCGGTGAGTCGGCGCAGGGGCCGGGTGTGCTCGGGAGGGCCGGGCGGAGTGGCCGGCGGTGTGGAGCTGGGCGTCATGCGTCACAGCACAGCAGATATCCGGCCGAAAATCTCGCGGAGCGGCGCATGGCCCGGCAGGGGTCGTCGCGTCGGGAGAAGGGCTGGTCAGGACGGTGGGGGAGGGGCCGCGGGGAGGGTGCGGACATCGTCCGGGGGGCCGGGGACCGTACGCTGGAGGCATGAGCACCCCCGCCCCCGCCGGTCCCGCCGGCCCCGACGCTCCCGAGCCGCGCGCCCCGAAGGCCGCGCTGGTCTTCGACGACCCGCTGGACCAGCAGTCCTCGGACGACACGGACCGCGGCTGGGGCGAGCGGCCCGCGCCCTCCGGGGACAGCGCCGCCGACCTCAGGCGCTTCCTCGACGAGAAGCCGCCGCACCACATCTGAAACCGGCCGCGGATCCGGCCCGTCCGGGCCCCGCGGAGCGTCCCCCGCAGGGCCCCGAACAGCGTGGCTACCGCCCGTCGTGGCCCGAGCCGCGCTGGGCGACCAGCGCGTCGCGGATCTCCTTGAGCACCTCCAGCTCGGTCACCTCGATCATCTCGCGGGTGCCCTCCTTCGCCTTGCGGCGGGCCTCCTGCCGGGCCAGGTACTTCGACATCGGCAGGACCATCAGGAAGTACACGACCGCCGCCGTGATCACGAACGTCAGCGTGGCGCTGAGCACGGTGCCCCACAGGATCGGGACGCCGCTGATCACCGTGCCGTCCGCCGAGACCTTGCAGGGGTCCTGGAGGCACGAGCTGTAGCCGTCGAGGTTCTTGGTGCCGATCGCGCCGACCAGCGGGTTGATGACGCCCTTCACCACCGAGTTCACGATGTTCGTGAACGCGGCGCCGATGACCACCGCGACCGCCAGGTCCACGACGTTGCCGCGCATCAGGAAGGCCTTGAAGCCCGCCAGGATGCTCGGTCCCTTCTTCTCGCTCACCTCGGGGACACTCCTCGTCTGCACAGGTTGTGGAACGAACAGCTCCGCAACCTACGTCAAGGCACGGCGGGCGTGTCCAATTCCGTAGCACGAACGAGGTACTTGACATCACCACAAGGTCACCGCCAGCCGGGCCGTCGTGCCCGCACCCGCCAGGCGTACGGCAGTTGGCCGGGGCACGGAGAGCACGATCAGCGCGCCCGCGGCCGAGGACTCCAGAGGTTCCGGAATTTTCGTCACCAGGGCGCCGCGCGCGACCACTTCGGCCGTGTCGCCCGACGCCGTCCGCTCGGCGGCGATGACGTCGACCCGGTCGCCGGGCCGCAGCAGCCGGACGGTGGCCGCGTCGGCGATCCGCACCGGCGCCGTCACCTTCGCTCCCTTCGGCGAGGACCGCGCGTGGGCGGCCGGCCCTTCACCGGAGCCGGCTCCTGGTGCCGGTCCTGATTCCGACCCGGGCCCCGGATGACCCCGTGCGGGTCCTCCGCCGTGCGGCCCTGCGGCCGCCACCAGCGCGACGGCCGTGACGGCGAGACCGGCCGCGAGGGCCCGCCGCCGGTTCCGGACGAGCCGGCCCAGCCCGTACCGGCCGCCGCGGACCCGGACCGGAGCGAAGAGCGGCACCTCGCACGGAGGAGGAACGGGGTGCGAGGGAGGAAGAGAGGGGGGAAGGAGGGACAAGGGGCTCACCACCTGCGACGAGGAATCGGCTGATGCAGCCACGATGCCCCGTCACGCCGCCGCCCGCCGAAGCCCGTGGACGACCACGTGATTGTGGATAACTCCCTCACCCGAACGAGGAGTTCCACCGCCCCGCCCGTCGCACCCCGCCCGTCGCACCCCGCCCGTCGCACCCCGCCCGTCGCGCCCCGCCCTACGGCAGCACGAACCCCGGATCCAGACCCCCCAACGCCCCCACGCACAGACAGCCCCGCTCCCCGGCCGCCGGCAACCCCGCCACCGCGTCGAACAGCACGCCCCGCAGCCGGTCCACATTGGCCGCGAAGACCTCCAGGACCTCCTCGTGGGATACGCCCTCACCGGACTCCGCGCCCGCGTCCAGATCGGTGACCAGGGCCAACGACGTGTAGCAGAGTTCGAGTTCACGGGCGAGCGCCGCCTCCGGATGGCCCGTCATACCGACCACGGACCAGCCCTGCGCCTGGTGCCACAACGATTCCGCACGGGTCGAGAACCGCGGCCCCTCGATCACGACCAGCGTCCCGCCGTCCACCGGCTCCCACTCCCGGCCGCGCGCCGCCTTCAGCGCGACGGCGCGTCCGGTGGGGCAGTAGGGGTCGGCCAGCGACACGTGCACCACGTTGGGCACGGTCCCGTCGGGCAGCGGCAGCCCGTCGAAGTAGGTGCCGGTGCGGGACTTCGTACGGTCGACGAGCTGGTCGGGGACGAGGAGCGTGCCCGGCCCGTACTCGGGGCGCAGTCCGCCCACCGCGCACGGCGCGAGCACCTGGCGCGCCCCGACCGAGCGCAGCGCCCACAGGTTGGCCCGGTAGTTGATGCGGTGCGGCGGCAGATGGTGGCCGCGTCCGTGCCGGGGCAGGAAGGCGACCCGCCGGCCGGCGATCTCACCGAGGAAGAGGGAGTCGCTGGGCGGCCCGTAGGGGGTGTCCACCTGGATCTCGGTCACGTCGTCGAGGAACGAGTAGAAGCCCGAGCCGCCGATTACGCCGATCTCTGCGTTCGCCATGCCCAGCACACTAACGCGCGCCGTTCCGCGGGAAACGCCGAAGACCCCACCGTCGTTACGACGGCAGGGTCCGGGCAGGACAGCTTTACGCGGCGGAGGTGCCCGCCGAGGTGCCGGCGCTCGACGACTTCGAGCCCGCGGACGACGTCGAGGACGACGAGGCCGAGGACGTCGACGAGGCGGAGGACGACGAGTCCGAGGTGGACGTCGACGACTTCGACGCGGACGCCGGCGAGCTGCTCGACGAGGAGCCGCGGCTGTCGTTGCGATAGAAGCCGGAGCCCTTGAACACGATGCCGACCGCGGAGAACACCTTCTTGAGGCGGCCATGGCACGCGGGGCACTCGGTCAGTGCGTCGTCGGTGAACTTCTGCACCGCCTCGAGGCCCTCGCCGCACTCGGTGCACTGGTACTGGTAGGTCGGCACTGTCTTCCTCCTGGCACTCTCACTCGATGAGTGCTAACGACGGTCCATAGTGACGTATTCCCGGGGTTCAGTCCACTGTCACCGGCACGCGGTGACCGACGCCACGTGCCACGGTGCGTCCCCGGGGGCGGGGGGAAAGCCGTGAACGCAGGGCCAGCAGGGTCCCCAGGGCCAGCAGCGTGCCGCCCATCGGGACCAGGAACCCGGAGCCGCCCCAGAAGCGGTCCTCCAGTTGCCCGGCGACGGTCACGGCCGCCGCCTGGCCGAGCGCCACCGCACCGGTCAGCCAGGTGAACGCCTCGGTGCGGGCCCCGGCCGGGACCAGGCCCTCGACCAGGGTGTAGCCGGTGATCAGCGCGGGCGCGATGCACATGCCGACCAGCAGGCCGAGGCCGGCCAGCACCAGCACCGAGTGCGCGGCCCACAGGCCGGAGGCCGTCACGGCGAGGGCGGCGTAGGCGACGACGAGGCGGTGCTGCGGGGCGGCCCGCCAGGCGATCGCGCCGCAGACCAGGCCGGAGAGCATGTTGCCGGCGGCGAACGTGCCGTACAGGACGCCGTTGAGGCCGGGCTCGCCGATCGACTCGGTGAAGGCGGCCAGCGAGACCTGCATACCGCCGAAGACGGCGCCGATGCCGAGGAACGCCATGATCAGCACGCGTACGCCGGGGATCCGCAGGGCCGAGGCGTGCTCCACGCGCGTGTGCCCGGCGGCGGCGACCGCAGGCTGGGTGCTCTTCTGCGCGGCGAACAGCAGACCGCCGACCAGGGTCAGCGAGGCTTCCGTGATCAGGCCGGCGGCCGGGTTCACGGCGGTGCACAGGGCGGTCGCCAGCAGGGGGCCGAGGACGAACGTCAGCTCGTCGGTGACGGACTCGAAGGCCGCCGCGGTGGTCATCAGGGGCGAGCCCTTCAGCTTCACGCCCCAGCGGGCACGCACCATGGGCCCGATCTGCGGGACCGAGGCGCCCGTGGGCACGGCCGCCGCGAACAGCGCCCACAGGGGGGCGTGCGCCAGCGCGAGCGCGGTCAGGGTGAGCCCGGACAGCGTGTGCACGAGCACGCCGGGGACCAGCACCGCGCGCTGCCCGTAGCGGTCGGCGAGCCGGCCGCTGTACGGGGCGAACAGCGCCATGGAGACACCGGTGACCGCGGCGGCGGCACCGGCCGCGCCGTAGGAGCCGGTGGTGTGCTGCACGAGCAGCACGATGGAGAGGGTGAGCATCGCGAACGGCTGGCGGGCGGCGAAGCCGGGGAGCAGGAACGTCCAGGCGCCGCGGGTGCGCAGCAGGTGCCCGTAGCCGGGGCGGGCGGGGGCCGACGAGTCCTTCGACTCCTTCGACGGCTCCGAGGTGACCGTGGATGCCACGGCCCGTGCCTTTCTGCCGCCTGGTAGCGCGACCCCCTGGTGCGGGGGCGGACGCCGAGAGCTGTCCTCTTGCGCGCTGCGGTAGATACCGGCGCCCTCTGAAGGGTGCGTCCCGGCCGCCATACGGTCGCGCCAGCTCTGCGTCAGGCAGAGTTGGTTCGATCAAAGTGCGCCTTCATCGTACAGGGGCGTCGCCGCACACACCTGTGAAAAGGAGCACCACGGGCGCCCCGGCCTCCGAATGACACCCGTGTGAGCAGCCCGCAATGTGCCCTTAACGCGCGTCCCGCCGCACCTCGCGCCCCGCGCGGGAGGCGCCGTTCGTGCCCAGCCAGCCGGCGAGCTTGCCGCCGCGGCCGACGGCGCGCAGCCGTCGTTCGGCCGCGTCCCGGACCGGGTCGGTGGCGACCACGAGGAGTTCGTCGCCGTGTTGCAGCACCGTCGTGGGCATCGGCACGAACGACGTCCCGTCGCGCACGACGAGGGTGACCGCGGACCCGGGAGGCATCCGCAGCTCGTTGACCTCGACGCCGTGCATCCGCGAGCCCTCCGGGATCGCGACGGACAGCAGATGCCCGCGCAGCCGCTCCAGGGGGGCCGACTCGATCCCGAGGTCGGTGGCCTCGCTGTCGCCGCCCAGCCGGAGCTTGGCGGCCAGCCAGGGCAGCGTCGGGCCCTGCACCAGGGTGTAGACGACGACCAGCACGAAGACGATGTTGAAGATGCGGCGGCTGGAGTCGACGCCCTGCACCATGGGGATCGTCGCCAGGACGATGGGCACCGCGCCGCGCAGCCCGGCCCAGGACATCAGGGTCTGCTCCTGCCACGGCACCCGGAACGGCGTCAGACACAGCAGCACGCTCAGCGGTCGGGCCACCATCGTCAGCACCAGCCCGATGATCAGCGCGGGCCACACGTCGTCGCCCAGCTCGTGCGGGGAGACCAGCAGGCCGAGCAGCACGAACATGCCGATCTGGGCGAGCCAGCCGAGCCCCTCGGCGAACCCGCGGGTGGCCGGCCAGTGCGGCAGCTTGGCGTTGCCCATGACCATCGAGGCGAGATAGACGGCGAGGAAGCCGCTGCCGTGCGCCATGGCGCCCGACGCGTACGCGGTGACCGCGATCGCCATCACGGCGATCGGGTAGAGGCCGGACGCGGGCAGTGCCACGTGCCGCAGACCCCACGAGCCCAGCCAGCCCACCGCGAGTCCGATGGCGGCGCCGATGGCCAGCTCCAGCACTATCTCGCCGACCAGCACGTACCAGTGCTCCACCGGACCGGAGGCGGAGAAGGCGACGACGAGGATCACGACCGGGGCGTCGTTGAAGCCGGACTCGGCCTCCAGGGTGCCCGTCACGCGCGCGGGCAGCGGGATGCGGCGCAGCACGGAGAACACCGCCGCCGCGTCCGTCGAGGAGACGACCGCCCCGATGATGAGCGCCTGGCGCCACTCGAGGCCGATCAGATAGTGCGCGGCCGTGGCGGTGACGCCCACGCTGACCGCGACCCCGGCCAGGGCCAGCGCGGTGGCGGCCGGCAGGGCCGGCTTGATCTCCTTCCACTTCGTGCCCAGACCGCCCTCGGCGAGGATCACGACGAGGGCCGCGTAGCCGATGACCTGGGTCAGCTCGGCGTTGTCGAACTTGATGTCGCCGATGCCGTCCTGGCCCATGAGGACGCCGATGCCCAGGTACACGAGCAGGCTGGGGAGCCCGCTGCGTGACGAGATCCGGACCGCGGCGACGGCGAGGAGCAGGACGAGCGAGCAGACGAGCAGCAGTTCGTTGAGGTCGTGGACAGACAGCGGCGGTTCCCTTCCCTGGCGCGCGTGCGTGCCGCGCGCGGGCGCACTTCTCCAGTGGACACGAGGCGGCGGCGCCACGGGTCCAACTACTTCGTTACCTTACCTAACTCTTGACGATTCCTTGACGCTCGGCGCGGCAAGATCGAACATCCTTCCGTGCTGGATCACCGGTCCGCGTCAAGTCGCGTGAGGCCCTGCGCCTATGGTTGCTCCAGCACTCCAGGACCGCCTGCCGCTCGCGTTAGGACAGCAAGGACAGCGATGCCCCCCAACACCACCGCCTCAACGGGTGACAAGCCCGGCAAGTCCGGCAGGAAGAAGGGGCGCAAAGCCCGTCTTATCGTGCTTGTGCTGGTGCTGGCCTTGATCGGCGGCATCGCGTTCGGCGCGTACTGGTCGATCAGCACCGTGCGGGCGTCGTTCCCGCAGACGACGGGTTCGATCACGCTCGACGGCCTCTCCGGCCCGGTCGACGTGAAGCGGGACGGCCACGGCATCCCGCAGATCTACGCCTCCTCCGACGAGGACCTCTTCATGGCGCAGGGCTTCGTCCAGGCGCAGGACCGGTTCTACGAGATGGACGTCCGCCGGCACCTGACGTCCGGCCGGCTGTCGGAGATGTTCGGCGCGGACCAGATCGACAACGACGAGTTCCTGCGCACCCTGGGCTGGGAACGCGTCGCGAAGGAGGAGTACGACAAGAAGCTGTCGCCCTCCACCAAGAAGTACCTCCAGGCGTACGCCAAGGGCGTCAACGCCTATCTCGCGGGCAAGGACGCCGACGAGATCTCCCTGGAGTACGCGGCGCTCGGCTTCGTCAACGACTACGAGCCCGCCGAGTGGACCCCCGTCGACTCGGTGTCCTGGCTGAAGGCGATGGCCTGGGACCTGCGCGGCAACATGCAGGACGAGATCGACCGCGCCCTGATGACCAGCCGTCTCGGCCCGCAGCAGATCGAGGACCTCTACCCGGCCTACCCGTACAAGGTCGACGGCGAGCCCAACACGATCGTCCAGGAGGGCGAGTACAGCGCCCTGAACCAGGCGTTCAAGGCGGGCGGCTCGGAGGGCTCCTCGACGGACGGCACGACGGGCTCCTCGAACGCCACGGGCACCGCGGGCTCCACGGGCGCCACAGGGGGCACGGACGGCTCCTCCGGCACCTCGGACGGCAGCGGCACCTCCTCGGACACCTCGGGCCTCCAGGGTCAGCTCGTGGGCCTCTACGACGTCCTCGACGACCTGCCCGCGGCGGTCGGTGTGAACGGCAACGGCATCGGCTCCAACTCCTGGGTCGTCGACGGCGACCACACGATCACCGGCAAGCCGCTGCTGGCCAACGACCCGCACCTGTCGGCGTCGCTGCCCTCGGTCTGGTACCAGATGGGCCTGCACTGCCGCGCGGTCTCCGCCAAGTGCCAGTACGACGTCACCGGCTACACCTTCGCCGGCATGCCCGGCGTGGTCATCGGCCACAACCAGGACATCGCCTGGGGCATGACCAACTCCGGCGCCGACGTCACCGACCTCTACCTGGAGAAGCTCTCCGGCGAGGGCTACCTCTACGACGGCAAGGTGCGGCCCTTCACCACGCGTGAGGAGACCATCGAGGTCGCCGGCGGGGACGCCAAGAAGATCGTCGTCCGGGAGACCCAGGACGGCATGCCCCTGCTGTCCGACCGCAGCAAGGAACTGGTCAAGGTCGGCCAGAAGGCCACCGTCGACAACGCGGCGCCCGACCGGGGCGACGGCTACGGCATCGCCCTGAAGTGGACCGCCCTGGAGGCGGGCACCACCATGGACGCCGTCTTCGCCATGAACCGGGCGAAGGACTGGGACGACTTCCGGGACGCGGCGAAGCAGTTCGACGTGCCGTCGCAGAACCTGGTCTACGCGGACACCGCCGGGAACATCGGCTACCAGCTCCCCGGCCGCATCCCCACGCGCGCGAAGGGCGACACCGGGGCCGTGCCGGTCGCGGGCTGGGAGTCCGAGAACAAGTGGACGGGCTGGATCGGCTTCGACGAGCTGCCCTACGAGTACAACCCGGACCGCGGCTACATCGTCACCGCCAACCAGGCCGTGGTCGACCAGGACAAGGTGCCGTACACGCTCACCACGGACTGGGGCTACGGCACCCGCAGCCAGCGGATCACCGAGCTGATCAAGAACAAGCTCAAGGGTGGCGGCAAGATCTCCACCGATGACATGCGGCAGATGCAGACGGACAACAGCAGCGAGATCGCCCAGGTGCTGGTGCCCACCCTGCTGAAGATCGACGTCGACGACCCGGAGGTCCGCGAGGCGCAGGACCTGCTCCAGGGCTGGAACTTCACCCAGGACGCCGACTCGGCCGCGGCCGCCTACTTCAACGCGGTCTGGCGCAACGTCCTCAAGCTGGCCTTCGGCAACAAGCTGCCCAAGGAGCTGCGGGTGGAGGGACAGTGCCTGCTGGTCGACCCGGCCAACAGCACCAGCCCCGTGGACAACACCCAGAAGGTCCGCGAGTGCGGCCAGCGCGAGCCCGACCAGGCGCAGCCCGACGGCGGCGACCGCTGGTTCCAGGTGGTGCGCAAGCTCATGGACAAGCCGGACAGCGACTGGTGGACCACGCCCGAGTCGGGCACCCGCGAGGGCGCCGACCGCAACCGTGACGACCTGCTCAAGCGCGCCATGATCGACGCCCGCTGGGAGCTGACCGCGGAGCTGGGCAAGGACATCGACACCTGGAGCTGGGGCCGGCTGCACCGCCTGTTCCTGAAGAACCAGACCCTGGGCACCAGCGGCCCCGACTTCATCCAGTACGTCCTCAACCGCGGCCCCTGGAAGCTCGGCGGCGGCGAGGCGGCGGTCGACGCGACCGGCTGGAACGCGGCGGGCGGCTACGGCGTCGTCTGGGTGCCGTCGATGCGGATGGTGGTCAACCTCGCCGACCCCGACAAGTCCAAGTGGATCAACCTGACGGGCGCCTCGGGGCACGCGTTCAGCGCCCACTACACGGACCAGACCGGGAAGTGGGCCAAGGGCGAGCTGCTCGACTGGGCGTTCTCGAAGAAGGCGGTCGAGGAGAGCACCAGCGACACGCTCCTGCTCAAGCCCTGACGAGGCGCACGGAAAAGGGCCCCTCCACACGCGTGTGGAGGGGCCCTTCCCCTGTGCCGGTCACGGCCCGTCAGGTGAAGCGGCGGATCCCCGACGGTGTCACCACGGCCCGCACCGGCCGGTCGTGGGCCTCCGCGGGGACACGGGCGACGACCTCGGTGTCGTAGAGCAGCACGACGAGCGCCGGGCGGGCCCCCGCACGGTCCAGCCGCGCCAGCACCCGGTCGTACGAGCCGCCGCCGCGTCCCAGCCGCATCCCGCGCGCGTCGACCGCGAGTCCGGGCAGGAGCACCACGTCGGCCCCGGTCACGGCGTCCGGGCCGAGCCGTTCGCCGGCGGGTTCCAGCAGCGCCATCCGGCCGCCGTGCCGCACGCGCGCGAGGGAGTCCTCGCCGGTGTACGCGCCCCAGTCCAGGTCGTTGTCCGGCAGCAGCGCGGGGAGCAGGACCCGCACGCCCCGCGCGTGCAGCGCGTCCAGCAGGGCGCGGGTGCCGGGCTCGGCGCCCACCGAGACGTACGCCGCCACCGTGCGCGCGTGCGCCAACTCGGGCAGCTCCAGGGCGCGGTCCGCCAGCGCGGCCGCCGTCGCCCGCAGGTCATCCGCCGTCAACCTGCTTCTCACGGCCAGGAACTCTCGCCGCAACATATGTTTGTCAGACTCTGCTCCGGTCCCTCCGTGACGCATCGTCGGCATCCGTTCCACTCCAATCGGTTCATATGAGCACTAATTAACCGGAGCTACAGATTCCGCACAAAGCCACCGGATAAGGTTGCCGACATGACTCAGTCGCACCCCAGGATCAGCAAGGCTGTCATCCCCGCAGCCGGCCTCGGCACCCGGTTCCTGCCGGCGACCAAGGCCACTCCCAAGGAGATGCTGCCGGTCGTGGACAAGCCCGCGATCCAGTACGTGGTCGAGGAGGCCGTCACCGCCGGCCTCGACGACGTCCTCATGATCACCGGCCGCAACAAGCGCCCCCTCGAGGACCACTTCGACCGCAACTACGAACTCGAGTCGGCCCTCCAGAAGAAGGGCGACGCCCAGCGCCTCGCCAAGGTCCAGGAGTCCAGCGACCTCGCCACCATGCACTACGTGCGCCAGGGCGACCCCAAGGGCCTCGGACACGCCGTCCTGTGCGCGGCCCCACACGTCGGCCAGGAGCCCTTCGCCGTCCTCCTCGGCGACGACCTCATCGACCCCCGCGACCCGCTGCTCCAGCGCATGATCGAGGTGCGCGAGCAGCACGGCGGCAGCGTCGTCGCGCTCATGGAGGTCGCCCCCGAGCAGATCCACCTCTACGGCTGCGCCGCCGTCGAGACCACCGCCGACGGCGACGTGGTCAAGGTGACCGGCCTGGTGGAGAAGCCCGAACCGGCGGACGCCCCCTCCAACTACGCCATCATCGGCCGCTACGTCCTGGACGCGGGCATCTTCGAGGTGCTGCGCAAGACCGAGCCCGGCCGCGGCGGCGAGATCCAGCTCACCGACGCCCTCCAGCAGCTCGCCCAGGACGAGAAGGCGGCCGGCCCGGTGCACGGCGTCGTCTTCAAGGGCCGCCGCTATGACACCGGCGACCGCGGCGACTATCTGCGTGCCATTGTCAGACTCGCGTGCGAACGTGAAGATCTGGGTCCGGACTTCCGGTCCTGGCTTCGCAGTTACGTCACCGAGGAGATGTAGCCACCTTGAGCACCGCGCCCCGCCCGACCGGCCAGGACCACCTCTGGTCGGTGGACGAGCACCTGGAGGACATCCTCGCCACCGTCCGCCCCCTGGAACCCATCGAGCTGCAACTCCCCGACGCCCAGGGCTGCGTCCTGGTCGACGACGTCACGGTGCCGGTCTCCCTGCCGCCGTTCGACAACAGCTCCATGGACGGGTACGCGGTCCGGGTCGCGGACGTCGCGGGCGCGAGCGAGGAGTTCCCGGCGGCCCTGGAGGTCGTCGGGGACGTCGCGGCGGGCCAGTCCGGCCTGCTCCGGGTGGGGCCGGGCCAGGCCGCCCGGATCATGACCGGCGCCCCGCTGCCGCCCGGCGCCGAGGCCGTCGTCCCCGTCGAGTGGACCGACGGCGGACTGGGCGCGGGCCAGGTCGGCGAGATGCGCGCCCGCAGCCTCGCCCCCGAGCAGGCGTCCGGGCACGTGCGCGTGTACCGCCCCGCCGAGGCACGCGCGCACGTGCGCGCCAAGGGCAGCGACGTGAAGGCCGGCGACCGCGCCCTGGAGGCCGGCACCGTCCTCGGGCCGCCCCAGATCGCCCTGCTCGCCGCGATCGGCCGCGGCACGGTCCGGGTCCGCCCCCGCCCGCGCGTGGTCGTCATGTCCACCGGCAGCGAACTCGTCCAGCCCGGCGAGGAACTGCGCGACGGTCAGATCTACGACTCCAACAGCTTCGCCCTCACCGCCGCCGCCCGGGACGCGGGCGCCATCGCCTACCGGGTGGGCGCCGTCGCCGACGACGCGGAGACCCTGCGCTCCACCATCGAGGACCAGTTGGTCCGCGCCGACCTGCTGGTCACCACCGGCGGGGTCAGCGTCGGCGCCTACGACGTCGTCAAGGAGGCGCTGTCCCACGTCGGCGACGAGGACGAACCCGGCGCCGGCATCGACTTCCGCAAGCTCGCCATGCAGCCCGGCAAGCCCCAGGGGTTCGGCTCCATCGGCCCCGACCACATCCCCCTGCTGGCCCTGCCCGGCAACCCGGTGTCGTCGTACGTCTCCTTCGAGCTGTTCGTGCGCCCCGCCATCCGCACCCTCATGGGCCTCCAGGACGTCCACCGGCCCACCACGCGCGCGAAGCTCACCGCGGACCGGGCCCTGACCTCGCCCAAGGGGCGCAGACAGTTCCTGCGCGCCACGCACACCGACGGCACGGTCCGTCCGGTCGGCGGCGCCGGATCTCACCTGGTCGCGGCCCTCGCCCACGCCGACGCGCTGATCGTCGTCCCCGAGGACGTGGAGTCCGTCGCCCCGGGCACGGAGGTCGAGGTCGTCCTCCTCGGCTGACGGCCGACGGAGGGCACGCGCGCGGGCTCGTCCACAGGACGATCCCGTTCCGCCCGGCGCGCCGACATGGGGGTAGCGTGTCGCGCACAGCAGGCCCCGCGCCGCACGGCGAAGGGCCCGGACCGGGAGCGCCACACCGCATGAGTACGCAGGACCGACTGACGCACATCGACGCCGCGGGCGCCGCCCGGATGGTCGACGTCTCCGGCAAGGACGTCACCGCGCGCACCGCCCGCGCCAGCGGACGCGTCCTGGTCTCGGCCCGGGTGGTCGAGCTGCTGCGCGGCGAGGGCGTCCCCAAGGGCGACGCGCTGGCCACCGCGCGCATCGCGGGCATCATGGGCGCCAAACGCACCCCGGACCTCATCCCGCTCTGCCACCCGCTGTCGGTGTCGGGTGTGAAGCTGGACCTGTCGGTCGCGGACGACGCCGTGGAGATCACCGCCACGGTGAAGACGACCGACCGCACGGGCGTCGAGATGGAGGCGCTCACCGCGGTCTCCGTCGCCGCGCTCACCGTGATCGACATGGTCAAGGCCGTCGACAAGGAAGCGGTGATCACGGACGTGCGCGTGGAGGAGAAGACGGGCGGGAAGTCGGGCGACTGGAGCCGGACATGAGCGGGACGCCGTATCGCGCCCTGGTGGTGACCGCCTCCAACCGGGCCGCCGCCGGTGTCTACGAGGACCGGGGCGGCCCCCTGATCGCGGCCGGCCTGACCCGCCTCGGCTTCACGGTCGACGGCCCGCGCGTGGTCCCCGACGGCGATCCGGTGGAGGCCGCGCTGCGCGAGGGCACGGAGAGCGGCTACGACGTGATCGTCACCACCGGCGGCACCGGGATCTCGCCCACCGACCGCACCCCCGAGGCGACCCGCCGGGTCGTCGACCACGAGGTGCCGGGCATCGCCGAGGCCATCCGCGCGTACGGCCGGGACAAGGTGCCCACGGCGGCGCTCTCCCGCGGTCTGGCCGGGGTGGCGCGGCGCACGCTGATCGTCAACCTGCCCGGGTCCACCGGCGGGGTGAAGGACGGCCTGGCCGTCCTGGAGCCCCTGCTGATCCACGCCGTCGACCAGCTCCGGGGCGGCGACCACTCCAGACCCAGCCACGGGGGTGCGAGCTGAACAGCCCGTCCTGGCCCGTCGTGCTCGCGGAGGGCGACATCCTCCTGCGGCCCATAAAGCTGCGCGACCAGCGGCCCTGGCGTGAGGTGAACCGGCGCAACCGGGACTGGCTGCGGCCCTGGGAGGCGACCATCCCGCCGCCCACGCCCAGCGGCCCCATCGCGCACCGGCCGACCTACCGCCAGATGGTCCGGCACCTGCGCTCCGAGGCCAACGCGGGCCGGATGCTGCCGTTCGTCATCGAGTACCAGGGGCGCCTCGTCGGGCAGTTGACGGTCGCCGGGATCACCTGGGGGTCGATGTGCTCCGGGCACGTCGGCTACTGGGTGGACCAGTCGGTGGCCGGCCGCGGGGTGATGCCGACGGCCGTCGCACTCGTCGTGGACCACTGCTTCCGCTCGGTCGGACTGCACCGCATCGAGGTCTGCATTCGTCCCGAGAACGGCCCCAGCCGCCGGGTCGTGGAGAAACTCGGATTCCGGGAGGAAGGGCTGCGGCCGCGCTATCTCCACATCGACGGCGCCTGGCGCGACCATCTGGTGTTCGCGCTCACGTCGGAGGAAGTGCCGGAGGGGCTGATGAACCGCTGGCGGCGCACCCGCCCCAGGCAGGAGCACCGCTCCGAGCACGGGAATCCGGCCGGCCCCGGAAATTGAATAAGTGTTCGAAATTGGCGGAGTGTTGATCGAGTCATGACCGTCTCCGGGCAATGAATTCGCTCCCTCGGTGGCCCGCTGATCGCATCGATCACAAAAAAAGCTCGAAATATCAGCCAGATCGTGCGACACACCGGCTCAATTGGCGGATGGCCTCACGCAAACCCCTCTACCGTGTGAGACGTGAGCAGCAGCGGCCTCTTCTACGCAGTCATCGTCGGGGCCTGGGCCGCCTACTTGGTGCCGATGTGGCTCCGTAGGCAGGACGAGCTGAACGAGGCCCGTCCGACGGAACGCTTCAGCACCGCCATCCGGCTGCTGTCCGGACGGGCGGGCATGGAGCGCCGGTACGCCAAGGACCTGCGGGCGCGCTCCACCGAGGAGGGGGAGCCCGACACCGACGCTCCGGACGCCCCCACCGGCTCGGTGGACGTCCGGGCCTTCGCCATGCCCCCGACCAGGCCCCAGCCCAAGGCGACCGTCCAGGAACGGGGCGCCCCGGAGGGCGAGGGCGGCCAGGACCGCGGGGAGCCGCAGGCGTCCCGCGAACCGGCGCCGGCCCCTTCTCCCGCCCCCGCCCCCGCGGACAGCGCCCCCGCCCCGGCACCCCCGCGGATCCCGGCCGCCCGGCGTACGCCCTCCCCCTCCGCGGAGGCGGCCGCCGCGCGAGCCCAGCGCTCGAAGGTGCTCGCGCGCCGCAGACGCACCACCGTGCTGCTGTTCCTCGCCTTCACGCTCGGCGCGATCGTCGCGGCGGTCGGGGGCCTCGCCTTCCTCTGGGCGCCGGCCGTGCCAGCCCTGCTGCTCAGCACGTACATCGCGTATCTGCGCACCCAGGAGCGACGCCGCTTCGCCTACCAGATGGACCGCAGGCAGGCCGAGGTCGCCGCGCAGCGGCTGCGGGAACGCCAGCCGCGCCGCCGCACCCCGTCGTCCCCTTCGTCCGCCGTGGCGGACACCGGTCCGGAGGCCGGACCAGAGGAGCCGCACGAGGTACCCGAACCGGAGACCGACCCCGGCCTGCTGGCCCTGGCCGCCGACCGCCGGGCGCTCGTCGAGCAGACCGACCACGCGGAGTGGGTCGACCAGCAGCGCGAACGCCAGCGCCGCCCCGGCCACGGCGACAGTTGGGACCCGGTACCGGTGCCCCTGCCGACGTACGTCACCGCCCCGGTCGCCCCGCGCGCCACGTCCGACGTGGACCTCGGAACCCCGGACGCGTGGAGCTCGGCCCGCTCCAGCGCGGTCACCCGGGACCAGGAGACGCCCGGCGCGGAACCGTCGGACGGCGAGGCCGACAGGAAGGGCGCCGACGCCGCCGACGAGGGCGATGGTGCCAGCGACGGCGACGGTGCCAAGCACAGCGGAGCCCGCCGCGCCGCGTCCGCCCGCCGCGCCCGCGAACGGGGCCGCACACCCCTGTTCGACCAGTACGAGGACGGCGACCGCCCCCGCGCCGCCAACGAGTGACCTGCACCGGGACCGCACGGAACGGATTACCGAGCACCCCGACGGGGATGCTAGAGTTTCACTCGTTGCAAGGGCCTGTGGCGCAGTCCGGTAGCGCACCTCGTTCGCATCGAGGGGGCCAGGGGTTCAAATCCCCTCAGGTCCACTGCAGCTCAAAGCCCCGGTCGGGTTACCCGACCGGGGCTTTGGCCATTCCGGATCAGTGCCGGCGCGTCGCCGCGGACTCCTGAGACCGTGTCACGTGGCGGGCGCATCCCCGCCGCTGGCCCGTTCATGGAGATGATCGCGACGTGATCTCGCACACCGGCACCCTCTTCAACGACGGACCGGTCAGACGCGTGGTCGAGACAGCGCTGCGTGCCCGGCAGTCGCAGGGCGTCCTGGACCTGGACGACGAACTCAGGCGCTTCGTCCGTACCGCGTGTGCTGCCGACACGTCGCGCTGGCTGCTTCCTGTCGCGTCCGTTGCCGCCCTGCTCGACCACACGGCCGACCTGCTGCGGTCGGAGGGCCCGGCGTTCTTCCCGCGTACGTTCACCGAACGGTTGGACGCGGTGCGGGACGGTGTTCCGGGGGACGAGTACCTGCGCGAGCTGGCCGGTCTGATCAGGGGGATCGATCAGGAACCGGAGGCCGGGTTCGCCGATCTGCCCCTGGCGGACTGGGAGGCGGCGGCGCGCTTTCCGGAGCTTTTCGGGTTTGGCGCCAACTGGATCCATGACGGCGAGTATCCCTCGCTGTCCGATTCGGTCATGGCTTTCGTCGAAGCGGAGCACCCGTTCTGCAGCGAGACGTTCTCCCGGCTGGTGGCCGACGCCCAATCGGTGCTCGTGCTCTTTCCGCGGCCCGCGGCGCTGTCCGTCAATGTGACGCGTTGGGTCCCCTGGGTTTCGCACGACGGCCTGCGCCAGATCATCCGGATGATCGACGACCATATGCGGACCGAACACTCCGAGAGGCCAACGTGTGGGCCGTCACCGTGAATCGGGGGCGGTGACGGCCGGGGCGGGTGGGGTGGGTCAGGGGGTGAGGGGCTTGGCGTAGCAGCGGCTGGAGTCGTAGTCGCGGTAGTAGCCGAACTTCACGCAGGGCTCGTAGCCGCTGGAGGTGTAGAGGGCGATCGCCTCCGGCTGTTCGGTGCCGGTTTCCAGGACCATCCGGGTCCGGCCGGCGGCGCGGGCGTCCTCCTCCAGGGCGAGCAGCATCCGGCGGGCCAGCCCGCGGCCGCGCATGTCGCGGATCACGAACATGCGCTTCAGCTCGGCGTCGCCGTCCTGGTTGCCCTCGCCGTTCGCGTCCTGGCTGCGCCAGCCGCCGGTGGCCACGGGGCGGTCCGCGGCGTCGTAGGCGATGAGGTACACGCCGCGCGGCGGCTCGAAGTCGGTGGGCTTCAGGACCGTGGCGTCGCCGCCGTCGCCGTAGCGCTCGTGGTACTCGGCCTGGACCTCGTCGTTGAGCTTGACGGCGTCGGGGTGGTCGAAGGGCACCCGGCGTATGTGCGTGTCATTCACAGTAGATGTATACACAATCGGCCGGTATCGTGCCCGGGTGCTGACCGTGACCTCCGTGAACGTGAATGGGCTGCGGGCCGCCGCGAAGAAGGGCTTCGTGGAGTGGCTCGCCGGGACCTCCGCCGATGTGCTGTGCCTCCAGGAGGTGCGGGCCGAGGCGAAGCAACTGCCCGACGAGGTAAGGGCACCCGAGGGCTGGTTCGTCACCCACGCCCCCGCCGCCGCCAAGGGCCGGGCCGGTGTCTCCCTCTACAGCCGCCGTGAGCCGGACGCCGTCCGGATCGGGTTCGGCTCGACCGAGTTCGACGCCAGCGGCCGGTACGTCGAGGCCGATCTGCCCGGTGTGACGATCGCCTCCCTCTATCTGCCGTCCGGTGAGGTCGGCACCCCGCGTCAGGACGAGAAGGACCGGTTCATGACCGAGTTCCTCGCCTATCTCAAGGACCTGCGCGAGCGCGCCGCCGCCGACGGCCGCGAGGTCCTGGTCTGCGGCGACTGGAACATCGCCCACCAGCAGGCCGACCTCAAGAACTGGCGCTCCAACACCAAGAGCTCCGGCTTCCTCCCGGTCGAACGCGACTGGCTCACCCAGGTCCTCACCCCCGAGGCGGGCGGCTATGTCGATGTCGTCCGCGGCCTGCACCCGGACGTGGCCGGACCGTACACCTGGTGGTCGTACCGGGGGCGGGCCTTCGACAACGACTCCGGCTGGCGCATCGACTACCACGTCTCGACGCCCGGGCTCGCGGCGAAGGCCGTCAAGGCGACCGTGGAGCGCGCCGCCACCCACCCCGAGCGCTGGTCGGACCACGCCCCGGTGACCGTGGTCTACGACCTCTGAGATCCCGGAGACGCCTGGTCCGGCCGCTCCGGACCCCGGTCCTCCTCCTTGCGCAGGCGACGGTCCAGGGCCAGGGAGAGTTCCGCCTCGACCACGCTGCGGGCGAGGGGGCGCAGGCGGGGGAGGGAGGGCTCGCCCGCGTGGCGCAGGACCAGGGTGGTGAAGAGTTCGGCGAGGGCGTCGGCGTGCTCGCGGACGCGGGCGCCGGCGGCGAGGACGTCCGCGAGCGGGATGCCCTCCTGGACCAGGGCGGCGGAGACGTCCAGCAGCCGGCGGCTGATGTGGACGATCTCGTCGCCGTCGGTGCCCAGATAGCCGAGGTCGAGGGCGGCGGCGAGGTTCTCGGTGGTGACCTGGCCCTCGAAGCGGGCGGCGAGTTCCTCGGGGGTGAGACGGACCGGCTCCTCCTCGCTGGGTCCGTCGACGCCGAGCAGATCGGCGACGTCCCGGCCGTGGTCGAGGGCGTCGGCGAGTTCGGCGATGCCGTTGAGGGTGTGGCCGCGTTCCAGCAGGGCGGCGATGGTGTGCAGCCGGGCCAGATGGCTGTCGTCGTACCAGGCGATACGGCCCTCCCGGCGCGGCGGCCGGATCAGCTTGCGCTCGCGGTAGAAGCGCAGGGTGCGCACACTGATCCCGGCCCGCTCGGCCAGTTCCTCCATGCGGTACTCACGCTTGTCTGCCACGCGCGAAGCCTATGTTGTACCGCCGGTAACTTTCCTTCCCCCGGCCCCTACCGCTCGGTACGGAGCTGCTCTACAGTCCAACTGCGCCAGTGTTCACTGGCAGAGTCGCACCGGGAGGTGACGGGATGGCCGAACACGTACGCGTGGCGGTGATCGGATCCGGGTTCGGCGGGCTGGGAGCCGCCGTACGGCTGCGCCGGGAGGGGATCACCGACTTCGTCGTGCTGGAGCGCGCCGACAGCGTAGGCGGCACCTGGCGGGACAACAGCTATCCGGGGTGCGCCTGTGACGTGCCCTCGCATCTGTACTCCTTCTCCTTCGCGCCCAACCCGGACTGGCCGCGCACCTTCTCCGGGCAGGAGCACATCCGCGCCTATCTGGAGCACGTCACGGACACCTTCGGGCTGCGGCCGCATCTGCGGCTGGGCGCCGAGGTGCGGCGGATGACGTGGGACGCCCAGGAACTGCGCTGGGACATCGAGACGAGCGCGGGACGGTACTCCGCCGACGTCGTCGTCTCCGCGACCGGCCCGCTGTCCGACCCGAAGGTGCCCGAGGTGCCGGGTCTGGACTCCTTCCCCGGCAAGGTCTTCCACTCGGCCCGCTGGGACCACGACCACGACCTCACCGGGCAGCGCGTCGCCATGATCGGCACCGGTGCCTCCGCGATCCAGATCGTGCCCGCCATCCAGCCGAAGGCCGGCCGGCTCACCCTCTTCCAGCGCACCCCGCCCTGGGTGATGCCGCGCGTCGACCGGGCCATCTCCGGCGCCGAGCGCGCGCTGCACCGGGCGCTGCCGCTGACCACCCAGCTCCGCCGCGGGCTGCTCTGGGGCATCCGCGAACTCCAGGTGCAGGCCTTCACCAAGCACCCGAACCAGCTCGGCCTGGTCGAGAAGCTCGCCAAGCAGAACATGGCCCGGTCGATCAAGGACCCGGCCCTGCGCGCCAAGCTCACCCCGGACTACCGCATCGGCTGCAAGCGGATCCTGCTCTCCAGCACCTACTACCCGGCGCTCACCCAGCCCAATGTGGACGTCGTCGCCAGCGGGCTGAGCGAGGTCCGCGGGTCCACGCTGGTCGCCGCCGACGGCACCGAGACCGAGGCCGACGTGATCGTCTTCGGCACGGGCTTCCATGTCACCGACATGCCGATCGCCGAGCGGGTCGTGGGCGCCGACGGGCGGACCCTCGCGGAGAGCTGGAAGGACGGGATGGAGGCCCTGCGCGGCGCCGCCGCGTCCGGCTTCCCCAACTGGATGACGATCATCGGGCCCAACACCGGCCTCGGGAACTCCTCCATGATCCTGATGATCGAGTCCCAGCTCAACTACATGGCCGACTATCTGCGCCAGTTGGACGTCCTCGGAGGCCGCGCCGCCCTCGACGCCCGCCCGAGCGCGCTGCACGCCTGGAACCGGCGGGTGCAGGACCGGATGAAGCGCACGGTGTGGAACACCGGCGGCTGCACGAGCTGGTACCTGGACGCGAGCGGCCGCAACACCACCATCTGGCCCGGTACGACAGGTGAGTTCCGGCGCGCGACCCGCCGGGTGGACCTCGCGGAGTACGAGGTGCTGCGCGCGCCCGCCGCGAACTCCGAAGGCGAGAAGGCGAAGAAGGACGAGAAGGACGAGGTGACCGCGTGACCCGCGAGCTGACCGCCGTCTCCGCCGACGGCACCCGGCTGCACGTCGAGGTGCACGGCCCCGACGGCGCCCCGGCTGTCGTCCTCGCCCACGGCTGGACCTGCTCCACCGCCTTCTGGGCGGCGCAGATCCGTGACCTGTCCGTCGACCACCGGGTCATCGCCTACGACCAGCGGGGCCACGGACGGACCGAGCACAGCCCGGTGTGCAGCACGGACGCGCTCGCCGACGACCTGGAGGCGGTGCTCGCCGCGACCCTCGCGCCCGGCGAGAAGGCGGTGATCGCCGGTCACTCGATGGGCGGGATGACCGTGCTGGCGGCGGCCCGCAGGGACCGTTTCCGGGAGCACGCGGCGGCCGTCCTGCTGTGCAGCACCGGCGCCTCGCGGCTGGTGGACGAGTCCACCGTCGTACCGCTGCGGCCCGGGCGGCTGCGGACCTGGCTGACCCGGCACGTCCTCGGGTCGAAGGCGCCCCTCGGACCGGTCACACCGGTCGCCAAGAAGATCCTCAAGTACGCCACGATGGGCGCCGGTTCGGCCCCGCACATGGTGGAGTCGTGCGCCCGGATCGTGCACGCCTGCCCGCGCCGGGTGCGGCACGCCTGGTCGCAGGTGCTGAGCGCGCTCGATCTGGACGACGCCGTACGGGAGTTGAGGGTGCCGACAGCGGTGATCGTCGGCTCCGGCGACCGGATGACCCCGCCGGTGCACGCCCGGCGGATCGCCGCCGCGCTGCCGGCCGGCCTCGGGCTGACCGAACTGCCGGGCCTCGGCCATATGACACCGGTCGAGGCGCCCGAGCTGGTCAGCGGGCGGATACGGACCCTCGTCACCACGTACACGCAGTTGAAGGAGGGCGCATGAGCAGGGTGAGCCTGGAGGGACAGGTCGTCGTCGTCACGGGCGCGGCGCGGGGCGTCGGCGAGCTGCTCGCCCGCAAGCTGTCCGCGCGCGGCGCGACGATCGCGCTGGTCGGCCTTGAGCCGGACCTCCTCAAGGAGGTCTCCGAGCGGCTGCACGGGGAGAGCGGCCACTGGTACGCCGACGTCACCGACCACGAGGCGATGGCCCGGGTCGCGACGGAGGTGAAGGAGCGCTTCGGCAAGGTGGACGCCGTCGTCGCCAACGCGGGCGTGGCGAGCGGCGGGCCCTTCGTGGACTCCGACCCGCTGGCCTGGCGGCGGGTGATCGAGGTCAACCTCATCGGCTCGGCGGTGACGGCCCGCGCCTTCCTGCCGCTGCTGATGGAGAGCCGCGGCTATCTGCTCCAGATCGCCTCGCTGGCCGCGATCACCCCGGCGCCGATGATGACGGCGTACTGCGCCTCCAAGTCGGGCGTCGAGGCGTACGCGCACAGTCTGCGCGCCGAGGTCGGGCACCGGGGGGTACGGGTCGGCGTCGGATATCTGTCCTGGACCGACACGGACATGGTGCGCGGGGCCGATCAGGAGGACGTCATGCGGGAGTTGCGGCAGCGGCTGCCGTGGCCGTCGAACAAGACGTACCCGCTGGGTCCGGCCGTCGACCGGATCGTGGCCGGCATCGAGCGGCGCTCCTCGCATGTGTACGGGCAGTGGTGGCTGCGCGGGATGCAGGGGGTGCGCGGATATCTGCCGGGGCTCATCGGGACGGTGGGGCAGCGGGAGATGAAGCGGTTCGCGCCCCGGCTGGCGGGCATGCGGACCGGGCTGGTCGGGGCGGGCGGGGCGGCCGACGAGGAGGCCCGCGAGGAGGCTCGCGCTACGCAGCGTAGTTGATCGACATGCGCTCCGTGTCCGCCCGTGTGAATCTGGTCGAGGCCCCGGCAAGGGGCCTCAACCCCCCTCATCTCCCACAGGAGTGAACCCACATGGGTACGAAGGACAAGTTCAAGGACCAGTCCGAGCAGTGGCAGCAGCAGGCCAAGCAGAAGGCCCAGCAGGCCAAGGAGCAGGTCCAGCAGCGTGGCCGCCGTCATGAGACGGACGCGGAGTCCGAGCGGATGCGGCGCGAGGACGAGGATCGTCTGACGCGGGACGAGGTGTAGCGGTTCGCCGCACGCTTCAGCTTCACGCGGGGTGCCCTTCCCCTTCGGGGGGAGGGCGCCTTGCGTTGTCCGTGTCCGGTGCGTTGTCGGGTGCGGGTGCGTGGGGGCTGGTCGCGCAGTTCCCCGCGCCCCTGAAAAGCACACAGCTCCCGGCGTCTGAAAGGCACCAGCTCCCGGCGTCTCTGAAAAGACACAGCTCCCGTGCCTCAAGAGGCTTGGCGGGGAGGGAGTTTGGGGCGGGAGCGGTTCGGTACGGTGCTGTAGTCCGGCGGGGACGCCGGGGGGTTCGTGGTGAGGAGGTCCAGGGCCAGGCGGATCGCGTCGTCCATCTGGGCGTGGCGGCCCTCGGCCCAGTCGAGCGGGGTGCGCAGGACCTCCAGGTCGGGGATGACACCGCGGTTCTCGACGGACCAGCCGTACGCGTCGAACCAGGCCGCGTTCATCGGTACGGTGATCACCGTGCCGTCGCCGAGCTGGTGGCGGCCGGTCATGCCGACCACTCCGCCCCAGGTGCGCTGGCCGACCACGGGGCCGAGGTCCAGCAGTTTGAAGGCCGCGGTGATCATGTCGCCGTCGGAGGAGGTCGCCTCGTCGGCGAGCGCGACCACCGGGCCGCGGGGGGCGTTGGAGGCGTACGACACCGGCTGGGCGTTGCGGGTGAGGTCCCAGCCCAGGATGGTCCGGGTCAGTTTCTCCACGACCAGTTCGCTGATGTGGCCGCCGGCGTTGCCGCGCACGTCCACGATGAGCGCGGGCCGGGACACCTCCATGCGCAGATCGCGGTTGAACTGGGCCCAGCCGGAGCCGCCCAGGTCGGGGATGTGCAGGTACCCGCACTTGCCGCCGCTCAACTCCCGTACCACCGCGCGCCGTTTGGCCACCCAGTCCTGGTAGCGCAGGGGGCGTTCGTCGATCAGCGGGACGACCGCCACCCGGCGGGAGCGGCCCGCCTCGCCCTCGGCGGGGGTGAACGTCAGCTCCACCGTCGTACCGCCCGCCCCGGCCAGCAGCGGGTAGGGGCCGGTCACGGGGTCCACGGGGCGGCCGTCGACATGGGTGAGCACCGCGCCCTCGCGGATGCCGGTGCCGGCCAGCGGTGAACGGGCCTTGGAGTCGGAGGAGTCGCCGGGCAGGATCCGCCGCACGGTCCAACCACCGTCCCGCAGCACGAGGTTGGCGCCCAGCAGGCCCTGGCGGCGCTGGTAGTGCGGTGGTCCCTCGTTGCGGCGGGCGGGGGTGACGTAGGCGTGCGAGGTGCCCAGTTCGCCCAGCACCTCGCGCAGCAGATCGGCGAACTCGTCGGGGGAGGCGACCCGTTCGACCAGCGGACGGTACTGGTCGAGGACCGCGTCCCAGTCGATCCCGCACATCCCCGGGTCCCAGAAGTAGGCGCGGGTGAGGCGGCCTGCCTCGTCGTAGGACTGGCGCCATTCGGCGCCCGGGTCGACCTCGTGGAGGATGCGGCGCAGGTCGATCCAGACCGTCGAGTCGAGGTCCCCGGACTCGGTGGACGGCACGGCCCGCAGTTCGCCCTCGTCGACGACGACCAGCCGGGTGCCGTCGCCGCTGACCGCGAACCAGTCGAGGTCGCCGACGAGTTCGGACCGTTTCGCCTTGCTGATGTTGAAGTACTCCAGGGTCGGGCGGCCGCTGGTGTCGTCGGGGTTGGCGAAGGTCTCGCCGAGCGCGCCGGAGATCGGCCAGCGCAGCCACACCAGTCCGCCGCCGGCCACCGGGTACAGCGCCGAGTACTTGGACGCGGAGACGGGGAACGGCGTCACCCGGCTCTCCAGGCCCTCGACCTCGACGGTGACCGTGCCGTCCGCGCCGTTCTCGTCCTCGGTGGGGTCCAGGCCCCCGGCGGCGGGGCGGCCCTCCGGGGTGAGCGCGAAGGGGGAGGGGGTCGCGGAGGACAGCGGCACCAGATAGGGGCGGCAGCCGAGCGGGAAGGACAGGTCGCCGGTGTGGACGTCGTAGACCGGGTCGAAGCCGCGCCAGGAGAGGAAGGCGAGATAGCGGCCGTCGCGGGTGAAGACGGGGTTCTCGTCCTCGAACCGGCCGTTGGTCACGTCGACGATCAGGCGGTCCTTGATGCGGGCCATCTTGATCTGCCGCAGCGAGCGGCCGATCCCCGGGTGCGACCAGGTCAGCCAGGCCCCGTCGGGGGAGAAGGCGAGATCCCGGACGGGCCCGTTGACCGAGGAGATCAGCTCGGTGACCTCGCCGTTGGAGTCCTCGGTGGCGTCGATGAGGAGGAGCCGGCCGTCGTGCGCGGCGATGGCGAGCCGTTCGCCCTCGGGGTCGGAGATCATCTCCAGCACCCGGCCCAGTTCGCCGGAGGCCAGCCGGCGGGGCGGGCGGTCGCCGGTGGCCCGGGGCAGATAGGCGATCTCGACGGCGTCCTCGCCCTCGGCGTCCGTGACGTAGGCGACCTGGCCGCCGGAGCCGAGCATCTCGGGCAGCCGTACCCGGACGCCGGGGGTGTCGGTGATGGTCCGGGCGGGGCCGTCGCGGTGGGTGAGCCAGTACAGGCTGCCGCGGACGATCACGGCGCTGGCCCGGCCGGTCTCGTCGACGGAGATGCCGTCCACGTGCTGGGCGGCCGGGATCTGGTAGGGCCGCCGCCCGGCGCGCGGACCGCTGAGCCGGACGTCGAGCCGGCGCGGCTCGGAGCCGGCCGTGAGGTCGTCGACGATCCACAGGTCACCGGCGCACTGGTAGACGATCCGGGTGCCGTCGGTGGCGGCGTGCCGGGCGTAGAACGCGTCGTGGTCGGTGTGCCGGCGCAGGTCGGTGCCGTCGTAGGCGCAGGAGTAGAGGTTGCCGACGCCCTCGTGGTCGGAGAGGAACGTGACCCGGCCGCCGGCCAGCAGCGGGCAGGCGAGATGGCCGTCGAGGTCGGGCAGCAGACGCTGTCCGTGCAGCCAGAGCCGGCCCATGGCACCGCCCCGGTAGCGCTTCCACGCGGCGGGTTCGTGCGGGGGCGTGCCGGTGAGCAGCAGGGTGCGGTGCTCGCCGTCGATGTCGGCGGTCTGGAGGTCGGTGACCGGGCCCCAGGGCAGTTTGCGGCCGGGGGAGCCGTCGGTGGGGAGCTTGTAGGCCCAGGTGAAGTAGGAGAAGGGCTCGCCCTGGGAGGTGACGGCCAGGATGTCGCTGTGGCCGTCGGCGTCGGGGGGCGTCCAGCCGCAGACCTGGGTGTCGGTGCTGCCCCAGTAGGTCAGCCGCCGTCCGGGGCCGCCGTCGACCGGGGTCAGATGGATCTCGGGGACGAGACTGTGCCAGGTCGTGTAGGCGATCCGGCTGCCGTCGGGCGAGAAGCGGGGGTGTCCGGCCTTGGTGCGGTCGACGGTGAGCCGCCAGGCGCGGCCGGGGCCGTCGAGGGGCGCCAGCCAGAGGTCGTCCTCGGCCACGAAGCACAGCAGGTCACCGTTGAGATGGGGCATGCGCAGATAGCTCACCTCCCCATGCTTTTCCGGTGACTGGGGCCGGGCAACTCGTGCCGCGCCGGTGCGCCGTCCCAGGTGCCTTCTTATGCGCTCTTCACAGAAGTGAGCCAGCACACGTACGAAACGGTTTCGTTTCGTTGAGGCGGGGGGTATCTTCATGGAGTACGCACTACCGAGACGCCGGACCGGCGGAGCAGGAAGGGTGAGGGGCATGACTGAGACCACGACGGTGCGTCGCAGTCGCATCACGCCCGAGCGTGAGGCCGAGCTGTACGCGGCCGTGCTCGACCTGCTGCGCGAGGTCGGCTACGACGCCCTGACCATGGACGCCGTCGCCGCCCGCACCCGATCCAGCAAGGCCACGCTCTACCGCCAGTGGGGCGGCAAGGCCGAACTGGTCGTGAAGGCGCTCAGACACAGCAAGCCGGACCACTCCGACCGGATCGACACCGGCTCCCTCCGCGGTGACCTGCACGCCCTGGTGATGCTCGAGGACGACTGCACCATCGAGCAGAACTCCGCGCTGATGCGGGGTGTCGCCATGGCGATGCACAACAACCCCGATCTCCGCCAGGCGTTCCGGGCGCAGCTCGTGGAGCCCGAGATGAACGGGTTCCACCAGGTGGTCCAGCGCGCCGTCGACCGGGGCGAGGTCCGCCCGGACTGTCCGGCCCTGGAGTTCCTGCTGCACATGATGGTCGGTGGCTTCGCCACCCGGGCGCTGCTGGACGACCAGCCGCCGACCCAGGCCTTCATGCGTTCGTACATCGACGCCGTGGTCCTCCCCGCCCTCGGCGCCCCCACCTCCTGACACACCCGACCGTCCCCGCGGTCCGCCCTTCCTGACGTCACCGCTCACGTCGTCGGGCCGATCACCCCTGCCTCCACGCCGGGCTGATCACCCCTGCCCTGTACCGCACACGACCTGACCGGGAGTACGCCTCCGTGGCCACGTTCCTCTACAAACTCGGCCGGCTCGCCTTCCGGCGACGGCACTTCGTCGCCCTGATCTGGGTCGCCCTGCTGACCCTCGCGGGCGTCGGCGCCGCCTCCGCGCCCGCCGCCGGCAACTCGTCCTTCTCCATTCCGGGTACGGAGGCGCAGAAGGCCTTCGACCTCCTCGAACAGCGCTTCCCCGGTATGAGCGCCGACGGCGCCACCGCCCGGGTCGTCTTCAAGGCGCCCGACGGCGAGAAGATGACGGACGCCGCCCACAAGGCCACCGTCGAGAAGACCGTGAAGGAGCTGTCCGACGGCTCCGAGGTCGCCTCCGTCGCCGACCCCTACGAGGGCAACGCCGTCAGCAAGGACGGCTCCATCGCCTACGCCTCCGTGAGCTACAAGGTCTCCGGCATGGAGCTGGAGGACTCCTCGCGCGACGCGCTGGAGACGGCCGCCGACGAGGCACGGGACGCGGGGCTGACCGTCGAGATCGGCGGTGACGCGCTCCAGACGACCCCGGAGACCGGCGCCACCGAGATCATCGGCATCGCGATCGCCGCGGTGGTCCTGGTCATCACCTTCGGCTCGCTGCTCGCGGCGGGGCTGCCGCTGCTGACCGCGATCATCGGCGTCGGCATCGGGGTCTCGACGATCGCGGCCCTGGCCGCCGCCCTCGACCTGGGCTCCACCACCTCCACCCTGGCGTCCATGATCGGCCTCGCGGTCGGTATCGACTACGCCCTGTTCATCGTCTCCCGCTACCGCGCCGAACTCGCCGAGGGCCGCAGCCGTGAGGACGCGGCGGGCCGCGCCGTCGGCACCGCGGGCTCGGCGGTCGTCTTCGCCGGACTGACCGTCGTCATCGCCCTGGTGGGTCTGTCGGTCGTCAACATCCCGATGCTGACGAAGATGGGCGTCGCCGCCGCCGGCACGGTGGTCATCGCGGTCCTCATCGCGCTGACCATGATCCCCGCGCTGCTCGGCTTCGCGGGCCGCCGGGTGCGTCCGGCGGGCGAGAAGAGCAAGCTGCTCGGCGGCGGCCGCGCCAAGTCCGCCGCGAAGGCCGCGAAGCCCAACATGGGCACCCGCTGGGCGAGTTTCGTCGTACGGCGTCCCGTCGCCGTGCTGCTGCTCGGTGTGCTCGGACTCGGTGCCGCGGCCGTCCCGGCGGCCTCGCTGGAACTGGGCCTGCCCGACGACGGCGCGCAGCCGACGTCCACCACCCAGCGCAAGGCGTACGACCTGCTGTCGGAGGGCTTCGGCCCCGGCTTCAACGGCCCGCTGATGATCGTCGTCGACGCCAAGGGCAGCGACGACGCCAAGGCCGCCTTCACCGAGGTCGGCGACGAGATCAAGGGCCTGAAGGACGTGGTCACCGTGACCCCGGCGGCCCCCAACAAGGCCGGCGACACGGCGACCATCACCGTCATCCCGGACTCCAAGCCGTCGTCCGCCTCCACCGAGGAACTGGTCCACGCGATCCGCGACAAGGGCTCCGAGATCAAGGCGGGCACGGACGCCGAGGTGCTGGTCACCGGCTCGACGGCGATGAACATCGACGTGTCGCAGAAGCTCAACGACGCGCTGATCCCGTATCTGATCCTGGTGGTCGGCCTCGCCTTCCTGCTGCTGATCGTGGTCTTCCGCTCGATCCTGGTCCCGCTGAAGGCGGCCCTCGGCTTCCTGCTCAGCGTGATGGCGGCGCTCGGCGCGGTCGTCGCGGTCTTCCAGTGGGGCTGGCTCTCCGGCCTGATGGGCGTCGAGGAGACCGGGCCCGTCATGTCGATGATGCCGATCTTCATGGTCGGCGTGGTCTTCGGCCTCGCGATGGACTACGAGGTGTTCCTCGTGACCCGGATGCGGGAGGCGTACGTCCACGGCGAGAAGCCGAGCCAGGCGGTGGTGACGGGCTTCCGGCACGGCGCCCGGGTGGTCACGGCCGCGGCTGTGATCATGATGGCCGTCTTCGCCGGGTTCATCGGATCCAGCGAGTCCATGATCAAGATGATCGGCTTCGGCCTCGCGATCGCCGTCTTCTTCGACGCGTTCATCGTGCGCATGGCGATCGTGCCGGCGGTGCTCGCACTGCTCGGCAAGCGGGCCTGGTGGCTGCCGAAGTGGCTGGACCGCGCCCTGCCCAACGTGGACGTCGAGGGCGAGGGGCTGCGCACGCGGTCCGACGCCGGTGACGAGAACCGCGAACTGGTCCGCGCCTGACGCGCCGGACCGGCCGAAAAGACCGCCGGTGAGGGCTCCGTGGGGACGGGGCGCCCTCACCGGCACTTTTTTGTGGTCACCCGCTTTGTGACCCACTTTCGGGTGAGGGCCCGGCCATGCGCGGGGCCGGGAGGCCGACGGCGTCAGCGCTTCGGTCCATTCAGGGCATTGATGGACATTGCAGCCGACTGTCACCAATATGTGATGGATATGTAACGGACGGCGCCATCGGGTCACTTGTGGCGGATCCGATGCGCAAGTGTGAGCTCTGCGACCAAGTGGTCGCAACCCGCACAAAGCAAGGAGATCTTGTGTCCGTTTCCGCTGTTTCCGCCCGCCGTCTCGCCGCCGCGGCACTCGCCGCCGCAGCCGTGACCGGGGCGGCGGCGCTGCCGGCGTCCGCCGCCGACGCGCGTCCGAACCGGCCGGTCGTGAAGATCAGTGCCGTGCAGTACGACGCGCCGGGCCGGAACGACCGCTCCGCCCGCTCCCTGAACCAGGAGTGGGTCGAGCTGACCAACACCACCCGCCAGTCGGTCAACCTGAACGGGTGGAAGCTCTCGGACCGGGACGGTGACACCTACACGTTCCGCAACTACCGTCTCGCCCCCCGCGCCACCGTCCGCGTCCACACCGGTGTCGGCCGCGACACCCGCACGGACGTCTTCCAGGACCGCCGTCGCGAGGTGTGGGACAACCGCTCCGACACGGCCACCCTGCGCACCGACCGCGGCCGCTTCGTCGACTCCGCCTCCTGGGGCCGCGACCGCCACCACGGCGGCCGTGACGACGACCGCCGTCACGGCAACGACGACCGCCGCAACGGTCACCACGACAACAACGACCGCCGCCACGGACACGACGGTCGCGACCGCCACTGACGCCGCACGCGGCGGACGGCGCGCCCATCCCTTCGGGGGTGGGCGCGTCGTCGTGTGTGTGCACGAATGTGATTGAATCAGTAACTAACTGGCCAGTTGGCGAAAACTGATCGCCCGGCCCCTTTTCATGCACGCTCCAGGCAGAGAGATCCACCTCCCCATGAACGCCACAGTTTCCGAGTTCTACTACGGCGCCGTGACCCCGATAGCCGCCTACCTCATGGCGTGTCTGGGCGCGGCGCTGGGACTGCGGTGCACCACCCGCTCGCTGCGCAGGGCCCAGCGCGGCCGCCGGGCCGGCTGGCTGATGCTGGGCGCGGTCTCCCTCGGCTGCGGCATCTGGAGCATGCACTTCATCGCGATGATCGGCTTCAGCGTCCAGGGCGCCCTGGTCACCTACGACCCCGCGACCACCCTGCTCAGCCTCCTCGTGGCGATCGCCGTGGTCGCCGTCGGTGTCTTCCTGGTCGGCTACCGGGGAGCCGCGCCGCTCAATCTCGGGGTGGCGGGCGTCGTCACCGGGCTCGGGGTGGCGGCCATGCACTACCTCGGCATGGCGGCGATCCAGACCAACGGCACCGTGCACTACTCGACTCCGGCCGTCGTCCTGTCCGTGGTGATCGCCGTCGTCGCCGCGACCGCCGCGCTGTGGGCGGCCGTCTCCGTCCACGGGCTCTGGTCCAGCCTGGGCGCCAGCCTCGTGATGGGCGTCGCGGTGACCGGCATGCACTACACCGGCATGGCCGGCGTCTCCGTCCACCTCGACGGCGGGACCGCCATCTCCCAGTCGTCCGCGAGCCTGCTGGCGTTCCTGCTGCTCATGCTGGCCGGCCCGCTCTCGGTGCTGCTGATCGCGGCCGTCATCGTGATGTTCGACCCCGACATGATGCTCGGCGAGGACGAGCGCCCCGCGGCGGTCTCCGGCCCCGACCTCACCATGCAGTCGCCCGAGTTCGGCACACACCACTAACGTGCCGTCCATGACGACAGCCGCCCACCCCCGTTTCGCCGAAGCGCTGCATGCCCTGGGTCTCGACGACGTGCAGCCGCGCGTCCGCCGCTTCCCCGACGCGACCCGCACCGCCGCCGAGGCCGCCGCCGCGATCGGCTGCGAGCTGAGCCAGATCTGCAAGTCGCTGATCTTCGCGGCCGACGGCGAACCGGTGCTCGTCCTGATGGACGGCGCCTCCCGGGTCGACGTGGAGCTGGTGCGCAGGGAACTCGGCGCCGAACGGGTCACCCGGGCCGCCGCCGACGTCGTACGGGAGACCACCGGGTACGCCATCGGCGGCGTCCCGCCCTTCGGGCACGTCACCCGGACCCGGGTGCTCGCCGACCGGTCGCTGCTCGCGCACGACGAGGTGTGGGCGGCGGCCGGCACCCCGCACACCGTGTTCCCCATGGCCCCCGAGGCCCTGGTCGCCCACGCCGCCGCGACCCTGGTGGACGTGCGCGAGCGCACCTCGTGACCCCGCTGGTCACCACGGCCGTCCTGCTCGCCGCGTTCACCCACGCCGGGTGGAACGCCATCGCCCACCGGATCACCGACAAACTCGTCGGCTTCACGCTGATCTCCGGCGGCGGCATGCTCATCGGCCTCGCCCTCCTGCCCTTCACCCGCACCCCGGCGCCCGGAGCCTGGCCGTACCTGCTGGGCTCCGCCGCCATCCACATCGCCTACATGGCCCTGCTGATGCGGTCGTTCAGGCTGGGCGACTTCGGCCAGGCGTACCCCCTCGCGCGCGGCTCCGCGCCGCTCGTCGTCACCGCGCTGGCCGCCGTGTTCGCCCACGAGGTGCCCGACGGCTGGGCCGCCGCCGGCATCGCGCTGTCCTGCGCGGGCCTGACCGGCGTCGCCCTGTGGGGACTTCGCGGACGGCGGCCGAACTGGGCGGCGATCGGCGCCGCGTTGGCGACCGGCCTGACGATCGCCGCGTACACCGTCGTCGACGGCCTCGGCGTCCGCGCCGCCGACTCCCCGCTCGGCTACATCGCCTGGCTGATGGCGATCCAGGGCGTCGTCATCCCGGCCTACGCCGTGGCTCGTTGGCGCGACCGCACCCCGTCACTCCTCCGCCCCTCCGCCGCCCTCGGCCTCCTCGGCGCCGCCCTCTCGTTCGCCGCCTACGCCCTCGTCCTGTGGGCCCAGACCCGAGCCGAACTCGCCCCGGTCGCGGCCCTGCGCGAGTCGTCGATCATCGTCGGAGCGGCCATCGGCGCCCTCTTCTTCAAGGAACGCTTCGGCGCTCCGCGCGTCGCGGCGGCCGTGTTGCTGGTGGCGGGGATCGGGTTGATGCTGCACGCGGGGTGATGTGCTGCGGGGCCTACGGGCGGACGTAAGGGCGGGTCAAAATTTCCATGTTGTGGTCGTCGGGGTCGGGGAAGTACGCGCCGCGGCCGCCGAACAGGTGGTTGATGCGGGCCGGTTCGGTGTGGGAGGGGTCGGCGTAGTAGGTGACGCCCCGGGCCTCCAGGCGGGCGATCATCGAGTCGAACTCCTCCTCGGGGACGAGGAAGGCGTAGTGCTGGGACTGGATCGGTTCGTCGCGCTTCTCGTAGTAGTCGAGGGTGACGCCGTTGCCGAGGTCGACGGGGAGGAACGGGCCGAAGGGGGCGCCGACCGTGAGGCCGAGGACGTCGGCGAGGAACTCCGCCGAGCGGCGGCGGTCGCTCGCGTAGACGGCGGTGTGGTCGAGCCGGGCGAGTGCGGTCATGTGAGGGGTCTCCGTGTCCTGGGGTGGTGGTGCCGGAAAAGCAGCAGGGAGGACGGAGAGGGTGGCGGGGCTCTGGCCCGCCCCGGGATCACGCCGAGGCCGGGCGTCTCACTCGTGCGTGGCCCAAGGCCGACCCGGCAGTCACCCGGCCGACGGTAGTGCGCAGCGATGGGTCACCGCAACGGGGATTGCGGTCGCCCGCCGGCCCGACTGGGTGCGGGGGCGCGTGTGGAGGCGCACCCTGGAAGCAGGTCTTCCGGAGGTGATCGTCATGATGCACACCACTGTGGGATGGCATGTCGAGCTGGAGTTCAAGGAGGACGGGCGGCGCACGGACGCGGCCGCCCTGGTCCGGTTGCCCGACGGCACCGAGGTGCGGGCGCACGGGCACGCGGTGCGGCACACCATCGATTCCGACCAGCCACGGGTGGGCGAGGAGATCGCGGGCGCCCGCGCGTTGAACGAGATCGCCATGCGGCTGCTCACCAAGGCGCACACGGAGATCGACGAGGCGTCGGGGCGGACCTCGCACCCCATCAACGTGTAGCCGTGCGCAGCGCCCTCAGCAGGGCCTGGGCCCTCGGGTCCGCCGTCACGCTCGTCCGGAAGCCGTTGGTGACATAGCCGAACGCGAGGCCGGACTCCGGGTCGGCGAGGCCGAGGGCGCCGCCGCGGCCCGGGTGGCCGAAGGAGGCGGGTGACAGCAGCGGGGACGCGGCGCCGTGCAGCATCGAGCCGAGGCCGAACCGGGTGTGGACCACCAGGACCCGGTCCGGTCCGGCGGAGCGCTCGCCGCGGGCCAGTTCGACCGTCTCCGGTGTGAACAGCCGCTTCCCGCCGTCCACCTCGCCGATGAGGGAGGCGTAGAAGCGGGCCAGGCCGTCGGCGGTCGCGATGCCGTTGGAGGCGGGCAGGACGGCCGCGCGGTAGCCGGGGTCGTTCTCGTCGGGCAGCGGCGTGATCGCGGCGAAGGCGCGCCGGGTGAGGGAGCCGGGGTCGGTCCAGGCGGCGGTGACGGCCGGCTTGGGCTTGGTCCTGAGCGCCCCCGTGGGCGCCGGCGCGTCGATCTTCCCCACGCGCCCCACCCGCGCCCGCTGCGCCTCGGGCAGCCCGAGCCACAGGTCGGCGCCGACCGGCCCGGCGATCTCGTCGGCGATCCACGCGCCGACGTTCCGCCCGGTGACCCGGCGCACCAGCTCGCCCGTCAGCCAGCTGTAGGTCTGCGCGTGGTAGCCGTGGTCGGTGCCCGGCTCCCAGGCCGGGGCCTGTGCCGCGACGGCCGCGGCGCCGAGGTCGGGGTCGGCGGCCTCGGCGGGGCTCAGCGGCCGGTCCAGCGCGGGCACGCCCGCCCGGTGCGCGAGCACGTGCCACACCAGGGTGCGTTCCTTGCCGGCCGTCTTGTACTCCGGCCAGTACGCCCCCACCGGCGCGTCCAGGTCGAGCTCGCCGCGCTGGTGGAGCAGCAGGAGGACGGCGGCGGCGACGCCCTTGGTCGCGGACCGCACGATCTGCGCGGTGCCCTGCTCCCAGGGGGCGGTGCCGTCGACGTCCCGGGTGCCGCCCCACAGGTCCACGACCTTGTGCCCGTCGCGGTAGACGGCCACGGCCGCGCCCCGGTCGCCGAGTGTCTCGAAGTTGCGTACGAACGCCTCCCGGACCGGCTCGTAGCCCTCGGCCACCGCACCGTGCACGTCCACGCCCACGCCCATCCGCCCCTTTTCCACCGCAGCGCCTTCGACGCTCACGACAACACCCGCGTCCGGCCACTGATTCCTGTCCGGCGTCAGCCCAGCAGGATCGTGACGTCGATGTTGCCGCGGGTGGCGTTCGAGTACGGGCACACCTCGTGCGCCGCGTCGACCAGCTTCTCGGCGAGGCCGGCGTCGAGGATCGGCAGGGAGACGCTGAGGGCGACGGCGAGGCCGTACCCCTTGGTCCTGTTGGGACCGATGCCCACCTTCGCGGCGACGGTCGAGCCGGCCAGGTCGTAGCCGGCCCGGTTGCCGACGAGGATCAGCGCGTTGTGGAAGCAGGCGCTGTAGCCGGCCGCGAAGAGCTGCTCGGGGTTGGTGCCGTTGCCGTCCCCGCCCAGCTCCGGCGGCATCGCCACCTTCAGCTTGATCTGCCCGTCCTGGCTGGTCACGAAGCCGTCGCGGCCGCCGTGCGCGGTGGCCTCGGCGACGTACATGATCTTCGTCGGACGGGTGTCGACCGCTTCCGTCTCGGCGCCTTCTGTCACGGCGGGGACCTCCCAGCATTGTGCCCAACTGCATCGTGCACAAGGTACCGGCCGGTAGGTCGAGAGTCTCCCGGCAGGGGGGAAGTTACCTCAGGTAACTACCTCAGGTGGCCGTCATCGAGCCGTCCCGCCGCCGCCTGCGCCCGGTCCGCGAGCCGCCGCAGCTCCTCGCGCAGCCGCGCGACCTCCGCGTCCGCGAGATCCGTCGCCGCCATCAGCGCGCCCGGCACCCGCGCCGCGCGCCCCTTGAGTTCCTCGCCGCGCCCGGTGCACGCGACCAGCACCGAGCGCTCGTCCCGCGCCGCGCGCTCCCGGCGCACGAGCCCGGCCGCCTCCAGCCGCTTCAGCAGCGGCGACACCGTGCCGTAGTCGAGCCGCAGCGCCGCCGCCAGCTCCTTGACGGTCGTCTCGCCGCGCTCCCACAGCACCAGCAGCACGAGGTACTGCGGGTAGGTGAGGCCGAGTTCGTCGAGGAGCGGGCGATAGGCGGAGGTCACCGCCCGCTGGGCCGCGTACAGCGCGAAGCAGAGTTGGTCGTCGAGCAGCAGTGAGCCGTCGCTCTCCTGGTTCGTCACGCGCCCATTGTCGCGGTGCGCGGGTCGAACCCGAAGGGCAACTCCAGCCGATGCGCGCTCATCAGCGCCTCGTCGGCGAGCAGTTCGCCGGTGCGCCCGTCGGCCGCGATCACGCCGTCGCTCAGGATCAGGGCGCGCGGGCACAGTTCGAGGGCGTACGGCAGATCGTGCGTGACCATCAGGACGGTGACGTCCAACGCCCGCAGGATGTCGGCGAGTTCACGGCGCGAGGCGGGGTCGAGGTTGGAGGACGGCTCGTCCAGGACCAGGATCTCGGGGTCCATCGCGAGGACCGTGGCGACGGCGACCCGGCGGCGCTGTCCGAAGGAGAGGTGGTGCGGCGGGCGGTCCTTGAACTCCGCCATGCCGACCTGCCCGAGCGCGCGGTCGACCCGCTCCTCCAGCTCGGCGCCCTTCATCCCGGCCGCGGCCGGACCGAACGCGACGTCCTCGCGGACCGTCGGCATGAACAACTGGTCGTCCGGGTCCTGGAAGACGATGCCGACCTTGCGCCGGATCTCGGCCATGTGCCGCTTGCCGACGGGCAGTCCGGCGACCGTGACCGTCCCGGCGCCGCCGCTCAGGATGCCGTTCAGATGCAGCACGAGGGTCGTCTTGCCGGCGCCGTTCGGCCCGAGCAGCGCGACCCGTTCGCCGCGCGCGACCGAGAAGTCCACGCCGAACAGGGCCTGATGGCCGTCGGGATAGGCGAAGGCGAGGCCGGAGACCTCCAGGGAAGCAGTGCTCACGGAATCCATCCCACCACGGCCGGCGAAGGCGTCGGAATTCACAGCGTCCACCCCACCACGCACACCGCCAGCGCGGCGGCCGGCAGGGCGAAGGCGTACGACCACTGGGCCCGGGTCGCGGTCACCTCGTCGATCACCGGCATCGCACCGGCGTACCCCCGGCTCATCATGGCCAGATGCACCCGCTCGCCGCGTTCGTAGGAGCGGATGAACAGCGCGCCCGCCGACTTCGCGAGCACCCCCCAGTGGCGCACCCCGGAGGCCTCGAAGCCGCGGGACTCCCGGGCGATCCGCATGCGGCGCATCTCGTCGGTGATGAGATCGCCGTAGCGGATCATGAAGGAGGCGATCTGGACCAGCAGCGGGGGCAGCTTCAGCCGCTGGAGGCCGAGCAGCAGGGCGCGCAGTTCGGTGGTGGCGGCGAGGAGGACGGAGGCGGCGACGCCGAGGGTGCCCTTGGCGAGGACGTTCCAGGCGCCCCACAGACCGTTGACGCTGAGGGACAGGCCGAGGACGTCCACCCGCTCGCCCTCCGCCACGAAGGGCATCAGCACGGCGAACGCCACGAACGGCACCTCGATCAGCAGCCGCTTCAGCAGGAAGCCGGCCGGTACGCGCGCGCGGTGCGCCACGACGGCGAGCAGCAGCGCGTACACCCCGAACGCCCACATCGCCTCGCGCGGCGTCGAGACGACGACGACCACGAAGGCGAAGGCGGCGGCGAGCTTGGTGTGCGGCGGCAGCGCGTGCACCGGCGAGTGCCCGTGCCGGTACAGCCGGTGGGCGTGCCCCGCTCCCATGTCAGACGCTCGTGCTCGCCGGGGACACGTCCTCCGCACGGCGCCTGCGCACCGCCCAGAACACCGCGCTGCCCGCGACCACGGTCACGCCGACGCCGATCACGCCCGCGAGACCGCCGGAGAGCCGGGCGTTCGTCACGTCCTTGACGCCGTAGTCGGCGAGCGGGGAGTCGGCGGCCGCGTGCTCCTCGACCTTCTTGTCGATGCCCTTGTCCGCGGCGACCTTCTCCAGGCCGTCGGGGTTGGCGGAGGCGTAGAAGCTGACGAAGCCGGCCAGGACGAGGGAGGTGACCAGACCGCTGATCCACAGCGTGCGCCGGGAGGTGCGCGCCGCGACGGGCGCCGTGGGCGCCTCCTCGGCGGGGGGCGCGTCCACGAGTTCGCCGTTCACCCGGAGCTGGAGCCTGGGCGTCAGACCGCGCGCGCCGTGGACCAGGTCCGGGCGGACGGCGATGACGGCGCCGACGGTGAGCGCGGTGATCACGGCCTCGCCGATGCCGATCAGCACATGCACGCCGACCATGGCGGTGGCGACCTTGCCGATCGGGATGTCGGTGGTGCCGCCGATCCAGTAGATGAGGGTGAAGGCGAGGGCGGCGGCCGGCACCGACAGCAGCGCGGCGGTGAAGGAGGCCGCGGTCACCGAACGGCGGCTGCGCGGCAGCACCTTGAGCAGGCCGCGGAAGACGGCGTACGCGACGACCGTCGTCACCCCGGCCATGACGGTGATGTTGACGCCGAGCGCGGTCAGTCCGCCGTCGGCGAAGAGGATGCCCTGCATCAGCAGGACCACGGACACGCACAGGACCCCGGTGAAGGGGCCCACGAGTATCGCGGCGAGCGCGCCGCCGAGCAGATGGCCGCTTGTCCCGGCCGCGACGGGGAAGTTCAGCATCTGCACGGCGAAGATGAACGCCGCCACGAGGCCGGCCAACGGCGCCGTGCGGTCGTCGAGTTCACGGCGCGCGCCGCGCAGGCTCACGGCGATGGCGCCGGCGGCGACGACTCCGGCGACGGCGGAGGTCGGGGCGTTGATGAATCCGTCGGGTACGTGCACCGTTCGATGATAGTGGCTTAATGCGAACGATTCGCAAGAGCGAGTGGCTGGTTTTATCGCGGATGTGAGATGAGGCGGGGTACGGAAAGGCGTATTCCGTCAGATGTGCGACATTGGAGGAGGGAGTGGTCGCCGCGACTTCCGTGCGACGACTTCCGCCCAGGTCACGCTGCGTGAGAGGGTCGGCCGATGTCTGTAGTCGAGCAGTACGCGCGCGCCCATATCGTCACCGACGCGGACATGGTCGAGGAGGAGCGCACGGCCGTTCCCGTCGTCCTGCGCTACGACCCCGACGACGATCCCCGCTCGGTGTGCGTCGGGCTGCCCGACCGGCACGAGTGGACCTTCGCCCGCACGCTCCTCGAACAGGGGCTGCGCGCACCGGCCGGCACCGGCGAGGTGCGGGTGTGGCCGTGCGGCCGGGTGCAGGCCGTCGTCGAGTTCCACTCCGCGCACGGTGTCTCGGTGGTGCAGTTCGAGTCCAAGGCGCTGGTCAGATTTCTGCGCCGCACCTACGCGGAGGGGCTGCCGGTGGCCCGGCTGACCACGACGGCCGAAAGCCGCTGACCCGCTGATCCGGGTCTACGGCGCTCAGCTCCCCGTCTTCAGCAGCGCCGCCACGATCGGCCCCGCCGTGTCGCTGCCGTGGCCGCCCGCCTGGACGACACCGGCGGCCGCGAGGTCGCCCCGGTACGCGGTGAACCAGCCGTTCGGCTTCTCCTGGTTGTCGACCTCCGCCGAGCCGGTCTTGGCGCCGTAGTCCGGGCCGAGGCCCGACATCGCCCCGGCGGCCGTGCCGTACCCGGCGGTGTAGTTCATCAGCTCCCGGAGCTGCGCCAGCGTGTCCGCGGACATCGCGCGCGCGGCGGTGGCCAGGGTGCGGCCGTCGACCGAGGGGGCGACCAGGTACGGCTGGTGGAAGGTGCCGGACTTCACGGTCGCCGCGACCGACGCCATGTTCAGCGGGTTCATCCGCACCCCGCCCTGGCCGATCAGCTCCGCCGCCATCTGGGCCTTCGACTGCACCGGCACCGAGCCGTCGAGGGTGGGCACGCCCACCGACCAGTTGTTCAGCGACAGACCGAAGACCTGCTGGGCCTGCTTGGTCAGGCTGTCGTCGTCCAGCTCGGGGGCCTGGCTGATGAAGGCCGTGTTGCAGGAGCGGGCGAAGCTCGCCTTGAAGGTGCCGCCCTTGATCTCGAACTTGTCGTCGTTCTGGAACTTCCAGCCGCCGTACGTGAAGTACTTCGGGCACGGATGCGCCTTGTCCGCCGACGCCAGCCCCTTCTCGATGAGCAGCGACGACGTGATGACCTTCATCGTGGAGCCGGGGGCCAGGGAGCCCTGGAGGGCCACGTTGAACCCGCGGTTGCTGTTGGCCACCGCGAGGATCTCGCCCGTGGACGGGCGCAGCGCGACGACCGACGCCCGCGAGCGCGACGCCACCTGTTGCTCGGCGGCGGCCTGGAGGGCCGGGCTGAGCGTCGTCTCGACGGTGCCCGGGGTGCCCTTGCTCAGCTCCAGCAGGGTCTTGTCGGAGACCTTCTTCGCCTGCGCCGCCTTGCCGCGCACCACGCGCAGTTCGACCCCCGCGGTGCCGCCGGCCTTCTTGCCGTACTTCTCGCGCAGGCCGTCCAGCACGGTGCCCAGGGACGGGTACTTCGCGGTGGTCAGCTCGCCGCCCTCCCGGTCCAGCGCCTTCACGGGCGGATCGCCGGCCTCGCCGGTCACCAGGGTGTCCCCCTCGGTGAGGTCGGGGTGCACCACGGAGGGCTGCCAGTCGACCAGCGGCTTGCCGTCCTGCGCCCGCCGGACGACGGTCAGCGCGCTGTCGTAGGCGAGCGGCTTGCTGGTCTTCTTGTACGTGACGGTGCCCTTGACGGAGAACGCCACCTTGTCGCCGGTGCGGGTGCCGGGGGTGAGGGTGACGTCCGTGACGCGGGCGTCCTTGCCGAAGCCGGTGAGCAGGGCGGTGGCGGCCGCCGTGTCGTCGGTGGCGGCGGCGGCCTTGGCGACGGAGCCCTTCTGCCAGGCCGTGAGGAACGTCTCCGCCGCGGTGGTGACCTCGGCCGCCGACAGCGGGCCGGTCTTGACGGCGGGCTTCTTCGCGGTGCCCGCGCCGTCCTCGGCGGCCGCACCGCCGTACAGCGCGTAGACGCCGAGGCCGGTGGCGCCGACGACCACCGCGACCATGCCGCCGACGACGGCCGGCCGCCGCTTGTTGCGCCGCTCGTCGACGCGTCTTCTCTTGCCCACGGCCTGTGATCCTCCGGATCCCCAGGGGCGGGGCCCCCGCGCCCCGATGCCCTCGCTGCCCTCACCCACCCAACGACGAGCACCACCCTAGAGTCCCGTCCGGCGGGGGTGACGCCATGTGTGACGTCACCCACCCCCCGTGTCTCGCCCGGCTACCCCGCCCGCAGCACCTCCGCGACCAGCGGGCCGGAGGCGTCGATGCCGTGGCCGCCGTCCTGGACCATCGCGGCGGCGGCGACGTCGTCGCGGTAGCCGGTGAACCAACTGTTGGACTTGGCCTGGCCGTCGACCTCGGCGGAGCCGGTCTTCGCGCCGATCCGGCCGCTCAGGCCGGACATCACACCGGCCGCGGTGCCGCTGGTCGCGGTGCGGTTCATCATGCCTCGCAACTGGCCCACGGTGTCGGCCGAGAGGCCCCGCGCGCGGGCGAGTTCGCGGCCGTCGAGGCTCTGCGGCACGATCACCGGCTGGCGGAAGGCGCCCGTCATCGCGGTCGCCGTCACCGAGGCCATGGTGAGCGGGTTCATCTGCACCTGGCCCTGGCCGATCAGGTTCGCCGCGGTGTCGGGGCCGCCGGAGGCAGGGACGGAGCCGTCGAAGGAGACGATGCCGGTCTGCCAGTTCAGGCCGATCCCGAAGCGGTCGCGGGCCTCGGCGGTGAGGGTGTCCACCTTCAGGTCGTCGGCGTACTTCACGAACGCCGTGTTGCAGGAGCGGGCGAAGCTCTCCGAGAGGGTCGCGTTCTCGTCGGGCTTCATGCCGTCGATGTTGTGGAAGGTCTGGCTCTGCCAGACGGCCTCGGACGGGCAGGGCGCGGGCCCGCTCGCGGTGGTGACGCCGTTGTCGATGAACGTGGCCGCGCTGACGATCTTCATGGTGGAGCCGGGCGCGACCTGGCCGAGGACGGCGGCGTTCCAGCCGTCGGTGCGGTTGTTGGCGATCGCGAGCACCTCGCCGCTGCTGGGTCTGACGGCCACCACCGACGACTCCGGGTACTTGGTCACCGCCTTCTCCGCGGCCGCCTGGACGCGCGCGCTGAGCGTGGTCGGCAGCCGGCCGGCCTTGCCCTCGGTGAGGGTCAGCAGCGGGGAGTCGGCGGTCTCCGGCTCGGCGTGATGGACCGCCAGCTCGACGCCGGGCGTGCCGCCGGCCTTGTCGCCGTACTTGGCGCGCAGTTGGTCCAGGACCGGCCCGAGGGAGGGGTACTTCTCCTTCGTCAGCACCTTGCCGTCGCGGTCCACCGCCTCGATCGGCGGCGCCGCGGACTCGCCCGTGACCAGGGTGTCGTCCATGTCCTTCAGCTCGGGGTGGACGACCGACGGCTGCCAGTCGACCAGCGCCTTGCCGGTGGTGACCCCGCGCACCACCGTCAGCGAACTCTCGTAGGCCAGCGGCCGGCTCTTGCCCTCGTACGACACCGTGGCCTTCACGGTGAACGGGACGGTGGCCCCGCCCGCCGCGCCGGGGGTGATCTTCACCCCGGTGATGTGGGCGGCGCCGTCGTAGGAGGTGAGCAGCGCCTCGGCCTTCTGCGCGTTGTTGGTGAGGGCGGCCGCGGCACTCGGCTGCCCCTTCTCCCAGGCCGCGAAGAAGGCGGCGCTGGTCTCCTTCACCTCCGGCCCGCTGGGCGGCCCGGTCCGCACCGGCGCGGGACCGCTCCCACCGGCCCCGGGCCCGCCCCCGTTCAAGGCGTCCACGATGTTGAACGCGCCGTACGCGGCCCCGCCCACCATCACGGTGAACACGGACCCGACTATCGCGGCCTTGGCCCCCTTGCGCATGTGCGAACCCTCCCCGTCGGTACCCTCGCGGGCATTTTCTGAACGCGTTCAGAAAGCATCTGCTCAGGCTCACCATAGACAGGGAGGGAGGCGCGTGGGGCGGCAGTTGCCGGAATCGTTAGACCCATGTGTCCAGCCACATACGTGACCGCCAGTCGTCGATCGGGATGGCCTCGCCCGTGTACAGGGGCCAGAAGTAGATGAAGTTCGTGTGATCTGGCCCCGTAGGGCCCCGACCAGGGCGTTTACCTCTGGCCGGGGCCAGATCAGGCGGCCTGGGCCGTCTCTGGGCCGTGATCTTGGTCAGGGAGCCGCCGCGAGGGTCGAACGGGCGACAGTCACGAAGTCAGCTCTCGCTGTCGTCTCTGCGTCGGTCGCCTCCCCATACTCGCGGCGACGCGGTCTTGTGTCGCGGTACGCCGTCGCGCTCTCGGTTGCGGCTGACCAGCCTTTCAGTGCTTCGAGCCTCCTGTGTGCTGCTCTGGCCAGGGTGTTCGCTTTCGACACGGCTTCCTCCGGCCCCCACAAGTGGATGCGTGTGGCGGCGAGCCCAAGAGCCACAAGCTTCTCTTGCAGTTCGGTAACCGTCTCGCTGGACAGCGGCGGAGCAGCGGACAACTGCGATACAGCCACGTTCAGTGACGTGATGAACGTACCGTGTGTCTCCATGGCATCGCTGTACGCCTGTCGGCGCTGTTCACGCACCCAGTGCGCATGCTCCGCTGTCGACTGGTGGCTGACTTGTGCCTGCGCAGCTTCGATCGTCTTTTGCGCGCCGACGCGGGCTCCGTAGGCGGTGGCAAATCCTCCGATACCCGCCCCAACAAGCCCAGCTATGCCAGCGATGACTCCGGCAATCCCTTGATCCATAGGAGGATTCTCGGAGTTAGCCATGGCATCGTCAGGGGCTTATTCAAGATGGCTGACCACGACGGGGGACGTGTAGAGCGCGTCAACAGCCTTGCGCGTGCGTCCCTCGCTGCTCGGCATGAGGTGCGTGTACGTCCGGAGCGTGAACCCCGGATCGCTGTGTCCGAGGTACTGGCTCAGGGCCCGGATGTTCTCGCCCGCGTCCAGCAGCACAGACGCGTAGAAGTGCCTCAGCGCGTGCATGCCGTCCTCAGGGGCCGACGCGTACCCTTCACCGCGCTCGGGCTCCGGGATGACTCCTGCGGTCGCCAGAGCGGGTTTCCAGTGGTGAGCGTTGAAGTTGCTCACGCGGACGTGGTTGCCCCCGACCCCGCTGAACAGAAGCCGCTTCGTCACGAGCGGGCCGTCCGGCGTACGCCAGGGAAGCGTCACGTCCACCGGGGCGAACTCCTTGGAGTGGTCCCACAGAGCGGCGGCCACAGCCTTCGGGAGAGGCACTTCACGGACCTTGCCGCCCTTCGGCAGGGCGAACACGTACTTCCCGCGAATGCGCTTGAGCTGGTGGCCGACGGTCAACCAGCCGCTTTCGTAGTTGAGTTCGTCGACCGACAGACCGAAGATCTCACCCTGTCGCAGACCGCATCCCGCTCCGGGGTCGACCGTGGCCCGGAAGCGCGGTTCGAGGGCGGCCCGTACGGCGAAGACCTGCACGGCCGTCCAGGGGACCACACGGGGCTTGCCGGACTTCGGGAGCTGCACCGTGCGGGCCCGACACGGGTTCTTGCTGAGTAGCCCGTCGTCGACCGCCGCGCTCAAAGCAGCCGAGACGGTGCCGACGATGATGCGGCGGTGCGACTCGGCCGGCACGGTGTCTTCGAGGGCTGCGATCCAGGCCCGGATGTGCTCCGGCTTGAACGAGCCGAGCGGGCGAGTCCCGATGTGCGGGTAGGCGTGCAGCCGCAGCCGACGCTCAGCAGCCTCACGGCTGTTGATCTCGCCCGTGTGGGAGTTGACCCAGCGTTCCGCGTACTGCCGGAAGGTGGTCCGTGCCGTGCGCGGGTCGATGTACTGGCCGCGCGTCATGTCCGCCTCGATCTGAGCGAGCCACTGCTCAGCGAGGCGCTTCTGACGGTCGGGGAAGCTCTTGGACTTCTCGGTGCCGTCGGGGCCGATGTACCGAGCCCGGTAGCGCATGCCGGTGCCGTAGCGGTCGGTCTTGACGCGGACGGTTTTGCCGTCGGCGTTGGTCTCGGTCTTGAACCAGCGGTCTTGGATGTGGCCTGCCATGTAGGGCGTGGTCCCTTCTGGGCATGAGGAAGGGAGGGGCACGGTGTGCCCCTCCCCGGTGATGTCACGCGGTGTGCTGTGTGTCAGGCGGCGTCCTGGTCGGCGTGCTTGCGGTCGATGACGTAGGCGTGCACGTCGGCGGGGTCGTAGCGGACGTACTTGCCGATGCGGAAGCCGGGCGGGCCGGTGCGCTTCCGGCGCCACTGGTAGACGGTTTCGAGGGGCACCTCGAACATCTCGGCGATGTCGTCGGGGGTGAGGTATCGGTCCGGGAGGCCGCCCCGGAGGGTGGCGCGGGGGTCGTCTTGGACGGGGGCTGTCACGCTCACTGCGTCCTCCGCAAGCTGGGAAATACATTGCTCTGAGTCGCGACTCATCGGCACTCAGCGGCTCTCAGAGAGGCTTTGAGACGCGATGAGTCGCGACTCAGGCAAACGTGGTTCGGACTGGTTGAGCGTGATCCCGTTGTAGGTGACCACCTGTCGGCCGTACGCGTCGCGGGGGCGTGTGCGGTTGAGCTGGGGGATGACGGAGAGCAGGTTGCGGCCGAACACCTGCTTGGTGCCGGGGCGGACGTTGTTGTCTTCAGCCCACTCCCGCCAGACCGTCCACAGGGCGTCCACGGGCACGCTGCACGCCGGGCCCGTGGTGCAGCGTTCACGGATGAACGCGGACGTGGGGGAGGCGGTGTCCTGCATGGTCGTGACCGCCTCACGGCTCGATGCCGGTTCGGTGATCCGGCCGGTGCGCTGGAGACGGGCGAGCCCTTCCAGGGCCCAGTTGAGGATGCCGGGCATCTCTGCGGTGAGCCGGTCGAACAGAGTGGGGTCTTCCTTGCCCAGCCATGACACCCGCATGTTGAGCAGCACGAATCGGCGTGCGATCACGCCGGATGAGTCGCCGAAGTGCGGCAGTTCGTTGGACAGGATCACCAGCCTGGTGGGGAGTTTGCCGGTCCACACCGCGCGGTACTTGCGGTCGATGTCGATGGTGTCCTCACCGGAGATCGTCAGCAGCCGTTCGACGACCTGGCTGTTGTTGTCGCTGCCGGACAGCCGGGCGTCGGAGATGACCGCGAGCGGCTTGCCGACCAGCGTGGACAGCCCGAAGTTCGTGCCGAGTCCGGCAAGTGTGGGACCGGCGAGGTTCTCCTTGCCGACCAGCTCTTTCAGCACGCGGGCGATGGTGCCCTTGCCGGAGCGGGACGGGCCGACGATGAGCAGGATCTTCTGCTGGTCGGTCCGGCCGGACAGCACGTAGCCGAACCACTCCTGAAGAGCGGCGACCGCATCGGGGTCCTCGGGCCAGATCTGCGCCAGGAAGCGTTCCCATGTCGGTGCGCTCGCTGCGGGGTCGTAGGCGAAGGGGACGGAGACCAGGTTGAAGAAACCGGGCCCGTGCGGCAGCAGGGCGCGGTCACGGATCCTGAGCAGTCCGTTCTCACACGCCACCATCGGCCCGCCGTCCGCCGCGTCCCCGCCCTCGATCCAGGCGGGGGCGTCGGTCTCGGTGGGCAGCAGGGTGATGGCGCCCAACGCGTCGAGAAGGTTGCCGATCTTCTGCTTCGTCGGTGCCCAGTCGCGTTCCTCGAACTGCCCGTCCTTGACGGGTGCGAGGTAGACGGCGTGTTCGAGACGGGTGTACATGGCCGCGCGCACCTGCGCTTCGTCCATCTCCCGCCAGCACGTTCCCGTCCAGTGCATCCAGGAAGCGCGCCAGCGTCGGCAGACCAACCGTCCGTCCTCGTTCTGCCAGTCCGGCAGCAGGCGGCGGGCGACGGCCAGGGGGTTGGACGGCGCGGGGAGTTCCTCGATCTCGGGGGCGGGGCGGTCGCTCATGCGGCCTCCCTCCCTTCCTCGGAGTTGCGGAGCGGGCAGGTGTCGCGGTGGGCGGTGTGGTCGGCGATCAGGGCCGGCACACGGGTCCGGCCGACGGCGCTGCGGTTGCGGCCGCACGCGCACGTCGACGTGGCTGTCGGGGTGGCACCGCGTGGAGCGGCGATGTGGAGCCACGCAACGGGGTACCGGCCGTCTCCGGTCTGAGGGTCAGGGCGAAGAGCAGAAACGACGCCCTTGCGGGCGGCGCCTGTCGGCTCGCCCACGGCCGCCGGGATTGCGGGTCGGTCGGCGGGGTGCAGGCGGTTGGGGGTGGGTGTGATGCCTTTACCTGCGGGGCGGGGGGTGGTCATGCCGTCTCCCGGGGCCAGGCGGTGCGGATTGAGTAGTCCAGGGCCTTGCGGATGGTGGCGCGGCACTCGGCCGGCGGCAGTCCCGCCGACTCGCCCCCGCAGGTAAAGGCCGCTTCCACGGTGGCGCGGTCGAGGTCGCCCCAGGCCACGAACCGGCCCACCGCCCTTACCGCGCGCAGGAGTTGGGCCTGCCGTCCGCCCTCTCGGGTGGCTGCGACGGCCGCCACTTCGCGTTCGAGGGCCACGGCGGCGTACCGGCTGGTGTCACGGGCGAGGGTTGGCAGGATCGGGGCCGTGGCGGACCTGTGAGGGGCCGTCAGAGCCTTTTGGAGCCATTCAGGCAGGTATGTGACGGGCACGTCCTCCAGGACCGTGTACGGGCCGTGTGGCGTCGAGCTGCCGGGGGCGACGACCTGTCCGCCCCATGCGCGGGTGTCGACCTTGGGCGTGAGCGTGCCCGTGGTGTTGGTGAACCGGACTCCGATGGGGGCGGTGAAGTACAGGTGCTCTCCGCCGCTGGGGGTCCGGATGCGGCGGGTGGCGGGGACGGCGTGGCCGGAGCGCTCGCAGAGCGCACGGAAGTTGGCCGCGCCGTCAGGCGCGTCCTTTTCGTCTGTGGGCTTGAGCGTGTCGAGGTCGACGACCAAGAGCCCGGCGGGGCCGGTGGCGATGCCGACGTTGAACGGGCCCGTGGCCCAGCACCGTTCGATGCGGGAGGGGTCGGTGGTGGCGCGCTGCTCGAACGTGCGGTGTCTGTCCGTGCACTCGCCGGTGCCGGGGCAGCGGCGTTCCCCGTGCAGGGCGGGGACCTTGCTGCGCGGGCGCAGGGGGATGACGGGCCAGCCGTGTTCGGCGGCGTCCAGTGCCGCGCGCAGCAGCGCGGGCCGGGGGGCATACGTCATGCTGGTTGTCTCCAGTTCCTCGAAGGGTGCTGGTGGGCAGGGGCGGCCCGGACTTTGGCGAGACGGGGCCGCCCCTGGCGGTGTTCTAGGCGGCGGTGGTGAGGTCGTAGGCGGGTGCGGTCGTGAGCAGCAGGTTCAGGGCGTGTTCGGCCTGTTGGGGCATGACGCCGTTGCCGAGTGCCTTGAGCTGTGCGCTGCGGGACAGAGCGGGGACGTCGGTGACGTGGCCGGGCGGCAGGCCCATGAGCCATTCCACGAAGGGTGGGTTCAGCCGTCCCAGAGCGTCAGTTGGCCGGGGAGCGGGGCGCCCGCAGACGGCTTCCCAGCGCGCGACCGCCGGGCCGTAGACGCCCCAATCCGGTGCGCCGCCGACGGCAGGGCCAGATCCCCCTTGCTCCCCCGCTGGTTCGGGCCGCCGTTGCTGCCGTCGGTCGCCCGCGGGGTCGGCAGCAGCGAACCCACCTCGGCCGCCAGGCTCTTGCCGTGGGTTCCCGCTTCCTGCGAGGGGCTGCGTTTGGTCTGCCGGTTCTCGTTCTCCGACGCCCGCGGGGTCGGCAGCAGTGCCCCGCTGAACGTCAGGTCCGTCAGCGTCGGTGAGCTGCTGCGAGGGTTCGGCGCCGTCGCCTGACGGGCACCCTTGGAGTCCCCGACCAACGGCGTCGGCAGCAGGGAGACCACATGGCGCAGGTTCATCCCGCCCTGTGCGGCGTGTCCGGGCCCGGTGTTCTCGGAGGTCGACGGGGTCGGCAGCAGGGAGATGACGGCGGTGGGAAGCTGTCCCCTCTGCCCACCGCCGCGCCAGTCCCGCGCTGCCGGTGTCGGCAGGCCAGGCGAGGATGAAAAGCCGTTTGCGCTGGTGAGCGGCGCCGATGTCGGACGCGCGTACACAACGCCATTCCGCATCGAACCCGAGGGCGGCAAGGTCACTGAGCACGGTGTCGAATCCGAGGGAAAGGTGCCCTGCGACGTTTTCAAAGAGCGCGATTCGGGGTCGTAGAACCCCAAGGGCACGCGCGATATGCGGCCAGATGTGCCGGGCATCCTTGGTTCCCTTCCGTTTGCCGGCGGAGCTGAACGGCTGGCAGGGGTAGCCGCCCGTGACGATGTCGACGGGTTCCACCGTGTGCCAGCCGACGGCCGTGAGGTCCCCGAGATTGGGCACGCCGGGGTAGCGGTGGGCGATGATGCGGGAGGCGCCGGGGTCGTTGTCCGCGACCCAGGCGAGCGAGCCGCCGAAGACGTGCTGTGCGGCCATGTCCAGCCCGCCGTATCCGGTGCAGAGCGAGCCGACACGTAAGGCGTCGGGTTGGGGCATGCTGGGGGTCTCCAGTTCCTCGAAGGGTGTTGGTTGGCAGGGGCGGCCCCGGACTTTGGCGAGACGGGGGCCGCCCCTGGCGTAGCTAGTTGTTCCTGGCCCAGTAGACGCACTGCCGACGGACGTAGGCGCGCGGGTCGCAGATGAGGCCGGGCTGGTCCATGTCGAGCAGGAACACGGCCGCCGCGTACGCGGTCTCGGTGGCGTTGCCGTCCGCGTGGCCGAGGTCGTCGAGCAGGGCGATGCGGTCGAGCAAGGCGGCCTTGCGCAGGTAGAACTCACGGTCCAACTCGCTGTAGCACGCGGCGTCGGCCAGGAAGCGGACCGTCCATCCGATCTCGCTGAACACACGGGGCTCCCTGTCAGCCGTGGAATTGGTTGCGCTTGAAGACGGCCTTGCGGATGTTGACCGTGGTCCCGCCCTCGCCGTGGCCGCGTGCGCTGAAGACCTGGACGGCGATCCATCCGCCGAAGACGACGGCGGCGAGGGTGATGAGCTGGGTGATGAGCGCCGTGAGCGCGGTGATGAACGTGGTCAGCAGGAGCAGTCCGCCGCACACGGCGAGGAACCCGACGCCCCCGAGGGCGACGTTCACCGCCGCACGCGAGACGGCCGGTTTGGCGACGACCGGTTCGGGCTGCGCGGGGGTGATGGTGTAGCCGGTGACGACGCGGCCGTCCGGGAGGACGACGCTCGCGACCGTCGGCACGGCGTGCGGCTGGACGGGAACGAGGGGCACCGGGTACGGCGCGGCGGGGGTGATGGGGGTGGGCTGGTGGACTTCCGGGGCCCCTACGGCGGGCGTCCGGTCGGTGTGCTCGGGGTACATGCGGAATCCCTTCCGGCGCGTGGCCAGGGAGGCGGAGACACCCCCTTCGGGGTGGCGTGCGGAGGGGTGTTTGAGGGGTCTGGCCTGCGCGCCTCCCTGACTCCCTGAACGATCATTCGTGCAGGTCAGGGCGATGGAAGCGGGCCAGGGAGGCGTTCAGGGAGTCCTCCCTGCCTCCCTGACCGTTCGGGGGTCGGCTCCCTGCCTTCAGTCGACGGAAGCGGAACCCTCGCTGTCGCGGTTGGCGAGGGCGCTGGCAACGCGGTCACGGGCGACGACCATCACGCCGTCGGACTTGTACGGCTCCGCGCCGGCGTCGTCCAGGACGCGCTTGAGGTCGATGAACGACCAGCCGCCGTAGGCGTCCGCGTTGCGCGTGGCGAGCCGCGCCAGCACATCCTTCGTCCGCACGCGGGGCGCGTCGCCGACGACGGCGGCGATGTCGGTGAGCGGGTCGTGTTCTTCGCCCAGCTCGATGGCGTGCAGGGTGGTCACGCCGTCGCGCAGGGCCTTGGCACGGTCGGTGATGGCCTCGGCGGCGTCGTCGTCGATGTAGTGCGTGCGGACCGTGATGGACGACTGTCCGGCCGGGATGGTGATGCCGTCGGACGCGACGACCAGGGTTCCCCGGTCCAGGCCCGGACGCAGCAGGTTTGGCGCCGCCCCGCCGTCGACGGCCTTGTCCCCGAGTGCCATGCGGGCCTGCGACTCGGTGCCCAGGGCGAGGGAGGCGCGGGTGTGGGCGCCCTCGCGGACCAGCTTGGGCAGGTTCTCGTTGGTCGGGTCCTGGGTTCCCTGCCACATCAGCACGTTCACGGCCCGCCCCTGGTTGTGGATCTTCCGGACGGCCATGAAGTACCGGGAGTTGGCCTTGGACCCGCCATAGGGGCGCTTGTCCTCATCCTTGGCCGGGCACATGAACGCCACCTGCGCTTCGTCGACCAGCACGATCAGCGGCGGGAACACGGTGCCGGGCGGCGCCTGGATACGGCGGTTCATCTCGTCGACGGCGCCCTCGACCATCTCGGTCACCTGGATCACGTGCTCATCCGTCGGACCCTGGATCAGGGTCGTGGCGAGCCCGTCGAACATGGCCCAGTCGCCCACGCCCTTGAGGTCACCCATGAGGAACTGCACCGACTTGTCCAGCGACAGCCACAGAGCCAGGGAGCGCAGGGCCACGGTCTTGCCCTGGTTCGACAGGCCGGTGATGAGCAGGTGGCGCTGGTACAGGCTCAGCGCGGCAGTGTCCCCGCGCAGGTCCTGACCCCAGGGTGCCTTGCCCTTGGCGTAGTCGGCGGTCATCGTGTCGTCGCTGACCAGCGACGACGGGCCGATCGGCTCATCCAGCGCCCCCGAGTCCGCGATCCACAGCCGCACGGTGCGCGCGGCTGTGGGGATGGTGATGAACACCTCGTGTTCGTGCCGGGTCAGGTTCTCGGCAAGCTTGCGGCGCTTGTTCTGCACCTCGTTGGTCGACACCCCGGAGGGAAGGGTTACGTCGACCTCGACACCGCATCCGGCGATGGTGATCGGTCCGAGCATGGACGCGCCGGCGTCGCCCATCTCCTTGATGGCTCGCGCCAGGGCGGGAACGCCGAGGTCGCGCAGGGCCTTGACCACGATGGACGGCGTGATCGGCTCACCCTCGCCGTTGCGGACGTTCGCCGGGAGTGCCCAGTTGGGGGCGGCCTGCTGCTTGCGGCCGACCGACCACAGGGCGAGCAGGGCCAGGAAGGGGCCGATCGTGAGCGCGGGACCCCAGACGACCTGCACGATCCGGATGAGCAGGGCGATGAAGTCGATGGTCGCCGACAGCGGGGTGATCACGTCGCCGACGTAGCCGGTGTTTATGGCCATGATGACGCCGAGGGCGACCAGGACACCGATGCTCATGCCGGTGCCGACGGCCACACCCTTCGCGGCCTCCACCGGGGAGTGGAGCAGGTCCATGCGGCGGTGGTGGCGTGCGGCACGGAAGCGCTGCAACCGCTCCTCCCACTCCTCGGCCGCTTCCAGGTTCCCGGCGGCTTCCGCCGCGCGGATCATCCGCTCGTAGCGGGACCCGGTACGGCCGTCCCACGTGCGACGGGCCACGATCCGCCCGCCGTTGAGGGTGTAGAGGCTGTGCCGGGCGGCGGCACGCGCGGCAGTGCGGGTGCGCTCGTGCGTGACCGCCGTCTTCACCGCGCGCCCGGAGCGCACCCACAGCGGGACCGGGGCGGGCGGGGCAGGGTCGGGGACCACGGTCAGGGTGGTCACGGCGGCCGGTTCGGCGGACGGGTCGGTGTTCTTGTGCAGGTGGACGACGGTGTCACCCATGACGGGAGCACTCCTGACTGCCCCGATGCGGGGCGGGAAGTCGGCGAGGGGCGCCCCGCCCGGCAACCAGGGCCAGGCGGGACGGGGTGAGGGTCAGCCGCTGTGGCGGGCGCGGTTCTCCGCGCGGCTGAGCTGAGACGGCTTGGTACGTGGGCCGTCCAGCCAGCAGAAGGGGCGGGTGCCGTCGGCGGCCTTGAACACGCGGATGGCGGTGCCAGGGGCGGCGTGCGGGAGGGCGTAGACGCGTCCGCCGTCGAGGGAGGCGAGCATGCGGGCGGCGTGGTGCTCGCAGCCGTCCGCGCCGGCGTTCGCGCGGTCCAGCACGGTCACCACGGCCCCACCGCTGCACGGGGTGGGTCTTCCGGGTGCGCGGCCGGGCAACGGCCGCCCTGGGGGCGCGTGTTCACCACCACCGGGACGCCTTCTTGGCGGCCTTGGCGGCGGCGTACTCGCGCACGATCCGCTGCCGCTCCATGTGCAGCGCGGTGATCTCGGCCGTCAGCCGGGTGACCGCCTGCTCCGAGACGGACTCCAGCCGGTTCTCCTGCCGGGTGGCGCTCTTGCCGCGCAGGACCCGGTACGAGCCCCCGGTGAGCGCCCCGAGGACGGCGCGGCGCTCGGAACTGTTCAGGGGCCACATCTCGCCCCGGCGGACCGCTTCCAGCTTGCGGTTCGTCTTGGTGATCTCTCGGTCGATGCTGCGGGTGTCGGGCTTGCCCATGATTTGAGGACTCCTCAGACAGTCACGGTGCGGAGCGGGAGGGGTGGGCCACGACGCGCTTCCACGCGGCGCGCAGGCGCATCTCGGATGCGGAGTGGCCGGACGTGCGGAAGCGGATGGCCATCTCGCGGTAGGACAGAGCCGGGGTTTCGCTGTGACGGATCTCGTCGACCAGCACGTCAAGCGCCGTGTCGGAGAGGGCGTTGCCGTCGCCCGGCGGGAGCGCGGCAACCGGCTCTGTGGGGCCCCACACGGGCAGTTCCCACGTGGGTGTGACGTCGGGTGTGACGCGGGTCGTCACGCTGGTCAGCGCTCTGCCGGTGTCTTCACCGCGCCGCGCCGTCTCCAAGGTCGACCAGGCTTCGGCGAGGGTTTCGGCGGTCCTGGCCTGGACGCGTGCGACGCGTGCCCCGGCTTGCGTCACGGCCGTCAGCCGGGTCTCCTCGGTGGTCGCTTCGGCGCGCAGCCGGGCGCGGGCCACGGCCGCCTCGTCGCGGGCTTCCTGCTGGATTCCCGCGATGGCGTCCAGCGCGACTGGGGTGAGCGCGGTGCGCTCCCACAGCCCGTGGACCAGCCACAGGGCTTTGGCCGCGACCGGGAGCCACGCCACGGCCAGCCAGGCGCCGCGCGACTGGTCGGCGGTCGCGGCGTGGGAGACCAGCACGCCGGTGGCGATCAGGCCGAACGTCCAGCCGACGGCGGTCACCGCGCGGCTGTGGTCGCCCTGCGCGGCCAACCGGCGCTCGTAGGCGAGGGTGGCGAGCCATCCGCCGTCGATGCCGAGACCGACGACCAGGGCGACGGGCCACGGCATCACGGTGCCCAGCCACATCACCACGACGGCGAGGGTGAGCACCATGGACACCGCCGTCATCGCGACGGCGGGAAGAACGGTCCGGGCCTTCACAGCGCACCTCCCGCCGCGAGCAGGGCGGCGAGGATGAGCAGGGCGCCGCCGGTCATGGTGAGGTCGACCGCGCGGCGCAGGGCGGTGAACTTCACCACCGCGAGCCGGGACAGTCCGGCGACGTCCGCCGCGAGATCTCCGCTGTTGACGGTGGTGGTGATCTTGTCGGCGGTCAGGGTGGCCCACAGAGGGAAACCGTGCCGACCGCGCAGGTTCGGGCGGGTCGACCGCAGCAGCAGACCGGCCGCCGCGACCAGCAGAGCCACCCCCACCCCGCCCGCGACGTAGGCGGGGAGGTTCAGGGGCAGGTCACGGGCCACGGTCCACGTGCCGGCCAGCACCGCGCCGACGAACGCGAGCAACAGCCCGGTCTTGGTGTCTGTCCGCGTGATCTCCGCCTTCACCTCAGCATGCGCGGCGGTCAGCTTCGTGTTCGGGGCGCTCACGCGGCACCGCCCGGCAGCATCTCCCCGACGGTGCGGTTGGCCACGTCCCGCCGCGCGGCCAGCACCCGGTTCCGGGCCCGGCGGATACGGCGGCCGTCGACCTCGTTCACCGGCCGGTCCATGGCCTTGATCTGTGCGTCCAACAGGTCGACCTCCGCCAGGACGACGGGCGACTCCAGCTCGATCGCGTCCAGCTCCGCAGCCGTCGGATCCATCCAGTCGGCGAATGCGGTAACAACGTTCTGAACAGTGACGATGTGCTTCATTGGGTCGTGTTCCTCTCGCAGGGTTGAACGGCCCGAACAGCGGTCCCGGTGTTCCAGCACCGGGACCGCGCGCCGTAGAAGTCGGAACATCCGGCTCCCTTCGACCTCGCCCGTACAGCCCCGCGCAGCACGCGGGCCCGGATGGGCGAGGCAGGCAACCGGCCGCCGTATTCACTGCGCGGCAGAAGCGGTCGGGTGACGCGCTGGGGATGCCGTCGCGTCGGTCCAGCGGGACGGCCCCAAAGGTCTTCGCCGGGTCATGAGGACCTCCGATCGGAGACGAAGGGAATCCGAGGACTTCACCGGCGTCGTTGCCACGGCCGTCCGGTCCCGAGCCTCGAAGGTGTCGGGGCGCCCCATTCGCACTGCTCGACGCCAGCAGAACGACCGCGAGCGGCCGTCGACGGTCCTCACCCGGCCGTCACGGGGACGGGGACTCGGCCCCGTCGAACTTGACTCCCTGTTGAGTTCTCAAAGAACGACCAGCTCAGGGCCCCAACTGCACGAGCTATCCCGAACCGACAAGCCACGGAGACAGCCCAAAGAAGACCCCTCCGACTCGCTGTCCTAGGACAGCGACCGGCCTGAGATGAGAATGCACCGCAGTCCTAGGACTGTCAACAGTCCTAGGACTGTGTGCTTCACTGGGAGGTGTCGAGAGGAGTTCTGCGTGGCACCGAAAGCCCCGAAGTGGCGGGACCTAGCCGACCGCTTCGGCCAGCAGATCAGGAACGGCGACTACGAGCCTGGCCAGCAGCTTCCGCAGATCCGGGAGCTTGTGGAGGCGGGCGAAGGTTCAAAGGAGACGGTCCACCGGGCGTACAAGGCGCTTGAAGCCGAGGGCCTGGTGACCATGACTCGCGGTCACGGCACCGTCGTGCGCCCGAAGTCTCCGCTCCAGCGCCTCGGTATCGCCCGGTATGACAAGGCGAAGTGGCGGGACGGCGACGAGGTCGCGTTCATCGCGGACCGCGTGGCGTCCGGTCGCACCTACAGCCGGAACGAGCAGACTCAAAGCGTCAGCCGAGTGAAGGCGCCGGCGTCCGTGGCCGAAGCCCACGGGCTTCCCGAGGGTGCGGACGTTTACGCCCGCGCCCGGCTCGTAAAGGAAGGCCCCCAGCCCACCCACACTCTGACCAGCTACTACCGCCCCGAGCACGTGGAAGGCACGCGCATCGTCGACCCGACCCCGGGCCCGGCCGGTCGGGGCGGCGGCTTCCGTGTCCTCTATGACGCCGGGTACGAGATCGACCACATGCGCGAGGAACTGTTCGCGCGCGTGCCTACCGCCGAAGAGGCTCAGCTACTCCAGCTCTCGCCGGGGGAGTGGGTGGTAGAACTGCACCGCACCACGTACACGGCGGACGGCACGGTCGTAGAGTTCGCCGTCGGAGTCCACGCGGCATCGCGCTTCGCGTGGTCATATGACTTCAAGGTCCCCGACTCGGCAGCAACGGAGGGCGAGAGCAAGTGATCTCGGCTCAGGCATGGGCGGACGCTCAGCGGCTCTGGGACTTCCAGCAGATGGGCCATGAGCCGCGCCCATGCTCTGTCGCCATCGGACTCGGCAGCCATGACCTCGGGGTGGCCGACGCCACCGCGGAGCTTTTCCACCGGGGCATGGCGCCGGTCGTTCTCTTTACCGGGGCCACCAGCCGGACCACCCGCGACCGGATGCCCCGTGGCGAAGCCGAGCACTACCGGGACCGCGCGGTCGAGCTGGGTGTGCCCGCGAGCGTCATCCTCGTTGAGCCGAACGCCCGGAACACGGGCGAGAACATCCGCTTCTCGCGGGCCCTGCTCGAAGAGCGGCGCATCTCCGTCTCGTCCGCCCTGCTCGTCAGTAAGCCGTACGAGGAGCGGCGGGCGTACGCCACGGCCCGGAAGCTCTGGCCTGAGATCGAATGGGTGAGCGCGTCCACCCCCATGACGCTCCCCGATTACGTCGACTCGATCGGGGACGCGCGTCTCGTCATCGACATGCTCGTCGGTGCTCAACAGCGACTCATGGTGTATCCCCGGCAAGGCTTCATGATCGAGCAAGAGGTTCCCGACGACGTTCTAGCCGCTTACGAGCGACTGCGCGCCGACGGCTTCACGAGCCGCCTCGTACCTGAAACGGCCGATCGGACCTGATGGCGGCTCGTCCGCTTAATCTCATTCAACCCCGTCCAGATGAGAAAACGGGCGACATGACCAGGCAGAGGCGGCACAATACGAGGGAAACACGAAACTTGAGAGCGTGATTATGGCTGACGAAGTTCAAGGCGGAGCCGTCGTCAACACTAGCCCCCGCCCGAGGATGCTAGTTCTGGGATTCCCTGGCGAAGAAGACCTAGTGGCGGAACTCCTCCAAATCTGCCCGACGTCCCGCCACATCGATAGCCTTAGGCAGGTGCGCCAGGCCGAATGGGACATCCTCGTCACCGATGAGAAACTAGAGGAAAAGAAGCAATACTCCGGCATTATTCGGGCCGCCTCGCATTTGTGCATCGTGTATAGATCGCCAAAGGCGAATCATTATCACACCATCGAGTATGCGCCTGGATGGAAGTGTGCAATTTCCTCTGTACCCGGCGTAGTCTCGCAAGAGATTCGGCGCATGCGAAACCTGCCTGAGCGTATTGCGATTCTAGTCCACGAAAAACTCGAACCAGTTGTAATGCAGCGCACAACTCACAGAGTCTTCGAGTGGCGCAAATTGCCCAACAGTGCCGGATCTCTTCAACCCCCCGAAATCGTCCCCTTCATCTCCACCGCCGACAATCACCCTCTTGCCGGCAAGTACGCCCGAAGTGATTCGTCGGAGGCATGGTTGCTTCCGAAAGATGTGCCTGACCTCCCCTCATGGGTGCGTGCCGCTTTGGCGGAGTGGAACGGCTTGGCGCCTGAACGATTTCCTGGAGTACCAGACTGGTCCACTCGGGAGGCGTGGCTGACGAAGGAAGAGCTAAGAATCACTTCAGAGATTCAGAAAGTCGAAAGCGAACGCTTGGAGTACCTGAATCGAGCACGAGAAATCGAAGCAGATTTGCAGGCGCGCCTCGCGGAAGCTCGCGAATCTGCCGATAGGTACGAACGCGCACTCCTTACAGCGCAATCAGACGAGCTAAAGGAGGTAGTAATCCAGACTCTTCAGGAAATCGGATTCACTGTCCTTGACGCTGATGGAAGCGCCGCCTCCGACGACCACTTGGAAGACCTGCACATCATGAACCCTGATAGCCCAGGGTGGGTTGCACTTGGGGAAGTCAAGGGGTACTCCCGAGGGGCAAGAACCGAGGGGTTGACTCAGTTCTTGCGTTTTAATATGCGCTACACAAGCAAGACAGGCCGCAGCCCAGACGCGTGCTGGTACATCGTAAATCAATTCATCAGAAGGGATCCTTCCACCCGCCAACGGGCCCTACACGGAAAGGACGAGGACGTGAAGGCGTTTGGGGCTGCCAATGGCTTGGTGATTGACACTGTCCAACTGTTCCACTTGCTCCGCCAGGTCAGGGATGAAGTCCTGACACCGAGGGATGCCAGGGAATTGTTGCGGAATTCGTCTGGCAGGTTCATCATCCAATGATGGGCAACAACCCGTGCATCCGGCGGCCAGCGAAGCACTCCTTCCCACCACCTGTGGGTGAGGGGCGCGTGAACCGAGAGGCAAGCTCTGCGATCTCCGACATTCATGTAGGTCAACGGTAGTTGACCCACCGTACTGGTCATGATCTTCGGAGCCGTGTGCGCAGGTTCGAATTTTGCCGGGGGCACTCGCTGTCAGAGACTCTCTCGCTCACGGCAACGACAGCGTGGGGTGCTTGTGGGGCAGTAGGGCGCTGGCAGGCAGAAACCCGCAGGTCACGGCGCAATCGCCGGACGGTCGGTAAATCCGCCGGGTCGTTGCGCCGGGCCGTCTCTGGGCCGTCTGAGGGTGGCCAACGATGACCGCTAACGACCAACAACGACCACGAGGACGCGGCAGGCTGCCGCGCCCTCGTGGCATTTCTGCCCAGCTAGACCCAGGTATCCAGCCACATCCGCGACCGCCAGTCGTCGATCGGGATGGCCTCGCCCGTGTACAGGGGCCAGAAGTAGATGAAGTTCCAGGCGATCAGGAGGGTCAGGACGCCCGCGGCCGTCGCGCCGGCGACGCGGCGGGTGTCCGAGGAGCCGGGTGGGCCGACCAGCGCGCCGGTCATCATCGCGACCGCGAGGCACAGGAAGGGCAGGAAGACGACGGCGTAGAAGAGGAAGATCGTGCGCTCCTGGTAGAGGAACCAGGGCAGGTAGCCCGCCGCGATCGCGCAGGCGATCGCGCCCGCGCGCCAGTCGCGGCGCAGCAGCCAGCGCCACAGGACGTACAGGAGCGCGAAGCAGGCGGCCCACCACAGCAGCGGGGTGCCGAGGGCCAGGACCTCGCGGGCGCACTTCTCGCCCGCGTCCGTCGGGCAGCCGTCCGCGCCGGGCGCGGGGGACTCGTAGAAGTACGACACCGGGCGGCCGAGGAGGATCCAGGACCACGGGTTCGACTGGTACGTGTGCGGCGAGGTGAGGTGGGTGTGGAACTGGTACACCTCGTGCTCGTAGTGCCACAGGCTGCGCAGCCAGTCCGGGAAGAGCCAGGTCCAGTTGCCGCCCTTGCCGTCGCCTGCAGCCCAGTCGCGGTAGTAGCCGCCCGAGCCGTCCGTCGGGGAGAGGATCCAGCCCGTCCACGACGCCAGGTAGGTGACCAGCGCGACCGGGACGGTCGACAGGAACGTCCAGCCCGTGTCGTGCTTCAGCACCGCCAGGTACGGCCGGCGGGCGCCCGCCACCTTGCGCGAGCCGACGTCCCACAGCAGCGTCATCAGCAGGAACGCGGCCATGATGTACAGGCCGTTCCACTTGGTGCCGATCGCCAGGCCGAACATCACACCGGCCGCCCAGCGCCAGGGCCGCAGCCCCAGACGGGTGGTCTCCGCGAGGTGCGCGTCGGGGCGGTGACGGCCGTCCGCGTCCGGTGGGAGCGCCGCCGCGAGCCGTTCGCGCGCCCGGTCACGGTCCACCACCAGACAGCCGAACGCCGCCAGCACGAAGAACATCAGCACGCCGTCGAGCAGCGCGGTGCGGCTCATCACGAAGTGCAGCCCGTCCACCGCCATCAGCGCGCCGGCCAGACAGCCCAGGAACGTCGAGCGGAACAGCCGTCGGCCGATCCGGCACAGCATCAGCACACTGAGCGTGCCGAGCAGGGCGGTCATGAACCGCCAGCCGAACGGATCGAAGCCGAAGAGCAGTTCACCGAGCCCGATCACGTACTTGCCGACCGGCGGATGCACCACGTACGCCGCGTCCGAGGGGATCGTGACATGGCCCCCGGAGGACAGGATCGCGTCGTTGGCGTTCTTGTCCCAGTTGACCTCGAACCCGCGATGGACGAGCGCCCACGCGTCCTTGGCGTAGTACGTCTCGTCGAATATCACCGCCTTCGGGCTGCCCAGGTTCCAGAACCGGATCACCCCGGCCACCAGCGTCACCAGCAGCGGACCGCCCCACCCCGACCAGCGCAGGATCCGGTCGGTCCACACCGGCGGCACGCCGAGCGACCGCCACAGCCGGGGCGAGGGCTCCGCGTACGGCGGCACCAGCCGCTCCCGGACATCGCCCGAGGGCACCGCGGCGTAGCCGAAGCGGCGCAGCCGCCGCTGCCACGACGACGGCCGCCGCTCGTGCGCCGGCGGGGCGGGCCGGTGGTCGTCGGTGGCGCCGGCGGAGCCCGTGATGCCGGTGGAGCCCGTGGAACCCGTGGAGTCCATGGAGGACGCGGTACTGGTCACCGCGCCATCGTAGGGAACCGCGCTGTGTGAGTCCCGTGCATGGGCCCCGCTCGCCCCTGCGAGGATGGGAAACGTGACAGTCGCTCCAGGAACCCCGTCCGGAATCCTCGTCCTCGCCGGCACCCCGATCGGTGACCTCTCCGACGCGCCGCCCCGGCTGGCCGAGGAGCTGGCCGGGGCCGATGTCGTCGCCGCCGAGGACACCCGCCGGCTGCGCCGCCTCACCCAGGGCCTGGGGGTGACCCCCAAAGGGCGGATCGTGTCGTACTTCGAGGGCAACGAGTCCGCGCGCACCCCCGAACTGGTCGAGGACCTCCTCGGCGGGGCCCGGGTGCTGCTGGTGACGGACGCGGGCATGCCGTCGGTGTCCGACCCCGGGTACCGGCTGGTGGCCGCCGCCGTCGAACAGGACATCAAGGTGACGGCCGTCCCCGGCCCGTCCGCCGTGCTCACCGCGCTCGCCCTGTCCGGGCTGCCCGTCGACCGCTTCTGCTTCGAGGGCTTCCTGCCGCGCAAGGCGGGCGAACGGCTGTCCCGGCTGCGGGAGGTCGCCGAGGATCGGCGCACCCTCGTCTACTTCGAGGCCCCGCACCGCCTCGACGACACCCTCGCCGCGATGGCCGAGGTCTTCGGCACCGACCGGCGGGCCGCCGTCTGCCGCGAACTGACCAAGACCTACGAGGAGATCAGGCGCGGTCCGCTCGGCGAGCTGGCCGAGTGGGCGGCGCAGGGCGTGCGCGGCGAGATCACCGTCGTCGTCTCCGGCGCCCCCGAGCGCGGCCCCGAGGAACTCGACGCGGCGGAACTCGTCCGCCGGGTCCGGGCGCGCGAGGAGGCCGGCGAGCACCGCAAGGAGGCCATCGCGGCGGTCGCGGCGGAGGCCGGGCTGCCCAAGCGGCAGGTGTTCGACGCGGTCGTGGCGGCCAAGGGGGCGGGCGGGGGGACGGCCGGGGCGTCGTAGCGGAGCCCTTCGAGGACACCGGGTCTCCCAAGGGGTTCACAAGGGGTTCACAAGGGTCTCCCAAGGGGCTCGAACCCCCTCTGAGCAGGGCGCATGCCCGATGAGCGTGCGCCCCATGCGGGGGCAAAGCACCGGTGCGGAAGGCAAAGTTCCGCCCCCTGCCGACGGCCCGTTATGGCAAGGAAGGTCCAAATCGGACCCAACACTCGACAGGCCCCGTGCATTCGCGTCGGCGCGGGCGTCCACTGGTCGTGGGACGGCAGCCGTCCCGCTCCAGCGGACCAGAGGAGCCGGCATGAGCGAGAACCCAGGGCAGACCGGCACGCGCACCGTGACGACCCCGGTCGTGCACGAGTCCTACTCCTTCGCCTGCATGCGCTGCGGGCACGGCTGGGAACAGTCGTACGAGATCGAGCACCACACCGACGCGGAGGGCCAGACGTTCGTCCTCTACGTCGCGGACGGCCGGGTCGTGCCGTCGCCGCTGAGCCGCCCCGCGTGCCAGTACTGCGACGGGCACGTCGTGCGGATCATGCGGGCGGGACAGGTGTCGTCGGTGCTCGGCGCCGCGCACCGGACCCGTCCCGCGCCCCCGGAGGAACCGGCCGGGACGACGGACCCGGCGGCCGCGCCGCACCACCACTGGCACCTGTCCGACCTCCTGCACCCCTTCCACCGCAAGGCGGGCTGAGCGGGAACAGCGAGGACAGCGGGATCAGCGGGAACAGCGGGAACAGCGGGAACTCAGAGGCCGCCGGGCGTGCCCCTTTCGTAGGATCGGGGCATGCCTTCGAACGCCGACGCCAGCACCGCACCACCGCTCCCGCAGCCCCTGCGGGTCCCGGTCGCCGACTCCCACACCCACCTCGACATGCAGTCCGGCACGGTGGCGGAGGGGCTCGCGAAGGCCGCGTCGGTCGGCGTGACCACGGTCGTCCAGGTCGGCTGCGACCTCAAGGGCTCGCGCTGGGCCGCCGAGACGGCCGCCGCGTACGACGCCGTCCACGCGACGGTCGCCCTGCACCCGAACGAGGCACCGCGCATCGTGCACGGCGACCCCGACGGCTGGTCCCGGCAGGGCGCCCGGGAGGCGGGCGGTACGGCGGCGCTCGACGAGGCGCTCGCCGAGATCGACCGGCTGGCCGCGCTTCCGCAGGTCAAGGGCGTCGGCGAGACGGGGCTCGACTACTTCCGCACCGGCCCCGAGGGCAAGGAGGCGCAGGAGCACTCCTTCCGCGCCCACATCGAGATCGCCAAGCGGCACGGCAAGGCCCTGGTCATCCACGACCGCGACGCCCACGCCGACGTGCTGCGCGTGCTGAAGGAGGAGGGCGCGCCCGAGCGGACCGTCTTCCACTGCTACTCCGGCGACGCCGAGATGGCCGCGGTCTGCGCCCGCGCCGGCTACTACATGTCCTTCGCGGGCAACGTCACCTTCAAGAACGCCCAGAACCTGCGGGACGCCCTCGCCGTCGCCCCGCTCGACCTGGTCCTGGTGGAGACCGACGCGCCCTTCCTCACCCCGGCGCCCCACCGCGGCAGGCCCAACGCGCCGTATCTGATCCCGGTCACCGTGCGCGCGATGGCCGCCGTGCGCGGGATCGACGAGGACGCCCTCGCCGGCGCGCTGGCCGCCAACACCGCCCGCGCGTTCGACTACTGAGGCGTCGGACGCCGGGACATCCGAACACAACCCTGAGTAGCCGCGTCGCTTTGGAGAGTGACGATCGCTCCGCTAGGTTCTGGGGGCCCCGATCCGGACCCCCGGTCGGGACTCTCCGGACTCCCAGGACCCCTGGAGCGTGTCGGCGTGAGCAACTCCCAGTACCTGCCGGATGCGCGGTACGCGCAGCCCCCCGATCCCGAGCCGTACGTCGGCCTGCACGAAGCTGAGACGCTCGCGTACGGCGTGTACGCGGCGCCGGGGGCCTACGACGAGGCCCATCGTGCCGGCGGCCCGTACGGCTACGAGGACACCTACCGCCCCGCCTACGAGGCGGCCGAGCCGCCCCCGACGCTCCAGCTCACCGACCCCCTGCCGCCGCAGCGGACCGTGCCCGACTCCGAGGCGCCCACCCTGGTCGGGGTCGGGCACGCCCCGGGGGCCGGGGGCCGGGCCGCGCGCCGCCGTCGGCGGGACGCCGAGCGCCCCGAGTCGGCCCTGCGCCGGCTGCTGCCGCAGGCGCTCGTCGTCGCCTTCCTGGCCGGCGGCACCACCGCGTTCGTCGCCGAGGACAAGGCGGTCGAGCTGACCGTCGACGGCACGCCCCGCACCCTGCACACCTTCGCCGACGACGTCACCGAACTGCTCGCCGAGGAGGGCGTACGGGTCGGGGCGCACGACGTGGTCGCGCCCGCCCCCGGTACGGCCCTCACCGACGGCGACGAGATCGCCGTCCACTACGGGCGCCCTGTACGGCTCACCCTGGACGGGCAGCGGCGCGAGGTGTGGACGACCGCCCGCACGGTGGAGGGCGCGCTGCGGCAGCTCGGGGTGCGTGCGGAGGGCGCGTACCTCTCGCTCGCGCGCTCCCAGCGGATCGGGCGCGCCGGGCTCACGCTCGACGTGCGCACCGAGCGTTCGGTCACCGTCATGGCCGACGGCCGGGCCCGCACCATCCGCACCAACGCGGCGACCGTGGGCGAGGCGGTCGAGGAGGCCGGGATCACCCTGCGCGGCCAGGACGCCACCTCCGTCCCGGCGGGCAGCTTCCCGCGCGACGGGCAGACCGTCACCGTGCTGCGGATCACCGGCGGCAAGGAGGTGCACGACGAGGCGATCGCGTACGCCGTGCGGCGCACCGACGACCCCACCCTGTTCCAGGGCACCGAGGTGGTGGAGCGGCCGGGCCGCGCCGGGCTGCGGCGGATCACCTACTCCGTGCGCACGGTCAACGGCGTGAAGCAGCGGCCGAAGCGGATCCGGACCGAGATCGTCCGCGAGCCCCGCGCGCAGCTCGTCAAGGTCGGCACCAAGCCGCTGCCCACCTCCGTGCGGGGCGCCGACGGGCTCGACTGGCAGGCCCTGGCCGCCTGCGAGTCCGGCGGCCGGCCGGGCGCGGTCGACCCCTCGGGCACGTACGGCGGGCTCTACCAGTTCGACACCCGCACCTGGCAGAGCCTCGGCGGCAGGGGCCGCCCGCAGGACGCACCGGCGGCCGAACAGACGTTCAGGGCGAAGAAGCTGTACGTCCGCAGGGGCGCGAGCCCGTGGCCGCACTGCGGGGCACGCTTGCAGGGCTAGGCCGGGCTCGACCGCCCCGTACCCTTGTCCCGTGAGCAGCCCCACCCCCGACGCCCTCCTGAGCCCCGCCGACGTCCGTGAACTCGCGGCGGTCCTCGGCGTACGGCCCACCAAGCAGCGCGGCCAGAACTTCGTGATCGACGCCAACACGGTCCGCCGTATCGTCCGCACCGCCGGGGTGCGGCCGGACGACGTGGTCGTGGAGGTCGGGCCGGGGCTCGGCTCCCTCACCCTGGCCCTGCTGGAGGCCGCCGACCGGGTCACCGCCGTCGAGATCGACGACACACTGGCCGCCGCGCTGCCCGCGACCATCCAGGCGCGCATGCCGGAGCGCGCCGAGCGGTTCGCGCTGGTGCACTCCGACGCGATGCACGTCACCGAGCTGCCCGGGCCCGCGCCCACCGCGCTGGTGGCGAACCTGCCGTACAACGTGGCCGTGCCGGTCCTGCTGCACATGCTCGCGACCTTCCCGAGCATCGACCGCACCCTCGTGATGGTCCAGTCGGAGGTCGCCGACCGGCTCGCCGCCGCGCCCGGCTCGAAGGTGTACGGCGTGCCGTCCGTGAAGGCCAACTGGTACGCCGAGGTCAAGCGGGCCGGGGCGATCGGCCGCAATGTCTTCTGGCCCGCGCCGAACGTCGACAGCGGGCTCGTCTCGCTGGTCCGCCGGAGCGAGCCGGTGAAGACCAGCGCCTCGCAGCGGGAGGTGTTCGCCGTGATCGACGCGGCCTTCGCCCAGCGCCGCAAGACCCTGCGGGCCGCCCTCGCGGGCTGGGCCGGGTCGGCGCCCGCGGCCGAGGCGGCCCTGGTCGCCGCCGGGGTCTCCCCGCAGGCGCGCGGGGAGTCGCTCACCGTCGAGGAGTTCGCCCGCATCGCCGAGAGCAAGGGGTCCGAGTGAGCGTCACCGTCCGGGTGCCGGCCAAGGTCAACGTCCAGCTCGCGGTGGGTGCCGCGCGCCCGGACGGCTTCCACGACCTGGCGAACGTCTTCCTCGCGGTCGGCCTGTACGACGAGGTCACCGCGACCCCGGCCGACGCGCTGACGGTCACCTGCGCAGGGCCGGACGCGGACCAGGTCCCCCTGGACCGGACGAACCTCGCCGCGCGGGCCGCGATCACGCTCGCCGAGCGGTACGGCCGCAGCCCCGACGTGCATCTGCACATCGCCAAGGACATCCCCGTCGCCGGCGGGATGGCGGGCGGCAGCGCGGACGGCGCGGGTGCGCTGCTGGCCTGCGACGCGCTGTGGGGCACGGGCGCGTCCCGCGAGGAACTCCTCGACATCTGCGCCGAGTTGGGCAGTGACGTGCCGTTCAGCCTGGTCGGCGGGGCCGCGCTCGGCACCGGGCGCGGCGAGAAGCTCACCGCGCTGGAGGTCGGCGGCACCTTCCACTGGGTGTTCGCGATGGCCGTGCGGGGGCTGTCGACCCCGGCCGTGTTCCGCGAGTTCGACCGGCTCGGCGAGGGCCTCGACATCCCCGAGCCGGTGGCGTCCCCCGAACTCCTCGACGCCCTGGCCAAGGGCGACCCGGACGCGCTCGCGGCCCACCTCTCCAACGACCTCCAGCCCGCCGCGCTGTCCCTCTTCCCCGACCTCGCCGCCACCCTCGCCGCGGGCCGCGCGGCCGGCGCCCTCGCCACCCTGGTCTCGGGCTCGGGCCCCACGACGGCCTACCTGGCCCGCGACGCGGCCTCCGCCGAGAAGATCGCCGACGCCCTGCGCACCTCGGCCACCTGCCGCACGGTCCGCCTGGCCCCGGCCCCGGCCCCGGGCGCGACGATCATCACCTGACGGGGCCGGGCCGCCCCGTCCCGCCGCGCGCCCCGCGAAGCGGACGGCGCCGGAGACGGACACCCGCGCGGCACCGCTTCCGCCGCCGTGGTCGCGGCGACCGGGCCGCCCGGGTCGGTGCCTGTGCGCCAGGGAACACGCGGGCCGCCGCATCCGGCCCGGTATCCAGTGGGCGGTGCTCGCGCGCGAGGGCCGATTTCCGGGTCTTGTCGGCGGCCGCCGCGCGGCACTCGCGGAGGGGCCGGACGGTTTGGGCCGGTCACCTGGGCCCAGTCGTCGATCGTCGCGCGGTATCGCTTGCGCGCGCCGATTCACCCCGCCCGCGCCGTACAACGCGCCCCCACCCGCGTTCGTGCGGTCCCCGGGCCCAGTCGGTGGCCGCCACGTGGTATCGGCGGCACGCGCGCCGCGTCGCCCCGCTCGTGCCATGTATCCGCCCAGCCCCCACCGCGTCCGTACGGTCCCCGGACCCGGCCGCCGACCGCCGCGCGGCACCGTCGGCACGCGCGCCGATTCACCCCGTCCGCGTCCCGCACGTACGCCTTCCACCCGCGCGCCCCACGTGGCGCCCGTCGTGGCCGACGGCGTACGGGCCGACAGGCCGCCCATGCACGGGCGGCGCCGGAGACGGGCACCCGTGCGGCCCCCGACCGGACGGCGCCGCTTCGGCCGTCGTCGTCGCGACCGGACCGCCGGCCCGGCGCCCGTGACCGCCACAGGTCGGGCCGGTCCCCCGGAAGGCGCCCCCCGTGGACGCCCCGACCGGACGGTCGTCCGCGCGACTACCCTGGAGGGTCGATCGATCCCCCCGGGCAGGAGAGAAATGGCCGTCAATCTGGTCAATGTCGAGAACGTCAGCAAGGTGTACGGCACCCGTGCCCTGCTCGACGGTGTCTCGCTCGGTGTGTCCGAAGGGGACCGGATCGGGGTCGTCGGGCGGAACGGTGACGGGAAGACCACGCTGATCCGGATGCTGGCCAAGCTGGAGGAGGCCGACACCGGGCGGGTCACGCACTCCGGTGGGCTGCGGATGGGCGTGCTCACCCAGCACGACTCCCTGGACCCCGCCGCCACTGTGCGGCACGAGGTCATCCGGGACATGGCCGACCACGAGTGGGCCGGCAACGCCAAGATCCGGGACGTGCTCACCGGGCTCTTCGGCGGGCTCGACCTGCCCGGCTTCCCGCAGGGGCTGGACACGGTCATCGGACCGCTCTCCGGTGGCGAGCGCCGTCGTATCGCGCTCGCCAAGCTGCTGATCGACGAGCAGGACCTGATCGTCCTCGACGAGCCGACCAACCACCTCGACGTCGAGGGCATCGCCTGGCTCGCCGCCCATCTGCGGGCCCGGCGCTCCGCGCTGGTCTGCGTCACCCACGACCGCTGGTTCCTGGACCAGGTCTGCACCCGTATGTGGGACGTCCAGCGCGGCGCCGTCCACGAGTACGAGGGCGGCTACTCCGACTACGTCTTCGCCCGCGCCGAGCGTGAGCGGATCGCCGCGACCGAGGAGACCAAGCGGCAGAACCTGGTCCGCAAGGAGCTGGCCTGGCTGCGCCGCGGCGCCCCCGCGCGCACCTCGAAGCCCCGCTTCCGCGTCGAGGCCGCCAACGAGCTGATCAAGGACGTGCCGCCGCCCCGCGACACCAGCGAGCTGATGAAGTTCGCCTCCTCACGGCTCGGCAGGACCGTCTTCGACCTGGAGGACGTGTCCGTCCAGGCCGGTCCGAAGGTGCTGCTCAAGCACATCACCTGGCACCTCGGCCCCGGCGACCGCATCGGCCTGGTCGGGGTCAACGGCGCCGGCAAGACCTCCCTGCTGCGTGCCCTGGCCGAGGCCGCCCGCACCGAGGGCGAGGCGCAGCCCGCGGCCGGCCGGATCGTCGTCGGCAAGACCGTGAAGCTCGCCTACCTCTCCCAGGAGGTCGGCGAACTCGACCCGAACCTGCGGGTCCTGGAGGCCGTCCAGCGGGTGCGTGAGCGCGTCGACCTCGGCAAGGGCCGGGAGATGACCGCCGGTCAGCTCTGCGAGACGTTCGGCTTCAACAAGGAGAAGCAGTGGACGCCGGTCGGCGACCTCTCCGGCGGTGAGCGCCGCCGCCTCCAACTGCTGCGCCTGCTCATGGACGAGCCCAACGTCCTCTTCCTCGACGAGCCCACCAACGACCTCGACATCGAGACCCTCACCCAGTTGGAGGACGTCCTCGACGGGTGGCCCGGCTCGATGATCGTCATCTCCCACGACCGGTTCTTCGTCGAGCGCACCACCGACCGCGTCTTCGCCCTCCTCGGCGACGCCACCCTGCGGATGCTCCCGCGCGGCATCGACGAGTACCTGGAGCGCCGGGCCCGGATGGAGGAGGCCGCCGCCGCCTCGGCCCCCGCCGCCGCGCCGAAGCCGGCCACCACCGAGAAGAGCGCGGCCGACCAGCGCGCCGCCAAGAAGGAGCTCCAGAAGATCGAGCGGCAGTTGGACAAGCTCTCCGGACGCGAGTCCACCCTGCACGCCCAGATCGCCGACCACGCCACCGACTTCGCGAAGGTCGCCGAACTCGACGCCGAGCTGCGGACGTTGGCGGGGGAGCGCGAGGAGCTGGAGATGCGCTGGCTGGAACTGGCGGAGGACGCGTAGTCCGCGGCGCGGCACGCTCGCCCTCCGACCGACCGCACTCAGGGGCGTGCGTCGGGGGCGCGTGCGCCGCGTGAAGGGTGCGTGAAGGCGCATAACGAGGGCGTCACGGGCCGGTCCGCCCTTGGGAACAGGGGCGGACAGGGCCGCTGGGCTGTCGTAGGTGGGTGATACAAAGGGCTGGCTAAAAATCAGTGACAAGGGGGAGCACGCTGATGGCTCAGCCGCCCAATCAGCCGCCGCAGGGCGGGTTCGGCCCGCCGGAGAACCAGCCGCCGCAGGTCCCGGCCCAGCCGCCGCAGCCCCCGTCCGCCGTGCCACCGCCGGCACCGCCGACCCCGCCGCAGGGCGGTTTCGGCGCGCCCCAGCCCCCGGCCCAGCCGGGGTACGGCTCCCCGCAACAGCCGCCGCAGCCCGGCCCGTACGGTCAGCCGAGCGGCCCCTACGCGCAGCAGCCCGGACCCTACGGCCAGCCCGGCCCGTACGGCGCCCAGCAGCCCGGCCCCTACGCCCCGCAGCAGCCGGGATACGGCTACCCGCAGCCGCCGCAGTTCCCCGGCGCACCCGGTGTCCCGCCGGGCGGCGGCGGTTCGCGCAACCCCTTCAAGGGGCGCCCCGCCCTGATCGCGGGCGCGGCCGTGGCCGCCCTGCTGGTGATCGGCGGCACCGTGGTCGCCGTGAACATGGGCGGCGACGACGAGGGCGGCAAGAAGAAGCCGGTCGCGGGACCGAGCGACGACGGCAAGGCCACCGCGAGCGAGTCCCCGGTCAACCCCGGTGACGGCAGCGGCGACGGCGCCGAGGAGTCCGAGGACTTCAACGAGGGCCGCAAGCCCGGCGAGGCGAAGGTCCTCTGGTACAAGGAGGCCCCGGACGCCCCCGGCTCCGGCGCGGACGCCCCCGGCATGTGGATCACGTCCACGACGGCGGTGAAGGCGGCGTACAAGGACCTCGTCGGCTACACCGTCGGCGACGGCCGTCCCGCCTGGGACACCATCACGTTCCCGCAGCAGATCTGCGCGGTCACCCCGCAGAAGACGGCCGACGACAAGGTCGTCGTCGCGTACATGAGCGGCACCACCTCGCGCGCCGACTGCAACCAGCTCCAGCAGATCGACCTGAACACCGGCGCCAAGGGCTGGACCGCCGAGGTCGCCGACGGCGCGCTGTTCGACAGCACGAGCAGCATCGGCATGTCGATCACCGGCAACACCCTGATGGTGGGCCGCTCGATGTCCGGCACCGCGTACGACGTGCGCACCGGCAAGAAGCTGTTCGACAAGAAGAAGTACGGCGACGCCTGCTTCCCGAGCGCGTTCGCGGGCGGCGCCCGGCTGATCGCGGTGTCCTCGTGCGCGGCGACCAAGCCCGACGAGCACGACGAACTCCAGGAGCTGGACCCGACGACCGGCAAGGTCAAGTGGACCCAGAAGTTCGACAAGGGGTGGACGGTCGCCCGGACCTACTCCGTCGACCCGCTGGTCGTCTACAGCACCAACCGCGACAAGAACACCTGGAACATCGCCACGTTCAAGCCGACCGGCGGCTTCCGCTCCCAGGTCGCCTTCGACGAGGACTTCGCGCCCGAGTGCGGCTGGGGCCTGCTCCAGCGCGACCTCCAGGGCTGCCTGGGCGCGGTCGCCGACGCGAACACCCTGTACCTGCCGACCTCCGCCACCACCGGCCCCAACGAGATCGTCGCGATCGACCTCTCCAACGGCAAGGAGAAGTGGCGGGCGAAGTCCCCGGGGGACGCGTCGATGCTGCCGGTGTCCGTCGAGGGCGGCAAGCTCGTCGCCTACATGGAGGCGTCCTACAGCAAGCCCGGACAGGTCGTGTCGATCCCGACGACCGGGTCCGCGCACCAGCCGGTGAAGCTGCTGCAACTGCCCGAGGGCACCACCGAGATCGAGCGCGGCTTCTCCTCGCGCGACATCGCCTGGGCCGACGGGCGCTTCTACATCTCGACCACACGACTGACGGGCCGGGACGAGGACAAGGAGAAGCTGATGCTCGCCTACGGCAAGTAGGGGGCCTGGTGCGCCGACCCGCCGCCGCCGTTTCCGCCCCGTCCGCCAGCCCGCCGCACGTCTGAGCTTTCCCGAGGTACCCACACCATGACGCAGCCGCCCCCGAACCAGCCGCCCCAGGACCAGCCCCCGCAGCAGGGCGCTCCGCAGCAAGGGGCCCCGCAGCCGGGTGCCTTCGGCCCGCCCGAGCCGCAGGACACGCCGCCGCGGGACGCCGTACCGCAGGACGACGCGGCGCGGACGGGGGCCGCGGACGACGCGCCCCAGGACACCCCGCCGCAGGCCGCGCCCGAGGCGCCCGCCGCCGCGGGCGGCTTCGGCCCGCCGCAGACGCCGCCGCCGGGACAGCCGTCCGCCCCGGCGTTCGCGCCGCCGGCCGCCCCGCCCGCGGGCCCGCAGCTCAGCAAGACCCCCGAGGGCGGCGGCCCGATGCCGCACCAGAACGCGGCCCCGCCCGCCCAGCCGCCGCAGGCCCCGCCCACCCCGCCGCAGCCGGCGTACGGCTACCCGGGCCAGGTGCCGCCCGGCGCGCCGCCCACCCCGCCGGCCCCGGCGTACGGCTATCCGCAGGCGGGCGGCCCGCAGCCGCCCCAGCCGCCGACCGCGCCCGGCTACGGCTACCCGGGCCAGGCGCCCGCGCCCTCGCCGTACGCGCAGTCCCCGCAGCCGCCGTCCCCCTACGGTCAGCAGGGCTACGGCCAGCAGGGTTACGGCTACCCGGGCCAGCAGCCCGCCACGGCCCCCGGCTACGGCTACCCGGGCGGGCCCACCCTGCCCATGCCCGCCCAGCCGGTCCCCGGCGCGGGCGGCGGGAAGAAGATCAACGCGCAGGTCGCGATCATCGTCTCGGCGGTCGTGGCGATCGCGCTGATCGTCGGCAGTGGCATCTGGTACGCCAACTCCGGTGACGGTGGCGGCGGCAAGAAGGACACGGCGAGCAGCGGCGGCACCAAGGGCGGCAAGGGCGACGACAAGGGCGGCTCCGGCGGCACGTCCGGCGGCGGGGAGAAGGCGCCCGGCGACCCGGCGGCCACGATGCTCTTCAAGGTGCCGATGCCCCCGGTCAAGAAGGACGACAACATCAGCGTCCGGGGCTCCTGGCTGACGGACAAGGCGTATGTGAAGACCGGGGCGAGCGAGGTCTCGGGCTACGACCTCGACAAGGGCACCAAGCTGTGGTCGGTGCCGCTGCCGGGGCCGGTGTGCGAGGCCAGCCGGTTCGCCACCGAGGACCACCGCACGGCGATCGTGTTCCAGGCGAGCAAGGAGGACACCGCCCGCTGCGACCAGGTCGCCGCGATCGACCTGGTCGCGGGCAAGCAGCTCTGGAAGAAGTCGGTGACGTCCGGCGACTACCAGATCGACTTCGACAACGTGACCGTCAGCGCGAACACCGTCGCCGTGGGCGGCACGGACGGCGGCGCCGCCTTCGACATCGCCAGCGGCAAGCAGCTCTGGGCGCCGAAGACGAGCGACACCTGCTACGACGCCGGGTACGGCGGCGGCCCCAAGCTCGTGGCGCTGCGCAAGTGCGGCGGCTACGACGACCCCCAGCTCCACGTCCAGACCATCGACCCGGTCTCCGGCAAGGTGATCTCCGAGTACAAGATGACCCAGGGCATCGAGTACGCGTCCATCGTCTCGACCGAGCCGCTGGTCGTGGCGGCCGACGTCGGCGACAGCGCCGGTGACGGCAGCGGGATCTCCGACTTCTTCTCCATCGACAACAAGACGGGCGAGCTGCGCACCCGTATCTCCGCGCCGGGCGACGACTTCGCGGCCGACTGCGAGGGCATCACGCGGATCGAGCAGTGCTCGGGCCTGGCCGTCGGCAACGACCGGATCTACATCCCGACCGAGGAGCACGACGGCACCGCCGAGTACAGCCGGACGAACGAGATCGTCGCGTTCGACCTGGCCACCGGCAAGCAGACCGGCCAGCGCGCCGACGCGGGCGACGGCTACACGATCTACCCGCTGCGGATGGACGGCAACAGCCTGATCGCCTACAAGCGGCCGCCGTACGACAAGGGCGGACAGGTCGTCAGCATCGACGGCGGCTCCTTCAAGGAGACCGTGCTGCTCCAGAACTCGGACGCGAAGGAGTCGGTGGACGCGGAGACCGGCATGCTGCCGGAGTACTCCGAGTTCATCTACGCCGACGGCCGGCTGTTCATGTCCGATGTGTACGCCGATGTCTCCACGCCCAGCGACCCGGAGTACCTGGCGCTGGCGTTCGGCAGGACCAACTGATCATCTAGTAGTACTAGTTCTGTGGCTTTCGGCCCCGTCCCTGCTCAGGGGCGGGGCCGTGCACGTACCGCTCATCACCCTCGAATACGAGGAATTTCGGCGATCCGGGGCACTTCTCATGGGTAGGGGGAGCGCAACGTCGAACAAGCGTGTAGCTTCCGGGGGCATGAAGGACGGGGTGCCGGGGGGCACCCCTTGTCCGTGTGCCATGCATGTCGTGTTCCGTGGGGGGACTGGGGGGTTGGCTCGATGGGAGTGCGGCTGATGGTGGTCGACGACCACCGCCTGCTGGCCGAGGCGCTGGCCTCGGCGCTGAAGCTGCGAGGACACCGGGTGCTCGCCGCGGCGGCGCCGGCCGCGGGCGCGGCGGAGCTGGTGATCACCCGGGCACCCGAGGTGTGCCTGCTGGGTACGGCGACCCCGGCCGAGCCGGGCATGTTCGACCCGGTGGTCCGCATCAAGCGGGAGCGTCCGCAGGTGGCGGTCCTGGTCCTCGGCCCGGTGCCGAGCCCGCGGGGCATCGCGGCGGCCTTCGCGGCGGGGGCCTCCGGCTATGTACGGCACGACGAGCGCATCGAGGGCGTCGAGCGGGCGATCATGAAGGCGCGGGCCGGTGAGGCGGCGGTGGCCCCCCAACTGCTCCAAGGCGCCTTCAGCGAGCTGCTCAACCCCGCGGCCCAGCCGGACGACGAGGGCCAGCGGCTGCTGCAGATGCTCACCCCGCGCGAGGTCGAGGTCCTGGTCCGCGTCGCCGACGGCGAGGACACCCGCCTGATCGCCGCGGGCATGGGCATCGCCCCCTCCACGGCCCGTACGCACGTCCAGCGCGTCCTGATGAAACTCGGCGTCGGCTCCCGCCTGGAGGCGGCCGCGCTGGCCGCCCGCACGGGTCTGCTGGACCGGGCGGGTCCCGTAGTACGCGATTGAACGATAGGCTGATCATCACGACGGGGGACGGAGAGGCCATGAAGCTGTACCTGATCGCGGCGATACTGCTGCTGGCGTCACTCTTCGCCGCGTCCGGCATCGCCGCGATCACGCGCGGCTGGGTCCTCCCCTGGAACCGCCGCCACGTCCACCGCCTCCGCCTCCACGGCGCGGGCCAACTGGTGGCGGCCTTCGCCCTGTGCTGGCAGCTCGTCTTCGGCTTCCTGGTGGACACCTCCGCGATCCGCCAGGCAGGCACCCTGACCGGCAGCGCGCTCCTCCTGACCGGCATCCTCATGCTGGCCGCGGACCAGTTCCTCCCACGCCCTAAGGGCGCGCCGCGGGCGGAGTAGGCACGGATCCGCCGCGTATGCCTTCCAGGAGGTTGGCGAGGGTGGACGGGGTGGTCGTGAGAACGGTGCCCGGGGTGTCGCTTTCGCGGAGGTGGAGGGTGGTGGGGGAGACGCCGAGTTCGATGCACGTGTCTCCTTCGCCGCCGTCGGAGAACGTGGACTTCTGCCAGGTCGCTGCGAGTTCGATGCACGTGTTGCCTTCGCCGCCGCCTGAGAACGTGGACTTCTGCCAGCGCATGTTCTGGTTCATGGGCGGCTCACAGCTCCTTGGTCAGACGGTGGATGAAGTCCCGTGACGCTGTGGGTTCCAGCGATGCCTTCTCCACTTTACGAAAGAGCGTTCGGAGCTGGCTGAGTTGGGCCTCCGCGTCGATGAACAGGGTGCCGGTCGGGGTGTCACGGAGCCCGGTGTCCAACTGGGCGAGCGGGCCGCCCATGTACATCATCGACGCGTCGGCACCCCCGAAGCCGTCCTGATCGACGGGGATGACACGCACCGAGGCGTGGCCCTGCTCGATCTGGTCGAGGATCCAGCGGAGTTGAGCGAGCGACGTCCGCCGATCCGCGACGCGGACACGCAAGGCGAACTCGTGGACGATCGTCAGGTACGGGGTGGGTGCGTTTCCCTCGATGACTGAGTGCCGTCGCATCCGGTGTTCCACCCGAGGGGTCAGCTCGCTCTCCGGCAGTTCGGGACGCATGTAGCTGAAGACGGCTCGGGCGTAGTCGGCGGTCTGGAGCAGTCCTGGAATGTGGGTGATGACGACCTCTTGCAGGTAGGCCGCATGGTGCTCCGCCTCCGCGACATCCAGGTTCACCTGGGGGAGGACTCCCCGGTACTCGTCCCACCACCCGCGCGTGCGGTCGCCGGCCATCGCTGCCAGGGCGTCGATCAACGCCTCGTCCGTGCAGGCGTAGTGGGCTGCCAGGCGACGGATGCGTTCGGCGCTGACCGCCGCGATGCCCGCCTCCACCTGACTCATCTGGGCCGAGGTCGAGTTCAGGAACGCCGCCACTTCGCGCGCTTTGAACCCGGCCGCCTCGCGAAGTTTCCGCAGCTCCGCCCCCAGGCGCACCTGTCGCGCCGTGGGATGGTTCCTCGCCGCCATGCGCTCCCCAACGTCCTTGTGGTTGTGCCTCGTTCGAGTGTCAGATTACGGCAGCGGCTTGCACAGGCAGAAATTATTGCCCTACCGTCGGTGACGTGCCGCTCACCCTGCGGCGATATCCCACCCCCTGCCCTGGAGCTGACCCATGCCCGAAACCGACGACCCCTGGGAGTACACCCTGTACATCCCCACCGACCCCCGCGCCGTCACCGTCTGTCGTCGCACCCTCCGTCTCATCCTCGACCTGCATCACCTGCCCCACCTCACCGAGACCGCCGAGCTGCTCGTCTCGGAGTTGGTCTCCAATGCCGTGCAGCACGCGCAAGGACCCGCCGCCCTCCGGGTCCGCTACCGCGATCGCGTGCTTCAGGTCGGGGTCTGGGACGGGGACCCCCGGCCTCCCGAGCCGCCCGGCGACTTCGGCAAGCTCGTCGACTCCGAGCGCGGGCGCGGGTTCGCCATCGTGCGGGCCTGTGCCGATACCTGGGGGTGGCAGCCCCTCGCCCGGCTGGGGCGGCGCGGGAAGCTCGTGTGGTGTGAACTCGGCGCTGCCTAGGCGTGGTGAGGTGCAAAACGGATAAGCATAACATACCGTCCGTAACTGCACCGTTTCGTTCTGTAACGAAACACGTCTGACAAGCGAAAAGGAAAGCAATGCGCAAGCTTCACAAGGTCGCTCTCGTGGCCGCCATGATCGGCAGCCTCGGCATGGCCGGCGCGGGTGTCGCCGCCGCCGGTGACGGGGGTTCCAGCCGCGAGTGCACCCAGGGTGCCGCCACCAAGCCCTCCATCAACAACGGGCTCATCAACATCCCGAACCTGAACCTGCCGCTCCTCGGCAACCTCACGGAGTCGACCGCGATCCAGCAGAGCTGTGTGAACGGCAACGACAGCGGCACGCTGACGGGCTCGGGCATCGGCACGGAGCAGTCGGGCGGCCTCCTGGGCGGCCTCCTCGGCTGACGTAACGCCCCCTCGACGCCCTACGGGGCCGGAATCGCCGTACTGCTCGGCGGAACCGGCCCCGTTCGGCATCCGGGCCCCCTACTGTTCGTCCTTCTCCAGACTCTCCGCCGGCAGCGACGGCGTCGGGTGGGCCGTCGGGCGCAGCCAGAGCCAGGCCAGGAAGAACAGACCGAGGGCCAGCATGCCCAGGCCCGTCCACAGGTTGATGTTGATGCCCTGGGCCTTGTCGATCTCCGCGTCGCTGTCGGTCAGACCCGTGATCGTGAGGATGACGCCGTACAGGACGAACAGGCCGCCGATGATGCGCCGCAGGTCGAAGATGCGGGCCGCGGTCTCGGACTTCTGCTCCAGCTCGGTGACCTCGCGCTGGACGTCCGCCTCGGAGTACCCCGCGCGCCGCAGCCGCTCGGCCGCCTCGTCGGAGTCGGGGCGGTCGGCGGGGTCGAATTGCTCGGACATGGTCTCTCCAGTCTCCCGCGGCCGGGTCAGAACGAGAACGGGATGTAGCAGGCGGCGGCCAGGATCACGGCGCCCCAGCCCAGCAGGGCCGGCTTGCGGTACCAGGCGTCGTCGCCCGCCGCCGGCGGCTCGGCCATGCCGGGGGAGACCGTGCCGTACACCAGGCCCTGGAGCTCCGCCTCCGGCTTCGGCGCGGTGAACAGCGACACCGCCACCATCACCACCGCGCCCGCCACGAACCCGGCGATCGCCGAGACGAAGTTCGCGCCCTGGTCGGTGGGGATGCCGATGACGTCCTGCTTGTAGAGGACGAAGTAGTTGATCATCGCGGCCGTGGTGCCGGCCAGCAGACCCCAGAAGCCGGATTTCATCGACGCCCGCTTCCAGAACATGCCGACGATGAAGACGACGAACATCGGCACGTTGAAGAAGGAGAACAGCGTCTGGAGGTAGCTCATGATGTTGGAGAAGGAGGAGGCGAGGAAGGCCGTGCCGATCGACGCCATCACGCCGATCGCGGTGATCAGCCGGCCGAAGCGGACGTAGTAGGCGTCCTCGCGCCCCAGCACCACGTACTTCGCCCAGATGTCGGTCGTGAACACCGTGTTGAAGGACGAGATGTTCGCCGCCATGCCCGCCATGAACGCCGCGAGCAGCCCCGTCACCGCGATGCCCAGCACGCCGTTCGGCAGCAGCTCCTGCATCAGGTAGGGGATCGCGTCGTTGTACTGGAGGTCCGAGCCGGACGTGCCGATCTTCGGGACCAGCACCGCCGCGACCAGGCCCGGGATCATCACCAGGAAGACGATGAAGATCTTCGGGTACGCGGCGATGAGCGGCGTCCGCTGGGCCGCCGAGAGGTTCTTGGCGGACAGGGCGCGCTGGACCTCGGCGAAGTTCGTCGTCCAGTAGCCGAAGGACAGCACGAAGCCGAGGCCGAGCACGATCGTCAGCCAGTTCGCGCCGAGCGGGTTGTCGCTGCCGATGCCCGTGCCGCCCCAGGCGGTCACGAAGTCGTCGCCGTGCGAGGCGGTCAGGGAGTCGGTCAGACCGCCCCAGCCGTCGACCTTCTTCAGGCCGAGCACGGTCAGCGGGATCAGCGCCGCCAGGATCACGAAGAACTGGAGCACCTCGTTGTAGATCGCCGAGGACAGACCGCCCAGCGTGATGTACGCGAGGACGAAGAAGCCGGCGACCACGATCGCGACCCACTGCGGCCAGCCCAGCAGCGCCTCGACGACGATCGCCAGCGCGTACAGGTTGACGCCCGCGATCAGGATGGCCGCGAAGGCGAACAGCAGCGAGCTGAGCAGATGCGCGCCCTTGTCGAAGCGCAGCAGCAGGAACTCGGGGACCGAGCGGACCTTGCTGCCGTAGTAGAAGGGCATCATCACCAGGCCCAGGAAGACCATGGCCGGGATGGCGCCGATCCAGTACCAGTGGACGGTGTACGCGCCGTACTGCGCGCTGTTCGCGGCCATGCCGAGGATCTCGGTGGCCGCCAGGTTGGCCGAGATGAAGGCCAGGCCGGTGATCCAGGCGGGCAGCGACCGCCCGGAGAGGAAGAAGTCGAGGCTGGTCTTCACCGACCGGCGGGCGGCGAAGCCGATGCCCAGGACGACGACGAAGTAGATGCCGAGGATCGTGTAGTCGAGTGCGTTCGTGGGGAGTCGCAGCTCGGTCGCCAGGTCCAGGGCGTGCGCGGGGCCGTGCACGTGGCCGGGTGTGGGGGCATATGTGGGGGCATATGTGGGGGTCTGCATCCGGAGCCAACCTTGTCTGGTGGTCTTTGTTCGGTTGTGATGGTGACTACCGTGGGGGTTTGTGGTTTGATGTGTTCGGTTCTGTTTGAAGACTGACCGGCAATGTTGATATCGATCGGTGTACGGATGGAGAGTCGCGGTGAAGAAGACCTCGACCCGCTTGGCCGACGGTCGTGAGCTCATCTACTACGACCAGCGGGACGACTCGGTGCGCGACGCGGTGGACCGCCGTCCCCTGGACCGCACCGTCACCACTTCGGAGGTACGCCGGGACCCGCTCCTCGGCGACGCGGTGGCGATCGCCTCCCACCGGCAGGGGCGCACCTATCACCCGCCGGCCGACGAATGCCCGCTGTGCCCCTCCCAGGGCGACCGGCTGAGCGAGATCCCGGACTCCTCGTACGACGTCGTCGTGTTCGAGAATCGTTTCCCCTCGCTGGCCGGCGACTCCGGGCGGTGCGAGGTGGTCTGTTTCACCTCCGACCACGACGCGTCCTTCGCCGATCTCACCGAGGCGCAGGCGCGGCTCGTCCTGGACGCGTGGACGGACCGGACGTCCGAGCTGTCGCATCTGCCCTCCGTGGAACAGGTGTTCTGCTTCGAGAACCGGGGCGCCGAGATCGGCGTGACACTGGGTCACCCGCACGGGCAGATCTACGCCTACCCGTTCACCACGCCGCGCACCGCGCTGATGCTGCGTTCGCTCGCGGCCCACCGGGAGGCGACCGGTGGTGAGAACCTCTTCGACGCCGTCCTGGAGCGTGAACTCGCCGGTGAGCGGGTCGTCCTGGAGAGTGAACACTGGGCGGCCTTCGTGCCCTACGCGGCGCACTGGCCGTACGAGGTGCACCTGTACCCCAAGCGGCGCGTGCCCGATCTGCTGGCGCTGGACGAAGCCGCGCGCACAGAGTTTCCCCAGGTCTACCTGGAACTCTTGAGGCGCTTCGACCGTATCTTCGGTGAGGGTGAGCCGCCGACGCCGTACATCGCCGCCTGGCATCAGGCGCCGTTCCGGCTGGAGGAGTTCGAGGGCGTCAACCGCGACGACTTCGCGCTCCATCTGGAGCTTTTCACCGTCCGCCGGACGTCCGGCAAGCTGAAGTTCCTCGCGGGTTCCGAATCCGGCATGAGCGTGTTCATCAACGACGTGCCGCCGGAGCGCGCGGCCGAGCGACTGCGAGAGGTGGCGAGCTGATGAGCAGCGGAAAGTATCTGGTCACGGGCGGTGCGGGGTATGTCGGCGGGGTGGTCGCCCAGCACCTGCTGGAGGCGGGGCACGAGGTCGTCGTCCTCGACAACCTCTCCACCGGCTTCCGCGAGGGCGTCCCGACCGGGGCGTCCTTCATCGAGGGCGACATCCGCGACGCGGGCAAGTGGCTCGACGCCTCCTTCGACGGCGTGCTCCACTTCGCCGCGTTCTCGCAGGTCGGCGAGTCCGTCGCCCAGCCCGAGAAGTACTGGGAGAACAACGTCGGCGGGTCCATGGCCCTGCTCGCCGCCATGCGCGAGGCGGGCGTGCGCCGGCTGGTGTTCTCCTCCACCGCCGCGACCTACGGCGAGCCGGAGCAGGTCCCGATCGTGGAGACCGCGCGGACCAGCCCCACCAACCCCTACGGCGCCACCAAGCTCGCCGTCGACCACATGATCACCGGCGAGGCCGCGGCGCACGGTCTCGCCGCGGTCTCGCTGCGCTACTTCAACGTGGCGGGGGCGTACGGCACCCAGGGCGAGCGGCACGACCCCGAGTCGCACCTCATCCCGCTCGTCCTCCAGGTCGCGCAGGGCCGCCGCGAGGCCGTCTCCGTCTTCGGCGACGACTATCCGACGCCGGACGGCACGTGCGTGCGCGACTACATCCATGTCGCCGACCTCGCCGAGGCCCATCTGCTCGCCCTCGCCGCGGCGGTCCCCGGCGAGCACCTCATCTGCAACCTGGGCAACGGCAACGGCTTCTCGGTCCGCGAGGTCGTCGAGACCGTCCGCGAGGTCACCGGGCACCCGATCCCCGAGGTCCTCGCCCCGCGCCGGGGCGGCGACCCGGCCGTCCTGGTCGCCTCGGCGGTCACCGCCCGCGAGCGGCTCGGCTGGAACCCGACCCGCGCGGACCTCGCCGGAATCGTCGCGGACGCCTGGGAGTTCGCGCAGCACATCGCGAAGGAGCAGTAGTGGGGGCACAGGACGTGCGTGAGGTCTTCGCCGGGCTGTACGGCACGGAACCCGACGGGGTCTGGGCGGCGCCCGGCCGCGTCAACCTCATCGGCGAGCACACCGACTACAACGACGGCTTCGTGATGCCGTTCGCGCTGCCGCACACCGCGCTCGCGGCCGTCTCCCGGCGCACGGACGGCCGGCTGCGGCTGCACTCCGCCGATGTCGAGGGCGGCGTCGCCGAACTCGACCTGGCCGCGCTCGCCCCCGGCTCCGACGACGACTGGACGGCGTACCCGGCGGGGGTCGTCTGGGCGCTGCGCGAGGCCGGGCACACGATCACCGGCGCGGACGTCCATCTGGCCTCGACCGTGCCGACCGGTGCGGGGCTGTCCTCCTCGGCGGCCCTGGAGGTCGTCGTCGCGCTCGCGCTGAACGACCTGTACGACCTCGGCCTCGCCCGCTGGCAGCTCGCCCGCCTCTGCCAGCGCGCCGAGAACATCTACGTCGGTGCCCCCACCGGGATCATGGACCAGACGGCGTCCGCCTGCTGCGAGGCCGGCCACGCGCTGTTCCTCGACACCCGGGACCTCTCCCAGAAGCAGATCCCCTTCGACCTCGCCGCCGAGGGGCTGCGGCTGCTGGTCGTCGACACCCAGGTCAAGCACGCCCACAGCGGCGGCGAGTACGGCAAGCGCCGGGCCGGCTGCGAGAAGGGCGCGGCGCTCCTCGGCGTCGACGCGCTGCGGGACATCCCGTTCGCCGACCTGGACGCGGCGCTGGCCCGCCTGGGCGACGAGGAGGAGGTCCGCCGCCTGGTCCGCCACGTGGTCACGGAGGACGCCCGCGTCGAACGGGTGGTCTCCCTCCTCGAATCCGGCGACCCCCGAGCGATCGGCCCGGTCCTGACGGAGGGCCACGCCTCCCTCCGCGACGACTTCCGCGTCTCCTGCCCCGAACTCGACCTGGTCGTCGACACGGCGGTCACCGCGGGAGCCCTCGGCGCCCGGATGACAGGCGGCGGCTTCGGAGGCTCGGCGATCGTCCTCACCCTGGCCACGGAGGTCGACACGATCACCAAGACTGTGGAAGAAGCCTTCGCCACAGCGGGCTTCACCGCGCCCCGGGTCTTCGAGGCGATCCCGTCGCAGGGGGCGCACCGGGTTCCCTGATCCCGGACTGCCCCGCACCGGTCGGTAGGGTGCGGGGCGGTCGTACGGACATGGCGGAGGGCCGGGGGTGGCTGACGACGACGGTCGGATCAGGGAGCGGCGGGCTGCGACGCGGGCGAGCACGAAGGGGTTCGCTGCCGGCCTGGCGTTGGTGTGCCTTCTCGGCGGTGGGACGTGGCTCTACTTCGTCAAGGGGCTCTATCTGCTCCCCGAGGACATGTGTGATGGCACGCTCGAGCGGGGCACGGTCGTACGGGTGCTGCCGCAGGTGCGCGCGGCGGACGCAGGGTCCCGTGTTCAGGGCGCCGGACCCGACCTCGCCTTCTACTGCCACGTCAACACCAGTGAGGGGTCCTACCTCGACGGTCGTGCGCAAGTGCTGCCCGTCTCAAGGGAGAAGTGGCTCAAGAGCTCTCGGGGAAGCGGGAGTGCCGACAGGGTCGCCCATGTCTCCGCGGACGGGGGCATCGAGGCCGTGGCGAAACTCGAGTCCCGTAGTGCCAGGGTGTACGTGCCGTGTGAGCCGCCCGGTGTTCCTTCGTACAACGCCTCCGCGGACTACGGCGTCGTCACCGAGTTCAGCGTCAGCGACGACAGCAAGGTCACGGGCGCGGAGCTACGGCAGATCCTCACCGATGTCGCGTACCGGCTGAGCGAGCACACCTATGAGTTGGCCGAGTGCGGGAAGGGACGGGACTTGCCCGCGGAACTGCCGCGCTACGAGGAGGGCCGGTGACGGACGAGGAGATCGTCAGGGAGTTCGACGGGCGGGGGCGGGTCGCGTTGATGGTGGGGCAGGCTGGGCTGCGTCGGGTCGAGGAGATCGGCCGTGCTCTCGGCTACCGGCTCGTCGGCGTCGACAACTGCGGTCCCTACGTCGGCGTCCGGATGCGGTTCGAGCGGGACGACGATCCCCGGGCCCGGCGGCGGGCCGAGGAGGCCGTTGCGCGGTTGCGGGGCGGGGGGCCGGTGGTTTCGGGGGCGCCGACGGTGCCGCCTCCGCCGCCGTCCGCGCCGCCCCCGGTCGGGCCGCCGGCGCCGCCCCGGCCGAGGTTTCGGGTGCCGGACGGACCTCCTCCGCCTCCGCCGGTCGGGATGCGGCGGCCCGTTCCGCCGCGGCCCGCCTATCCGCCGTTGCCCCCAGAGCCTCCGCGATGTTGAGTAGCTGACTGAGTACGCGTGCTCAGGGAAGCGGGAGTCGGGGTCGGGAGAGTGGGGGCATGACGAACTCGATGCCTTCCGCAGAATCTTCCCAGCAGTCTCCCGCCGGTCGGGGTTCTCAGAGGAGGGTCGTTCTCCTCGTGGCCGTTTCGCTTCTGCTGGCCGCCGGTGGGTTCACCGCGTGGCGGGCCAGTGCTCGGGACGCAGGGGCCGTGGATGACGCACGGCCGCGGGTGTCGGAGTCCGCTGCCCACGACGCCCGCCCGCTGAAGGGGCGGCCCCGGGTGTCGGACGCTGTCGCCGGGATCTCGTACGGGATTCCCGAAGGGTGGACGGCGGGGGACGAGGAGGGGCTGATTCCCGGGTTCACCTCCTCCGTCACGCGGCGTATGGACGCGGAGGGCGGCAGTATCGTGCTGGCCGGGAAGGGGGAGGCCGTCACGCGGGACCAGTTGCGGGCACGGGCCGAGAGCGCGGCCCGGTCCAACGCCGAGTTCTTCTATCCGGACGGCACCTCGCGCGTCGAGCAGTCCCGCGCCGTCGAGGTCGGCGGGCGGCCCGCCCACACCGTCGTGCTGAGGACGACCGACAAGGAGACGGGCGGCGAGGGCCATCTGCGGCTCACGCTCGTCTCCGTGGACGACAGCCGCTCCGCGTTCCTGCTCGGTGTGGTCCACCCCGCCGGGACCGAGGAGGCGCGGGAGGCCGACGCCGTGGTCGAGAGCGCCGGGCTGCTCTGAACTCCCCGCTCAGCCCAGCCGTTTGGTCAGCGTGTACTCGGTCAGGCCCGGCGGGTAGTCCTCGATGACGCAGGCCACCTCGTAGCCCTGCTTGCGGTAGAAGCCGGGGGCCTGGAAGTCCCAGGTCTCCAGGCGGGCACGGCGGCAGTCGCGTTCCTCGCGGGCGACGCGCTCGGCCTCCGCGAGGAGCCGGGCGCCCAGCCCCGTGCCGCGGTGCCGTTCGTCGACCCACAGGTAGGTGACGTGCAGCCAGCCCGCCCAGGTGTGGCCGACCAGCCCGCCGGCCAGGGCGTCCTCGGCGTCCGACGCCCACACGTGCAGCGGCGCCTCCCGCTCCGCCGGCGTACCGCGCAGGGCACGCAGGACCGGGGAGGCCGCCGTGTTGGCGTCGAGAAGCCGGGAACGAAGAAGATCGCGCCGCGCCCTGTCGACTTCTGTCTCCATACGGAACATGCAGCACACCATAAACGCGCTGGCCAACCAGTTCCGCAATTCGCCTACCGGCGCCCGCCCGCAGCCCTACCCTGTGAGCAGCGCCGGTGGGGGCCGGTGCCGATCAGGGGGCGAGACAGCCGGGTACGACGCCCGTGGTGGGGGTAGCAGTCTCTGCACGGCGGCGGCCGTGCGGCATCGGCATCCTCTCCGGGCGTCGTACCCGCGCAGGTTGTCGTTCTCCGTCTCCGGAACTTGGGGTATCCCCTGCTCTGACAAGGAGCTTGGGGAAGGGGGTTTCGTGGTTCGCATCCGAGTCCTGGTCGTCGACGACCACCGTATCTTCGCCGAGTCGCTCGCCGCGGCGCTGGCCGCCGAGCCGGACGTGGACGTCTCCGCGGCCGGCAGCGGTCCGGCGGCGCTGCGTTCGCTGGAGCGCGCGGCCGCCGAGGGGCGCCGCTACGACGTGCTGCTCGTCGACGCCGATCTCGGCGCCGGCCTGCCCGGCTTACGGCCGGCGGTGCCCGTGCAGGAGGTCGGGGAGGACGGGCCGGTCGACGGGATCTCGCTCGTCGCCGGAGTGCGGGGCGCGCAGCCCCACATCCGGATCGTCGTCCTCGCCGAGAAGGACGATCCGCGCCGCGCGGCCCTCGCCCTCCAGGCCGGTGCCTCCGGCTGGGTGGCGAAGGACTGTTCGCTGTCGCGGCTGCTCACCGTCATCCGCGGGGTGCTGCGCGAGGAGACGCATCTGCCGCCCGCCCTGCTCACCGGGGTGCTGCGGGAGCTGACGGCCGCGCGCAAGCACCGCACCGAGAGCGAGCGGCTGGTGGAGTCCCTCACGCCGAGGGAACGGGAGGTGCTGCGCTGCATGGTCGCCGGGCTGGGCCGCAAGGCCGTCGCCGAGCGGCTGTTCCTCTCCCCGCACACCGTCCGCACCCATATGCAGAACGTCCTCGGCAAACTCGGCGTCCACTCGACGCTCGCCGCGGTCGCGCTGGCCCGCCGGGCCGGGGTGGGACCCGTGGACCTAACCGGGGATGTTGTCGAACGGGGCGGTCAACTGGCGTAGCAGCGCCGCCAGTTCACCGCGCTGGGCGCCGGACAGCTCGGCCAGGATCGCCCGCTCCTGGTCGAGCAGTCCGGCGAGCGCCTGGTCGGCGCGGTCCTTGCCGTCGTCCGTGAGCCGGACCAGCACACCGCGCCGGTCGCTGGGGTCCGGCAGCCGCTCCACCAGGCCCTTCTTCGTCAGCCGGTCGATACGGTTCGTCATCGTGCCCGAGGTGACCAGCGTCTGCGTCAGCAGTTGCCCCGGCGAGAGCTGGTAGGGGGCGCCCGCGCGCCGCAGCGCGGTCAGGACGTCGAACTCCCAGGGTTCGAGCTGATGCTCGGAGAACGCCAGACGGCGCGCGCGGTCCAGGTGCCGGGCCAGTCTGCTCACCCGGCTGAGTACTTCCAGCGGCTCCACGTCGAGGTCCGGGCGCTCCCGGCGCCACGCTGCGACCAGCCGATCGACCTCGTCCTCCATGACGATCAGTGTAGTGGTTGTGTCGACGTGAAGTCTCTTGATGTCGAGTCTCTTGATATCGAGAGAGATATGGGTGAAGGATGGGAGGCATGACGAGCAACCCCACCTGGGACCCCGCCCAGTACCTGCGTCACGCCGGCCACCGCGCCCGCCCCTTCGCCGACCTCCTCGCCCGCGTCCCGGCGCTGCCCGGCGACCCGCCCCGGATCGGCGACCTCGGCTGCGGCCCCGGCAACGTCACCACCGTCCTCGCCGACCGCTGGCCCACCGCCCGCGTCACCGGCTACGACAACTCCCCGCGGATGCTCGCCGACGCCCGCGCGCACGCCGGCCCCCGCCTCGACTTCGCGCACGCCGACCTCACCACGTGGAAGCCGGGCGAGACGTACGACCTGCTCGTCTCGAACGCCGCCCTCCAGTGGGTCCCCGGTCACCTCGACGCCTTCCCCGCCTGGCTCGACGGTGTCGCACCCGGCGGCACCTTCGCCTTCCAGGTCCCCCACAACGTCGACGCGCCCCTGCACGCCCTGATGCGCGACCTCGGCGCCTCCCCGCGCTGGCGCGCCCGGCTCGGTGACGTCCTGCGCCCCCGCGACTCCGTCCACGCCCCCGGCGTCTACCTCGACCGGCTGGCCCGCCTCGGCTGTGTCACCGACGTCTGGACCACCACGTACCAGCACGTCCTGCTCGGCGAGGACCCCGTCCTGGACTGGGTCAAGGGCACCGGCCTGCGCCCCGTCCTCGACGCCCTCGCCGACGACCCCGAGGCCCGCGACACCTTCGTCACCGAGTACCGCGACCTGCTCCGCACGGCCTACCCGGCCACGTCCTACGGCACGGTCCTCCCGTTCCGCCGCCTGTTCGCCGTCGCCACGAAGGGGCACTGACGCTCACCGCCGTCGGCATCGAGGCGTTCGCGGCCCGGCTGGAGGGGCACGGCGTACGCCTCACCTGGGACGACGCCCTGCCCGGGCACCGCCGCTTCCACGCCCTCGACCCCGTCGGCAACCGGCTGGAGTTCCTGGAGCCCCTGGAGCCCCTGGCCGGGAGTGAGGTTTGAGGCGTGCGGGACGGGCCACTCGGCCCGGTGAGACCACCCGCGAACCCCGACTGGGAGTGATGGACAGTGGCAGGCGAGCAGAAGTCCAAGGCGAAGATGGAGCAGGCCAAGGGCAAGGCGAAGGAAGCGGCCGGCCGTGTCGTGGGCAACGAGCAGATGGAGGCCGAGGGCCGCGCCGAGCAGGCGAAGGGCGACGCCCGCCAGGCCAAGGAGAAGACGAAGGACGTCTTCAAGCACTGACCGGCACTGACCGGCACTGACCGGCACCGACCGGCTCACGGCAGCCGACAAGCGGCGGGGCCGCGCCCCCAGGAAGAAGGGGCGCGGCCCCGCCGCATGCTCGTCCGTCCTACGCCTTGCGGCGTCCTATCAGGTGCGGCTTGGCCTCCAGGCCGTCCAGGCCGTGCCAGGACAGGTTCACCAGATGCGCGGCGACCTCCGCCTTCTTCGGGCGGCGTACGTCCAGCCACCACTGGCCGGTCAGCGCGACCATCCCGACCAGCGCCTGCGCGTACAGCGGGGCCAGCTTGGGGTCGAAGCCGCGGTTCTTGAACTCGCGGCCCAGGATGTCCTCCACCTGCGTCGCGATGTCGGAGATCAGCGAGGCGAACGTCCCCGTGGACTGCGGGATGGGGGAGTCACGGACCAGGATCCGGAAACCGTCCGTGTACTCCTCGATGTAGTCGAGCAGCGCGAACGCCGCCTGTTCGAGCAGCTCCCGCGGATGCCCCGCCGTCAGCGACGACGTGACCATGTCCAGCAGCCGGCGCATCTCACGGTCCACGACGACCGCGTACAGCCCCTCCTTGCCGCCGAAGTGCTCGTACACCACCGGCTTGGACACCCCGGCCTTCGCCGCGATCTCCTCCACCGACGTGCCCTCGAACCCCTTCGCCGCGAACAGGGTGCGACCGATCTCCAGCAACTGCTGCCGCCGCTCCGCACCGGTCATCCGGGTGCGCCGCGCGCGTCTGGGCTTCGTTTCGTTGCTCGGGGTGCTGCTGGAATCGGTCGCCACACCGTCCATCATGCCGCGTCGGCACTCGCCTTCCGGCGCCGGGAGCCGTCCTCACCCGTGTTGCGGCGCGAATCGATACGCGAGCGTGACGGCCAGCGCACGTCGTACGCCCATCCGGCCAGTTCGAACCAGCGGATGAAGCGGGCCGAGGAGTCCACCTGGCCCCGCATCACGCCGTGCCGCGCCGACGTCGGGTCCGCGTGGTGCAGGTTGTGCCAGGACTCGCCGCAGGACAGGATCGCCAGCCACCACACGTTGCCCGAACGGTCCCGGGACTTGAACGGCCGCTTGCCCACCGCGTGACAGATCGAGTTGATCGACCAGGTGACGTGGTGCAGCAGCGCCACCCGCACCAGGGAACCCCAGAAGAACGCGGTGAACGCGCCCCACCAGGACATCGTCACCAGACCGCCCACCAGCGGCGGGATCGCCAGCGACACCACGGTCCAGAAGATGAACTGCCGCGAGACCGCGCGGATCGCCGGGTCCTTGATCAGATCCGGCGCGTACTTCTCCTGCGGGGTCTGCTCCTCGTCGAACATCCATGCGATGTGCGCCCACCACAGGCCCTTCATCAGCGCCGGGATCGTCTCCCCGAACCGCCACGGCGAGTGCGGGTCGCCCTCCGCGTCGGAGAACTTGTGGTGCTTGCGGTGGTCCGCCACCCAGCGCACCAGCGGCCCCTCCACCGCCATCGAGCCCATGACCGCGAGCGCGATCCGCAGCGGACGCTTGGCCTTGAAGGAGCCGTGCGTGAAGTAGCGGTGGAAGCCGATGGTGATGCCGTGGCAGCCGAGGAAGTACATGAAGACCAGCAGACCGAGGTCCAGCCAGCTCACCCCCCACCCCCAGGCCAGCGGCACGGCCGCCAGCAGGGCGAGGAACGGCACGGTGATGAAGAGCAGAAGGGTGATCTGCTCCAGCGAACGCTTCTGCTCGCCGCCGAGCGTGGCGGAGGGCAGCGCGGAGCCGCCCGCGTCGGCGTCCGGGGAGTCGTCGATCACATCGGAGCTCGTGGTCATGCGTGTCCCCTGTGGGGTCGAGGGTTCTGTGGTGGGTCGCCGGGTCACGGCACTCGCGCAGTCGGCCGGGTACCGCTTCCTACGGTTCCGTAACCTACGGCATCGTAAGTATGGCAGTGCGTCGTCCGGGGGCAAGAGCCCGTGTCAGCGCGTCCGGCCCGGCACATATCCTTGGAGACGGTCGGACAGCGCGGTCCGCTCTGTTTTCTTCCCGGATGCCCGAGCCCTATGCGGCAGCACGCCGCGCGGACGGCATCCGGGTTCCTCCCGGACGAGCTTCACCACTGCAAGGAGCCGCACCTGTGAGCAGTGCCGACGACCAGACGACGACCAGTGCCGAGCTGCGTGCCGACATCCGCCGACTGGGTGACCTCCTCGGCGAGACCCTCGTCCGGCAGGAGGGTCCCGAGCTCCTCGACCTGGTCGAGAAGGTCCGCCGCCTGACCCGCGAGGACGGCGAGGCCGCCGCCGAGCTGCTGCGCGGCACCGAACTGGAGACCGCGGCCAAGCTGGTCCGCGCCTTCTCCACCTACTTCCACCTCGCCAACGTCACCGAGCAGGTGCACCGCGGCCGTGAGCTGCGCGCCCGGCGTGCCGCCGAGGGCGGTCTCCTCGCCCGCACCGCCGACCGCCTCAAGGACGCCGACCCCGAGCACGTCCGCGACACGGTCCGCAACCTCAACGTGCGCCCCGTCTTCACCGCGCACCCCACCGAGGCCGCCCGCCGTTCGGTCCTCAACAAGCTGCGGCGTATCGCCGCGCTCCTGGAGACCCCGGTCATCGAGTCCGACCGCCGGCGCCTGGACACCCGTCTGGCCGAGAACATCGACCTCGTGTGGCAGACCGACGAACTGCGCGTCGTCCGCCCCGAGCCCGCCGACGAGGCCCGCAACGCCATCTACTACCTCGACGAACTCCACGCGGGCGCCGTCGGGGACGTCCTGGAGGACCTCACCTCCGAACTGGAGCGCGTCGGCGTCCACCTCCCCGAGGAGACCCGCCCGCTCACCTTCGGCACCTGGATCGGCGGCGACCGCGACGGCAATCCCAATGTCACCCCCCAGGTGACCTGGGACGTCCTCATCCTCCAGCACGAGCACGGCATCAACGACGCCCTGGAGATGATCGACGAACTCCGCGGCCTGCTCTCCAACTCCATCCGCTACGCCGGCGCCACCGAGGAGCTCCTGGAGTCCCTCCGGGCCGACCTCGAACGGCTGCCCGAGATCAGCCCCCGCTACAAGCGCCTCAACGCCGAGGAGCCCTACCGGCTCAAGGCCACCTGCATCCGGCAGAAGCTGGAGAACACCAAGCAGCGCCTCGCCCAGGGCACCCCGCACCAGGAGGGCCGCGACTACCTCGGCACCAGCGAGCTGCTCCAGGACCTCACGCTCGTCCAGACCTCCCTGCGCGCCCACCGCGGCGGGCTCTTCGCGGACGGCCGCCTCAACCGCACCCTGCGCACCCTGTCCGCCTTCGGCCTCCAGCTCGCCACCATGGACGTCCGCGAACACGCCGACGCCCACCACCACGCCCTCGGCCAGCTCTTCGACCGCCTCGGCGAGGAGTCCTGGCGGTACGCCGACATGCCCCGCGACTACCGCGCCAAGCTGCTCGCCAAGGAACTGCGCTCCCGGCGGCCGCTGGCCGGCACCCCGGCCCCCGTCGACGCCGCCGGCGAGAAGACCCTCGGTGTCTTCCTCACCGTCAAGCGCGCCCTGGAGGTCTTCGGACCCGAGGTCATCGAGTCGTACATCATCTCGATGTGCCAGGGCGCCGACGACGTCTTCGCCGCCGTCGTCCTCGCCCGCGAGGCCGGCCTCCTCGATCTGCACGCCGGCTGGGCGAAGATCGGCATCGTGCCGCTCCTGGAGACCACCGACGAGCTGAAGGCCGCCGACACCATCCTGGAGGAGATGCTCTCCGACCCCTCCTACCGGCGGCTCGTCGCCCTGCGCGGCGACGTCCAGGAGGTCATGCTCGGCTACTCCGACTCCTCCAAGTTCGGCGGCATCACCACCAGCCAGTGGGAGATCCACCGCGCCCAGCGCCGGCTGCGCGACGTCGCCCACCGCTACGGCGTCCGGCTGCGCCTCTTCCACGGCCGCGGCGGCACCGTCGGCCGCGGCGGCGGCCCCTCGCACGACGCGATCCTCGCCCAGCCCTGGGGCACCCTGGAGGGCGAGATCAAGGTGACCGAGCAGGGCGAGGTCATCTCCGACAAGTACCTCATCCCCTCCCTGGCCAGGGAGAACCTGGAGCTGACGGTCGCCGCCACGCTCCAGGCGTCCGCCCTGCACACCGCGCCCCGCCAGTCCGACGAGGCCCTCGCCCGCTGGGACGCCGCGATGGACGTCGTCTCCGACGCCGCCCACGCCGCCTACCGCGAACTCGTCGAGGACCCCGACCTGCCGACGTACTTCCTCGCCTCCACGCCGGTCGACCAGCTCGCCGACCTGCACCTGGGCTCGCGGCCCTCCCGCCGCCCCGGCTCGGGCGTCTCGCTCGACGGACTGCGCGCCATCCCGTGGGTGTTCGGCTGGACCCAGTCCCGCCAGATCGTCCCCGGCTGGTTCGGCGTCGGCTCCGGCCTCAAGGCGCTGCGCGAGGCCGGTCTCGACACCGTCCTGGACGAGATGCACGGGCAGTGGCACTTCTTCCGCAACTTCATCTCCAACGTCGAGATGACCCTCGCCAAGACGGACCTGCGGATCGCCCAGCACTACGTCGACACGCTCGTCCCCGACGACCTCAAGCACGTCTTCGACCGCATCAAGGCCGAACACGCCCTCACCGTCGCCGAAGTCCTCAAGATCACCGGTGAGGACGAACTGCTGGACGCCACCCCCGTCCTCAAGCAGACCTTCAGCATCCGCGACGCCTACCTGGACCCCATCTCCTACCTCCAGGTCACCCTGCTCAAGCGCCAGCGCGACGCGGCCGCCGCCGGTGCCGAGCCCGACCCGCTGCTCTCCCGCGCCCTGCTCCTCACCGTCAACGGAGTCGCCGCCGGACTGCGCAACACCGGCTGACCCGCGGCGGGACGCCATGAGGGTGCCCCCGGACGCGTGCGGCGTCCGGGGGCACCCTCATGTGTCGTCTCGTCGACGTCTCAGATTGCCAGGAAGGCCGCCGTCATCAGCGCCACCCCCGACCCCGCCAGCACCCAGCCGGCCCGCGACCGCCCCAGACCGCCCGCCACCACCACCGACGCCAGCAGCAGCGCGCCGCCCATCGGCACCCACGCGTAGAGCACCCCGGCCGGGCCCGAGCGCACCACCTCGGTGCCGCCCGGCTTCACCACCACCGTGTACGTCTGCCCCGTGCGCACCGCCACGGACTTCTCGATCACCACCCGCGCCCGCGCCGTCGACCCCGCCGACAGCGGCGTGTACGGCCCCGAACACGTCCGCGCGCCGCACCGGGTCACCTCGATCGTGCCCTGCTCCCGGCCCTTGGTCAGCATCACCTGCTGCGCCGTGCCCCAGGAGGCCCACACCCCCGCCAGCAGGATCAGCGCGGTGACCGCGCCCGCCACCGCCAGCCGCCCGAAGCGCAGCGCGACCACGGAGAAACGGCCCTTGCGGGGAGCGGCCCGATGACGATGGGACGTTGCGGAGGCGGGCATGGCCGGGATCATTGGCCATGCCTGAACGGATCGTCAACCTCCGCCTGAGGCAGCCGCCCGACAAATCACGAGTTGTACGTGCTTTGCGCCCGCTCCAGACCCTCGATCACCAGACATTCCACCGCGTCCGCCGCCCGGTCCACGAAGTAGTCCAGCTCCTTGCGCTCCGCCGACGCGAAATCCTTCAGCACGAAGTCCGCCACCTGCATCCGCCCCGGCGGCCGCCCGATCCCGAACCGCACCCGGTGATAGTCGGGACCCAGCACCTTCGTCATCGACTTCAGGCCGTTGTGCCCGTTGTCCCCGCCGCCCAGCTTCAGCCGCAGCACGCCGTAGTCGATGTCCAGTTCGTCATGCACCGCCACGACGTTGCCCACGGGCACCTTGTAGAAGTCCCGCAGCGCGTTCACCGGACCCCCCGACAGGTTCATGAACGACATCGGCTTCGCCAGGATCACCCGACGGTTCGCGGGCCCCGGCGGACCGATCCGCCCCTCCACCACCTGCGCCTGCGCCTTGCCGGCCCGCTTGAACCTCCCGCCGATCCGCTCCGCCAGCAGATCCGCCACCATGAACCCCACGTTGTGCCGGTTCATCGCGTACTCCGGCCCCGGATTCCCCAGGCCCACGACGAGCCACGGGGCGCTCGCATCCGTCGTCACGTGCATGTCTCCTTACGCAGCAGCCGCTGCTCCCCCCGAGCGGGGGAACAGCGGCTGGAGCTTCGATGTACCGCTACGGAAGCCGTACGGCTCAGGCCTCGGCGGCCTCGGTGCCCTCGGCGGCCTCGCCCTCCGGGGCCTCCTCGGCCTGCGCGGACAGGACCTGCAGGACGACCGTGTCGCCGTCGACGGCCAGCGTCGTACCGGACGGCAGGGTGATGTCCTTCGCCAGGATCGAGGCACCGGCCTCCAGACCCTCCACGGACACCGTGACGGCCTCCGGGATGTGCGTGGCCTCGGTCTCGACCGGCAGCGCGTTCAGGACGTGCTCCAGCAGGTTGCCACCCGCCGCCAGCTCACCCTCGGCCTGCACCGGGATCTCGACCGTGACCTTCTCGCCGCGCTTCACGAGCTGCAGGTCGACGTGCTCCAGGAAACCCTTGATCGGGTCGCGCTGCACCGACTTCGGGATCGCCAGCTCGTTGGCCTTGCCGTCGATGTCCAGCGAGATCAGGACGTTCGGCGTACGCAGCGCGAGCAGCAGCTCGTGGCCCGGAAGGGTCAGGTGCAGCGGGTCGGAACCGTGGCCGTACAGCACACCGGGAACCTTGTTGTCACGGCGGATACGGCGGGCGGCGCCCTTGCCGAACTCGGAACGGGTCTCGGCGGAGATCTTTACCTCGGACATGATCACTCCTCGTAGAAAGCGAAACGGACCTGGTCACCCGGCCACGAACGGCCTGCTACGAAGAGCGCGTCGATAACGGACCACCGCATCCGTCAAGAAAACGGACGACGGCCTCCCTCGCCGAGCAACTGGAGCAGTCTACCGGCGAGAGAGGCCGCGGAAAAATTGACCTTTAGCGAGGCCCGAGCAGGTCCTACTGCTCGTCGAACAGGCTGGTCACCGAACCGTCCTCGAAGACCTCACGCACCGCGTTCGCGATCGTCGGCGCGATCGACAGCACCGTGATCTTGTCGACCTCCAGCTCGCCCGGCGTCGGCAGCGTGTTGGTGAACACGAACTCGCTCACCTTCGAGTTCTTCAGACGGTCCGCCGCCGGACCCGACAGCACACCGTGCGTCGCCGTCACGATCACGTCCTCCGCGCCGTGCGCGAACAGGGCGTCCGCGGCCGCGCAGATCGTGCCACCGGTGTCGATCATGTCGTCGACCAGGACGCACACCCGGCCCTTGACCTCACCGACGACCTCGTGGACCGTCACCTGGTTCGCCACGTCCTTGTCGCGCCGCTTGTGCACGATCGCCAGCGGCGCGCCGAGACGGTCGCACCAGCGGTCCGCCACCCGCACCCGGCCGGCGTCCGGCGACACCACCGTCAGCTTCTCCTTGTCGACCTTCTGGCCGACGTAGTCCGCCAGCAGCGGCAGCGCGAAGAGGTGGTCCACCGGGCCGTCGAAGAAGCCCTGGATCTGGTCCGTGTGCAGATCCACCGTCAGGATCCGGTCCGCACCCGCCGTCTTCATCAGGTCCGCGATCAGCCGCGCCGAGATCGGCTCACGGCCGCGGTGCTTCTTGTCCTGCCGCGCATAGCCGTAGAACGGCACGATCACCGTGATCGACCGCGCCGACGCGCGCTTCAGCGCGTCGATCATGATGAGCTGCTCCATGATCCACTTGTTGATCGGAGCCGTGTGGCTCTGGATCAGGAAGCAGTCCGCACCACGCGCCGACTCCTGGTAGCGCACATAGATCTCGCCGTTGGCGAAATCGAAGGCCTTCGTCGGGACGACCCCGACACCCAGTTCGTGGGCGACCTCCTCGGCAAGCTCGGGGTGGGCGCGGCCGGAGAAGAACATCATCTTCTTCTCGCCGGTCGTCTTGATCCCGGTCACAGCACTGTCTCCTCAGAGGTGTCTCAACGGGGGTGTCGAGCGACTCCGCCGCTGGACGCGACGGGCCGTCTCGGCCGGTGGGGGGTGTGCACTTATCACGGTACGCCGTGTCCGGCGCGCCTGTTTCCGGTCAGTCCTCGGCATCGCCCGGCCGGGAAGCCGCCTCGGCCGCCTTCGCCGCCGCGCTCCCCGGACGCTTGCGCGCCACCCAACCCTCGATATTCCGCTGCTGGCCACGGGCCACGGCCAGCGAACCGGGCGGCACGTCCTTCGTGATCACGGAGCCGGCCGCGGTGTACGCGCCGTCCCCGATGGTGACAGGAGCCACAAACATGTTGTCCGAACCCGTACGGCAGTGCGACCCCACCGTGGTGTGGTGCTTGTCCTGACCGTCGTAGTTCACGAACACGCTCGCCGCGCCGATGTTGGTCTGGTCACCGATCGTCGCGTCACCGACGTACGACAGGTGCGGGATCTTCGTGCCCTCGCCGATCGAGGCGTTCTTCGTCTCCACATACGTGCCGATCTTGCCCTTGGCACCCAGGCGGGTCCCCGGACGCAGATAGGCGAACGGCCCGACGGTCGCGTGCGCGCCGATGTGCGCCGTGTCCGACACCGTGTTGTCCACGCGCGCGCCCGCGCCGACGACGGTGTCCTTCAGCCGGCTGTTCGGGCCGACCTCCGCGCCCTCGCCGACCTGCGTGGCACCGAGCAACTGCGTGCCCGGCTGCACGATCGCGTCCTGCCCGAACGTCACCGTCACGTCCACCCACGTCGACGCCGGGTCCACGACCGTCACACCCGACAGCATGGCCGCCGTCAGCAGCCGGTCGTTCAGGATCCGCCGCGCCTCGCTCAACTGCACCCGGTTGTTGATCCCGGCGATCTCCCGGTGGTCACCGGCCACCGAGGCGCCGACCCGGTGACCGGCCTCGCGCAGAATGCCGAGGACGTCCGTCAGATACTCCTCGCCCTGGCTGTTGTCCGTACGGACCTTCTTCAAGGCGTCGGCCAGCAGCGCGCCGTCGAACGCGAACACCCCGGAGTTGATCTCCCGGATCGCCCGCTGCGCCTCGGTGGCGTCCTTGTGCTCGACGATCGCGGTGACGGCGCCCGTCGCCTCGTCACGCACGATCCGGCCGTACCCGGTCGCGTCCGGCACCTCGGCGGTCAGCACGGTGACCGCGTTGCCGTCGGCCTCGTGCGTGGCGGCGAGCGCGGCGAGCGTGGCGCCGGTCAGCAGCGGAGTGTCGCCGCAGACCACGACGACGGTGCCGTCGACCCCGCCCCCCAGCTCCTCCAGCCCCATCCGGACGGCGTGCCCGGTGCCGTTCTGCTCGGCCTGCACCGCGGTGCGCACCTCGCTGTCGATCTCACCGAGATGCCCGGCGACCAGCTCCCGCGCGTGCCCGACCACCACGACCAGGTGCTCGGGCTCCAACTCGCGGGCGGCGGCCAGCACATGACCCACGAGACTGCGACCGCAGATCTCGTGCAGAACCTTGGGAGTGGCCGACTTCATACGGGTGCCCTCACCCGCTGCGAGTACGACGACGGCTGCCGGGCGAATGGCGCTCACGAAGTTGCCCTTCGGCTGTGGAGTGAGGTGGGACATCCGAAGGATACCGGGGCGTTTCATGGCGGACATGAGAGCGGGCCCCGACGATGCTGTCAGAGCCCGAACCACGGCCGTATGTGCAGTTGCTCCCCCGCAAGGATTCGAACCTTGTCCTGCTGGTACCAAAAACCAGTGTGCTGCCAGTTACACCACGGGGGACAGCGCCTCAGACCATACCGGAGCCTGGCCCCGGAGCCGTAGCGGTGTGGTGCGGACCGGGCGGTGAAACTCGTCGGAAAAGGCGGGGTGTGCGCCCGTAGGCTGGAGGCATGACCACGACGGGGGAAGAGCTCGCGGGGGCCCGGGGAGGGCCGCTGTGGTGGAGCAGGCGGCGTAGTGCGGTGTTCGACTGCGGGCTGGCGCTGCTGTCGGCCGTGGAGTGTGCGGTGGAGGGGGTGCCGTTCGCGCGGGACGCGGGGGTGCCGGTGGCCGTGGGCGTGGTGTTCGGGCTGCTCGCGGGGTCGGTGCTGGTGGTGCGGCGGCAGTGGCCGATCGCGGTGGTGCTGGTGGCGATCGCCATCACGCCGGCCCAGATGGGGTTCCTGATGGGGATCGTCGGGCTGTACACCCTGGCGGCGTCGGAGCTGCCGCGCCGGATCATCGCGTCGCTGGCCGGGATGCAGCTCGTGGGGACGCTGATCGTGACGTTCGTGCAGGTGCGGCAGGGCATGGACCAGGGGCATCAGACGGTCGGGGACTGGTTCATCCCGTTCGCCGCGCTGGCCACCTCGCTGGGGCTGACGGCGCCGCCGGTGCTGCTGGGGCTGTATGTGGGGGCGCGGCGGCGGCTGATGGAGAGTCTGCGGGAGCGGGCGGACAGCCTGGAGCGCGAGTTGCAGTTGCTGGCGGAGCGCGCGGAGGAACGGGCCGAGTGGGCGCGCAACGAGGAGCGGACGCGGATCGCGCGGGAGATGCACGACGTCGTGGCGCACCGGGTGAGCCTGATGGTGGTGCACGCGGCGGCGTTGCAGGCGGTGGCGCGCAAGGACCCGGAGAAGGCGGTGCGCAACGCCGCGTTGGTGGGGGACATGGGGCGTCAGGCGCTGACGGAGCTGCGGGAGATGCTCGGGGTGCTGCGCAGCGGTGGTCCGCGGGAGCGGGCGGGGGTGCCGTTGGCGGCGGTGGGGGTGGCCGCGGCGGCCGCGGCGTCGCGGGCGGTGGAGGAGGCGGAGGGGCCGTCTCTGGAGGAGCTTGAGGAGCTGGTGGGGCAGTCGGCGGCCGCGGGGATGGTCGTGGATCTGTCGGTGGTGGGGGAGGTGCGGGCGTACGCGCCGGAGATCGAGCAGACGGCGTACCGGGTGGTGCAGGAGGCGTTGACGAACGTGCACAAGCACGCGGCGGGCGCGAAGACGTATGTGCGGCTGGCGCACCGGGTGGCGGAGATCGCGATGCAGGTGGAGAACGAGCCGCCGCCGGAGGGGGGTTCGGGGTCCTCGGCGGGGCTGCCGTCGGGCGGCAACGGCCTGGTGGGGATGAAGGAGCGGGTGGTCGGGCTCGGCGGGGTGTTCGTGTCGGGGCCGACGGACGCGGGGGGTTTCCGGGTGTCGGCGGTGATTCCCTCGGCGGCGGGGTGACGTGTCCGGTTAGTCGACGGTGAGGCGTACCGGTTCGGTGCCGGTGAGGAGCGCGGCCAGGGCGTGGTCGATGTCCGGGCCGAGGTACCAGTCGCCGGTGTGGTCGAGGGCGTAGACGCGCCCCTCGTCGTCGATGGCGAGGACGGCCCCGGTGTCGGTCTCGGTGCCGAGCGGCGCCACGTCGGTGTCGAGGGCGCGGCCGAGGTCGGCGAGGGTGCGGGCCATGTGGAGGCCGTGCAGGGGGTCGAGGTGGAGGGTGGCGGGGGCGATCTGGCGGCCGCCGGCGCCGGGGGTGATGGTGAGGCCGCCGAATTCGGCCCACGCCTCGACGGCGGCGGGGAAGACGGCGTGCCGGTGGCCGGCGGGCGAGGTGTGGTCGCGCAGGGTGTCGGCCCAGATCTCGGCCTGCTTGATGTCCCAGCGTCCGGGCTGCCAGCCCGCGGTGCGCAGGGCGGCGTCGATGGGGACGGGGAAGCGGGTGGTTGAGGTGCGCTGGTCGGGGTGCATCTGCCTTCGTTCGTCGTGCCGGTGCCGGTGCGGGTGCGGGTGTGCTGGGTGGGCCGCCGTGGGGTCAGCCGGTCGCTTCCGGATCGACGACGCGGACGCCGAAGTGGGCGCTGAGGGCCGTACAGGCGCGGCAGGGCGGGGCGAAGCTGCCGTGCAGCGGGTCGCCGTCCTCGCGGATGTGGCGGGTGGTGAGCTTGGCCGCTCGGAGCGTCTTGCGGGCTTCGCCGTTGGTCATGGGTTTGCGGGCGGAGCGTCTGCTGCGGGCGGCGTCGGCGGCGGCGAGGTGCCGGGAGATGAGGAGGGCCTCGGCGCAGCGGCCGGTGAAGCGGTCGCGCTGGGCGCTGGTGAGGGTGTCGAGGAAGTCCTGGACGAGGGGGTGCAGCGGCGGGGGCTGGTCGCCGCGGGCGGCGGTGCCGGTGAGGGTGGCGCCGTGGACGGAGAGGGCGGCGGCGACGGTGGGGAGTATGCCGTCGCGGCGGTGACGGAGCGTGGGCGTGTGGGGGGCGTCGGTGGCGGACCAGCCGACGCGGGGGTCGCCGGTGGAGTCGCCGGCGGCGCCGGTGTGGCGCACATCTCCCGACCTGGCCTGGTGCGGTCCCGTTTGCGTTGCGTTCATGATCGTCATCCCCTCCCGAGCATCCCCCCGGACGTCACAGAGTGCCAAATGGCGTGGCGGCTGCGGAAGCTGGGGCGCCGCGACACGCCAGGGCCTGGGCGGGCTGTCACGGCGGGGTGACGGCTGGTCACGGAAGCGGAGGCCCGGTGACCCGTGTCGTCGTACCGCATAGGCTGTCGCCACTGTGAGGCGCGCGGTCGACGCGCGTTGGCAACCGTTGGAGACAGTCGCATACGGGGCGTGGTGGTTCGGGACCGGAAGCGGAACCGGCCGCTGCGGGCCGTACAGAGTGCCGCAGGGGGCAACCGCCATGACGACGAGTCGGCTCGGGCAACAAGCCGCGCCGCCGAACGCGGCCTATGCCGGGCAGGTCGTGCATTTCCCGGATCCGGTCCGGGCGGCGCGGCACCCGAGAGGGGTGCGGGTGGACGAGCGCGGCTACCCGGACTTCTCGGCGTACGCCAGGGCTGCCGCGGAGATCGCGGAGCCGCCGGAGGGCTTCGGGGTCGACGAGCTGCGGCTGACGGACTACGTGTCGGCGAACGCGGCGATGGCGGCCTCGGGGCACGAGCTGTGGGACACGGTGCCGAACGTGGCGACGCCGCACGGCTGGACGTGGCACCACGTGGTGGACTCGCGGCGGCTCGAACTCGTGCCGGTCGAGGTGAAGGCGCTGCTGCGCCACCACGGCGGTCTTTCGACGTCGGTGGTGGACCAGTCGAAGCGCGGCACGCGCCCGTTGCAGGAGACGCGTCCGGCGCACTTCGGGCTGCCGAAGTCGGGTGCGGCGGTGTCGGAGCAGCAGGTGCAGGGGGTCGAGGAGGACCTCGGGTACCGGCTGCCGGGGGCGTACCGGTCGTTCCTGCGGGCGGCGGGCGGCTGTGCCCCGGTGGGCGCGGCGCTCGACGCCGAGCTGGGGCTCCTAGTCGACCAGCCGTTCTTCACGGTGCGCGACGAGGCCGCGGTCAACGACCTGGTCTATGTGAACAAGTGCCTGCGGGACCATCTGACGAAGGACTACCTGGGCGTCGGTTTCGTCCAGGGCGGTCTGCTGGCCGTGAAGGTGAAGGGCGAGCGGATCGGTTCTGTGTGGTTCTGCGCCTACGACGATGTGCGCGACGCGGATCCCGGGGTGCCGCCGGCCGAGCGGGTGGAGCGGTTGCTGCTGCCGTGCGGTGAGGACTTCGACGCGTTCCTGTCGCGGCTCGCGGGCAATCCGCCGGAGCTGGAGACGGTGGCGAATCTGATGGTGGACGGCGGGTTCGCGCGTGCGGTGCCCGTGGCGTCCGTGGCCGCGGGGGAGTGAGCCGACGATGGTGACGTTCGCGCAGGCGCAGGAGCGCGCCGAGGACTGGATCAACGGGGACGTGCCCGCGTACCAGCACCGTGAGGTGCGGGTGCGGGAGTTCGAGCTGGGGTTCGTGGTGTGGGCGGAGGACCGCGCCGACGGTCCGCGCTCGGACGGGGGCGCGCAGCGGCTGGTGATCGCCCGGGACAGCGGGGAGGCCACGCTGTGGCCGGCGCTGCCGGTGGGTGAGGTGATCCGCCGCTACGAGGAGGAGTACGGGCGTGCGCAGGAGCCCGCGGACGCGGTGCCGGCGCCGCCGGCCCGGGTGGATCTGAACCAGACGTCGTTCCTGCTGACGCCGCCGGAGTGGTTGCAGGAGGCGGCGGACCGGATGGGGATCGGGGAGCGGGGCGGGTCGGCCCCGTCGGCCGGGGCGGCTTCGGCTGCTCCCGCCGCTCCTGTCGGGCCTGGTGGGTCTGGTGGGGCCGGTGGGCCTGCCGCGCCTGCCGGGTCTGGTGGGGCCGGTGGGCCGGTGTCGCCCGATCCCGCGCTGCCGCAGACGCAGGCCGGGGTGCCGGTGCCGGGGAGCGGGCTCGCGGAGACGCAGGCCGGGGTGCCCTCCGGGCCGCCCCCCGCCGCGCCCGCGGCTCCGGCCGCCGCCGTGCCGCCCGGGGCGACGCCCTGGACCGGGACCGACACCAACGCCGACGCGGGGGACGACCGTTCCGTACCGCTGCCCGCGACCGTCTTCGCGCCGCCGCTGAGCGGTTCGGACGACGAACTGCCGCCGCCCTCGACGGCGCCGGACGCCAAGACCGCGCTGATGTCGGGCGGCAGCCAGTTGCCGCCGACGGCGGTGGGACATGCGCTCGGCGGACCGGGCGCGGCGGGCGGCCCCGGTGCTCCGGGCGGGCCCGGGGGTGCGCCCACGCCTCCGCCGCCTCCGCCGTCGTACGGCTCCTCGCAGGGGGCCGGTGTTCCGGGGACGCCGCCTCCGGGTGTTCCCGGCGGTTCCTTCGGTGCCGGTGCGCCGCAGTCGCAGCCGCAGCCCCCGGCCGGTCCGGCGGGCCCGGCCACGCCCGCGCGGCCGCTTCCGCCGCACGCCGGTGACATCGCCGACGCGGCGACCAGCAAGGCCGCGCCGCCGCCGCGCCGTGCGCGCGGTGGCGGGTCGACGCCGCCGCCTCCGCCGGGTGTGCCCGGGGCTCCGGGGGCGCGGCCGGGCGCCACGCCGCCGCCTCCGCCCGGTACGCCGGGTGCCCCGGCGGGCGGGTATGTGCCGACGCAGCTCGTCTCCGCCCTCGAACCGGACGGCACACCGCAGGTGCCGGGTGCGCCCGGCGCGCCCGGTGCCCCGGGTGGGCCGGGTACGCCTCCCGGCGGGATGCACCATGCCGCCACGATGTTCGCCGACCCCGGCCAGATGGGCCCGGGCGCGCCGCAGCCGCCGAGCGCCCCCGCGGGCTCCGGTGCGCCCGGCGCACCCCAGACTCCGCCCGGCGCTCCCGGCTCCGCGGGGGGCGCGCAGGGCGCCGTACACCACGCCCGTACGGTCATGGCGCCCCCCGTGGGCGGCCCGGGCGCCCCTCCGCCGCCCGCCGCGCACGCCCCGGGCGTTCCCGGTGCGCCTGGTGCGCCTGGTGCTCCCGGTGTGCCTGGGATGCCGCCCGGTGCGATGCCGCCTCCGCCGGCTCCCGCTCCCGGTCCGGGACAGCCGCCGGCGTACGGGTATCCGCAGGCGCAGGGCCTGCCGACGGTCGGCCCCGGCTACCAGGCCGTGCTGCGCTACCGGGCGCAGGACGGGTCGGAGCAGCAGTTGATCCGGCGTTCGGCGCCGGGCACCCCGCACCCGGAGTGGCAGATCTTCCACGAGCTGCGCGCCATGAACGTGCCGCCGGACCAGGTGCTGGAGCTGCACACCGAGCTGGAGTCGTGCGAGCTGCCGGGCGCGTACTGCGCGCGGATGATCCGGGAGCAGTGGCCGCAGGCGCGCATCACGAGCATCGCGCCGTACGGCACGGACCACGCGAGCCGGCAGCAGGGCATGCAGCAACTGCTGGTTCACCAGGGCGAGTTGCACCAGGTGGCGGACGGTCCCGCGCGGCCCGCGCCGGTGCGGGCGCCGCTGCCCGCGGTGCAGCCGGCGCCGCCCATCCCGCCGGAGGCGATCGCGCAGGAGCTGGCGGCGGCGTTCGGGCCGGGCGTGTTCCGGTTCGAGCAGGCCGCGGTGTCCCGGCAGGGGGTGCCGCCGGTGGTGGCGCACACGCTGGTGGCGGCCGGACTGCCGCTGGACATGGGGCCGTTCTTCTGGGCGCAGGCCCAGCCGGGGCGGCCGGTGCCGACGCTGGCGGAGCTGGCGGCCGAGCGGGGTGTGCAGCCGGCCCCGGACGCGGGCTCGTACCTCGTCATGGGCAGTGACTTCGGCAAGGCGATCTGTGTGCAGTACGGGACGGCGAACATCGTCGCGGTGCCCGTGGAGGCGGGGCCGGGCGGGGCGTCCGTACCGCCGCAGTTCGTGAACACCGGGCTGCCGGAGTTCGCGCGCTGCCTCGCGCTGCTCGGGCGGATGTGGCGGCTGCGGTACGGGCTGAACCAGGAGCAGGCGGGCCGCTGGACCGTCGACTTCCAGGCGCAGTTGGTCTCGCTGGACCCGGCGGCGCTGGGTTCGCCGGACAGTTGGTGGTCGGTGCTGCTCGAACAGATGTGGGACGGACTGCTCTAGACGAGTGGTGCCGTGTGAGGGGCCTGGCCCGGTCGGACGACCGGGCCAGGCCCTTCTCATGTCCCGTGCCGCCCATAACCTGCGCGCGGAGTGTCGCGTTATGAACACTTAAGCCCGATACATCAAGATATGCGCGAAATCCTATTTCGCGTTCGTCTGGTGAGAGGGGCTGCACATGAGCAGCGCACGGGTTGCAGTGCCGGGGTTCGTGACCGTTCGCGGGCGTGGCTACCGGCCCAGAGAGGTCGATGTCTACACCGCCGCGCTCTCCGCCGAACGCGACGCCGCGTGGGAGCGGGTCGCCCGGCTCACGGTGCTCGCCAAGGACATGGTCGGCGAGGTCGAGCGGCTGCGCTCGGCCCTCACCCGGCTCGGTCCGCAGGAGTACGACGCCCTCGGCGAGCGGGCCCGCGATCTGTTCCGGCTGGTGGAGGAGGAGGCGGCGGCCGTCGTCGCGAACGCCCGCGCCGATGCCGAGGCACAGGTCGCGCAGGCCGAGGAGCGTGCCGAGGTGGTGCGCAGGTCGGCGCAGAAGCAGGCCGAGATGCTCCGCGAGGACGCCAGGGAGAACGCCCGCCGCCGGCTGCTCGCCGCCCGCGCCGAGGCGCACGGGATCCGGGTCGACGCGCGCAACAAGCTGAAGGAGTTCCGTCAGGAGGAGCTGTCCGGGCTGCGCAAGGTCCGCAACAGCACGGCGGGCATGCTGGTCGACCCCAAGCGGGACCACGCCGAGAAGACGGCGGCGCTGGAGCGGGAGACCGAGGAGCGGATCGCCGCCATGGAGGCGCAGCACGCCAAGGCGATGGCCCGGGCGCAGGAGTCGCTGGCCGAGGCGGAGCGGGAACTCGCCGAGATGGAGGACTCCAACCGGCGGCGGCACGAGGAGGCCCAGAAGCGGGCCGCGGAGATCCTCGCCGAGGCCCGGCTCCAGGAGGAGCGTGTCGCCCGGGACACCGAGCGGGTGCTGCGCGAGCACGGGGAGCGCTGGGACGAGGTGCAGGCGCACATGGACCAGATGCGCGACAGTCTGAGAGTGCTCACCGGGAACACCGTCGAGTGACCGTCGGCCCTCTCGCGTGCCGCACGGCGGAGGGGCCGACGGCCCCCCTTCCGCGCCGCGCGCCGGAGCGGCCGACGGTCCGGTCCTGTCACGCCCTCCCGGACGAGGACGAGTCCCCCTTGCGCACCGCCGCCCCCGCCAGGATCCAGCCCTCCACCGACTCGTAGCGGCGCCGCTGTTGTTCGGACTCGGCGCGGCCGGAGGCGAGGGTGCCCAGCCAGCCGAGGGCGAAGCCGAGCGGCACGGTGACGACACCGGTGGTGGTGAACGGGAACCAGTTGAAGTCGGCCTCGGGGAAGGCGGCTGCCGGGGAGCCGGAGACCAGGTTGGTGCCCGGCATCAGGACCAGCACGGCGAGGGTGCCGCCGATCAGGGTGCACAGCAGGCCCGTGCGGGTGTAGCGGCGCCAGAAGAGGCTGTAGACCAGGGCGGGGGCCAGGGCCGAGGCGCCGATGCAGAAGGCCAGGGTGATCAGCGGCTGGAGGCTGCGGTGCTGCACCTGGGTGGCGAGCAGGATGGTGGGGATGCCGACGGCGAGCGCGGAGAGCCGGGCCAGCAGCATCTCGCGGCGCGCCGAGGTGTCCCGGACCATGCCGGCGAACACGTCGTGGGCCAGGGAGTTGGCGCAGGCCAGGATCATGCCGGCGACCGAGGCGAGCACGGTCAGGAAGATCGCCGTGGTGACGGCCGTGAACAGCAGGGTCTCCGCGGTGGAGACGTCGGCGCCGAACGCGGCCCGCGATCCCAGCAGATAGGCGGTGTTGCCCTGCGGGTCCGCCTGGGCGATCACCGCGCGGCCGACCAGGGCCGTGGCGCCGAACCCGACGACGGTGATGACCAGCACGAACAGCGCCACGCCCGAGACCGCCCAGGACAGTGAACGGCGTACCTGGCGGGCGTCGGTGGCGGTGTACATGCGCATGGTGATGTGCGGCAGACAGGCGCCGCCCAGCACGACCGCGAGCTGACCGGTGATCATGTCGAGGCGCGGGTAGGGTCCGCCGGCGAACTCCAGCCCGGAGCGCAGGAAGGCGTCCCCGACACCGCTGCCGCGGGCCGCCGCGTCGAAGAGGGCGCCCGGGTTCCAGTCGAAGCGGCTGAGCAGCAGCAGCGCGACGACGGCCCCCGAGCCGAGCAGCATCACGATCTTCAGGATCTGGATGAGGGCGGTGCCCTTCATGCCGCCGATCGCCGCGTAGCTGATCATCAGGGCGCCCATGCAGACGATGCAGGCGGTCTTCACCGCGTCCCCGGAGAAGCCCAGCATGAAGGCGAGGAGCTGGCCGGTGCCGGCGAGCTGCACCAGCATCATCGGCAGCAGCGCGGCGAGGGTGACGGCGCAGGCGGTGATGCGGACGGCGCGGCCGGGCATCCGGCGGGCCAGTGCGTCGCCCATGGTGAACCGGCCCGCGTTGCGCAGCGGTTCGGCCAGCAGGAACATCAGCAGCATCAGCGACAGGGCGGTGCTCAGGGCGAGGACCACGCCGTCGTAGCCGCACAGGGCGATCACGCCGGTGGTGCCGAGGACGGTGGCCGCCGAGATGTAGTCACCGGCGATGGCCAGGCCGTTGCGCAGCGGGGACAGGGAGCGGTAGCCGGTGTAGAACTCGTCGAGGTCGTCGCGGTCCGGGCCGGTCATCACGCACAGCAGGAGGGTGATGGTGGCGACGGCGGTGAAGGCGACGAGGGACATGGTCTGCGCGTCGCCGCTGAACTCCGTGACGGAGGCGGCGAGTCGGGGGAGCGGGGTGGTGCTCATCGGGTCGCTCCTCGGCGTACGTCGATCTCCGACTGCCGGCGGATACGGTCCGCGAGCGGGTCGACATGGCGGCGGGCGGTGCGCTCGTAGAGGGCGATCGCCAGCCAGGTGACGGGCAGTTGGAGCAGGGCGAGGAGGAGCCCGGTGGGCAGGCCGGTGCCGACGGTGGCCGTCATCAGGGACGGCGCGAACGCGGACAGCACCAGGAACAGCACGAAGTAGCCGAGCGCGGTGAGCGTGGCCACGCGCCGCTGGCGGCGGTAGGCGCCGCGCAGGATCCGCAGGTCGCTGTGGTGCCCGAGGGGGGTGCGGTGGTCCGTCCGGCGCGGGGCGGGCGCAGGCGGGGGCGGCGGCTGCCAGGGGTAGGTCAGGTCGTGCGGATACGGGTCGTGGGACATCCCGTACTCCTTGCAGGCTCGGGTCCATGGCGCTGGACGGCAGGGAGGCTGGGGGGTGTGAGGTGACGCACGTTACTTGGCAGTAGCCGGATAGCGAAGGCTTTTCACCAAACTGGTCGGTCGGTACGTGCGGAGTCTTCACAAATGGACCTGACCTGCGGTGTCGCCCGCGCCGACGGTCCCGTTTCGGGTGCTGCCGGCCCGTCAGTCGCCCGGTTCCCGCAGCACCGGGAACCGCCGCGGGGCCACGCACAGCAGAACGACGAACGCCAGTGCGGCGGCGCCCGCAGCGCCCAGATACACGGCGTGCACGGCGCTCGCGACGGCGTGCCGGATCGCCTCGTGCGCCGTCCCCGCCTCCGCCGCCCCCGCGTCCAGCGCGCGCGTGACGGAGTCCAGGTCGCCCGCGCCGCCCAGCCGGGCCGCCAGCACCCCGTTGGCCACCGCGCCGAACACGGCGGCGCCGACGGTCTGCCCGGTCTGCCGGCAGAACAGCACCGACGCGGTCGCCGTCCCGCGCTCCGACCAGCCCACCGTCGACTGCACCCCGACGATCAGCGGCAGTTGGAACAGCCCGAGGGCCGCCCCGAATCTCGTGCCCCTTGCATCCATCTGCCGCGGGACAGCTTCGCATCCGGGGCCCGTCCCCGGGGAGGGTTGACCCTCACGCGACGGCAGGGTGGAGCCTTACGGAGCGGCGGGGTGGAGACACCCCGAGAGGATCTCCACCTGTCGGTGGAGGCCCCCTAGGGGTTCCTCCGTACTACGGCTCGGGGAGGGTTCGTACCGCCGGAGGAGGAGAACGGCCCGCCCCCGTCCATAACCTGGCATCAGGCCGCTGGGGGGCGGCCAACCCCTCCGGCGGAGGGTGGGGTTAACCCCCCGAGAAGAGGGGTCCCGGCACCAGCGCGCCGGACCCCCTCCCGCCGACAGACTCTTCGACGTAGCGCTTCCCGCTACGCACCGGCTTCCCACTGAGGAGACTTACCGTGACTTCGGCTGTGACCATTCCCAGGCACGGGGGCACTGGAGGGCGTACGGCCGTCGCCGCGCGGGCGCGGCAGGTCGTCAAGGCGTACGGGTCCGGAGAGACCCGCGTCGTCGCGCTCGACCATGTCGACGTGGACATCGCGCGGGGGCAGTTCACCGCGATCATGGGCCCCTCCGGGTCCGGAAAGTCCACCCTGATGCACTGCCTCGCCGGACTCGACACCGTCACGTCCGGGGAGATCTATCTCGACGAGACCGAGATCACCGGGCTGAAGGACAAGAAGCTCACCCGGCTGCGCCGGGACCGGATCGGGTTCATCTTCCAGGCGTTCAACCTGCTGCCGACGCTGAACGCGCTCGAGAACATCACGCTCCCCATGGACATCGCGGGCCGCAAGCCCGACAAGGAGTGGCTCGACCGGGTCGTGGAGACCGTCGGACTCGCCGGGCGGCTCAAGCACCGCCCCACCCAGCTCTCCGGCGGCCAGCAGCAGCGCGTCGCCGTGGCCCGCGCCCTGGCGGCCCGCCCCGAGATCATCTTCGGCGACGAGCCCACCGGCAACCTCGACTCCCGCGCCGGCGCCGAGGTCCTGGGCTTCCTGCGCCGTTCCGTCGACGAGCTGGGCCAGACCATCGTCATGGTCACCCACGACCCGGTGGCCGCCTCGTACGCGGACCGGGTGCTGTACCTCGCCGACGGCCGGATCGTGGACGAGATGTTCAAGCCCACCGCGGACACCGTCCTGGACCGCATGAAGGACTTCGACGCCCGGGGGCGCACGTCATGACCGTCATGAAGACCTCGATGCGCAACTTCTTCGCGCACAAGGGGCGCATGGCCCTCTCGGCCGTCGCCGTCCTGCTCTCGGTGGCGTTCGTGTGCGGGACGCTGGTGTTCACCGACACGATGAACACCACCTTCGACAAGCTCTTCGCCGCCACCTCCTCCGACGTCACGGTGAGCGCCGAGGGCGCCTCCGACACCGGTGAGACGACCTCCGGCAACGGCAAGCCGCCGGCCATGCCCGCCGCCGTCCTGGACGAGGTCCGCGGGGCGCGGGGTGTGAAGTCGGCGGAGGGCAGCGTGTTCTCCAGCGCGGTGACCGTCGTCGACGCCGACAAGGACAACCTGTCGCCGTCCAGCGGCGCGCCCACCATCGTCGGGAGCTGGAACGCCAACGAGGCCCGCACCATGAAGGTGACCTCGGGCGCGGCCCCCGAGGGCGCCGGCCAGATCATGGTCGACGCGGACACCGCCGACAAGCACGACCTCAAGATCGGCGACGAGATCGGCGTGATCACCGCGGTCGGCACCCACACCGCGAAGATCTCCGGCATCGCCACCTTCACCGTCACCAACCCCGGCGCCGCGATCTTCTACCTGGACACCCCGACCGCCCAGCGGGCGCTGGTCGGCGAGCCCGACGTCTACACCAACGTCAACGTCACCGCCGCGGCCGGCGTCAGCGACGACCAGCTCAAGAAGAACGTCACGGCCGCGATCGGCGCCGACTACAAGGTGCAGACCGCCAAGGAGACCGCCGACGCCAACCGCGAGGAGGTGGGCGACTTCCTCAACGTCATGAAGTACGCGATGCTCGGCTTCGCCGGGATCGCCTTCCTCGTCGGCATCTTCCTGATCATCAACACCTTCTCGATGCTGGTCGCCCAGCGCACCCGCGAGATCGGTCTGATGCGCGCCATCGGCTCCAGCCGCCGCCAGGTCAACCGCTCGGTCCTCGCCGAGGCCCTCCTCCTGGGCTTCGTCGGCTCGGTCCTCGGCATCGGCGCGGGCGTCGGCCTCGCGATCGGCCTCATGAAGCTCATGGGCATGACCGGCATGAACCTGTCCACCGACGATCTGACGGTGGCCTGGACGACCCCGGTGATCGGCCTGGTCCTCGGCGTCGTCGTCACGGTCCTCGCCGCCTATCTGCCTGCCCGCCGGGCCGGCAAGATCTCCCCGATGGCCGCCCTGCGCGACGCCGGTGCCCCGGCCGACGCCAAGGCGAGCGCCGTACGGGCCGTGCTCGGCCTGCTCCTCACCGGCGCCGGCGGCTTCGGCCTCTACCTGGCGGCCGCCGCGGACAAGGCGAGCGAGGGCTCGCTCTGGCTGGGCCTGGGGGTCGTCCTGACCCTGATCGGCTTCGTCGTCGTCGGCCCGCTGCTCGCCGGCGGAGTCGTCCGGGTGCTGGGCGCCGTCCTGCTGCGGGCCTTCGGCCCCGTCGGCCGGATGGCCGAGCGCAACGCCCTGCGCAACCCGCGCCGCACCGGTGCCACCGGCGCCGCCCTGATGATCGGCCTCGCGCTGGTCGCCTGCCTGTCGGTCGTCGGCTCGTCCATGGTCGCCTCCGCGACCGAGCAACTGGACAAGACCGTCGGCACCGACTTCATCATCCAGAGCGACCAGGGCAAGCCGATCAACTCGCAGGCCGTGCAGGCCGTCAAGGACGCGCCCGGGGTGGAGCGGGTCACCGAGTACAAGATCCTCGACGCCGATCTGACCACCCCCGACGGCAAGACGTCGAAGACGCAGAGCATCAGCGCCGCCGACCCGAGCTACGCCACGGACCTGCGCACCGAGACGGTCGCCGGCAAGCTCGCCGACGCCTACCGCCCCGACTCGATGTCCGTCCCCGAGGGCTTCGCCCGGGACCACGGCATCAAGGTCGGCTCGAAGGTCGACGTGGCCTTCAAGGACGGCACCACCGGCGCGCTCACCGTCCGCGCGATCACCAGTGACGACGTCGTGATCGACAAGGGCTCGATGTACGCCTCCATCGCGACGGCCGCGACGTACGTACCGGCCGACAAGATGCCGCTCGACCTGCTGGTCTTCGCCTCCGCCAAGGAGGGGCAGCAGGACGCCGCGTACACCTCCCTGAAGGCGGCGCTGCACGACTACCCGCAGTACGTCGTGCGCGACCAGACCGACTACAAGGAGGCGCTCAAGGACCAGATCGGCCAGCTCCTGAACCTGATCTACGGCCTCCTGGCCCTGGCGATCGTGGTCGCGGTCCTCGGTGTGGTGAACACGCTGGCCCTCTCGGTGGTCGAGCGCACCCGGGAGATCGGTCTGATGCGGGCCATCGGTCTCTCCCGCCGCCAGCTCCGCCGCATGATCCGCATGGAGTCGGTCGTCATCGCCCTCTTCGGCGCCCTCCTCGGCCTCGGCCTGGGCATCGGCTGGGGCGCCACCGCCCAGCAGCTCCTCGCCCTGGAGGGGCTGAAGGTCCTGGAGATCCCCTGGCCGACGATCACGGGCGTCTTCGTCGCCTCGGCCTTCGTGGGCCTGTTCGCGGCCCTGATCCCGGCGTTCCGCGCGGGCCGCATGAACGTCCTCAACGCGATCGCTACGGAGTAGCGGGGGCGCGGGGGACACGGGTTGGGGGGCACGGTCCCGGGGAGCCGGGGACCGAGCCTCCGCAACCCGGGGAACCGGCCCGGCGCCGAGAAGCCACGGGGGTGCTTCTCGGCGCCGGGCGCTTTCGTGTGTGGGCGTGTGCTGCTTTCGGGCGTCCGGGGCCCCCTTGTGCGGCCGGTGCCGCAGCCCTTCGTGCGGCCGGTGCCGTCCGGGTGTCGTGGGCGGGTGGTGCGGCGGGTCTGGGATGGACGGCCCGGCCCGGGTTCGCCGTGCCTCCGGGGCCCTGCGCGCGTCCGGGGCCGTCTGCGTGCTCGCGGGTCCGGACGCGCCCGGCCCGCCCGGTGCCGTCCGCGTGGCCGGGGCGGTGTGCCGCAGGCTCCGGGTGGCGGTGCCGTCCGGTGGCCCGGGGACTGCGAGGGCCGCTCCCCGTGCCCCGCTCGTCCCGGCGTTGTCCACAGCCCCGGCGAACCGCTCCGCCCCGTCGTACTCTGGACACCCCCGGCCCGTGACACGCGTCGGGCCCTTCGCGTTGCCCACCCAGGTCCCCGGTACGCCCGCCCCTCCCGGGCGCGCGTGCCCCGGGCCGCCGGACGGAAAGCCCCACATGAGCCTGCACGGTCTGCTCGACGCCGTCGTCGAGGACAGCGCCCTCGCGGAAGCGATCCCCGCGGCCGCGGACGGCAACCGCATGCACGTCGACCTGGTCGGACCCCCGGCGGCCCGTCCCTTCGCGATCGCCGCGCTGGCCCGCGAGACCGGCCGTACGGTCCTCGCGGTCACCGCCACCGGCCGCGAGGCGGAGGACCTGGCCGCCGCCCTGCGCTCCCTGCTGCCCGCGGACGGCGTCGTCGAGTACCCGTCCTGGGAGACGCTCCCGCACGAGCGCCTCAGCCCCCGCAGCGACACCGTCGGCCGCCGCCTCGCCGTCCTGCGCCGCCTGGCCCACCCCCGCTCCGACGACCCCGAGACCGGCCCGGTGTCGGTCGTCGTCGCGCCGGTGCGGTCCGTGCTCCAGCCGCAGGTGAAGGGCCTGGGCGACCTGGAACCCGTCGCCCTGCGCACCGGTCAGCAGGCCGACCTGAACGAGACGGTCGAGGCGCTCGCGGCGGCCGCGTACGCGCGCGTGGAGCTGGTCGAGAAGCGCGGCGAGTTCGCCGTACGCGGCGGCATCCTGGACGTGTTCCCGCCCACCGAGGAACACCCCCTGCGCGTCGAGTTCTGGGGCGACGACGTCGAGGAGATCCGCTACTTCAAGGTGGCCGACCAGCGCTCCCTGGAGGTCGCCGAACACGGCCTGTGGGCCCCGCCCTGCCGTGAACTCCTGTTGACGGAAGACGTCCGCACGCGTGCGCGTGCCCTCGCCGAGGACCACCCCGAGCTGGGCGAGCTGCTCGGCAGGATCGCCGAGGGGATCGCCGTCGAGGGCATGGAGTCCCTGGCGCCGGTCCTGGTCGACGACATGGAGCTGCTGATCGACGTCCTGCCGAAGGGCGCGATGGCCGTCGTCTGCGACCCGGAGCGGGTCCGCACGCGCGCCGCCGACCTGGTGGCCACCTCGCAGGAGTTCCTCCAGGCGTCCTGGGCGGCCACCGCGGGCGGCGGCGAGGCGCCCATCGACGTCGACGCGGCCTCCCTGTGGTCCCTCGCCGACGTCCGCGACCGCGCGCGCGAGCTGGACATGATGTGGTGGTCGGTGTCGCCGTTCGCCGCCGACCTGGAACTGGAGGCGGACACCCTCCAGTTCGGCATGCACGCCCCCGACACCTACCGCGGCGACACCGCCAAGGCCCTCGCCGACACCAAGGGCTGGCTCGCCGACGGCTGGCGCGTCGTGTTCGTCACCGAGGCCCACGGCCCGGCCGCCCGCACCGTCGAGGTGCTCGGCGGCGAGGGCGTCGCCGCCCGGCTGCACACCGACCTCACCGAGATCACCCCCGCGGTCGTGCACGTGGCGTGCGGCTCGATCGACTACGGCTTCGTCGACCCCGCGCTGCGGCTCGTCGTCCTCACCGAGACCGACCTGTCGGGCCAGAAGGCGGCCGGCAAGGACGGCGCCCGGATGCCGGCCCGCCGCAGGAAGACCATCGACCCGCTCACCCTGGAGACGGGCGACTACATCGTCCACGAACAGCACGGTGTGGGCCGCTACATCGAGATGGTGCAGCGCACGGTGCAGGGCGCCACGCGCGAGTACCTGGTCGTGGAGTACGCCCCCGCCAAGCGCGGCCAGCCGGGCGACCGGCTGTACATCCCGACCGACCAGCTCGAACAGATCACCAAGTACGTCGGCGGTGAGGCCCCCACCCTGCACCGGCTGGGCGGCGCCGACTGGACCAAGACCAAGGCCCGCGCGAAGAAGGCGGTCAAGGAGATCGCCGCCGACCTCATCAAGCTCTACAGCGCCCGGATGGCCGCCCCCGGCCACGCCTTCGGCACCGACACCCCGTGGCAGCGCGAGCTGGAGGACGCCTTCCCGTACGCCGAGACCCCGGACCAGCTCACCACCATCGCCGAGGTCAAGGACGACATGGAGAAGACGGTTCCGATGGACCGTCTGATCTGCGGCGACGTCGGCTACGGCAAGACGGAGATCGCGGTCCGCGCCGCCTTCAAGGCCGTCCAGGACGGCAAGCAGGTGGCCGTCCTGGTCCCCACCACGCTGCTCGTGCAGCAGCACTTCGGCACCTTCAGCGAGCGGTACGCGCAGTTCCCGGTCAACGTGCGCGCCCTGTCCCGTTTCCAGACCGACGCGGAGGCCAAGGCCACCCTGGAGGGCCTGCGCGAGGGCTCCGTGGACATCGTCATCGGCACCCACCGGCTGTTCTCCTCGGAGACCAAGTTCAAGGACCTCGGCCTGGTCATCGTCGACGAGGAACAGCGCTTCGGCGTCGAGCACAAGGAGCAGCTCAAGAAGCTCCGCGCCAACGTCGACGTCCTCACCATGTCCGCCACCCCGATCCCGCGCACCCTGGAGATGGCGGTGACGGGCATCCGCGAGATGTCCACGATCACCACGCCCCCGGAGGAGCGCCACCCGGTGCTCACCTTCGTCGGACCGTACGAGCAGAAGCAGATCGGTGCCGCCGTCCGCCGTGAACTGCTGCGCGAGGGCCAGGTCTTCTACATCCACAACCGGGTCGAGTCGATCGACCGGGCGGCGGCGCGGCTGCGCGAGATCGTGCCCGAGGCGCGGATCGCCACCGCCCACGGCCAGATGTCGGAGACCGCGCTCGAACAGGTCGTCGTCGACTTCTGGGAGAAGAAGTTCGACGTGCTCGTCTCGACGACGATCGTCGAGTCCGGCATCGACATCTCCAACGCCAACACCCTGATCGTGGAGCGCGGCGACACCTTCGGCCTGTCCCAGTTGCACCAGTTGCGCGGCCGGGTCGGCCGGGGCCGCGAGCGCGGCTACGCGTACTTCCTGTACCCGCCGGAGAAGCCGCTGACGGAGACCGCCCACGAACGGCTCGCGACCATCGCCCAGCACACCGAGATGGGCGCCGGCATGTACGTGGCGATGAAGGACCTGGAGATCCGCGGCGCGGGCAACCTCCTGGGCGGCGAGCAGTCCGGCCATATCGCGGGCGTCGGCTTCGACCTGTACGTCCGGATGGTCGGCGAGGCCGTCGCGGACTACCGGCGCCAGTTGGAGACCGGCGGGATCGAGGAGGAGCCGCCGCTGGAGGTCAAGATCGAGCTGCCCGTCGACGCGCACGTCCCGCACGACTACGCGCCCGGCGAGCGGCTGCGGCTCCAGGCGTACCGCTCCATCGCCTCCGCCAACTCGGAGGACGACATCAAGGCGGTGCGCGAGGAACTCGTGGACCGCTACGGCAAGTTGCCCGAGCCGGTGGAGAACCTGCTGCTGGTGGCCGGGCTGCGGATGCTGGCGCGGGCCTGCGGGGTCGGCGAGGTCGTCCTCCAGGGCACCAACATCCGCTTCGCGCCGGTGGAGTTGCGCGAGTCGCAGGAGCTGCGGCTCAAGCGGCTCTACCCCGGGTCCGTCATCAAGCCGGCGGTCCACCAGGTGCTGGTGCCCCGCCCGAAGACCGCGAAGGTCGGCGGCAAGCCGCTGGTCGGGCGGGAACTGCTGGGCTGGGTGGGGGAGTTCTTGACGTCGGTCGTGTCATAGGGGGTTCCTCAGGTTCCTCCCCCGAGGAGGGCGGAGGTCAGAGCGGCCGGAACAGCAGGCCGGTCAGGGTCTCGAAGACCTCCTCGGGGGCGCGGTCGCCCACCAGGTCGTCGAGGTTGTGGCTGAGCAGGAGCGTGGCGAAGCCGTGCGCCACGGACCAGGCAGCGATGCCGGTGAGGCGGGCGTCCCGGGCATCCCGGGCGTCCTCGGCGCCCTGGGCCTCCTGGGTGGTCTCCGTGCCCTCGGCCGTGTGGTGGCGGGCCTGCGCGACGACGGTCCGCAGGGCGTCGGCGGACAGGGCGCGGGCCGTGGTCAGTTCGAGGTCGTCGGCGCGCAGCAGGCTGGGCGTGAACATGACCTGGAAGTGGGCGGGGTGCTCGCGGGCGAAGCGGACGTAGCGCACGCCCGCCTCCTTCAGGTCCGCCGACTCCTTCGTCGCGGCCGCGAGCAGGCCGAAGCCCTCCGCCGCGATGGCCGTCAGCAGACCGGTGCGGTCCCGGAAGTGGTGGGCGGGCGCCGCGTGCGAGACACCGGCGCGGCGGGCGAGGTCGCGCAGGCTGAGCGCGGCGGGGCCGTCGGCGGCGATGACGTCGAGCGCGGCGGTGAGGATGGCGCGGCGCAGATCGCCGTGGTGGTACGGGCTCATGGCAGCAGCCTACGTCGAATCTAGGCATTGACAAGTTCGGCGTCGGCGGGCAATCTTGTCAGTGTCAAGTTGTGCGAGGCGTTCACGGAACGGAACAGGGGGAGCAGTCATGTCGGACACCGGGATCACCGGAACCGCCCGGCCCGTCGAAGCCGCTCAGGCGCGGCGCCTCTGGCATCTGCTGGAGCCGCTCCACGCGGTGCTGTACTACGCGCCGGAGGTCTTCGAGGAGGCGGGCGGGCTGGGCCTGTCGACCGAGGAGCGCTGGTGGAGCTACTTTCCGCTGCGCGCCGCGCCGTTGGGCCCGGTGGGCGCCGAGGCGGTGACGTCCGCGTTCTACAGCTTCGCGCCCGCCATGGTCGCCCGGTACGTCGACGCCGGGCGGAAGGTCACCACCCCCGAGGCCGCCCTGGAGGCCAGGCTGCGCGGCATGGACCGCGCCTACCGCAGCCTCTTCGGCGACCGCGTCGACAGTCCGGATCTGGCGGAGGCCGCCGCCCTCGCCCGGCGGGCCGCCGAGGCCGCGCGGACGGCCGGCCGCCCGCTCGCCGCGGCCAACGCCGCGCTGGACTGGCCGACCGCACCTCACCTCCAGCTCTGGCACGCGGCGACGATCCTGCGCGAGCACCGGGGGGACGGCCATCTCGCCGCCCTGCTCACCGCCGGACTCGATCCCGTCGAGGCGCTGGTGTCCTTCGCGGCGATAGGCGCCGCGCCCGTCGAGCGCTTCGAGAGCCGCGGCTGGACTCCCGCCGAGTGGGCGGCCGCCCGTGACCGCCTGGCCGCCCGGGGACTCGTCGAGGCGGATGGTACGGCGACGGAGGCGGGCCGTGAGCTGCGCCGCCGCGTCGAACAGGACACCGACCGCCTCGCCCTCGGCCCCTGGCAGGCGCTCGGCGCGGAGGGCGGCGAGCGGCTCGCCACGCTCCTCGGCGACTACTGGGTCGCGGTCCTCGGCTCCGGCCTGCTGCCCTCCGAGACGACGCTGGGCATCGGCAAGGTCTGAGCGCGGGTGCCCCTGTGCCCCTGTGTTCGGGTGCCCCTGTGCCCCTGTGTCCGGTACCCGGGCGTCCGGGCATGAGGGAAGCCGCCCGCGGGAGGTGGGCTGCGCGGACGGCTTCTCTGGTGCGGGCGTCGTTCCCGTTGAGTCTCCGACGGCTACTGCTGCTCGGGCCGATCGGGCCGTTCGCGGTCCATGCCGAGCGCACCTTCTGCCCGCTGCTGCGCGTCATCGACCTGGGACTCGTACTTGCCGCCCGTCTTCTCGTTGACCTTCTGTTCCGCGGTGTCCGACATGTCCTTGGCCTTGTCGTGGTGGCGGAACTTGTCGAAGATGCCCATCCAGAGCTCCTTCCCGAGGTGACTCACCACCGACGATATTCCTGACCTGAGGCAGATGCCCACTTCTGGGGTTTTGGTCTGGACCTCCTGTCCGCCTCCGGACGCCCCCTCGCTACGGTGTGGGGATCCGCGTCCGGTGTGGATCCCCGTCCGCCGGGGAAGCCGCCCTGGGCGGGGCGAGGAGCGGGTGGGCAAGGGGAGGGGCGCGTGAGGCGTCGACAGGGTGGGACGGCGGCGGCCGTCGCGTTGATGTGCGCCGTGGCCATGGGGTCCGTGGCCGGGTGCGACGAGCTTTCCGAATCAGGTGTGGGCTCCGGGGCCGGCACCGGGTCGGGCGGGGCCGGGCCGACGGCGGGCGGGGGAGCGGCCCTCGCGGCCGCCGAGGCGCTGACCGTGAAGGGGCGGGCGCCCAAGACGGGTTATGACCGGGCCAGGTTCGGCAGCGCCTGGGCCGACACCGACTCCAACGGCTGCGGCACCCGTGACGACATCCTCAAGCGCGATCTGAAGGAGGTGCGGTTCACCGGCGGCGACTGCAAGGTCTCCTACGGCGTGCTGGTGTCGGACCCTTACTCCGGCAAGGAGGTCACCTACCGGCGCGGCGCGAGCCAGGTCGACATCGACCATGTCGTGGCCCTCTCCGACGCCTGGCAGAAGGGCGCGAAGTACTGGGACGGCGGCAAGCGGATAGCGCTCGCCAACGACCCGCTGAACCTGCTGGCGGTCGACGCGAGCACCAACCGTTCCAAGGGCGACGGCGACACGGCGACCTGGCTGCCGCCGAACAAGTCCTACCGCTGTGCGTATGTGGCGGCCCAGGTCGCCGTGAAGAAGAAGTACGGCCTGTGGGTCACGGCGGCGGAGAAGGCCGCGATGAAGAAGGTCCTGACCGGCTGCCCCGACCAGAAGCTCCCCACCGGCGGCAACCCGACGAACGCCCCGGACCGCTTCCACGCGGACTGACCGCCCGTCGCGCCAGGGCGCGGACCGGCGGCCCGCCGCGTCAGGGCCGCCGCGTCAGGGCCGGGGCGTCCCGGCCCGCGCGGTCGGCGTCCGTACGGTCGGCGTCGGTACGGTCAACGTCCGTACGGTCAACGTCCGTACGGGTAGCCGGGCTGCTGCTGGTACGGCGGCTGTCCGTAGGCCGGTGCGAGGGCCGGGCGGGTCTTGGCGTCGAACACGGCGAACAGCAACAGCCAGCTCGCCACCAGGAACGTCACGATCACCGCGCCCCCGAAGAACGCGTCGCTGTCGTCCTCGGAGGTGATCACCGCCCAGGGCAGGGTCACGCACTCGTACAGGGCGAACGCCGCGAAGGCGCCCCAGTCCGAGGGGAGTCCGCGGCGGATCGCCACATACAGGAAGGGCACCCAGACCAGCATCCCCAGCGAGCACCACACCAGGGCCGTCCAGGCCACCCGCTGCATCCAGCCGGCCGGCAACTGTCTCGGTGCGCCCGTCGTCATGGCTGTCGTCGTCATTCTCATCGCCCCCCAAGTCGGCTGGGAGCCAGGGTAGGCCACGAACGGGCCGCGCCAGGCCGGGCGTCCTTTTGCCGGGACATCAGCGAATCTTGTGGCGTGGAGGAAGAGGTGTTTCCCGATCACGGGGACACCGCACGCTAAGGTGCGATCGCTTCGTACGTACATGACATGCGAACGCGTGAGCGAACACAGGGGTGGGGAATGGCCGAGCACCGGCAGTCGAGGAAGCGCAGATACATCACGTGGGGCGTGGCGGGGGCCGCCGTCGTCGCCGGTGCAGGCATCGCGGCGCAGACGTCCATGGCCGCGACCACCTGGCCCGCGCAGAAGACGTACACGGGCCGTGCGTTCGACACCTGCACGGCGCCGTCGCTCGCGGCGATGAAGGCGTGGAAGACCGAGGGCTTCTACGGCGCCGCGGCGGTCTACATCGGCGGCAAGAACCGCGGCTGCGCGCAGCCGAACCTGACCGCGTCCTGGGTGAAGTCGGTCAACACCGCCGGCTGGAAGCTCATCCCGCTCTACGTCGGCGCCCAGCCCCCGTGCCAGACCAGCGCCAACCCCGAGAAGTTCACCGCGGCCAACGCCGCCTCCGTGGGGGCCGCCAACGCCAACGACGCGATCGCCAAGGCGGCCGCGCTCGGGATGAAGGCCGGCTCCCCGATCTACCTGGACATGGAGCCGTACGACATCACGAACAAGGCGTGCAACGACGCCGTGCTGACCTATGTGCGCTCCTTCACCAAGACGCTGCGCGCCAAGACGTACCGCGCGGGTTACTACGGCTTCAGCAGTTCCAGCGCCAAGGCGATCGCCACCGCGACGAACAAGACGGACCTGCCGGGCAACCTCTGGTACGCGCTGTGGGACAAGAAGAACACCACCACGACCGACTGGCCGTGGGACCCCAAGCTGTTCACCGACCACAGCCGGGGCCACCAGTACATGGTGAACAGCAAGGAGACGCGCGGCGGTTACACCATCACCGTCGACCGCAACGCGTGGGACGCCCCGGTGGCCCTGATCGGCTGAGCCGGATCGCGCGGGCGCGGCGGTGCCCGAAGTCCCGGTGAATCGTTGGTCGAATGGGTTGGCCCCGGGCCCGCCACTGCCTACCATCGATCACCGCAAGACTTTGTGCACCGTCGCACAATCTCCTCGGGAGGTTTCCTTGCACCGCCGCAGTCGCCGCACCGCGCTCCTGCTGTCCGCCGCGATCGCGGCCGCCCCCCTCCTCACCGCCTGCGGCAACGACGCGCATCCGGGAGCGGCGGCGGTCGTCGGCGACCAGCGCATCACCGTCGCGCAGCTCGAGAACCGGGTGGACGAGGTCCGCGCCGCCCAGCGCGCGGCGGTCGCCGACGACACCCAGTACGCGCAGGTGGTCGCCCAGACCGGCACCCTGACCCGCGACACCCTGCACGGCATGATCCTGGACCAGGTGCTGCACCGCGCCGCCGAGGACGCCGGGGTCACCGTCAGCCGCAACGAGGTCCAGGCGATGCGCACCGGCCTGGAGCAGCAGGCGGGCGGCGCGAAGGGCCTGGAGACGGCGTGGCTCCAGCAGTACGGCATCCCGCCGCAGCGCCTCGACGACAATCTGCGGCTCCAGTTGGAGGCGCAGAAGCTTGCCTCCAAGCTCGGCACGGACACGGGTCAGCAGGCGTTCTGGGACAACCTCTCCAAGGCGTCCGAGGAACTCGACGTCGACCTCAACCCGCGCTACGGAAGCTGGGACCCGAAGAAGGTCAGCCGCGTCGATGCCAAGACGCCGTGGGTCCGGGAGGTCACCGCCACGGACAGCGGGCAGACGGCCTGACGTTCCCCGGGCTGTCCAGTCCGACGATATGACCGGGCCGGCCGGTCTGTGGACAACGCGCGGGGCGGCCGGCGGGCGTGGGTTACGTTCGAGGTGTGAACGATGTGACCGCACCCACCGGCTCCGCGACGGGCCGGGTCGTCCTGCTCACCACGAGCCACCGCGTCGCCCCCGGCCTGCTCTCCTGGCCCGCCTGGCAGGCCCTGCGCTCGGCGGACCGGGTGCTCTGCGCGGACGGCACGCACCCCCAGCTCCCGTATCTCAAGGAAGCGGGCATAGCGGTCGAGGAGCTCTCCCCGACCGCCGAGGACCTGCTCGCCGCCTGCGCCGGCGGCCGTACGGTCGTGGTCGTCGCGACCGGCGAGGGCGAACCGGCCCTCACCGACGGTCTGGCCCGGCTGGCCGGCTCCGGCCGGGTGTCGATGCCCGAACTGGAGCTGCTCCCCGCCTCCTACGACCTCCCCGGCGCCCGCCTCCTCGACCTGGTGCAGGTCATGGACCGTATCCGCGTCGAGTGCCCGTGGTCCTCCCGCCAGACCCATCAGGGCCTCGCCAAGTACGCGGTCGAGGAGTCGTACGAACTGGTCGAGGCGATCGAGGACGGCGACCGCGACGAACTCCGCGAGGAACTGGGCGACGTCCTGCTCCAGGTCGTCTTCCACGCCCGGATCGCCGAGGAGGACCCGGAGGCCCCCTTCTCGGTCGACGACGTGGCGGCCACGATCGTCTCCAAGCTCATCCACCGTCACCCCCATGTCTTCGGGAGCGCCACCGCCACCACCCCGGAGGAGGTCAGAGACCACTGGCTGCGCACCAAGGCGGCCGAGAAGCGCCGTGAGTCCGTCACCGACGGCATCCCCCTCCACCAGCCGGCGCTGGCCCTCGCCGCCAAACTGGCCTCGCGCGTCCGCTCGGCGGGCCTGGAGGTCCCCCTGCCGACGGCCGGCGGCCTCGGCTACGACCTCCTCGCCCTGGCCGCCCGCGCCGAGTCCGAGGGCATCGACCCGGAGGCGGCCCTGCGCGCGGCGTCCCGCGCCTACCGGGACGCGATCCGGGCGACCGAAGGGCTGGAAGAAGGGGAAGAAGGGACGGAAGCCGAGGGAACCGAGAAGTGAGCACCAAGCCGACCCCCGTTCCCGCACCCGATCCCGCCGCCGCCCCCGGCCCCCACCCCGAGCTGTTCTCCTGGGAGTTCGCCACCGACCCCTACCCCGCCTACGCCTGGCTGCGGGAGCACGCGCCCGTGCATCGCACCCGGCTGCCCAGCGGGGTGGAGGCATGGCTGGTCACCCGGTACGGGGAGGCCAAGCAGGCCCTCGCCGACCAGCGGCTCTCCAAGAACCCGGCGCACCACGACGAACCGGCGCACGCCAAGGGGAAGACCGGCATCCCCGGCGAGCGCAAGGCCGAGCTGATGACCCATCTGCTGAACATCGATCCGCCGGACCACACCCGGCTGCGGCGGCTGGTCAGCAAGGCGTTCACCCCGCGCCGGGTCGCCGAGTTCGCGCCCCGGGTGCAGGAACTGACGGACCGGCTCATCGACCGCTTCGCCCAGGAGGGCCGCGCCGACCTCATCCACGACTTCGCCTTCCCGCTCCCCATCTACGCCATCTGCGACCTGCTCGGCGTCCCGCGCGAGGACCAGGACGACTTCCGGGACTGGGCGGGCATGATGATCCGGCACGGCGGAGGGCCCCGGGGCGGGGTCGCGCGGTCCGTGAAGAAGATGCGCGGCTATCTCGCCGAGCTGATCCACCGCAAGCGGCAGGCCCTGCCCGCCGAACCGGGACCCGGCGAGGACCTCATCTCGGGTCTCATCCGCGCCTCCGACCACGGCGAGCACCTCACGGAGAACGAGGCCGCGGCGATGGCGTTCATCCTGCTCTTCGCCGGTTTCGAGACCACCGTCAACCTCATCGGCAACGGCACCTACGCCCTGCTCACCCACCCCGAGCAGCGCCGCCGCCTCCAGGACTCCCTGGCCGCCGGGGACCGCGGCCTGCTGGAGACCGGCGTCGAGGAACTCCTGCGCTTCGACGGCCCCGTCGAGCTGGCCACCTGGCGCTTCGCCACCGAGCCGCTCACCCTCGGCGGACAGGACATCGCGGCCGGGGACCCCGTGCTCGTCGTCCTGGCCGCCGCCGACCGCGACCCGGCCCGGTTCGCCGATCCGGACACCCTGGACCTCTCGCGCCGCGACAACCAGCACCTCGGTTACGGCCACGGCATCCACTACTGTCTGGGCGCCCCGCTGGCCCGGCTGGAGGGGCAGACCGCCCTGGCCACCCTGCTCACCCGGCTGCCGGATCTCCGGCTCGCCGCGGACCCGGCCGACTTGAGATGGCGCGGCGGACTCATCATGCGCGGACTGCGCACCTTGCCCGTCGAGTTCACCCCGGTGCGTGACGGAGTGATCTCCGCTCCGTGACTGAACGCACGTCAGCGGCAGTGTGACGGGCGTGCGGACCAAAGGTGACCGACTCTCAAGTCTGTGATCTTCACGTGATCTGCGCGGCATTAACTTGTGACAAGTGATCGTCTGCCGATACGTTCACTCGTCAGCGCGGCATCCACGGTTCCGGATGTGTCCGCACCGTCGTCGCGCCGGTCAACGCTGTCCAGAGAAAGGCCCCCGCATGCTCTCCGGGTCCGGTCGTCACCGTCGTCCTCGCCAGGCTCCGGCGCTCCTTGTCGCAGCCGGCGTGACCGGCTCCGCCATCGCGATCCCGCTGCTCGCCGCCACCGGCGCGAGCGCGGCCGAGGGCACGGTGTGGGACCAGGTGGCCCAGTGCGAGACCGGCGGCTCCTGGAGCGCCGACAAGGGCACCGGCGAGTACGGCGGCCTCAGCCTCACCCAGGAGCGGTGGGAGACCTACGGCGGGCTGGACTACGCCGCCAGCCCCGACCTGGCCAGCCGCAACCAGCAGATAGCCGTCGCGCAGAAGCTGCTCGCGGCCGAGGGGGTCGGCGCCTGGGGCACCTGCGGGCTGACGTCCGGGCTCACCAAGGAGTCCGGCGCGCTGAACGTGGACACGGGCATCGCTGACGGTTCATCCGGTTCGTCTGGTTTGTCCGACCTGTCCAAGGGGGAGTCCGGCTCCTCGGCGTCCGGCGGCTCCGCCGGCTCCGGCGCGACCTCGTCGCCCGGCGCCTCCGACTCCACCGAGGGTTCGGCGAGTTCGTCCCCTTCCTCCTCTTCTTCCCCTTCCCCCTCTTCGTCCGCTTCGTCCGCCGACGAGGAGGACGCGGCCGCCTCCGAGGGTGCCGCGAAACCGGGTGGCGCGGCGAAGGGCGGCGGCACGCCCTCCGGCAGCCCCGAAGCGGACGAGTCGGGCGAGTCGGACAAGTGGGTGCAGGACGTGGGTTCTTGGAGCCTCGTCGACACCGGCACCCTCGGCTCCGGCGGCCGTCACCGCGGCGCCACCGCCGAGGAGGGCCCGTCGGACGGCCTGGCGCCCGCCTCCGCCGGCCGGCACGCCGCCGAGGAGGTCTACACGGTCCAGGACGGCGACTCCCTCGCCTCCATCACCGACTCCCTTGGCCTGGAGGGCGGATGGCGCGCCCTGTACGAGGAGAACCTGGAGCGCATCGGTGCCGACCCGAGCGTCATCGTCCCCGGTCAGGCGCTGGACACCGGCGCCGAATAGGGCCGGAACACCCCCAAAGGCACCGGGAGTTCACGTCACACTTCGCGCCGAATGTCCGGTTTGGTGAAAGTGTGGGATGAGTCTCAGAAGCCCTGATCGTCTTTGGAATTCCGCGAATTCCGTGTCTACGGTCGAGCCGCTCGGCAACCCGGGCCCCGGTCGTCGCAACGCCGAATCCTGCCAGTGGCGCCCCGGGAACAGTCGTCGCGTCAAGCGCCGCAGGCAGGAGCGGGGGACCCAAGGTAAGTGCCGGAACCGGCGGTCGACGCCGTGACCGGCTCGGGGTGAAGCCGTGCACCGTGAGGTGCGCGGCCGGGCAACTCAACCGGCCCGAACCCGACAGCTCACCTCGCAGGCGTCGGTGAGGGGATCGTTCCATGCTGTTTTCCGGTAAGGGCAAGCACCGCCGTCCGTCCAAGACCACCCGCGCCGCCATGATCGCCGGCGTCACCGGTGTCGCCGTCGCCGCCCCGCTGATGGCCGCCGGCAACGCCTCCGCCGCCACCGCCTCCGAGTGGGACGCGGTCGCCCAGTGCGAGTCGGGCGGCAACTGGTCCATCAACACCGGCAACGGCTACTACGGCGGCCTCCAGTTCTCCGCCTCCACCTGGGCCGCGTACGGCGGCACCGCCTACGCCTCCCGCGCCGACCTGGCCTCCAAGACGCAGCAGATCACCATCGCCGAGAAGGTCCTCGCGGGCCAGGGCAAGGGTGCCTGGCCGACCTGCGGCGTCGGTCTGTCCAACACGCCGTTCAACGGCGGCGCCTCGGCCGGCTCCGACAGCGGCTCCTCCTCGGCCCAGACCCCGTCCGCCGCCCCGACCGCGGGCAGCACCGGCTCCCGCGCCGGCGAGCAGCAGGCCGCCTCCCGCTCCGCCGAGCGCCCCGCCGTCGGCAAGAGCGAGCAGAGCACCAAGACCGTCACCACCCCGACCGGCAAGAAGGTCAAGAAGGGCGACGGCGAGTACAAGGTCGTCAAGGGCGACACCCTCAGCACCATCGCCACCAAGCACAAGGTCAAGGGCGGCTGGCAGAAGCTGTTCCAGCTCAACAAGGGTGTCGTCCAGGACGCCGACCTGATCTACCCGGGCCAGCAGCTCCACCTCAAGTGAGCCGCGGCCGGGCCGTCGCTCCCCCCAGGTGACACCCGGCCCCCAGCGGGACCACAGCTTCCCCACAAGCGGGCCCCGCACACTGAGTACCTCGTGAGGGTCACCCCCCGTCCTCACGGGCCCCCGCCCCGGTGCGTCTTCCCCCGTACGCACCGGGGCGGGGTTTTTCGTGCGCCGGATTTTCGCCTCCACGCCACCCACCCTTTGTTCCGGGCGGAAACAATGGGTACGGTCTACCTGTCCACCGGACGGTCTGTCTGTCCACGGGACGGTCGGTCGGCTGCCGACGCCCCGAAGGCGGTTAGGCTCTAGTCGCAAGGCCCACACGGCCCCGCACACCCAGCGTCACATCCAAGAAGGAGATGCTCGTGCCGTCCATCGACGTCGTCGTAGCCCGGGAAATCCTGGACTCCCGAGGCAACCCCACGGTCGAGGTCGAGGTCGGCCTCGACGACGGCAGCACGGGTCGTGCCGCCGTCCCGTCCGGCGCCTCCACCGGCGCCTTCGAGGCCATCGAGCTGCGCGACGGTGACCCGAACCGCTACCAGGGCAAGGGTGTCGAGAAGGCCGTCCTCGCCGTCATCGAGCAGATCGGCCCCGAGCTGGTCGGCTACGACGCCACCGAGCAGCGCCTGATCGACCAGGCCATGTTCGACCTGGACGCCACCGACAACAAGGGCTCCCTCGGCGCCAACGCGATCCTCGGCGTCTCCCTCGCCGTCGCCCACGCCGCCTCCGAGGCCAGCGACCTCCCGCTCTTCCGCTACCTGGGCGGCCCGAACGCGCACCTGCTGCCCGTTCCGATGATGAACATCCTGAACGGCGGCTCGCACGCCGACTCCAACGTGGACATCCAGGAGTTCATGATCGCCCCGATCGGCGCGGAGTCCTTCTCCGAGGCGCTGCGCTGGGGCACCGAGGTCTACCACACCCTCAAGAAGGTGCTGAAGGCCAAGGGCCTGTCCACCGGCCTCGGCGACGAGGGCGGCTTCGCCCCGAACCTCGGCTCCAACCGCGAGGCCCTCGACCTCATCCTCGAGGCCATCAAGGAAGCCGGCTACGCGCCCGGCGAGCAGATCGCGCTCGCGCTCGACGTCGCCGCGTCCGAGTTCTACAAGGACGGCACGTACCAGTTCGAGGGCAAGTCCCGCTCGGCCGCCGAGATGACCGAGTACTACGAGGAGCTGGTGGCGGCCTACCCGCTGGTCTCCATCGAGGACCCGCTGTTCGAGGACGACTGGGCCGGCTGGAAGGTCCTCACCGACCGCCTCGGCGACAAGGTGCAGATCGTCGGCGACGACCTGTTCGTCACCAACCCCGAGCGCCTCGCCCGCGGCATCGAGGAGGGCACCGCCAACGCCCTGCTCGTCAAGGTCAACCAGATCGGCTCGCTCACCGAGACGCTGGACGCTGTCGAGCTGGCCCAGCGCAACGGCTTCAAGTGCATGATGTCCCACCGCTCCGGCGAGACCGAGGACGTCACGATCGCCGACCTCGCCGTCGCCACCAACTGCGGCCAGATCAAGACCGGCGCCCCGGCCCGCTCCGAGCGCGTCGCCAAGTACAACCAGCTCCTGCGCATCGAGGAGATCCTCGACGACGCGGCGGTCTACGCCGGGCGCAGCGCCTTCCCGCGGTTCAAGGGCTGACCTGACCCCACCTGGGTAAGGCTCAGCCAGTCGTACGTACGTCCCCGTACCCGGTCCCGTACCGTGTGCGGGGACGTACGCACGTGGAAGGGGAGGCGGAGAGCCGATGGCCGTCAAGGACCGGGACCGTTTCTCCACCACGACCAGGATCCGGCTGCTCGGCGAGCAGACCGCGGCCCGGGTCTACCGCTCCCAGACCAAGCGCCAGGCCCGCCGCTCCCGGCTCACCGGCCGCGCGGCCCTGCTGGCGCTGGTGCTGTGCACCCTGATCGTGGCCCTCGCCTACCCGATGCGGCAGTACGTCTCCCAGCGCGCCGAGATCGCCGATCTGGAGCGGGAGAAGCGGCAGGCCGCCGAGCGGGTGGAAGAGCTGCGCGACCTCAAGGCACGCTGGCAGGACGACGCGTACGCCGAGCAGCAGATCCGGCTGCGCCTGCACTATGTGCTGCCGGGGGAGACCGGATACGTCGTGATCGACCCGGAGGCGGCCAAGCAGTCCCGCGCCGGACTCGGAGCGGCCGACCGCCCCTGGTACTCGAACGTCTGGGACGGCGTCGACAAGTCCGACGCCTCCGACCAGTGAACCGACAGAGAGATTTTCGTACAGGCATGGACACTGCCCCGCCGACCACTCCGCGCACCGAGCCCACCGAGGCCGACGTCGAGGCATTCAAGCAGCAGCTCGGCCGGCCCCCGCGCGGGCTGCGCGCGATCGCGCACCGGTGCCCGTGCGGACAGCCGGACGTCGTCGAGACGGCCCCCCGCCTCCCCGACGGCACGCCCTTCCCGACGCTGTACTACCTGACGTGCCCCAAGGCCAACTCGGCCATCGGCACGCTGGAGGCGAACGGCGTGATGAAGGAGATGACGGCCCGTCTGGAGACCGACCCGGAGCTGGCCGCCGCCTACCGCGCGGCGCACGAGGACTACATCCGGCGCCGGGACGAGATCGAGGAGCTGAAGGGCTTCCCGAGCGCGGGCGGCATGCCGGACCGGGTGAAGTGCCTGCACGTCCTCGTCGCCCACTCGCTGGCCGCCGGACCCGGCGTGAACCCGCTCGGCGACGAGGCCCTCGCCATGCTGCCGGAATGGTGGCGCAAGGGCACCTGCGTCATCACCTCCGACGCGGACGCGAAGGACGGCGGACGGTGACCCGGGTCGCCGCCGTCGACTGCGGTACGAACTCCATCCGGCTCCTGGTCGCCGACTGCGACCCGGCCACCGGTGAACTGACCGAGCTGGACCGCCGGATGACGATCGTCCGGCTCGGCCAGGGCGTCGACCGCACCGGCCGGCTCGCCCCCGAGGCCCTGGAGCGCACCTTCGCCGCCTGCCGGGAGTACGCGGCCGTCATCAAGGAGCACGGCGCGCAGCGGCTGCGGTTCGTCGCCACCTCCGCCTCCCGGGACGCCGAGAACCGCGACGAGTTCGTGCGCGGGGTGCTGGACATCCTGGGCGTCGAACCCGAGGTCATCAGCGGGGACCAGGAGGCCGAGTTCTCCTTCACCGGCGCCACCCGGGAACTGGCCGGACGTCAGGACCTGACGCGGCCCTACCTGGTCGTGGACATCGGCGGCGGCTCCACGGAGTTCGTCGTCGGCGACAGCGCGGTGCGCGCCGCGCGCTCCGTGGACATCGGCTGTGTGCGTATGACCGAGCGTCACCTGGTCCGCGAGGGCGTCGTGACGGATCCGCCGGCGCCGGAGCAGATCGCGGCGATACGGGCCGACATCGAGGCGGCCCTGGACCTCGCCGAGGAGACGGTCCCGCTGCGCGAGGCCCACACCCTGGTCGGCCTGGCCGGCTCGGTCACGACGATCTCGGCGATCGCCCAGAACCTCCCCGCCTACGACTCGTCGGCCATCCACCACTCCCGTGTCTCCCGGACCCAGGTCCGCGAGATCACCGACCGCCTCCTCCGCTCCACCCACGCCGAACGCACCACGATCGGCGCCCTCCACCCCGGCCGCGTCGACGTGATCGCGGCAGGAGCCCTGATCCTCCTCGCCCTCATGGAACGCACCGACGCCCAGGAGGTAGTGGTCAGCGAACACGACATCCTGGACGGCATCGCGTGGTCGGTGGCGTAGGCGGTGGGTGAGGCGGGGCGGCGCAGGCCGCGACTAGGGCTACAGGTTGCGGTAGACGTCCCGCCGGGCGCCCACCTTCACGACGAGGACGACGAGTTCGCCGTCGTTGATCTGGTAGGCGACCCGGTAGCTGCCGACCCGGAGGCGGTAGAGCCCCGACGGGCCCGTGAGCTTCTTGATGTCGGCGTCCTCGCGGTACGGGTCGTCGCCGAGCAGGGTCAGCGCGGTGAGGATGCGCATGGCGTCGGGGCGGCTGATGGACCGGAGTTGCCGCTGCGCCGCCATAGTGAACCGGAACTTCACACCGCGCCCTCACCGCGCTCGCTGAACAGGTCCGCCAGGAGTTCGGCCATCGAGACGGTGGGCCCGCCCTCGGCCAGGACCGCCTCCGCCTCGCGGGCCAGCAGCACGTCTGCCGCCTCCTCCAGTGCCTCGAAGTCGGCGATCGGCACGACCGCGGCCACGGGGGCGCCGTTGCGCGTGATGACGGTCGGAGTGCCTTCCTCGGCCCTGTTGATGTGTTCGGCCAGGTGTGCGCGAGCTTCCCTGACGGTCACGGTGTGGTCGCTCATGGATCGAGTGTACGCACTCACGTGTACACGCCGCCAGGCGTTGCCCGCACTCTGCTGAGCAGGCCGTAAGCGCGTTTGAGCGGGCTCCAGGGGGCCTTCGGGGGGCCTTCCTGGCGACCCTCCGGGAAAGTTCGTGAAGTTCTTCACAAGGAATTCGGCCCTGTCGGAGGGTGGAGAAGGGCCGGTTGGCCCTTCCGAGGGGTCAACCCCCGTGTGAACGTGTTCAAAAGAGGCGCGCGGGGAGGTTTCGCGGGGGGCTCGCGCGGGGGTGTTCCGGGGTGCTCACGGGGGCCGTTCGGGCCCGGAGAGGCAGCTCACGGGGCATTGACAACGCCCCGCCCTACACGCTGGTTCCCGCATCGCGCCATGATGTGGATCACGCGGGCCGCGGAGGATAGCACACACCCTCCCGAAGCTTGTGAAGGGGCGCACGAGCGACCCCCCTCCGGCGGGTGGATACTCGATGGCATGAGCACCACGGAGCGTCCCAGGATCCTCGTAGTAGGCGGTGGGTACGTAGGCCTGTACGCAGCTCGGCGCATTCTCAAGAAGATGCGCTACGGCGAGGCGACCGTCACGGTCGTCGACCCCCGGTCGTACATGACCTACCAGCCCTTCCTCCCCGAAACCGCCGCCGGCAACATCTCCCCGCGCCATGTCGTCGTCCCGCTGCGACGCGTGCTGCCCAAGGCGGAGGTCCTCACCGGCCGGGTCACCACCATCGACCAGGACCGCAAGGTCGCCACGATCGCCCCGCTGGTCGGCGAGGCGTACGAGCTGCCCTTCGACTACCTGGTCATCGCGCTCGGCGCGGTCTCCCGCACCTTCCCGATCCCCGGCCTCGCCGAGCAGGGCATCGGTATGAAGGGCGTCGAGGAGGCCATCGGCCTGCGCAACCACGTCCTCGAGCAGCTCGACAAGGCCGACTCCACCACCGACGAGGAGATCCGCCGCAAGGCGCTGACCTTCGTCTTCATCGGCGGCGGCTTCGCCGGCGCGGAGACCATCGGTGAGGTCGAGGACCTGGCCCGGGACGCGGCCAAGTACTACAAGACGGTGTCCCGCGAGGACATGCGCTTCATCCTCGTCGACGCCGCGGACAAGATCCTCCCCGAGGTCGGCCCCAAGCTCGGCCAGTACGGCAAGGAGCACCTGGAGAGCCGCGGCGTGGAGATCTACCTCTCCACCTCGATGGACTCCTGCGTCGACGGCCACGTCGTGCTGAAGAACGGCCTGGAGGTCGACTCCAACACGATCGTGTGGACGGCCGGCGTCAAGCCGAACCCGGTCCTCGCCCGTTACGGCCTCCCGCTCGGCCCTCGCGGTCACGTCGACACCGCCCCGACCCTCCAGGTCCAGGGCACCGACTACATCTGGGCCGCCGGCGACAACGCCCAGGTCCCGGACCTCGCCGCCCGCAAGGCCGGTGTCGAGAACGCCTGGTGCCCGCCGAACGCCCAGCACGCGCTGCGCCAGGCCAAGGTCCTCGGCGACAACGTCGTGGCCGGCATGCGGGGCTTCCCGCAGAAGGAGTACGCGCACTCCAACAAGGGCGCGGTGGCGGGCCTCGGCCTCCACAAGGGCGTCGCGATGATCGTCATGGGCAAGATGAAGATCAAGCTCAAGGGCCGTCTCGCCTGGTACATGCACCGTGGCTACCACGGCCTGGCGATGCCGACGTGGAACCGCAAGATCCGCGTCTTCGCCGACTGGACCCTCGGCATGTTCCTCAAGCGCGAGGTGGTCGCCCTCGGCGCCCTGGAGTCCCCGCGCGAGGAGTTCTACGAGGCCGCCAAGCCGGCTCCGGCCCCGGTCGCCGCCAAGCCCGAGTCCGAGAAGGCCAAGGCGTCCTGACCTCGGGTCATCCGAGCCGGACACGCACAGCACGCCCCGAAGGGGCCGCCCGCCATCCGTGGTGCGGGCGGCCCCTTCGGCGTTCCCCCGGCCACCGTGCGGCCGCCGTCCGGCCGCCGTCCCGCCCGCCCTCCCGCCGCCGTGCCGCGGGTTTGCCCAGTCATGACGCGCGTGGGGGACTGCGAGGGCGCCCCTCAGGTGTTTACGTGGAGTCAGGACAGTCCGGGATCACCGTCACGGAGGTGTGCTCCATGGCCGATGCCGCGTCGCGGCTCCACACTCTCGCCGAACAGCTTCTGGGGGCCCCGCTCCCGGTGCGCGTCCGCGCCTGGGACGGTTCGCAGGCCGGCCCTCCCGACGCGCCCACCCTCGTCGTCCACCACCGAAGAGCCCTGCGCCGACTGCTGTTCAAGCCCGGCGAACTGGGCCTCGCCCGCGCCTGGGTCGCCGGGGAGGTCGACGTCGACGGCGACCTCTACACCGCCCTCGACCTGCTCTCCGGCCTCTTCTGGGAACGCGGCGAGGACGCCCGTACGCTCGCCCGCGCCCTGCGCGACCCGCAGTTCCGGTCGGCGGCCCGCGGTCTGCTGAGACTCGCCGGGCCCCCGGTCCCGCCCGCCCCGCCCCGCGAGGAGGTCCGCCGCCGTGGCCACCTCCACACCCGCCGCACCGACCACCGGGCCATCAGCCACCACTACGACGTCGGCAACGACTTCTACGAGATCGTCCTCGGCCCGTCGATGGTGTACTCGTGCGCCTACTGGCCGGACCCCGGCGCCGGCCTCGAACGGGCCCAGGACGACAAGCTCGAACTCGTCTGCCGCAAACTCGCCCTGACTCCCGGTCAGCGACTCCTCGACGTCGGCTGCGGCTGGGGCTCGCTGGCGATCCACGCGGCCCGCGAGCACGGCGCGTCCGTCGTCGGCATCACCCTCTCCCGCGAACAGGCCGCCTACGCCCGTAAACGCGTCGCCGACGCCGGTCTCACCGACCGGGTGGAGATCAGGGTGCAGGACTACCGGGACGTCGGCGACGGACCCTACGACGCGATCTCCTCGATCGGGATGGCCGAGCACGTCGGCGCCGAGAAGTACCTCGCCTACGCCAGCGACCTGTACGCGCTGCTCGCCCCCGGCGGCCGGCTGCTCAACCACCAGATCGCCCGCCGCCCCGAACGCGACGAGACGGCCTACCACGTCGACGAGTTCATCGACGCCTATGTCTTCCCGGACGGTGAGCTGGCCCCCCTCGGCACCACCGTCACCCTGCTCGAACGCGCCGGGTTCGAAGTGCGTGACGTCGAGGCGCTCCGCGAGCACTACGCCCTCACCCTGCGGCACTGGGTGGCCCGGCTGGAGGCCGACTGGGCCCGCGCCGTCCGTCTGACCTCGCCGGGCCGGGCCCGGGTCTGGCGGCTCTACATGGCCGCCAGCGCCGTCGCCTTCGAACGCAACCGGATCGGCGTCAACCAGGTCCTGGCCGTCCGCGCCCCGGAGTCCGGCACCTCCGGGATGCCCCTGCGGGCCCGCGCCTGGCAGGAGACGCCCTGACACGGCGAGGGGGTCCCGTCGCGTACGGCGACGGGACCCCCTCCTGCTCGACCCCCTTCTCGACGGCCGCCTACTCCGACTTGATCGCCGCCAGCATGTTCAGCCGGGCCGCCCGCCGGGCCGGCCAGAGCGCGGCCAGGACACCCACCCCGGCGGCCAGCAGCAGGAAGAGGGCCATCCGGTCCCAGGGCAGGACCAGCTCGTAGGTGGCCATCCTGGTGCCGAGCAGTTCACCGGCCGCCCAGCCGAAGAACACGCCCAGGCCGATGCCGAGCACCCCGCCGAAGAGCGAGATGACCAGTGATTCGAGCCGGACCATCCGCTTGACCGCCCGCCGGTCCAGACCGATCGCCCGCAGCATGCCGATCTCCTGCGAACGCTCGAACACGGACATCGCCAGCGTGTTGATCACGCCGAGCACGGCCACGATCACGGCCATCGCGAGCAGCCCGTAGAGCATGTTCAGCATCAGCGTGAACATCTGCGCGATCTCGTCGGACAGGTCCTGCTTGCTCTGCACCTTGATGGCCGGGTTGGAGCCGAGGGCCTTCTCCAGCCGGTCCTTGGCCGCGTCCGACGCGCCGCCGGAGGTCTTGACCATGACCTGCATGTCGGTCGGGTCCTCCTGGTGCGGGGCGAGCACCGAGGCGTCCAGCATGATGCCCCGGATCAGCTCGTTGCCCTCGTAGACCCCGGCGACCGTCAGCTTCTGCTTCTCGCCGTCCTCGTAGGCGGCGGTGAAGGCGGAACCGGCCTTCCAGCCGTGGTCCTTCGCGGTGTCCCGGTCGACGACGACCTTGGTGCCGCCGACCGCGAACGTGCCGTCCTCGACCTTCAGGTCGGTCAGCTCGCCGATCGCGGGCGTGACGCCGGTGAGGTACTCGGTCGTCCCGCCGATGCGCGCGGGTGCATTGCGCAGCGGGCTCAGGGCGGTCACCCCGTCGGTGGCCCGCAGCTTCTCCTCGACATCGGGGGAGAGCGTGTTGCCGTTGGCCATGGACACGATGTAGTCGGCGCGGATCGCGGCGGACGCCATCTTGTCGATGGACTTCTGGAGGCTGCCCGCCATCACCGTCATCCCGGTGATCAGGGTGAGGCCGATCATCAGCGCGGACGCCGTGGCGGCCGTACGGCGCGGGTTGCGCACCGAGTTCTGGCGGGCCAGCTTGCCGGAGATCCCGAAGACCCGGAGGGCGGGCGCGGCGGCCGCGATCAGCGGACGGGACAGCAGCGGGGTCAGGATGAACACACCGATGATCAGCAGGACCGCGCCGATCCCCATGGGGGCCTGGCCGTCGGAGCCGTCCATCGTCGTCGCGGCCAGGACCACGGCGACACCCGCCGCCGAGAACAGCGCGCCGAGCGTGTTGCGCAGCACCAGGGACTTGGTGGTCGCCTTGGCGTGCACGCTGTTCATCGCGGCGACCGGCGGGATCTTCGCGGCCCGGCGGCCGGGCAGCCAGGCGGCCAGCATGGTGATGACGACGCCCACCACCAGCGAGGTGGCGACCGTGCCGGGCGAGACGACCAGCGGTCCGTCGGGGACGGTCGCGCCGAGCGTGTTCATCAGCGAGCGCAGCCCGGCGCCGATGCCGATACCGGCCACCAGACCCGTGCCGCCCGCCACCGCGCCGACCACCAGCGCCTCGATCAGCACCGACCGCGTCACCTGGCGGCGCGAGGCGCCGACGGCCCGCAGCAGCGCCAGTTCCCTGGTGCGCTGGGCGACCAGCATGGTGAAGGTGTTGGCGATGATGAAGGTGCCGACGAAGAGCGCGATCCCGGCGAAGACCAGCAGGCCCTGCTTCAGCCCGCTCATCGAGGAGGAGATCATCTCCGCCTGGTCGTCGGCCAGACGCTGCGCGGTGGTGGTCTCGACCTCGCCCTTGGGCAGGGCCGCGTCCAGGGCGGACTTCAGCGCGGTCTGCGAGGTGCCGGCGGCGGCCTTGACGTCGATCTCGTCGTAGGTGCCGGTCTTGCCGAACAGCTTCTGGGCGGTCGGGGTGTCGAACAGGGCGAGGCTGCCGCCGGCCGCGACATTGCCGTCGTCCGTGCGGAAGACGCCGGTGATCCTCGGGGTGAGGACGGGGCCGTCGACCGAGATCCGGACGGTGTCGCCGACCTCGTACCCGGCCCGGCGGGCGGTCTCGGTGTCGATGGCGACCTCGTGCGCGCCGTGCGGGGCCTTGCCCTTCTCCATCGGGTACCGCGGGTCGTCGGTGCCCCAGTAGTTGCCGCCCTGGGACTGGAAGCCGCCGCCGACGAGCTTGCCGTCCCGGTCGGCGATGGCGGTGAAGCCGGTGACGACGCCGACGGCGGAGGCGGCGCCCGGCACCTTCGCGCTGCGCTCGCGCAGGGCCTCGGTCAGTTCGGGCGTCTTGACGATCCGGTCGCCGACGTCCTCCTGGGCCTTCGCGGTGACGGCGACGTCGACCTGGCCGAAGCCCTTGGCGGAGCTGTTCTGGAGGGCGTTGGAGAGGGTGTTGGTGAAGACCAGGGTCCCGGACACGAAGGCCACGCCGAGCATCACGGCGAGGACGGTCATCAGGAGCCGGGCCTTGTGCGCGGTGACATTGCGCAAGGCGGTGCGGAACATGGTGGTTTTCTCAGTCCTGTCGGTCCCGGACGGGGGTCAGCTTGTGCGGCCCTTGGAGTCGAACTGCTTCATCCGGTCGAGGACCGAGTCGGCGGTCGGCTCGTACACCTCGTCGACGATCCGGCCGTCCGCGAGGAAGATCACGCGGTCCGCGTACGCCGCCGCCACCGGGTCGTGGGTCACCATGACGACGGTCTGGCCGAGGTCGCGCACCGAGTTGCGCAGGAAGCCCAGCACCTCGGCGCCGGAGCGGGAGTCGAGGTTTCCGGTCGGCTCGTCGCCGAAGATGATGTCCGGCCGGGAGGCCAGGGCGCGGGCCACGGCGACCCGCTGCTGCTGGCCGCCGGACAACTGGGCGGGCCGGTGGCCGAGGCGTCCGGACAGCCCGATCATGGAGATCACGTCGTCCAGCCAGGCCCTGTCCGGCTTGCGGCCCGCGATGTCCATCGGGAGCGTGATGTTCTCCAGGGCGGTCAGGGTCGGCAGCAGGTTGAACGCCTGGAAGATGAAACCGATCTTGTCCCGGCGCAACTTGGTGAGCTGCTTGTCCTTGAGCGAGCCGAGTTCGGTGTCGCCGATGCGCACGGAACCGGAGGAGAAGGTGTCCAGGCCGGCGACGCAGTGCATCAGGGTGGACTTGCCGGACCCGGAGGGGCCCATGATCGCGGTGAACTCGGCCTGCCGGAAGTCGACGGAGACCCGGTCCAGGGCGACCACCTGGGTCTCGCCCTGACCGTAGATCTTCGACAGCTCCGTGGCACGGGCGGCCACGGCGGTGGACCGGTCGGAGAGGGGCATGGTGGTCACGGGTGAGGGCTCCTGTCGGGACGACTGCCCGTACGACGGTCTGTGTGCGGGACTCGAACCATCGTTCCGTCCGCGCGCCGCGTTGTAGTCAGCCGCTGTTCCGGTTCCGAAGGCAGACTCGGGTCGGACCACGGCCCCCGGGGTCATACCTGGGGATGACAGGGGCCCCTGAGGCGCGTCCGAACTGACCGTTCGTCAAGAACCGGTGGAGCACCCTCGTTCGTACGGTGAAATTCCGTCATTCCGCATACATGGGTGCCGATCGCGCGCGAGGCTACTGGCAAGTGCGGATGGCGTGTTCCAGGTGCTGATGCTCCCTCAGACGTCAATAAAATAAGACAACATCGGGCCAGTTCTTCGGCTGTTCGGGGGACGCTCCCCGATAGGCTCGGAACCTCGATGCGGAGCCCATGGCCTGCCCGGATGGTGGAATGCAGACACGGCGAGCTTAAACCTCGCTGCCCCTTCGCGGGCGTGCCGGTTCAAGTCCGGCTCCGGGCACTACCTCGGTCACATGCGGTGACCTGCGAGAACGGCCGGTCACCGAGTCCCCCTTCGCCGACGCCTTCATGATGTGAACCACGTCACCGAAATCACGTCACCCCTCACGTCGTCCCTCATGTCACCGAAGCCGTGTCACCGCTCGAAGGGAACGTCCGATGCGCACCACCGTCGGCATCATCGGGGCCGGCCCCGCAGGGCTGCTTCTCGCCAGGCTGCTGCACACCGCCGGGATCGCCTCGGTCGTGCTGGAGGGCCGGGACCGCGGCCATGTCGAGGGGCGGCAGCGCGCCGGGATCCTGGAGCAGGGCACCGTGGACGTGCTGCGGGCGGCCGGGGCCGGGGAGCGGCTGGACCGTGAGGGGCTGCGGCACGACGGGATCGAGTTACGGTTCGCCCGGCGGCGGCACCGCGTCGACTTCCCCGGGCTCACCGGCGGCCGGTCGGTGTGGGTGTACGCCCAGACGGAGGTGTGCAAGGACCTGATCGCGCTCCAGCTCGCCGAGGGCGGCCCGCTGCTCTTCGAGGCGCCGGCGCTCGCCGTCGAGGACGCCGCCACGGACCGGCCGCGCGTCCGCTTCCGGCAGGGCGGCACGGAGGACGTCCTGGAGTGCGACTACGTGGTCGGCTGCGACGGCTTCTGGGGCGTCGCCCGGCGCGCGGTCCCCGCCGGATCGGCCCGCGTCTTCGAACGGACGTACCCCTACGGCTGGCTCGGCATCCTCGCCGACGCCCCGCCCTCGCACCACGAGCTGGTCTACGCCCGCCACGACCGCGGCTTCGCCCTGCTGTCCATGCGCTCCCCCTCGGTCTCCCGCCTTTACCTCCAGGTCCCCGAGGGCACCGACGCCGGGGAGTGGGCCGACGAGGAGATCTGGGACGAGCTGACGCGGCGCTTCGAGACCGGCGACGGCTGGACGCTGGAGCGCGGCCCGGTCACGCAGAAGTCCGTCACGCCCATGCGCTCCTACGTCCACGAGCCGATGCGCCACGGCCGGCTCTTCCTGGCCGGGGACGCCGCGCACATCGTCCCGCCCACCGGCGCCAAGGGGCTCAACCTGGCCGTCGGCGACGTCGTGACGCTCGCGCGGGCACTGGTCCACGAGCGGGACACCGGCTCGGCCACCCTTCTGGACGCCTACTCCGCGACCTGTCTGCGCCGGGTCTGGCAGGCCGAGCGGTTCTCCTACGACATGACGGGCCTGCTGCACCGGGCCCCCGGCGCCACCCCCTTCGAGGACCGGATCCAGCTCGCCCGGCTGGAGCGGATCGCCTCCTGCCGGGCCGCCGAGACGGACCTCGCGGAGGCGTACACCGGCTTCCCGTTCGGATGACCGGACACCCCTTGTGCCGGCCGGTCTCCGAGCGGTTCCGGCCAGGTCGCAGGTTGGTCATGAATGCCGTACCGCCGTGGTGGGAATCACGACGCCGCGTAGCGTGTTGCGCAGCACGAAGGGAAAGATCCTCCTCAAGCACTAGGGTCAATCCTTTGCCTACCCATTACCCTTGAGGCCAAGGCCACAACGGGTGGCCATGGAGGAGTGAAATGGAGAGCAGAAACCCGGTCTTCTCGCGACGGGGGTTCAGCCGCGACAACGGCTACGCGGGCTTCAACGCGACGCCGCAGGCCGGGGGACCCGCTGTCGGCACGCAGGCCAACCCGTACGCGCAGCAGGGCGGCAACCCCTACGCGCAGAACCCTTACGCCCAGCAGGGCCTCCAGGGTGCCCCGCCGCAGGCCCCGGCCACCACCGGCGCCATGACCATGGACGACGTCGTCGCGCGCACCGCGACCACGCTCGGCACCGTGGTGCTCACGGCGGTCCTGTCCTGGGTGCTGCTGCCGGTCGACGAGGCCAACCTCGGCAAGTCCTACGGCATCGCCGTCGGCGCCGGCCTGGTCGCGATGGTGCTCGCCCTCGTCCAGTCCTTCAAGCGCCGCCCGTCGCCCGCGCTGATCCTGTCGTACGCCGCCCTCGAGGGCGTCTTCCTCGGCGTGATCTCGGCCGCGGTCTCCACCTACATCGCCAACGGCGTGGTCGCCCAGGCGGTGCTCGGCACCATGGCCGTCTTCGGCGGTGTGCTGGTGGCGTACAAGGCGGGCTGGATCCGCGTCAACCGCCGCTTCTACGGCTTCGTGATGGCGGCCGCGCTCGGCTTCGTCCTGCTGATGGCCGTGAACCTGCTGTTCACCGTCTTCGGCGGCGGTGACGGCCTCGGCTTCCGCAGCGGCGGTCTCGGCATCGTCTTCGGCATCATCGGCATCATCCTCGGCGCGTGCTTCCTCGCCCTCGACTTCAAGCAGGTCGAGGACGGCATCGCCTACGGCGCCCCGCGCGAGGAGGCCTGGCTCGCCGCCTTCGGCCTCACGCTGACGCTGGTGTGGATCTACATGGAGTTCCTGCGGCTCCTGTCGATCCTGAACAGCGACTGAGCGACGGCCGCCGGACCGTGTCCGGCGTGACAGGGCCCCGGGGTTCTTCCCGGGGCCCTTCGTCGTGTGCGCGCTAGAGGAGTTTGCGCGCGGCCCTCCTCAGGTCGTACTCGTGGATGAGCGCCTTCGCGTGGCCGTAGGCGAGGTTGTGTTCGTGGCGGAGCCAACTGACCTTCTCCTCGAAGCGGAGAGCGGGGCCGTCGCCGATGGTGCGCAGCCAGTCGGAGACTTCACGACCGGTGCAGTGCGGGATGCGGGCGAGCAGGTTGCGATGGGTCTCCTCGGAGAGGACATGGGACATCGGCGCCTCCGGTGGCAAAGGGGATGTAAGCCGGTCCTTCAGGTCACCGTGCCTGAGTGTTCGTCCGTTGGCAACAGTGCGGGTACGGCGCGTACGCTCACCGCGTGGCTGATACGACGTCCCTGACCCGTGCGGTGGATCACTTCGCCGATCGTCTGAGAGCGGCCCCGCAGAGCCGCCTCCAGCGGGGCGCCGCCGCCGAGGCGCTGGCGCTGGCCCGGCAGTTGGCCCGGTGGGCGCAGTCCATCGAGGAACCGGCGGCGGAGCCGCGCGAGATGCCGGACGCCGGGATGTTCGCCGCCGCCGACCAAATCACCGTGGCCGCACACGACTTGGCCCTCGTGCTCGACGACGAGGGCCAGGTGGAGGAGGCGGTGCGGCTGGTGGAGGAGGCCCGCAAGCGGGCCGGGGTCTGACGCGGTCCGGCTCAGAGCGAGGCGATGACGCGGTCCGCCAGGATGTAGATGTTCTCCTCGCCGCAGGCGAAGGTCAGGGTGTAGGCACCCGAGATGCCGGAGCCGCCGAGGAGGAACGGCGTCTCGCCGGCCGACAGGGCCGCGGAGAGCCGCTCGGCGGTCTCCCGGTGCCCCGGGGTCATGCACAGGGTGGTGCCGTCGGCGAAGACATAGACGTCGAGGGTGCCGAGCGGACCCGGGCGGACGTCGGTCAGCCGGACCTGGGAGGCGGCCAGCTCCTCCAGGGTGGTCACGGTGCGCTCGTGGTCGTTCACGATCGGCGACTGGACCGGGACGAAGTCCGGGTGGGACGGGTGCCGGCGGCGGGCCGCGGCCAGTTCGGCGGACTCCCCGGCGAACTCGTCGGCGTCCGCGCCCGGCTCGGCGACCGGCTCCAGCGGCTCCATGCCCACGAAGTCGGCCTGGCGGGGCAGGAACAGCTCACTGTCCGGCAGCCCCAGCAGCGTGGGGGCGTCGGAGGCGTCACGCGCCTCCTGGGCCGCCCAGAAGGCGCGGGCCTCGGCGAGTTCCCGCTCCCGCTCCTCGGCGAGGGCCTCGGTCACGGCCGCGCGTATCTCGGCGGTGTCGCTCGTGGCCCGGGCCGCCGGAACGAATCCGCGCGTCTGCGCGGCGTGGTTCTCGGCGAGCTGGGTGTGCAGGGCGGCGACCTGCCGGCGCAACTGCAACAGGGTGCGCAGGACGGCGACTCCCACGGCGCCCGTCGCGGCCGTGGTGACCAGCAAGGCGATCTGCATGGCGCTCACTGACGTACTCCCGGTTCAAAGTCGACCCCCGACTTCCTACATCAGCTTGAAGGGCGGACTATCCCTCTGTCAGTGCGTAACGTCACGAAACGGACAGGTCCTTGGGTCTGGGGTTAGGTGCTGAACGGCGCTGAGCTGCGTAAATCCCCTTCCGAGGGAGATAGGTCACATCCTGGGGGAGATTGGATCACGGAACGGCCCGGAGTTCAGGTGCTTCCCGAACTCCGGGCCGTTGCGTGACGGATGGTGCTGAAACGGTTACGCAGAGGGCCTGTTCAGCTCAGGCGCTCGATCACCATCGCCATGCCCTGGCCGCCGCCCACGCACATCGTCTCCAGACCGAACTGCTTGTCGTGGAACTGGAGGGAGTTGATGAGCGTGCCGGTGATGCGGGCGCCCGTCATGCCGAAGGGGTGGCCGACGGCGATGGCGCCGCCGTTGACGTTCAGCTTGTCGAGGTCGATGCCGAGGTCGCGGTAGGAGGGGATCACCTGCGCGGCGAACGCCTCGTTGATCTCGACCAGGTCGATGTCGTCGATGGTGAGACCGGCGCGGCGCAGCGCCTGCTGGGACGCCTCGACCGGGCCGAGGCCCATGATCTCGGGGGAGAGGCCGGAGACACCGGTCGACACGATCCGGGCGAGCGGGGTGAGGCCCAGCTCGCGGGCCTTGGTGTCGGACATGACGACGACCGCGGCGGCGCCGTCGTTCAGCGGGCAGCAGTTGCCGGCGGTCACGAGGCCGTCGGGGCGGAAGACCGGCTTGAGGCCCTGCACGGCCTCCAGGGTGACGCCGGCGCGCGGGCCGTCGTCCTTGGCGACGACCGTGCCGTCCGGGAGGGTCACCGGGGTGATCTCGCGCTCCCAGAAGCCGTTCTTGATGGCTTCCTCGGCGAGGTTCTGGGAGCGGACGGCGAACTCGTCCATGTCCTGGCGGGTGACGCCCTTGGCGCGGGCCAGGTTCTCCGCGGTCTGGCCCATCGCGATGTAGGGGTCGGGGAGCAGGCCGTCCTCGCGCGGGTCGTGCCAGGTGGAGCCCTCGGACGCGGCGGTGGCGGCGGTGCGGGCCTGGGCCTCGTCGAAGAGCGGGTTGGTGGTGTCCGGGAGGCCGTCGGAGCTGCCCTTGGCGAACCGGGAGACCGTCTCGACGCCGGCCGAGATGAAGACGTCGCCCTCGCCGGCCTTGATGGCGTGCAGCGCCATGCGGCTGGTCTGGAGGGACGAGGAACAGTAGCGGGTGATCGTGCAGCCGGGCAGATGGTCCATGCCCATCCGCACCGCGACGATCCGGCCCAGGTTGTAGCCCTGCTCGCCGCCGGGCAGACCGCAGCCGAGCATCAGGTCGTCGATCTCCCGCGGGTCCAGCTCGGGGATCTTCGCCAGGGCGGCCTGGATGATCGTGGCGGTGAGGTCGTCCGGGCGCAGGTCCTTCAGCGAGCCCTTGACGGCGCGGCCGATGGGGGAGCGGGCGGTCGAGACGATGACGGCTTCGGGCATCACGGCTCCAGTGGCTTGCGGATGTTGGCGTGCGGATGGTGGCGTCGGAGGAACTTCCGGGCAGGGCTGAGTGGGAAGTTACCGGTCCGTATGGCCAGGGTCACGGTGATGGGGGTGTGACCCTGGCCGCACTTTCCAAGCGCTTGCTTTTTTCTCGGTCGGGCTCCCGCCGGGCGGGGGCCGGTGTCAGACCCCCGACGGGCTGGTGGGGGACGCCGGCGCCGGCTCCGCCTCGGCGACCCGCCGCCTGCGCCGCCGCTTGAGCAGCGCCCAGGGACCGCGCGGGCCCGTCGGCATCGCCGCCGCGACCTCCGTACCGGCCTCCGAGGCCGCCTCCGCCGCCGCCCGGGCCACCGGCAGGAAGCCCTCCCGGCGCGCGGCGTCCGGCCGCTCCTCCTCGGCCGGCCACAGCCCCAGCGCGGCGCACAGCGTCGGCAGGACCGCCATGGCCGCCGTGGCGTAGCCCTCGGCGGACGGGTGGTAGTGGTCCGGGCCGAACAGCTCGCGCGGGTTCGCCTCGAACTCCGGCCCCAGCAGATCGCCCAGCGACACCGTGCGCCCGCCCTGCTCGACCACCCCGATCGTCTGCGCCGCCGCGAGCTGACGGGAGGCCCGGCGCGCCAGCCAGCGCAGCGGCTGCGGTACCGGCTCGATCGTGCCCAGGTCGGGACAGGTGCCCACCACCACCTCGGCACCGGCCGTGCGCAGCCGCCGTACCGCGGCCGACAGATGGCGCACCGAGCGGGTCGGCGGCATCCGGTGGGTGACGTCGTTCGCGCCGATCATGATCACGCAGATGTCGGGCACCCGGCCGCCCGGATCCCCGACGATCAGCGCCACCTGCCGGTCCAGATCGTCCGACTGGGCCCCCGGCAGGGCCACGTTGCGCAGCTCCACCGGGCGTTCCGCCACCGCCGCGAGCCCCGACGCCAGCAGCGCGCCCGGCGTCTGCCCCGAGCGGCGCACCCCCTGCCCCGCGGCCGTGGAGTCGCCCAGCAGCGCCAGCCGCAGCGGGTCCGCGCCGGGGGTGCCGGGTGCGTCGTACGTGCGGCCGTAGCGGCCCTCCGCGCGCGGGACCCGCGCCTGCTCGCCGTTGCCGTTCACATGGCGGCGGGCCAGCCGCGCCTCCGCCAGCAGCAGCCCCACGGCGGCCGCCCCGGCCAGACCGACGCCGCCACCGCCGTAGGCCGCGCCGGCCGCGATCCGCCGGGCCACCCTCGCCCTCGACATGCTCGTCATGCCTCGACGCCACCTCCTCGTGTCCGTACACCCACTCCTTGCCCCGTACGGACCGTCGGCCAATCTCGACGGCGAGTGAACCCGCACGCCGGGCCGTACCCTGGCGTAACCACTACGACCACTGTTTTTGCAAGCAACCGGAGACAACGGTGCAATTCCACGACTCGATGATCAGTCTCGTCGGCAACACCCCGCTGGTGAAGCTCAACAACGTGACCCAGGGCATCCAGGCGACCGTTCTGGCCAAGGTGGAGTACTTCAACCCGGGCGGATCCGTGAAGGACCGCATCGCCCTGCGCATGATCGAGGCCGCCGAGAAGAGCGGGGAGCTGAAGCCGGGCGGCACGATCGTCGAGCCGACCAGCGGCAACACCGGCGTGGGCCTCGCCATCGTGGCGCAGCAGAAGGGGTACAAGTGCATCTTCGTGTGCCCCGACAAGGTGAGCACCGACAAGATCAACGTGCTGCGCGCGTACGGCGCCGAGGTCGTCGTCTGCCCGACCGCCGTGGACCCCGAGCACCCGGACTCCTACTACAACGTCTCCGACCGGCTGGTCCGTGAGACGCCGGGCGCCTGGAAGCCCGACCAGTACTCCAACCCCAACAACCCGCTCTCCCACTACCACTCGACCGGCCCCGAGCTGTGGGAGCAGACGGAGGGGAAGATCACCCACTTCGTCGCGGGCGTGGGCACCGGCGGCACCATCTCCGGCACCGGCCGCTATCTGAAGGACGCCAGCGAGGGCGCCGTCCAGGTCATCGGCGCCGACCCGGAGGGCTCGGTGTACTCCGGCGGCTCCGGCCGGCCGTACCTGGTCGAGGGCGTCGGCGAGGACTTCTGGCCGACCGCCTACGACCGGACCGTCGCCGACGAGATCGTGCCGGTGTCCGACAAGGACTCCTTCCAGATGACCCGCCGCCTGGCCAAGGAGGAGGGCCTGCTGGTCGGCGGCTCCTGCGGCATGGCCGTGGTGGCGGCGCTGCGGGTCGCCGAGCGGCTCGGCCCGGACGACGTCGTCGTCGTGCTGCTGCCGGACAGCGGCCGCGGCTACCTCTCCAAGATCTTCAACGACGAGTGGATGGCCGACTACGGCTTCCTGGAGGACCAGGGCCCCAGCGCCCGCGTCGCCGACGTCCTGAACGACAAGGAGCACGGCGCGATCCCGTCCCTCGTCCACATGCACCCGGACGAGACGGTCGGCCAGGCCATCGAGGTGCTGCGCGAGTACGGCGTCTCGCAGATGCCGATCGTGAAGCCCGGCGCCGGTCACCCGGACGTGATGGCCGCCGAGGTCGTCGGGTCGGTCGTGGAGCGGGAGCTGCTGGACGCGCTCTTCACCCAGCGCGCCTCCCTCTCCGACCCGCTGGAGAAGCACATGTCGGCCCCGCTGCCGCAGGTCGGCTCCGGTGAGCCGGTCGGCGACCTGATGTCGGTGCTCGGCACCGCGGACGCGGCGATCGTCCTCGTCGAGGGCAAGCCCACCGGGGTCGTCAGCCGCCAGGACCTGCTGGCCTTCCTGGCCAAGGGCGGCAAGTAGGGGGAACGGGGTTTCCCCGGTCCGCACGGGGAAACCCCGGGGAAACCTTCGGTGAACCGCGCCGACGGGAGCGGAACTTCCGTTTGCCGACCGAAAAGGTGGACTTCGCGGAAGTGGTACGAGCGTGTCACGTCCGCGCAGCACACGCTTAACACGCGTCCGGCAGATTGGTGGATGTCGGCAGGGCGGGAGCGGCTCCCCGCCCCGGCCGGCAAACCGAACGGCGTCACGGACCTCCGGAGCGGCTCCCGGACCTCCACAGGCGCCAAGGGCGCGCAAGCCCGGCCTGACCCGGCCCGCGTCCCACGCGGGGACCGCCGTCGTCCCGCCCCCCGGCAACGGGGGTGCGGCGGTCCCCGCGACACACTTCTCCCGGCATTTCCGGCGTTCCCGGCGTTCCCGGCGGGTGTTCTCCCGCGGGAGGTCAGTCCTCCCAGTCGCTGTCCTTCGCCGCACGGCGCCGGCGCCCGAAGGCGCCCGGGTTGGCGCGGACCGCCTGCACCACGTTCACGCCGACGATGCCCAGCCAGGACACGATCAGGCCGGGCAGCTTCCCGGTGCCCGCGCCGATCGCCGACAGCGGGATCGCCAGCACCAGCGAGACGATGCCGAAGCCGAAGCGCTCGCCCCACGAGTCCCGGTCCCCGGGCGAACGGGAGTCCCGGGCCGCCACCATCTGCCGTTCGGCGAGCTGACGGCGCACCCGCCGCTCCACCGCGCCGTCGATGCGCTGGTCGACCTTCTCCAGGAACGAGTCGACCAGCGCGGACTCGTACTCCTCGCCCAGCTCCCTGCGGGCGTGCAGGGTGGCGTCGAGTTCCTTCTTCAGGTCGCTGTCCTGCCGGTCCATCGTGGTCTCCCATCCCGTCATGCCCCTCACGGTAGGGAGCGCGGACACCCGACGCACTGGGGGTAGCCCCCCAGTCGGATCCGGGCTGCATGACCCCATGCACACTCCTTGCCGAGTGAATAGGGTGGCGGGGACATCCGGAGGGGGAGCGGGGCATGAGCGCGGAGAGCGACATGAGCGTGGCGGACACACCTGCGGGGCGGCTTCAGGCGCTCTTCGAGGGGCACCGGCTGACCCCGACCCAGCGGCGCATCGCCCACAGCATGGTGCGCCGCGCCCCCGACGTGCCGTTCCTGTCCAGCGTGGAGCTGGCCGAGCTGGCCGGGGTCAGCCAGCCCTCCGTGACCCGCTTCGCGGTCGCCCTCGGCTTCGACGGCTACCCCGCCCTGCGCAGGCATCTGCGCGAGGTCGCGCCCGTCGAACAGAGCCCCGGCTCGGCGTCGTTCAACGAGTACCAGCAGGCCGTCGAGGCCGAGATCGAGAATCTGCGGCACCTCGCCGACCTGCTCGCCGACCCGCGCCCGGTGCGCCGGGCCGGCCGGCTGCTCGCCGCCTCCCGCCCGCTGCCCGTGCTGGGCCTGCGCGCCGCCGCCTCCCAGGCGTACGGGTTCGCCTACTTCGCCGCCAAGGTCCATCCGGACGTCCGGCTGCTGCACGAGGGCGGCTCGATGGTCCAGGACCGGATCGACGCCGCCGTCCGCGCGGGCGCCACCGCGCTGCTCTGCTTCGCGCTGCCCCGGCACCCCCGCGAGGTCCTGGACACCCTCGGCCACGCCAAGGAGGCCGGGCTGAGCGTGGTCACCGTCGCCGACTCGGCGTTCGCCCCGGTCGCCAAGGTCTCCGACCTGCTGCTCCCGGCCGCCGTCGGCACCGGGCTCGCCTTCGACACGGCGTGCGCGCCGATGCTGCTGGGCCGGGTGCTGCTGGAGGCGATGTGCGACGACCTGCCCGACGCGCAGGCCCGCCTGGAGGAGTTCGACGCACGGGCCGCGGCGCGCGGGCTGTTCGTCGAATAGCGGGGCTGGCGGGCCCGGTTCTCAGACTCGTCTCACCTTCGCTCGCTAGCCTGCCCGCCCGACAGGACAGGGAACACGGCGAGGAGGCGGGACAGTGGCACGTGGAAAGCGCGCGGGGCGTGAGGGGCGCGGGGGACAGGGACTGGCACGGGTGGCCGTCGTCGTACGGGCCGGAGCCGCGCCGCTGTGGTGGGCCGGGGTGTTCGCGGCCGGGGTCGGGGTGCTGCCGCCCGGGCTCACCGGCCGCCGGATCGGGGTGCTGGCCGGGGCCGCGCTGTTCCTGGTGACGGCCGCCGTGGTGGCGGTGCGCGGACAGGGCCGTTTCGCCGCGCTGGCGCGCGGGGCCGCCCGGGCCGGCCGGGGCGATGTGCTCCAGGACCGGGCGGTCACCGTCCGCGTCTGGCGGCGGGGCCACCGCTGGTGGCTGCTGCTCGCCCTGGCGGCCGCGCTGGGCAGCTCCTTCGCCGTGCCCGCGGCCGGCGGCATGCTGCTCGCCGGCTGGGGCGCCGGGCTGCGGCTGAAGGCCGCCCGGATCGGCCGGCTGGAGCGGGCCGGGGACGCGCTGCTGTGGGTGCGCGTCGACTGGCTGGACCGCCTCGGCGGACGCCCCGCGGGCAAGGCCGTCAAGGGCTACCGGACCACCGGTGTCGCCGCGGGCGACGCGGCCCCGGGAGGGGCGCGCCGCCGCACCGACGTCTACGCCTGAGGCGGCGCCCGGACGTCCTCAGACCTCCAGGTCCTCCTCGATCTTGCGGAGCTGGTGGCGGGCCATCGCCAGGTTGGCCCGCTTGGCGTCCAGCACCAGGTAGAGGAAGAGGCCGTTGCCGCCCCGGCCGCTGATCAGCCGGATCAGGTGGTACTGGTCGGACAGCGTGATCAGGATGTCCTCGATCTGCGCCTTCAGCCCGAGGTGCTCCATGGTGCGCATCTTGGCGCGCACCACATCGGTGTTGCCCGCCGCGGCGACGTTCAGGTCGAAGCTCTTGCTGCCGCCCAGGGTGCCCAGCGCCATCCCGCTGGTGTAGTCGACGAGCGCGGCCGCCGAGGCACCCTCGATGGTGGCGAGGGCCTCTTTCAGCGCGGTTTCGGTGTTGGCCATGACTGGTTGCTCCTCGGTTCTTCTCAACTATCCGTGGTGGTGCGCGCGTTGGTGCCGCGCGCCGATCTGGTCCGTACGGTGAGGGGCTTGGCGGGGGGCTGCGGGCGCGGCGGTGCGAGCGCGGGCCTCGCCGCCCGCACCCTCGCCTCCCGCGCGTCGACCAGCTCCCCGACGCGGACCGCGGCCCGGCGCCCCTCCAGGTGCAGCCGGCCGACGTTGACCCGGTCCTGCGCGAGCACGGTCAGCACCGCGCTGTGGCCGGCCGAGTAGGTGGCGACATAGCCGTAGACGCCCCGCACCAGCAGTTCGCGGAAGTCGCCCTGGCCGGTGGTGTCGGCCAGCCGCACCGCGACGGCGAGGGCGGCCGCGGTCAGCGCCGCCACCCCCTCCGGCTCCACGCCGGGGGTGTCGTGGGCGAGGACGAGACCGTCCACACCGGCCACGAGCGCACCCGTGAGCTGGGGCACCCGGGCCCGCAGCCGGCGCAGCTCGTCGAGGATGTCCGGCTCGGCCGCCATCAGTTCGTTCCTCCCGTCGCGCGGGCGCTGCCGCTCAAAGGGCCTCCAGCGCATCCCTGAGCCTCTTCAGCAGACCGATGTCGGGGTCGTTCACGCGGGGCATCGAGATGCCCGGCGGTGGATGGGCGGCCGCCGGTGCCACCGGCGGGGGCGGCGGCAGCAGCGCGGTCAGCAGACCCGCGGCGGCCAGCCGACGGACGTCCACCAAGGTGTGGAACGCCTGCCGGCCCAGCTCCCGCGCGATGTCCGACGCCGTACGCACGCCGTTGACCAGGGCCAGGACCGCTCTCTGCCGGGCGGTCGCGGGCGGCGCCGCCACCGCCTCGGTGCGCCGCAGCGGCGCGCCGTCGGCCAGCGGGTCGGGCCACACCCGGTCCAGCAGCTCACGGCGGCGCACCGTCTCGCGCTCCAGCGCGTCCACCGGCACCGGCAGCAGCGGGCCGAGCCAGTGCCCGGTGCCGTAGACGAAGCGGCCGGGGGTGCTGCTGGGGGCGAGCGCGAAGTACGCGGCGTCGTACAGCGCGCCCAGGTGGCACAGCTCCAGGGCGCCGCGCGGGATCCGGCCGGTGTCGAGCAGCAGCCGGGCGGCGCCGTACCGCTGGTCGGCGCGCTCCACGGCGGCCCGCCAGACGGTGGGGTCGAGGGTGCCGTGGGTCAGCAGGAGCACGTCGAGGCCGGGTGCGAGCGGGCTCTCGGCGTGCACCACCCGGCCCTCGGCCAGATAGAGCGAGCCGCGCTCGCGCTCCAGGACGCCGGTGGCCCGCTCGGCGGCGAGCCGGTTCAGCATCGGGGAGAGCCCGGCCCCCGCCCGGTGCCGCGCCGTCGATCTCTCGCGCACCGGGAGCCGGGGTGGTGGGGTGGTGCCCTGCGGTGTCGTCCCCACGAGCGTCATCCCAGCACCAGCCGTCCGGCCATCTCGCCCAGCCGGATCCGGGCCAGTGCGAGATTGCCGTCCGGCCGGCCCAGCCACACGTGCAGGAAGACGCTGCTGTCGAAGGACGTCGAGACGAACCGCAGCAGGTGGTAGCTGTCCCGGTTGCTGATGATGAGGTCCTCCACCGGCGGGTCCGCCCGCTCGTCGTCTCCCTGGTCGGGCGTGAACGCCCGCTGCTCCGCCGTGAGCCGGGCGACCTCGGCGGCCTCGGCGGCCGCGGCCTCGTGGTCACCGCCGGGGAAGTCCCCGACCGAGCCCAGGGCGAGCCCGCTGGTCCAGTCGACCAGTGCGGCTCCCCGGGCCCCGGGCAGCCGCATGGCCTCCAGTAGGCACTCGTCGATTCCGGGCACCGTGGCTCCCCTCCCGCCTGCGGTTCGGCTGAGTGATGAGGAGGCTACGCAACGTGTGCGCGATGAGTGAGTCTTCGGGCATTTTCCGGCGGAACATGCGCCGAGTGACTAGGGTGGGTCGGCTCGCGCCGTTTTCGGGCCCGTTCGTCATGCCTGTTCCCCGTTTGAACACCCCGCCCACCGGCGCGCGTCAAGGGCGCGCGGGCCCGCGCGGGGTGGTGAACGCGCCGCCGCCCGCCCCCTCCTCGCGCCGCTCCCGCAGCCCCTCCGGCCCACCCGGCGCTGCCCGTGTCGCGGGTCCGCCCGTATTGACTAGCTCTATTCATCACGCGAGGATGTGAATAACAGCAGTAACAATCCGCCGGGATCACCCATCCGCAAGGAGGCCGACCATGTCAGGACCCCGCCCCGTACGAGCGCCCCGCGGTACGGAACTGAGCGCCCTGGGATGGCAGCAGGAAGCCGCCCTGCGGATGCTCCAGAACAACCTCGACCCCGAGGTCGCCGAACACCCCGACAAGCTCGTCGTCTACGGCGGCACCGGCAAGGCCGCCCGCGACTGGCGCTCCTTCGACGCGATGGTCCGCACCCTGCGCACCCTCAAGCAGGACGAGACGATGCTCGTCCAGTCCGGCCGCCCCGTCGGCGTGATGCAGACCCACGAGTGGGCCCCGCGCGTCCTCATCGCCAACTCCAACCTCGTCGGCGACTGGGCCAACTGGGAGGAGTTCCGCCGCCTGGAGGCCCTCGGCCTGACCATGTACGGCCAGATGACCGCCGGCTCCTGGATCTACATCGGCACCCAGGGCATCCTCCAGGGCACCTACGAGACCTTCGCCGCCGTCGCCGCGAAGCTGCATTCAATCGGCAAGGGGGTCGGCGGCACCCTCGCCGGGACCATCACCCTCACCGCCGGCCTCGGCGGCATGGGCGGCGCCCAGCCCCTCGCCGTGACCATGAACGACGGTGTCGCGATCTGTATCGACTGCGACCCCCGCGCCATCGACCGCCGCATCGAGCACCGCTACCTCGACGTGAAGGCCGACTCCCTCGACCACGCCCTCCAGCTCGCCACCGAGGCCCGCGACGCCCGCCGCCCGCTCTCCATCGGCGTCCTCGGCAACGCCGCCGAGCTGGTCCCGCAGCTCCTCGCCCTGGGCGCGCCGATCGACATCGTCACCGACCAGACCTCCGCCCACGACCCGCTGGCCTACCTGCCCACCGGGATCGCCTTCGAGGACATGGCCGACGCCGCCGCCAAGGACCCGGCCGGCTTCACCACCCGCGCCCGCGAGTCCATGGCCCGGCACGTCGAGGCCATGGTCGGCTTCCAGGACGCCGGCGCCGAGGTCTTCGACTACGGCAACTCCATCCGCGGCGAGGCCCAGCTCGCCGGATACGACCGGGCGTTCGCCTTCCCCGGCTTCGTCCCCGCCTACATCCGCCCGCTGTTCTCCGAGGGCAAGGGCCCCTTCCGCTGGGCCGCCCTGTCCGGCGAGGCGTCCGACATCGCCAAGACCGACAAGGCGATCCTCGACCTCTTCCCCGAGAACGAGTCCCTGCACCGCTGGATCAAGCTGGCCGGCGAGCGCGTCCACTTCCAGGGCCTGCCCGCCCGCATCTGCTGGCTCGGCTACGGCGAGCGCGACAAGGCGGGCGAGCGGTTCAACGACATGGTCGCGAGCGGCGAGCTGGCCGCCCCCCTCGCCATCGGCCGCGACCACCTCGACTGCGGCTCCGTCGCCTCCCCCTACCGCGAGACCGAGGCCATGCTCGACGGCTCCGACGCCATCGCCGACTGGCCGCTGCTGAACGCCATGGTCAACGTCGCCTCGGGCGCCTCCTGGGTCTCCCTCCACCACGGCGGCGGCGTCGGCATGGGCCGCTCCATCCACGCCGGCCAGGTCACCGTCGCCGACGGCACCCCGCTCGCCGGCGAGAAGATCCGCCGGGTCCTCACCAACGACCCCGGCATGGGCGTCATCCGGCACGTCGACGCCGGATACGACATCGCGGAGAACGTCGCCGCCGAGCGCGGCGTGCGGGTGCCCATGCGTGAAGGTGACGACGCGTGACCTTCCACAGCATGTGGGCGGAGCTGCTGCCGATCGGCCGCAGCTCCGCCTCCGGGGGCTACCGCCGCTACGCCTGGACCGGCGCCGACACCGACTGCCGGGCCTGGTTCAAGGACCAGGCCGAGGCCCGCGGCCTCACCTACGAGACCGACCGCAACGGCAACCAGTGGGCCTGGCTCGGCGACCCCACCGCCGGTGACGCCGTCGTCACCGGCTCCCACCTCGACTCCGTGCCCGACGGCGGCGCCTTCGACGGCCCCCTCGGCGTGGTGTCCTCCTTCGCCGCGCTGGACGAACTGCGCGCCCGGCAGGCGCACTTCGCCAAGCCCCTCGCGATCGTCAACTTCGGCGACGAGGAGGGCGCCCGCTTCGGCCTGGCCTGCGTCGGCTCCCGGCTCACCGCCGGAGCCCTGACCGCCGAGCAGGCGCACCGGCTCACCGACGCCGACGGCGTCACCCTATCGCGCGCCATGGAGGCCGCCGGGTACGACCCCGACGCCATCGGCGCGGACCCGGAACGGCTGGCCCGCATCGGCGCCTTCGTCGAACTCCACGTCGAACAGGGCCGCGCCCTGGACCTGTCCGGCGACCGGGTCGGCGTCGCCAGCGCCATCTGGCCGCACGGCCGCTGGCGCTTCGACTTCCGCGGCGAGGCCAACCACGCGGGCACCACCCGGCTCGTCGACCGCCGCGACCCGATGCTGTCGTACGCCGAGACGGTGCTCGCCGCCCGCCGCGAGGCCGAACTCGCCGGTGCCGTCGCCACCTTCGGCAAGATCTCCGTCGAGCCGAACGGCGTCAACGCCGTGCCCTCCCTGGTGCGCGGCTGGCTCGACTCCCGCGCCGAGGACCAGAGCACCCTCGACACCGTCGTCGGCGGCATCGAGCGGGCGGCCCGCGCCCACGCCGACGCGCACGGCATCGACCTCGACGTGGTCCGGGAGTCCTTCACCCCCGTGGTCGAGTTCGACCACGCCCTGCGCGACGAACTGGCCCGCATCCTGGGCACCGGCACCGGCCTCAAGGTGCCCGTCCTCGGCACCGGCGCCGGACACGACGCCGGAATCCTCTCCGGACGCGTCCCGACCGCCATGCTGTTCGTGCGCAACCCCACGGGCGTCTCGCACTCCCCGGCCGAGTTCGCGGCCGAGGACGACTGCGTGGCCGGAGTGCACGCCCTCGCCGACGTACTGGAAGGACTGGCCTGCGCGTGACCAAGCGGACCTACTGGGCGGAGCACGCCTGGCTCGACGACACCGTCGAGCCGGGCGTCGCGCTCGACGTCGCCGACGGCCGCATCACCGCCGTCCACAAGGAGACACCCGCACCGCCGCCCGGCGCGGAGGTGCTGCGCGGGCTCACCCTCCCCGGCCTGGCCAACGCCCACAGCCATGCTTTTCACCGGGCGCTGCGCGGCACCGTCCAGATCGGTTCCGGGACTTTCTGGACCTGGCGCGACCTCATGTACCGCTTCGCCGACCGGCTGACCCCGGACACCTACCACGCCCTCGCCCGCGCGGTGTACGCCGAGATGGCCCTCGCCGGCATCACCGCCGTCGGCGAGTTCCACTACGTCCACCACGCCCCCGGCGGCACCCCCTACGCCGACCCCAACGCGATGGGCGAGGCCCTGATCGAGGCCGCCGTCGCAGCAGGCATCCGCATCACCCTCCTCGACACCGCCTACTTCTCCGCCGGCTTCGGACAGCCCCCCAACACGCACCAGCTCCGCTTCTCTGACGGCACCGCGGACGCCTGGGCCGAACGCTGTTCACTTCTCAAGGAACGGGATCACGCGAGGATCGGTGCGGCGATCCACTCCGTACGGGCCGTGCCCGCCGACCAGTTGGCGACCGTCGCCCGCTGGGCCGCCGAGCGCGGGGCGCCGCTGCATGTGCACCTGTCCGAGCAGACCGCCGAGAACGACGCCTGCCACGCCGCCCACGGCCGCACCCCGACCCGGCTGCTCGCCGACCACGGGGTCCTCGGCCCGCGCACCACCGGCGTCCACAACACCCACCTCACCGACGAGGACATCGCCCTGCTCGGCGGCACCGGCACCGGCACCTGCATGTGCCCGACGACGGAACGGGACCTCGCCGACGGCATCGGCCCGGCCGTCGCCCTCCAGGCCGCGGGCTCACCGCTCTCCCTCGGCTCGGACAGCCACGCCGTCATCGACCTCTTCGAAGAGGCCCGCGCGATGGAGCTGAACGAGCGCCTGCGCACCCGCACCCGGGGCCACTGGACGGCCGCCGCCCTGCTGCGCGCCGCCTCCGCAGACGGTCACGCCGCGCTCGGCCGCCCCGAGGCGGGCACCCTGGAGACCGGCGCGCCCGCCGACTTCACCACGATCGCCCTCGACACCGTCAGGACAGCGGGCCCGCTGCCCCGGCTCGGCGCCGAGACCGCCGTATTCGCGGCGACCGGGGCGGACGTACGGCACACGGTCGTCGCGGGCCGGCACGTCGTACGCGACGGGGCCCATACGCTCGTACCGGATGTGCCATCGGCGCTGGCGGGCGCGATCCAAGCCCTGCGCGGCTGAACCCCATCACCCCTGAGGACACGATGAGCAGCACCGTCATCACCAACATCGCCACGCTGGTCACCAACGACCCCTCCCTCGGTGACAACTCCCCTCTCGGTCTGGTCCGGGACGCGGCCGTCGTCCTCGACGGCGACCGCGTCGCGTGGACCGGTGAATCCAGCAAAGCACCCGCCACTGACAATCGGGTCGACGCCGGCGGCCGGGCGGTGATCCCGGGCTTCGTCGACTCCCACTCCCACCTGGTCTTCGCAGGCGACCGCACCGAGGAGTTCAACGCCCGGATGTCCGGCCGCGGCTACACGGCGGGCGGCATCCGCACCACGGTCGCCGCCACCCGCGCCGCGACCGACCGGGAACTGGAGGCCAACCTCACGCGTTTCCTGGACGAGGCGCTGCGCCAGGGGACGACCACGTTCGAGACCAAGTCGGGTTACGGCCTGACCGTCGCCGACGAGGCCCGCGCCCTGCGCCTGGCCGCCGCCCACACCGACGAGGTCACCTACCTCGGCGCCCACATCGTCTCCCCCGACTACGCCGACGACCCGGCCGCGTACGTCGCCCTGGTCACCGGCGAGATGCTCGACGCCTGCGCGCCGTACGCCCGCTGGATCGACGTCTTCTGCGAGAAGGGCGCCTTCGACGGCGACCAGGCCCGGGCGATCCTCACGGCCGGAAAGGCCAAGGGGCTGCACCCCCGCGTCCACGCCAACCAGCTCTCCTACGGCCCCGGCGTGCAGCTCGCCGTCGAACTGGACGCGGCCAGCGCCGACCACTGCACCCACCTCACCGACGCCGACGTGGACGCGCTGGCGAGCGGGAACACCGTCGCCACGCTGCTGCCGGGCGCCGAGTTCTCCACCCGGGCCGCGTGGCCCGACGCCCGCCGGCTGCTGGACGCGGGCGTCACCGTCGCGCTCTCCACGGACTGCAACCCCGGCTCGTCCTTCACGTCCTCCGTCCCCTTCTGCGTCGCCCTCGCGGTGCGGGACATGGGGATGACGCCGGACGAGGCGGTGTGGTCGGCGACGGCCGGCGGCGCGGCGGCCCTGCGCCGCGCCGACATCGGCCGCCTCGCTCCGGGCGCCCGGGCCGACCTGGTCCTGCTGGACGCCCCGAGCCATGTCCACCTGGCCTACCGGCCGGGCGTCCCGCTGGTCTCCCAGGTGTGGCGCCGGGGCGTACAGGTGGTCTGAGGAGAGCCGAGGGAAGCCCGGGTAAGCCCTACTCCTCGGCCGTCAGTCCCTCGCGCAGACGGCTCAGCGTGCGCGAGAGCAGCCGGGAGACATGCATCTGGGAGATGCCGAGCTCCTCGCCGATCTCCGACTGGGTCAGCCCCGCGACGAAGCGCAGGGAGAGGATCTGGCGGTCGCGGGGCGCGAGCCCGGCGATCATCGGCTTGAGGGACTCGATGTACTCGATGCCCTCGATCCCGTGGTCCTCGTACCCGATGCGGTCGGCGAGGGCGCCCTCCGCGTCGTCGTCCTCCGGCTGGGCGTCCAGGGAGGAGGCGGTGTAGGCGTTGGACGCCGCCATGCCCTCCAGGACCTCCTCCGGGCTGCGGCCGAGGCGCTCCGCCAGTTCCGCGACGGTGGGCGCGCGGTCCAGCTTCTGGGCCAGTTCGTCGCCCGCCTTGGCCAGGTCGATGCGCAGCTCCTGGAGCCGGCGCGGGACCCGGACCGACCAGGACGTGTCACGGAAGAAGCGCTTGATCTCGCCGATGATGGTCGGCATCGCGAAGGTGGGGAACTCGACGCCCCGGGACAGCTCGAAGCGGTCGATCGCCTTGATCAGACCGATCGTGCCGACCTGGACGATGTCCTCCATCGGTTCACTGCGCGAGCGGAAGCGGGAGGCGGCGAACTTGACCAGCGTGAGGTTCAGCTCGACGAGCGTGTTGCGGACGTACGCGTGCGCGTGGGTGCCCTCTTCGAGGGACTCCAGCCGCTCGAAGAGCGTCTTCGAGAGAGCGCGCGCGTCGACGGCGCCGATCTCGTCGTACGGAGGGATCTCGGGGAGGTCCTCCATGAGGGGGTCAAGATGTTCCGGTGGGGGTGCCGACGTCGCTGTGGGGGTGTGCGATGCGTCGAGCCGGGGTGACATGATGCCTCCATCGTTCTCGGCATAGGCTGCCGAAGCCAGTGAGCGCACTACGGTGTGCGGCGCCTCCAAAGCCGGCCGTGTCGGTTGGGTGTTCCTCCTAGCCCTACCCGCTCCACCGAACCGATCGCAAGTTCGTTTTGTTGGTTTATGTCCGTTTGTGGATGATTGTTCGGCTGTTGGAGTGCGTGGAGAAGGCGTAGTGTTCGAGGGCGCGGCACGCCGTGCGATGAGCAGTTCCACAAGCAGTGAGCGAACCCCGGGAGATACACGCATGGACCGCGGGACGGTCGGCAGCGCACAGTCGGGCCGGCTTCTGGTCGAGGTGCGGCAGGAAGGCTCCAACGCCGTGGTGACCCCGGCGGGTGAGTTGGACCACCACACCGCCGATCTGTTGCGTGACCCCTTGGAGGACTGCCTCGCCAAGGGGCTCAGCCGTCTGGTCGTGGACTGCTCACGGCTGGAGTTCTGCGACTCCACGGGGCTGAACGTGCTGCTCGGGGCCCGTCTGAAGGCCGAGGCGGCCGGGGGCGGGGTGCATCTCGCGGGCATGCAGCCGGTGGTGGCGCGCGTCTTCGAGATCACCGGTGCGGACGCGGTCTTCACCGTGCACGACTCCCTGGAAGCGGCGCTCGCCGCCGACGACGCCGGCTGACTCGTGAGCCGGGGGTGTTCCGGCCCGTCCCTCGGGCAGGAGACACCTGAACATGTCGACGGCAACGACGGCAACGACGGCCGTGAAGGTGACGGAAACGCCGTCCGGCCACGTAATGACCTACGAGTGATGACGTTCGAGTGATGACTTCTGAATCGTGCAGCTTGCGGAATCGGTGAGGTGAAGCGCTGATGAGCACCACCCGGCCCTACTCGCCGGGCGACCGCGGTCCGGAGCAGGAGCCGGAGGCCGACGGCGCTTCCGGGGCGTCGACGGGCCCCGAGGTCCGCCGGCTGAGCTTCGACGGGGCCAGCGGGGTCGTCCCGCTCGCCCGCGACTTCGCCCGGCAGGCGCTGTACGCGTGGGGCTGGCTGCCCGCGGCCACCGCCGACCGGCGCGCGGCCGCCGAGGACGTCCTGCTCGTCGTCTCCGAACTGGTCACCAACGCCTGCCTGCACGCCGAGGGGCCCGAACAGATGGTCATCGGCTGCGACCGGAAGGTGATCCGCGTCGAGGTCTCCGACCGGGGCACGGGCCAGCCGGCGCCGCGCACCCCGCACCGCGCGGGACGCCCCGGCGGTCACGGCATGTTCATCGTCCAGCGCCTCTGCCTGGACTGGGGCGTCGTCCGCGCCCCCGGCGTCACCGGAAAGACGGTCTGGGCCGAACTGGGCGCCCCGGCCTGACGTTTTCCGCGCCCCTTTTCTCACCGTCTCTTCTTTCTCACCGTCTCTTCCCTCCTCAAGGTGCCGGGCGTACCTTGACGGCTCGATCTGATGCCTCGTCAGTAGGGATGGGACCGTGTCGAACCGGAAGCGAACCGCCGCGCTCGTGACCGTCGCGGCCCTGGCCGGCTCGGTGGTCTGGACGGCCGCCCCGGTGGCCACGGCCCAGGTCGTCGACGTGAACTACGCCTGCAAGACCCCCATCGGCGACAAGAGCGCCGTGTCGCCCATCGACATCAAGGGCGTCAAGAGCGGCAGCGGTTACAGGATCACCATGTCGTGGCAGAAAGGCGTCTCCTCCAGCCCCGTCGAACTCGGCAAGGGCTCGATGAACCCCAGTGCCACGATCACGCTCGGCGGCGCGGACAGCGGCACCGTGGCCGTGACCGGACCGGCGAACCAGGCCGCGATCCCCGAGAACACCCCCATCAAGATCAACGACCTGAGCGGCACGTACACCCCGAGGAAGAGCGGGAAGGTCACCTTCACCGCGGGGACCCTCACCATCAAGGCCCTCGGTACGACGACCACGTGCACGCCCGCCAACAGCCCCGGCCCGTCGCTCACCCTGGACGTGACGGCGGCGGGCGGGACGGGCGGGACCGGCGGCTCGGCAAGTGGAGGCAGCGGCGGCTCGGGCGGGGCGGCGTTGCCCCGGACCGGCCCCGAGGACTCCGCCGTCGCCCTCGGCACCCTCGGCGGCACCGTCCTGCTCCTCGGCGCGGCCGGCACGCTCTGGCTGACCCGGCGCAACCAGCCCCGCTGATGTCGTACGCCCGCGCCGCCCTGCTGCTCTCCCTGCCCCTGCTGCTGGGCGCCACGCCCGCCCCCGGCGGCTGGTCGGCCGTGCCCTCCGGCGGCGGACGGCCCGCCTTCTACGCGGAGGGCGTCCCGGGGACGGTGCTCCAGGACACCGTCTCCGTGGTCAACCGCGGCACCCGGACGCTCACCGTCCGGCTGACCGGCACCGGGCTCCCCGTACGGTTCGCGCGCACGGCCGTCGACGTCCCCGCCCGCACCCGCGCCGAGGTGCCGTTCACGGTGAGCGTGCCGGGGGACGCGGGCCCGGGGGAGCGGACCGGGGAGATCGTCGTACGGGAGTCCGCGGGGCGCCGGACCGCCGTGCCGCTGCTGGTACGGGTCGAGGGCCCCGAACTGGCCGCGCTGACCGTGGAGCACGTGGCGGTGCGCGGCGACCGGATCACGTACGAGCTGGTCAACCGGGGGACGACCGAACTGGCACCGAGGCTCGCGGTGCGCGCGGAGGGCGTGTTCGGCACCGTACTGGACCGTCCGCCGCACCCCCTGCCCGTCCACCTGCCCCCGGGCCGCCGCCTACGGCTCACCGAACCCTGGCCCGGCCGCCCGGCCCTGGACGCGGTGACCGTCCACCTGACCGCCACGGCCCCCGGCACCCCACCGGCCACCGCCCGCACCACAACCCGCTTCGTGCCCTGGGGACCCCTGGCGGCAGGCACGGCAACGGCCTTGGCCGCGGCCGCGGCGGCTCTGACGGTCGTACGGCGGCGTGGGAAGGGGGTGGTGACGGCGTGAAGCGGACCGTACTGCGGGGTCTCGTGGCGCTGCTCGCCCTGGCGGCGGTGCTTCTCGGGCTGCCGGTGGGTGGGGTGGCTTCCGCCGCCGAGCGGCCCGTCGTCACCCTCTCCGACTCCCAGGCGGGGACCGGGGGCACGGTCACCGTCAGCGGGAAGGGATGGCCCGCGCGGACCCTGCTGATGGTGCTGGTCTGTGGCCGGGCCACGCCCGCCCGGGGTGTGCTCGGGGGGACCAACTCCTGTGCCAACGCCGACGGCCGGGCCGTCACCACCGACGCCGACGGGCGCTTCAGCCGGCGGCTCCCCGTGACCGAGCCGCCCGTGCCCTGCCCGTGTGTCGTGCACGTGGCCACCGCGACCGGCGCGAAGGAGAAGGCCGACGCGGTGTTCCAGGTGGCCGGGCACCCGGTGGAGGCGTTGCCCGAGGAGACGGCCGGCGGTCGGCTGTCCGTGCTCAGCGACCTCCGGCTGGAGGGCTCGGGCGGTCTGCTCACCTGGTTCGGCGCGCCGCCCCGCCGCACGCTCGTCCTCACCGTCGGCAATGCCGGCACCGGCCCCGTCCGCGACCCCGTCTTCCAGGTCGGCACCGCCCACGGCGTGTTCGCCCCGCAGTGGGACGAGCACCGGTGGCGCGGCACGATCGCCCCCGGCCAAAAGGCCCGGATCGAGCTGCCCGTCGAACTCGCCGCCGGTGCCCACGGCGACTACACCGTCTCCCTCAAGTACGGCGGGAAGGTCGTCGCCGAGCAGCCGTGGCGGGTGGGCCGCCCCTGGGGCGTGACCCTGTTCTGGCTCCTGCTGTGCGTGGTCGTGCCGACCGCCGTGTTCCGGATCGGGATGGCGGTGGTGGACCGGACACGGCCCCCGGGACAGCGGCCGCGACGGAGACCACGACAGGGGCGGCGCCCGCGCCACGGACGCCTGACGCGGCCCGGCGCCACCGAGCGGCCGCCGCGACCGGCCTCCACCCCGGCGGTCCTCCCCTGGTTCTCCCCGGACACCGGTCCGGGCCCCGCACCGCACGACGACCGTCCGACGAGTCCCACGACTCCGACAGGGAAGGGAACCCCGTGAGCGAGAGGGAGAGCGAGAGAGCCGCACCGCCCCGGGCCGGACGGCGGAGAGGGGCCGCCGCGGCCGGCGCCGTCGTCCTGTTCACCGGGGCCGCCGCCCTGCTGGGCGTGACCGCCGGACCGGCCCAGGCCGCCGAGGTCTCCTACGCCACCAAGTGCGTCCCGCCCTCGGGCGTCGGTCTCCCCGACGTCGACGGGACGACCAAGGTGGAGATCACCGCGCCCGCGACGGCGAAGGTCGGCGACACCGTCGACGTCGTCTGGAAGTTCACGCAGGCCGCGTCCAAGAACCCCGACATCATCGACCTGCCCGCGAACTCGGTGCAGCCCTCCGGCACCCTCAAGGCGGCCGGCGCGCAGAGCGCGGCCGTCGCGATGAGCGGGCCGCGCCAGAACCCGGCGATCCCCAAGGGCGCCGCGATGGTGCTGTCCGACATGAAGGGCACGCTGAAGCTGACGACGGCGGGCCAGGTGACGCTCACCCCGGACGCGTACGTCGTCAACGCGTTGTCGACGGACACCAAGTGCGCGCCCACGGAGGCGGTCCAGCCCGCGGCGACCATCAACGTCACGGCGGGGGAGGGGAGTTCGGAACCACCCAGCTCAAGCCCCAGCCCCAGCCCGAGCCAGAGTCCGAGCCCCAGCACCAGCACCAGTCCCAGCGCCTCGCCGAGCCAGTCGCCGTCCCCCTCCGGCGACGCCCCCACCGACTTCACCGGCAAGGTCGTCGACGTCCCCTACACCTGCCAGTCGCCCATCGGGGAGAAGAAGGCCACCTCGCCGGTGCAGATCAACGCGAAGAGGAACGGCGGGAGTTACGACCTCACCGTGCAGTTCAAGAAGTCGGTGATGGACAGCCCGGTCGCCATCCCGGCCGACTCGGTGAAGCCGTCGATGCGGATCGTGCTGGGCGGTTCGGACCAGGGCTCGGTGACGGTGACCGGTCCGACGAACGCCTCCCCGATCGCGCAGGGCGCCCCGATCGAGATCCCCGATCTGACCGGCACGTACAAGCCGGGCGCGACCGGTGAGTCCACGCTCTCCCCGGGTGTGCTGATCGTCGAGGCCCTCGGCACGACCACGACCTGTACCCCGGACAGCACGTCGGTCTCGCTCACCCTGGACACCGAGGAGCAGGCGAGCGGCGCGTCCGGCGGGAGTGCGTCCGGGAGTTCATCCGGTAGTGCATCCGGGGGTGTGTCCGGAAGCGGGAGCACGTCGACCGGCGGCGGCCTCGCCGAGACCGGTGCCGGTGACCACGGCACCCTGAAGGCCCTCGGCCTGGTTGCGGGCACGGCCGTCCTGCTGGGCGCGGCGGTGTTCACGTTCCTGCCGGGACGCAGATGGCTGCGCTGAGAGCCGGGTGACGCGCGAAGGGCCGCCCCGGTGACCACCGGGACGGCCCTTCAACAAGACCGGGAAGTACGTCAGTTGACGTTGCCCATCAGTTCCTTGACGCGCTTGCGGTACATCCACACCGCCGCACCCGCGGCGACGGCCAGGACGGCCTGGAAGGCCACGATGCCCGTCTTGTTGAGGTCGACGCCGGCGATGGAGAGCAGACCGGTGGTGGCGTCACCGGCGGTGACGGCCAGGAACCAGACGCCCATCATCTGGGAGGCGTACTTCGCGGGCGCCATCTTCGTGGTGACCGACAGGCCGACCGGGGAGAGCGTCAGCTCACCGACGGTCTGCACGAAGTAGATGCCGACCAGCCACATCGCGGCCGCCTTGTGACCGCCGTCGGCGATCGCCAGCGGGGCGAGGAAGAGGAAGAAGGACGCGCCGATCAGGACCAGGCCCATCGCGAACTTCGTCGCGGTGCTCGGCTCCTTGCCGCGGCGGGCCAGCGCCAGCCACGCCCAGGCGAAGACCGGCGCCAGCGCCATGATCATGACCGGGTTGACCGACTGGTACCAGGAGACCGGGAACTCCCAGCCGAAGACGGTGTTGTCGGCGGAGGAGTCCGCGAACAGGGACACGGTCGAGCCGCCCTGGTCGTAGATCATCCAGAAGACGGCGGCGGCGACGAAGAACCAGATGTACGCGGACATCTTCGACTGCTCGGCGCGGTCCAGGTCCTTGTCGCGCTTGATGCGGGCGATGACCAGGACCGGGATGAGCAGACCGGCGATGGTGATCGGGACCAGCAGCCAGTTCAGGGTGTAGTGGCCGGAGACGCCGACGACCGTGTAGAAGACGGCGGCGACGGCGGCCCACAGACCGGCCTTGCGCAGGGTGGCGCTCTTCTCGGCGGCGCTCATCGGGGTCGGGACGAGGTCCGAGCGGGCGTCGAGGTGGCGGCTGCCGAGCAGGAACTGGGCCAGGCCCAGGCCCATGCCGAGCGCGGCGAGCGCGAAGCCGAGGTGCCAGTTGACGTTCTCGCCGACGGTGCCGATGACCAGCGGGGCGGCGAAGGCGCCCAGGTTGATGCCGATGTAGAAGACGGTGAAGCCGCCGTCGCGGCGCGGGTCGTCCGGGCCGTCGTAGAGGTGGCCGACCATCGTGGAGATGTTGGCCTTCAGCAGACCGGAGCCGATGGCGACCAGGCCGAGACCGGCGTAGAAGGTGCCGGAGTTCGGCAGGGCCAGCGTGAGGTGGCCGAGCATGATGATCGCGCCGGCCACGGCGACCGTCTTGCGGGGGCCGAGGACGCGGTCCGCGAACCAGCCGCCGGGCAGGGCGAGCAGGTACACGAGGGACAGGTAGACCGAGTAGATCGCGGTCGCGGTGGCCGCGCTGAGGTGCAGGCCGCCCGGTGCCACCAGGTACAGCGGGAGCAGGGCCTTCATGCCGTAGTAGGAGAACCGCTCCCACATCTCGGTCATGAAGAGAGTGGCCAGTCCGCGGGGGTGGCCGAAGAAGGTCTTCTCGGAACCGGGGGTGCCCGGGCGGACCGAGTCCTTCGTCAGGCTGGACGCCATGGTCGTTCCTTGCTGGTCGGGACGCGCGCATGCGTGAGCGGACGCGCGCCCGGTGGGGGGCGGCCGGCACCGGCGGGTCGTGGCCCGTCCACCCCACGCCCACGGGGATTCCGCTCCGGATCGCGAAGCGGTGGACGGCGACCACCGGGATCCACGCCCCTGCGCGTGTCACGCGGTCGGGGCCCGGCCGTAGGTCATTCCTTTCAAGGCCGGAGGGGACGTCCCGCACCGGCCCGCACACAAAAGAGACCCTCGGCGTCAAGCGAGCCGAAGGCCGCCCCGGTGCTACAGGCGTTGTTTCACCATACGTCAGCACAGTGCCTGATATGGAAGGACTTGAGACACGGATCACAGGCGATCATGGAACCGCGCTCGTGGTTTTGAAGGTGGAGCCATCCTGCCATCCACTGACCATAGGTCTGTACCACTGGGGACGGTGCGGGGCGGGCCCCGATGCCCGACTTGTCCCTCGGTAAGAAACGGGGCCGCCGATCACACTTCGGGCCCTGCTCCCCGCGGACTACCATCAGCTCATGACCCGTGTACTGCTCGCCGAGGACGATGCGTCCATCTCGGAGCCGCTGGCCCGCGCACTGCGCCGGGAAGGGTACGAGGTCGAGGTGCGTGAGGACGGACCGACCGCGCTCGACGCCGGGATGCAGGGGGGCATCGACCTGGTCGTGCTGGACCTGGGCCTGCCCGGCATGGACGGTCTGGAGGTGGCGCGCCGGCTGCGCGCCGAGGGCCACACCGTGCCCATCCTGATCCTGACCGCGCGCGCCGACGAGGTGGACACCGTCGTCGGGCTCGACGCGGGCGCCGACGACTACGTCACCAAGCCCTTCCGCCTCGCCGAACTGCTCGCCCGGGTCCGGGCCCTGCTGCGGCGCGGCTCCGCCGAGCCCGCGCAGCCGCCGGCCACCCACGGGGTGCGGATCGACGTCGAGTCGCACCGGGCGTGGATGGGCGACGAGGAACTCCAGCTCACGGCGAAGGAGTTCGACCTGCTGCGGGTGCTGGTGCGGGACGCGGGCCGGGTCGTCACCCGCGACCAGCTCATGCGCGAGGTGTGGGACACCACCTGGTGGTCCTCCACCAAGACGCTGGACATGCACATCTCCTGGCTGCGCAAGAAGCTCGGGGACGACGCGGCCAATCCGCGGTACATCGCCACCGTGCGGGGTGTGGGTTTCCGGTTCGAGAAGAGCTGACCGGAACCGCTTCGAGAAGAGCTGAGCCGGGCCCTCCGGCCCGGCTCGCCGACCCACCGCTGCGGAGAGCACCGTGCGCCGTCGTCTCATCCAGTCCACCCTCGCCGTCGTCCTCGTCGTGATCGCCGTGTTCGGGGTCTCGCTCGTGATCGTGGAGACCCGCACGATCAGCAACAGCGCCCAGGAGCGGGTGGACTCCGAGGCGCTGCGGCTGGCCAGCATCGTGGACAGCAGGCTGGTGGGGGCGGAGGACGTCACCTCCGAGATACTGCGCGACCAGGTGGCGCAGGACCGGTACGCCGTGGTCCGGATCCCCGGGCGGCCGGCCATCGAGGTCGGCAGCAAGCCCGGCGGTGACGTCATCGAGTCCACCGCCAAGGGCGAGGAGGGCGAGAGCGTCCTGGTCCAGGAGCCGCGCTCCACGGTCACCCGGGAGGTCGGCCGGACCCTGCTGATCATCGCGCTGGTGGCGCTGCTCGCGGTGATCGCGGCGGTGCTGCTCGCCATCCGGCAGGCCAACCGGCTCGCGTCCCCGCTGACCGACCTCGCGGAGACCGCCGAACGCCTCGGCTCCGGCGACCCGCGCCCCCGCCACAAGCGCTACGGCGTCCCCGAGCTGGACCGGGTCGCCGATGTGCTGGACTCCTCGGCCGAGCGGATCGCCCGGATGCTCACCGCCGAGCGCCGGCTCGCCGCCGACGCCTCCCATCAGCTCCGCACCCCGCTCACGGCGCTGTCGATGCGGCTGGAGGAGATCACCCTCACCGACGACCCGGACACGGTGAAGGACGAGGCGACGATCGCGCTGACCCAGGTCGAGCGGCTGACGGACGTCGTGGAACGCCTGCTGACCAACTCCCGCGACCCGCGCACCGGCTCCGCGGTCACCTTCGACCTCGACGAGGTCATCCAGCAGCAGCTCGCCGAGTGGCGCCCCGCCTACCGAGGGGTGGGCCGGGCCATCGTCAGCTCCGGCAAACGGCATCTGCGGGCGGTGGGCACCCCCGGCGCGGTCGCCCAGGTGCTGGCCGCGCTGATCGAGAACTCCCTGATGCACGGCGGCGGCACGGTCGCCCTGCGCACCCGCGTCACCGGCAACCAGGCCGTGATCGAGGTCACCGACGAGGGCCCCGGCATCCCCCTCGAACTGGGCGCGCGCATCTTCGAGCGAGCCATCAGCGGCCGCAACTCGACAGGCATCGGCCTCGCCGTCGCCCGCGACCTAGCGGAGGCCGACGGCGGCCGCCTGGAAATGCTCCAGGTCCACCCCCCGGTCTTCGGCCTCTTCCTCTCCCGCACGGCTCCCCCGAAGAAGTCTCCGGAGGACGGCGAGACGACGGTGAGGTGAGGGGGCACGGGGGCACGGGGGCTCGGTGACCGGGACGCGAGGACTCGGCCCCCGGTCCGGGCTCGCGCTCAGGCCCGCTGCCGCGCCTTCGGCTTGCGGGGCTGTTGGCGGGTCACCCGGGAGCCCTCGGCCACGAGGATGGACTCCGCGCGGGCCACGGCCTCCTTCGCGGGCAGGGTCCGGAACACCCAGGTGCGGTAGGACCAGAAGCGGAACAGGGTGGCGACGCCGATGCCGAGGAACTTGAAGATGTTGCTCTGGAGCGGGGTGTCCCAGCCGAAGCCGTAGGTCGCCGTGAACAGCAGGCCGTTCTCGATGACCAGGCCGACCACGCTGAACAGCAGGAACAGGGTCAGTTCCCGGGTCCGGCCGCTCTTGTCGCGGTCACGGTAGGTGAAGTACCGGAACCCGATGTAGTTGAAGATGATCGCCACGACCGTCGCGATGACGCTCGCGCGCACCACCGGCAGGTCCGTGACCTGGCGGACGAGGTTGAAAACGCCCAGATTGACCAGAAGCCCCGCGCCACCCACGGCACCGAACTTCGCCAGCTCGCGGAAAAGGCGCCGCAACCTGGACGAATGCACCGACGATTGCCCCGAGGAACCATGTGCCATGGTCGTACAGGCCCCCGTCCGGGTTCGGTTTCGTCAACCCAGCCATGCTAACCACGACCCCCGCCGGTTTCCTGTGGTCGGACTCACGGGTCGGGCCACGAGAGGGCGAGAACCCGGGAAACGCCCGGTGTGAGCGCGGAAAGCGAACGGTAAGAGACCCGCTCCGGCCGGCCGCGACGGCACGGGATCCGGCCGCCCCGGCGCGGCCGATACCCTGGGGGAGTGACGTTCCCGGTAGTCGGCATGGTCGGCGGGGGTCAGCTCGCTCGTATGACACACGAGGCGGGCATCCCGCTCGGCATCAGGTTCAAGCTCCTCAGTGACACCCCGCAGGATTCCGCGGCGCAGGTGGTGAGCGAGGTCGTCGTCGGCGACTATCGCGACCTCGACACGCTCCGTGACTTCGCGCGGGGCTGCGATGTGATCACCTTCGATCACGAACACGTACCCACCGAACACCTCCGGGCGCTGGAGGCGGACGGCATCCCCGTCCGCCCCGGCCCGGACGCGCTCGTGCACGCCCAGGACAAGGGCGTCATGCGGGCGCGGCTCGACGCGATCGGCGTGCCCTGCCCACGGCACCGCATCGTCGCCGACCCGGCCGACGTGGCCGCCTTCGCGGCCGAGGGGGAAGGTTTCCCCGTCGTCCTCAAGACGGTCCGCGGCGGCTACGACGGCAAGGGCGTCTGGGTCGTCGACTCGGCCGAGGAGGCCGCGGAGCCGTTCCGCGCCGGCGTGCCCGTGCTCGCCGAGGAGAAGGTCGACTACGTCCGAGAGCTGGCCGCCAACGTCGTGCGCTCCCCGCACGGCCAGGCCGTCGCCTACCCGGTGGTCGAGTCCCGGCAGGTCGCCGGCGTCTGCGACACCGTGATCGCGCCCGCCCCCGACCTCGACGAGGCGCTCGCGCTGAAGGCCGAGGAGATGGCGCTCACGATCGCCAAGGAACTCGGCGTCGTCGGCCATCTCGCCGTCGAGCTGTTCCAGACCCGCGACGGCCGGATCCTCGTCAACGAACTGGCGATGCGCCCGCACAACTCGGGCCACTGGACCCAGGACGGCGCGATCACCAGCCAGTTCGCCAACCACGTCCGCGCGGTCCTCGACCTCCCGCTCGGCGACCCGCGCCCGCGCGCCCCGTGGACCGTCATGGTCAACGTGCTGGGCGGCGACTACCCGGACATGTACTCCGCGTATCTGCACTGCATGGCGCGCGACCCCCAGCTCAAGATCCACATGTACGGCAAGGACGTGAAGCCCGGCCGCAAGGTCGGACATGTCAACACCTACGGCGACGACCTCGACGACGTGCTGGAGCGCGCCCGTCACGCAGCCGGCTACCTGAGAGGCACGATCACCGAATGAGCCCCGTTGTTGGCATCGTCATGGGGTCGGACTCCGACTGGCCCGTGATGGAGGCCGCCGCCCAGGCCCTGGACGAGTTCGAGATCGCGTACGAGGTGGACGTCGTCTCCGCGCACCGCATGCCCCGCGAGATGATCGCGTACGGCGAGCAGGCGGCCGAGCGCGGCCTGAAGGTGATCATCGCCGGTGCCGGCGGCGCGGCCCATCTGCCCGGCATGCTCGCCTCGGTGACCCCGCTGCCGGTGATCGGCGTCCCGGTCCCGCTGAAGTACCTCGACGGCATGGACAGCCTGCTGTCGATCGTGCAGATGCCGGCCGGTGTCCCGGTCGCCACCGTCTCCGTCGCCGGCGCCCGCAACGCGGGCCTGCTCGCCGCCCGGATCCTCGCCTCCCACGACGAGGAACTGCTCGGCCGGATGCGCGAGTTCCAGCAGGAGCTGAACGACCAGGCCACCGAGAAGGGCAAACGGCTGCGCACCAAGGTCGAGGGCTCCGGCAACGGCTTCGGCTTCGGGAAGTGACGCGGATGACCTCGCTGGAGCGGGCCCGGGAACTGCTCGCCGAGTTCCCGGTCGCCGACGGGCACAACGACCTGCCCTGGGCCCTGCGCGAGCAGGTCCGCTACGACCTCGACGCCCGTGACATCGCCGTCTCCCAGACCGCCCACCTGCACACCGACATCCCCCGGCTGCGGGCCGGCGGCGTCGGCGCGCAGTACTGGTCGGTGTACGTGCGCGCGGACCTGCCCGACCCGGTCCCGGCGACGCTGGAGCAGATCGACTGCGTACGCCGGCTCATCGACCGCCACCCGGCCGACCTGCGCGCCGCGCTGACCGCCGCCGACATGGAGACGGCGCGCGAGCAGGGCCGTATCGCCTCGCTGATGGGCGCCGAGGGCGGCCACTCCATCGCCAACTCGCTCGGCACCCTGCGCGGTCTGTACGAGCTGGGCGTGCGGTACATGACGCTCACCCACAACGACAACGTGGACTGGGCGGACTCCGCGACGGACGAGCCCGGGGTGGGCGGTCTGTCGGCGTTCGGCCGGGAGGTCGTCCGCGAGATGAACCGCCTCGGCATGCTGGTGGACCTCTCGCACGTGGCGGCGACGACCATGCGGGACGCGCTGGACGCCTCCTCGGCGCCGGTGATCTTCTCCCACTCCTCGGCCCGCGCCGTCTGCGACCACCCGCGCAACGTCCCCGACGACGTCCTGGAGCGGCTGCCCGCCAACGGCGGCATGGCGATGGTGACGTTCGTGCCCAAGTTCGTGCTCCAGGCGGCGGTCGAGTGGACCGCCGCGGCCGGCGAGAACCTGCGCGCGCACGGCTTCTTCGACCTGGACACCACCGCCGAGGCGATGAAGGTCCACCGGGCCTTCGAGGAGGCCAACCCGCGCCCGGTCGCCACCGTCGCGACGGTCGCCGACCACCTGGACCACATGCGCGAGGCGGCCGGCATCGACCACCTCGGCATCGGCGGCGACTACGACGGGACGGCCTTCACCCCCGACGGCCTGAACGACGTCTCCGGCTACCCCAACCTGATCGCCGAACTCCTCGACCGCGGCTGGTCCACCGCCGACCTCGCCAAGCTGACCTGGAAGAACGCGGTCCGGGTCCTGGGCGCCGCGGAGGACGTGTCCCGAGCCCTTCAGGCCACCCGGGGCCCGTCCCACGCGACGATCGAGTCGTTGGACGGGTGAGTCCGGTACCGCTCCAGGAGGGTTGCACACGACCATGAGCGTTCACATGCCCGCCGACGACCACGAGTCCTGGCAGGAGACCAGCTACCTGCTGCGCTCTCCTGCCAACGCCCGCCGTCTCAGGGATGCGGTCGCGCGCGACAAGGACGGTTCCGCCACGGTCCCCACGACGTCGGCGGAACTGCGCGCCCTGTCGGGTGACGAGTGACGAGTGACGAGTGACGACAAGAACGTGAAGATCCTCAAGGCCCGGTACCACTACCACGGCTGACGGCCGCCCCGTCACCTCAAGGCCGCTCGATCCGGCACAGGCAGAACGGGTGGCCCGCCGGGTCGGCGTACACCACGAAGTCCTTCTTCTCGCGGTCCTCCAGGTCCAGGGGGCGTGCGCCCAGCTCCCGTACCCGTTGCTCGGCCGCGTCCACCTCCGCCCAGGTGGTGCCCGCGTCCAGGTCGAGGTGGAACTGCTGCGGGTTGCGGTCGGCGCGCGGCCACTCGGGCGGGGTGTAGCCCTCGACCCGCTGGAACGCGAGACGGGGGCCGCCGGGGATCCTCAGGACGTACCAGGAGTCCCCGCCGCCCTCCTCCGCCTCCGGTGTCCCGCCCAGGAACGCCGCGTAGAAGGCGGCGAGCGCGCCCGGGTCGGGGCAGTCGAGCACCACGGAACGGAAACGGACTACGGGCGGCATGGGCCCCTCCTCGGTCGGCGGACGCGCGGCCGCCGGATCAGCAGGCGCACAGACAGAACGGGTGCCCGGCCGGGTCCGCGTACACACGCCAGCTCCGTGAGCGGTCGTCCGTGTCCAGCGGCTTGGCCCCCAGCGCCAGCACCGACTGTTCCGCCGCGTCCAGGTCCTCGACGGTCAGGTCCAGATGGAACTGCTGGGACTGCTCGGGCGCGGGCCACGCGGGCGGGACGAACCCGGGGGCGGCCTGGAAGGCGAGCGTCCGCCCGTCCGGCACCTTGAGGTCCACCCACTCCTCGTCGCCCTCGACGGTGCCGCCCAGCACCTCGGCGTAGAAACCGGCGAGCGCGCGCGGGTCGGGGCAGTCCAGGACGACGGCACCCAGCTTGGCGACAGTCATGACTCCTCCTCGATACGGGGATACGGGGGTTACCTGCTGAGATGGGTAACCGGTAACCGTTACCTCATGCTCCCGTAGTGGAGGTAACCTCGCAAGGGGATTCCCGGACCGGGAGGTAGCGTGCGGCCATGAGCGAGAGAGCGCCCGCGCCGGGAGGGCTGGCCCTGGTCGAGTCCCTGGTCAACACCCTGGACCTGGAGTCGGGCGCCGACGCCCTCGACACCGTGGAAGGGCGGGCGCGCCTCGGGCTCAGCGACGACGAACTCCCCGCCGCCCGCGCCCTGCGCGAGTCCCTGCGCGCCACCCTGCTGGCCCACGCCGGCCACCCGCCGCACCGCTCCGTGACCCCGCTCGGCGAACTGCTCTCGGCCGCCCCGCTCCGCGTGACGGTCGACGCGCGCGACGGCTCGGCCCGGCTCGCCCCCGCCGACCCGGACCCGCTGCTCTCCCGGATCGCGGCCGCCGTCGCGGAGGCGCTGGTCGCGGGCACCTGGGACCGGCTCAAGGCGTGCGAGGCCACCACGTGCCACTGGGCGTACTACGACCGCAGCCCGGCCGGACGCGGCCGCTGGTGCTCGATGCAGGTGTGCGGCGCACGCGCCAAGATGCGGCGCTACCGGGCCCGGGAAGCGTGATCCACAAGACGTTCCTACGCCATGTACCGGCCATGTGCGGCAGAATGCACGCAGACGCCGGTTCGGCCGACTGAGCCTCGGCCGAACCGGCGTCGTCCGTACGTCACATGTCGCACGTCACCCGTGTGTCAGGCGGTGGGGCGGCCCATCGCCCGGTACGTCCAGCCCGCGGCCCGCCACAGCGCCGGGTCCAGCGCGTTGCGCCCGTCGAGAATCAGCCGCACCGACGCGACCTCCCCGAGCGCCACCGGGTCCAGCTCCCGGAACTCCCGCCACTCGGTCAGATGCAGGACGACATCGGCGCCCCGGACGGCGTCCAGCGCGGTGTCGGCGTACCCGAGCGTCGGGAAGACCCGGCGGGCGTTCTCCATGCCCTTCGGGTCGTAGACGGTCACCTGGCCGCCCTGGAGGTGTATCTGCCCGGCCACGTTCAGCGCGGGCGAGTCGCGCACGTCGTCGGAGTCCGGCTTGAAGGTGGCGCCGAGCACCGCGACCCGCCGGCCCAGGAACGACCCGCCGCCCAGCGCCTCGCGGGCCAGCTCGACCATCTGCCCGCGCTGGCGCATGTTGATCGAGTCGATCTCGCGCAGGAAGGTCAGCGCCTGGTCCGCGCCCAGCTCACCGGCGCGCGCCATGAACGCCCGGATGTCCTTGGGCAGACAGCCGCCGCCGAAGCCGATCCCGGCCCGCAGGAACTTCTTGCCGATCCGGTCGTCGTACCCGATGGCCTCGGCGAGCTTGGCCACATCTCCGTCCGCGGCCTCGCACACCTCGGCCATCGCATTGATGAAGGAGATCTTGGTGGCCAGGAAGGAGTTCGCGGCGGTCTTCACCAGCTCCGCCGTCGGGAAGTCGGTGACGACGAACGGCGACCCCTCGGCGACCGGGCCTGCGTACACCTCGCGCAGCAGCTTCTCGGCGCGCTCGCTGCGCACGCCGACGACGATCCGGTCCGGGTGCAGGGTGTCGTCGACGGCGAAGCCCTCGCGCAGGAACTCCGGGTTCCAGGCCAGTTCGGCCGCCGCGCCCGCCGGGGCCAGCTCGGCGATCGTCGCCGCCAGCCGGTCGGCGGAGCCCACCGGCACGGTCGACTTGCCGACCACCAGCGCGGGCCGGGACAGATGCGGGGCCAGCGAGCCGATCGCGGACTCGACGTACGACATGTCGCAGGCGTACTCGCCGTGCTTCTGCGGCGTGTTCACACAGACGAAGTGCACATCGCCGAACGCGCCGACCTCGGCCCAGTCCTGGGTGAAGCGCAGCCGCCCGGTGGAGCCCTCGATCCCGGCGACATGCCGGCGCAGCAGCTCCTCCAGCCCCGGCTCGTACATCGGGGTCTCGCCGCGCTCCAGCTTCTCGATCTTCTCCTTGACCACGTCCAGCGCGAGCACCTCGAAGCCCAGCTCGGCCATCGCCGCGGCGTGCGTGGCGCCGAGATAGCCGGTGCCGATCACGGTGATCTTGAGGCTCATGGGTGCTCCAGGAAGAAAAGCCGGGGATGCGCGCTGCCTGAGCATAGTCGGGACGGGACGGCGCCCTCACCGGGCGGTTTCCCCGGCCGGGGGCCCGCCTCGCTCCGGCCTCGTTCCGCCTTGTTGCCCACCTCACGTGCCACGGGCACGGGCGGAGCCTTAAAATTTGAGTTACTTAACGGTAATTAGCGTGATCACCCCAGCGTTCATGGAGCGTGAGAGACCTTGGCCGGATCGGCTGACTTCGACCTGTACCGCCCGTCCGAGGAGCACGACATGCTCCGCGACGCCATCCGCTCACTGGCCGAGGCGAAGATCGCGCCGTACGCCGCCGCGGTGGACGAGGAGGCCCGCTTCCCCCAGGAGGCGCTGGACGCCCTCGTGGCGAGCGACCTGCACGCCGTGCACGTACCCGAGACGTACGGCGGCGCGGGCGCGGACGCCCTCGCCACGGTGATCGTCATCGAGGAGGTGGCCCGCGCCTGCGTGTCCTCCTCGCTGATCCCCGCGGTGAACAAGCTGGGCTCGCTCCCGGTGATCCTCTCCGGCTCCGAGGAGCTGAAGAAGAAGTACCTCGGCCCGTTGGCCAAGGGCGACGCGATGTTCTCGTACTGCCTCTCCGAGCCCGACGCGGGCTCCGACGCGGCCGGCATGAAGACCAAGGCGGTCCGCGACGGCGACCACTGGATCCTCAACGGCGTGAAGCGCTGGATCACCAACGCGGGCGTCTCCGAGTACTACACGGTGATGGCCGTCACCGACCCCACCAAGCGCTCCAAGGGCATCTCGGCCTTCGTCGTCGAGAAGTCCGACCCGGGCGTCTCCTTCGGCGCGCCGGAGAAGAAGCTCGGCATCAAGGGCTCCCCGACCCGCGAGGTCTACTTCGACAACGTCCGCATCCCCGCCGACCGCATGATCGGCGAGGAGGGCACCGGCTTCGCCACCGCGATGGCCACCCTGGACCACACCCGCATCACCATCGCCGCCCAGGCCCTCGGTGTCGCCCAGGGCGCCTTCGACTACGCCAAGGGCTACGTCCAGGAGCGCAAGCAGTTCGGCAAGCCGATCGCCGACTTCCAGGGCATCCAGTTCATGCTGGCCGACATGGCCATGAAGATCGAGGCCGCCCGCCAGCTCACCTACGCGGCCGCCGCCAAGTCCGAGCGCGGCGACAGCGACCTCACCTTCCAGGGCGCGGCCGCCAAGTGCTTCGCCTCGGACGTCGCGATGGAGGTCACCACCGACGCCGTCCAGCTCCTCGGCGGCTACGGCTACACCCGCGACTACCCGGTGGAGCGCATGATGCGCGACGCGAAGATCACCCAGATCTACGAGGGCACGAACCAGGTCCAGCGCATCGTGATGGCCCGCAACCTGCCGTAACGACCCTGCGCTGACCCTGCGCGATCGAAGGAGCCCCGGCTGTTCGACGGCCGGGGCTCCTTGGCCTCTCCGACTACGTTTCGGGGCAGGCCAGTTCGGCATGCGCACGATGCAGGGAGCACGCCACGACTGCCAGGGACAGATACGCGGGACGTTCCAGATAGAAGCCGTACGACACATCGGCACCCGATCGCAGTCGTTCGGCGGCGGCGTTCACTGCCCGTGCCAGCCGTACGGTGTCCCGGTCGGTCTCCGATGCGAACCGCGGCGCGTACTCGGCCAGCCGCTCACCGAGCCAGGTTGCCGCCTCCTTGGCCTCCTCCCAGGTCCCCCGGACCAGAGAACGAGGCTTGATGAGCCAGTACGCCGTCTCCAGCGGAGGCAGATCGGACGCGGGGAACTCGGCAGCCACCTCGCGGTAACGCCGGATCAGCTCCGGCCTGCTGCCGGCTGGAGGCGGTTCAGGGTGCGGGGGTCGACGCAGTGCTTCTTGGTCGAAGCGGTCTTTGGGACCGGCCCAGAGATAGCCGTGATGGTGCACCGGACGTTCCCGATCCGTGTCGGCGGTCGACGGAGCCACCGGCCCGGGCCGCGAAGGAGAACGTGCCCGGGCCGGTTGGGGTGAGGTCGGAGACTCAGACGCTCAGACCGAAACGCGCGGGGTCGATCCCTGCCGCGCCCAGTTCCTCCGTGCTGAACCGCAAGGGCTGCGCCTCGGGCCGCTTGCTGTCACCGAGGGCCCAAGCGTCGTCACCGATCCGGGCCAGGGTCACGCACGACTCGCCGTCCGGGTGGGTGTTGCCCCCGCACGCCTTCACGAACGAGGCCCCGTCGATGTCAAGGGCGTACAGGTCGCTTCCGTTCTGCATCTCAGCACCTTCCTGCTCAACTGATCACGGCCATGACCGACCGCCGCCGCCCATGCCGGGCGGGAGTTCATGGGGGGGGAGGAGAACGGAAAGTTTCAGCGCCTGTGTCCTTGACCACGTCCCGTGCAGCACCAGCATGCGCATGGTGGCCAAGCACCCGTGAGCAGAGGCGGAAGGCCCTGCGTCGCGTACACAGCTCGCTCCGGCCCCCAGGTCCGCCCGGAGTCACGAGAGACCCGCAGGGTCATCATGGGCTGGTCGCTGAAAAGACCGACTGGATCCGTTCGCGCTCTCATGAGTTCATCATGGCCTCTCAATGAGCCCATTTTGTGCGCTAGTTACGTTGACGCATAAACCCGCTTGCCGCCTCTTCCAGGAACGCGGAAGCATCTTCGCCTGTCAGAGCATGCGACCAGAAAAGTTCGAAGAGATTAAGGTGCTGTGTTATGTCCCGAGGATCACGCAGCACCACTTCGCCGGAAAATAGTTCGACGGTCACGAGGCGATCGTCGTAGACCACGAAGATGTTCATGGGGATGCCGGGTACATGAACCCCCTGTGGGACTATCCCGATGTCGACGTTGGGTTTCCTGTTGACCTCGGCCATGTGTGAGCACTGCGCCGCCATGGTTTTGAAGCCTGCCCGTTGCCACTTGACAGCTTGTTCGGTCAGCAGGAACCGAAAGGAACGTGATGTGTCATCCAGGATGGCCTGGCGGTCCATGCGGGCCTGCACGGCCCGTACGACATCCCTGGCTGGGTCACTGACCACCGTGGGTGAAAGGGTCTCGACGGCGTATTCGTATACGTGGAGCAGGCCGGTGGGGATCGCGGGGAGGAAGTGCCGCATCACCCGTGAAGAAGACTCAAGGGCCCTCAGTTCGGCCTGCTTGTGATAGAGGCCGACGCGCGCATAGGCCCGCCAGGACGCATAGTCCACGTTGGCTCGGCGTGCGAGCCGAAGAAGTTCGTCGGCCACTTCGTCAGGCACATCGAGGGCTTTGAGAATGCGTTCGACATCGATGACCGTCGGCAGGGCGCGGCCGGTCTCAATACGACTGATCTTCGTTTGGCTCATGTTGCAGCGCAGAGCCAGACGTTCGCCGCTGAGGCCGGAAGCGCGACGGAGACCCCGGAGGGCCTCCGCCAGATCCTTCCGCTCCCGTGCTTGCGTCTCAGGTTCGATAGGCACTGAACGGCACAGCACTTTCTAGCGCAATATCCCGCCACGCAAGATACTTGCCGATGTCCGGGTCGCGAATCAGTTCCCGATTTATCTGCGTGCCGTCGGGGCGGTAGTTGAGATGCACCACGACAGCTTCGTCGAACAGCCAGAAATCTTGGTCCGGCAGTCCAGGGTTCGGCCGATCCGTCACATCGACTATCTGATAGTCCTCCCCGGCGGCGACATTTCCGGGGATACACCATTCGAACAGGTACCGACTGTACGGCGTCAGGGGCCGGCGCACGATCTTGGCTCGGGTCATCGTCCGCCCGGCTGCCGCGTGATCCCGGATCGTCTGGTGCCACGGCGCGTTGAAGCCCTCCGGCATTGACGCACCGCCGAGGAAGTCACGGACCGTCGCAGCCTCCGCAGGCATGGTGTAGGTCTGGTGGACCTCCAGTCGGAAGGCGGAGCGCTCGAAGTTGCGGAAGTACGCCTGCCACTCCTCGCCGTCCAGCAGAACAGGGCTAGAGCCATCCACGGGCACGCGCGGCCTCCTTGAGGATGTCTTCCGGGATCAGTACGACCGACTCGCCTTTCGGGGTCGGGTGGGTCACGTCGTAGCCCTGGATGGCCAGCATGCCGGGTTCCGGGGTGGCGTACACGGTCGGACAGTCTCCGTTCCCGCACTTGTCGTCGTCGCCGCTCCTGCACGGCCCGCCCGCGATCATCCGCAGTTCATCCACTGAGACCCCTTCGGTCTGTGTGTTCAGCAAGCTACGGACCGTCATGCATGAGGGGCAAGGGTGGCCCGTCGCCCAGTCACGAAGTCGCATAGACCTGTGAGTGCGAGTCACCGGTCGACGCGGCCTGAGCAGGGAGGACGGGGCCGCTCCCGACGTACGGTGCATGACCGGCCGAGGGCCCGTCATCGGCGTAGTTCGAACCAAGTGACCTTGCCCGACCCGCCCCGATCGGCGTGGCTGCCCCACGCGTAGGCGCACCTGCTGACGAGCAACAGCCCACGGCCACCCTCTGCTTCGTCGTCCCCACCAGCGGCGGCGGGCAGCACGCCACAGGTGTCTCGCACGCTGACCCGAAGCGCGCCGTCCGCCCAGCGCACACCTACGATCGCGGGCCCGGAGGCATGCCGGTACGCGTTGCCGCACAGTTCGCTGGTCAGCAGTTCGGCAGTGTCGGCGAGGACGGGCAGGGAGTGCCGGGTGAGGATCGAGCGGACGGTATTTCGGGCGACACCGGCGCCGATGGCGTGGTGGGGGAGGGTGAGGGCGTACTCCCAAACGTCGTCGGGTGGTGGCAGAGGAGGGGCACTCATCGTTGAACTCCCTTACAGAGAGCGTCGTGAAGGGTGAGGACTCGATGCACGACGCTAGCCATGGGGAGACGAAAGGTGCAGCGTTCCCCCTTGCAATACCTCCTTCTGGGGAACCGGCTCGTTCTTCCGTTGGCCCGGCAACGGAACTGCTAGGACATCCGGTATGCCGCCACGCAAGAATCCGACCATCCGCCAGAAACGCCTGGGGGGAGAGCTGCGCAAGCTGCGCGAAAGCGCCGGCCTGTCGATCGACGCGGCAGCCCAAGTGCTGGAGTGCGGCAAGGCGAAGATCAGCCGGATCGAGACGGGCCTGAACGGCATCCGTGCCGCGGAACTCAAGGCGCTGCTCCAGGCTTACGACGTGAAGGACGACACCCTCGCCCAGGCGTTGGCCGACATGGCGCGCGAAGGCCGTCGCCGCAACTGGTGGAACCGCTACGGCGACGTGCTCAGCGGAGGCTTCGCCGACCTGATCGAGCTGGAGTCCAAGGCCGACAGTCTGCACTCCTGGGAGACCATCCTGGTACCGGGCCTTCTCCAGACCCCCGACTACATGCGCGTGCTTTTCCGCCGAGGCCGTCTCGACATGCCGGAAGGCGAGTTGGAGGAGCATGTGCGCGGCCGCACGCTCCGCCAAGGGATCCTCGACGATCCCGACCGGGCGCCGGAACTCCGGGTCGTCCTCTACGAGGCCGTGCTGCACGCCAAGTTCGGCGGACCGGAAGTCATGCGGGGCCAGCTCTCGCACCTCGCGGACATGGCGCAACGCGAGCGTGTGACCGTCCAGGTGCTCCCCTACACGACCGACTCCCACCGCGGCGTCAACGGCCCCTTCGGGATCGTCGTCCTGCCGGAGCCGGAGACGGACGTGGTCCGTACCGAGACCGCCGTATCCACTCTGTACGTGGAGGACGACGCCCAAGTGGCCGCATATAAACTCGTGTTCGACCAACTGGGGGCGACGGCCCTCAGTCCCGGGGCGTCGCTGAACCTCGTGAGGAGTCTGGCTCGGCGGCTTTGAGTGGGAGCGGGGTAGCCGTGCCGGAACCGAAGTGGCAGAAGTCCAGCTTCTCCGGCGACGACGCCAACCGGGACTGTGTGGAGGTCGCCCGTGTTCCCGGTGGCGAACTGCTGCTGCGCGAGTCCGATGAGCCGGGCGCGGTGCTCAGCGCCGACCTCGCTTCCTTGAGCGCGCTGATGGAGGCCCTGGCGCCGGTCAGCCCTCCCTGGCCGTGCGGATGACCTCGTCCAGGGTGTCCCGGGAGCGGAGGAGGTCGGTGATCGTGCGGTCGATGCGGGCGCGTTCGGCGGTGAGGTCGTCGACCAGGCGGGGGGTGGCGACGGCGGAGGGGCCGCCGTCGGTGTCGCGCATGCAGGGGAGCAACTGGGCGATCTTCGTGCTGTGCAGGCCGGCCGCGAACAGTTCCTGGATGAGGACGACCCGGTCGACGGCCGTCTCCGGGTAGTCCCGGTGTCCGCCGGGGGTGCGGGCGGCCGTCAGCAGGCCCTGGGTCTCGTAGTAGCGCAGGGAGCGCTCGCTGACGTTGGTCCGCCGGGCCAGTTCACCGATCCGCATGCCGTGCCTCCCGAGGCCCGCGCCGACTTGAATCTGACACTGATGTCAGATTCTACGGTACGGCCATGAACGCGACCAAGGACACCCCGTTCCGGCTGGGAGGTCTCACCCTCCCGCACCGGCTCGTCATGGCCCCGCTGACCCGCAACCGCGCGGAGGCCGACGGCACCCCGACCGGCCTGATGGCCACCTACTACGCGCAGCGCGCCTCCGCCGGGCTGATCATCGCCGAGGCGGCGACGCCCAACGCGGTCGGGCAGACGTATCCGAACATCACCGCGATCCACTCCCCGCGCCATGTGGCGGGCTGGCGGAAGGTGACCGACGCCGTGCGGGCCGCCGGGGGCGGGGGGATGTTCCTCCAGCTCCAGCACGGCGGGCGGGTCGGGCATCCGGCGACCAGCGGGCTGACGCCGGTCGCCCCCTCCGCCGTCCCGCTGCCGGAGACGATCTTCACGCCGGACGGGCACCGGCCCGCCGTCACCCCGCGCGCGATGACCGAGGACGACATCCGGGCCACCGTCGCCGACTTCGCGGCGGCCGCCCGCCGGGCGCGGGACGCCGGGTTCGAGGGGGTGGAGGTGCACGCGGCCAACGGCCATCTGCTGCACCAGTTCCTGGCCGGCTCCACCAACCGCCGCACCGACGCCTACGGCGGCTCGCCCGCCGGGCGGATCCGGTTCCCGGCGGAGGTCGTGGAGGCGGTGGCGGCCGAGATCGGCGCGGACCGGGTGGGCGTACGGATCTCCCCGGGCAGCACCGTCAACGGCGTCCGGGAGGACGACACGGACACCCTGCACCCGGCGCTGGTGGCCCGGCTGAAGGACTTGGGGCTCGCCTATCTGCACCTGGTGCACGCCGACCCGGACACCGCGCTGTTCCACCGGCTCCGGGCCGTCTGGCCGGGGGCGCTGATCGCCAACCCGGTGCTGCCGGACCTCACCACGGACGCCGTCGCCGCCGGCATCGACCGGGTGCTGGGCGCCGGTGCCGAGCTGGCCGCGCTCGGCCGGCCCTTCATCGCCAACCCCGACCTGGTCGAACGGCTGCGGCTCGGGGCGCCGCTGAACCCCGTACGGGAGCGGTACTTCATGTATGTGGGCGGGGCGGCCGGCTACACCGACTACCCCGCTCTCGTCTGAGCGTCCCTAGGTGGACGGCTCCAGATGTCGCGGTGTCGATCACCCCGCCGACCGCTCAGTGGTCGTACCCCTCCGCGATCCGCCGTTCGCGCAGTTCCCGGATCGCCCGGCGGCGGGCCAGGCGGTGGGTGCGGCGGATCTGGGCCTCCTGGTAGCGGCGTTCGTCGCGTTCGGTCTCCGGGAGGACCGGGGGGACCACGCGCGGTTTGCCGTCGGCGTCCACGGCCGCGAAGACCAGGTAGGCCGAGCCGACCTGGGTGGGCGGTGCCGACTCGTTCCAGCGTTCGGCGAGGACCCGGACGCCGACCTCCATCGAGGTCCGGCCGGTCCAGTTGACCTGGGCCTTCACATGGACGAGGTCGCCGACGCGGACCGGTTCGAGGAAGGCCATCTCGTCCATGGACGCGGTGACGGCGGGACCGCCGGAGTGCCGTCCGGCCACGGCGCCCGCCGCGTCGTCGACGAGTTTCATGATCACGCCGCCGTGCACCGTGCCCAGGAGGTTGGTGTCGTTGTGGGTCATGATGTGGCTGAGCGTGGTGCGGGACGCGGACGTGGGCTTGCCCGGGATGTCCGGGGTGTCCGAGTCCGCTGCGGTGACCTGGTCTGTCATGTCCTCCACCTTATGCCGAGGGGGACAAGCCGGAACTTTGTGTCAGCTTGGCAACAGCGGGGCTGTGATTTTCCGACGCCCCTATGGGGGACCCAGCCGCTGCCTGCACACTGGTCCGCATGAACGATTGGCCCGAGGGATGGTCCGACAGCGACCGCGGCTCCCGGTACGGAAACGGCAGCGCCGCCGCACAGCCCGAGAGCGCGCGCGTCATGCGGCAGGTCCGGCGCGGCCCCGCCGCCCCGCCGCACGGCGCCGGCGTTCCCCAGCAGCCGTCGTACGTCAACGGCCAGGGGTACGGCGACTACACCGACGCCCGGCAGACCGGCTACGACAGCGGCTACAACACGGGCCAGGTCTACGGCGGTCCCGGCGGTCCGGGCGGCCCCGGCCCGGAGGACCCCTACGGCTCCGCCCCGCGGCCCGCGCCGAACTGGCGGCGGCGCATCAAGTGGACCGCGATCACCGTCGTGAGCGTGCTGGTCGTCACGACCGTGGGCACCTACTTCTGGGCCGACGGCAAGCTCAAGCGCGAGGTCGACCTCTCCAAGGTCATCGACCGTCCCGAGGCGGGCGAGGGCACCAACTTCCTGATCGTCGGTTCCGACAGCCGTGAGGGCATGTCCGCCGAGGACAAGAAGAAGCTGCACACCGGCTCCGCCGAGGGCAAGCGCACCGACTCGATGATGATCCTGCACACCGGGTCCAACGGCGACACCCTCATCTCGCTGCCCCGCGACTCGGACGTGGAGATACCGTCCTTCGTCGGCTCCGAGTCCGGCAAGACGTACAAGGGCACCGGCCGGCACACCAAGCTGAACGCCGCCTACGCCGAGGACGGCCCCGAACTCCTCGTGCGCACCGTCGAGTTCAACACCGGCCTGCGCATCGACCACTACGTCGAGATCGGCTTCGCCGGCTTCGCGAACATCGTGGACGCCGTCGGCGGCGTCGAGATGGACATCCCGCAGGACATCAAGGACACCAAGTCCGGCGCCGACTTCAAGAAGGGCAAGCAGACCCTGGACGGCCAGGAGGCCCTCGCCTTCGTCCGCACCCGGTACGCGCTCGCCGGCTCCGACCTGGACCGCACCAAGAACCAGCAGAAGTTCCTCGCCGCCCTCGCCAACCAGGTGGCCACCCCGGGCACGGTCCTCAACCCGTTCAAGCTCTACCCGACCATGAGCGCGGGCCTGGACACCCTGATCGTCGACAAGGACATGGGCCTGTACGACCTGGGCTCGATGTTCTTCGCGATGAAGGGCGTCAACAGCGGCGACGGCAAGTCGATGAACATGCCGATCTCCGGTTCCAGCGGCGGCAACCTCGTCTGGGACAAGGCCAAGGTGAAACAGCTCGTCAGCCAGCTCAAGAACGACGAGAAGGTGACGGTCTCGGGTGGCTGACACCCCTGGCGCCGGACCGGCGTCCCCCGCCGGACCGCTGTCCCCCGCCGGACCGCTGTCCTCCACCAGGCCGCCGTTCGACGCCGTCCTGTGCGACGTCGACAACGTGATACGGCACTTCGACTCCGCCCATCTGGAGGCGCTGGAGCGCGCCGCGGGCCTCGCGGAGGGCACCACCAAGAAGGTGGCGTTCTCCCCGGAGGTCGACGGACCGCTCCTGCTGGGCCGGATCACCGAGCAGGAGTGGGTGGCGGCCATCGCCGAGGGCCTCGCCGGACTCGTGGACGACGAGACGGGCTGGGCCCTGGGCACCGCCCTGCTGGAGTCGCCCTTCCACGCCGACGAGGCCGTGGTGACCCTGCTGCGCCGGGCCCGGGTCCGGGTGCCGGTGGTCCTCGTCTCCAACGCCACCCTCGGCCTGGAGCGCGACCTCGACGCCCTCGGCCTGTCCGAACTCGCCGACCACGTCGTCAGCAGCGCCCGCGTCCAGCTCGCCAAGCCCGACCCGCGCATCCTGCACCTCGCGGCGGCCAAGGCGGGCGTACGGCCCGAGCGGTGCCTGTTCGTGGACGACACCGAGGAGAACGTGGCGGCGGCCGCCGCGCTCGGCATGCGGGCCGTCCACTTTCGCGAAGCGGCCGACCTGGAGCGGGAGTTGGCGCCACTGCTCGGCTGAGCGGGCCCCGGACGGCAGCACTCGGGGGCACCCGCGGGGGCGCCCCCGAGCGGTTGCGGGGCGGTGTCACATCGTGGCGCCCGCCATCGCGCGGCACATCTCGGCGCAGCGGCGACAGGAGTCGGCGCAGCGCATCATCTGGGGATCGTCCGGCATGGACATACACGCCTCGGCGCACATGTCACAGGCCGTGGCGCACATCGCGCACATCTCGGCGGCGAGCGGCGAGCGCCGCATCATCATGTCGGCGCACATCCGGGTCGTCTCGGAGCAGTCCATGAGCGCGCGCATGATCTGCATCTGGGCCTGGCCGCCCATGTTCATGCAGGCGCTCATGGTCTCCTCGCACACGCCGTGGCACGCCATGCACGCCTGGACGGCGTCCTGCATCTCCTGGGTCATGGTCGTCATGGATCCGGACTGGGTCATGGCTCCTCCTGCGGGGTGAGAGGCCGGCCCGGGCGGGCCCCGGGCCCTGCCTGCCCTTCCGTCCTACGCCCGCACGCCCCCGCCCGCCATCCGACGGCCCGGAACCGGGCACCGCGCCCAGGGACAGCCGCCCAGGGGCAGCCGCCTAGGGACAGCCCACCTCGTTGCCGCGCACCACCTCGGACTCCTTGCCCACCGGCTCCGGGCCGCGCACCGGGCGGACCTCGTGGAACTCCGTGCCGGCGATCACCTTCAGCGTGGGGCCGAGTCCGGGGACGGCCTTCAGTTCGGCGCCGGGCAGCGCGGCGGCCAGGGAGCGCGCCGAGCGGTCCCAGCGGGGGTCGTAGGCGACGACCGTGCGCCGTACGGTCCGGTCGGCGGCGTCGACGGGGCGGCGGGTGGTGCGGAAGCCCGTCGCCGCCAGGGCGGTGTCGACGCGCTGTCCGAGCCCCTTCACCGAGGTGCCGTTCTCCACCTGCACGTTGATCTGCTGCGGGGGCACGGCCACCCGCACCACCGGCGCGCTGCGCTCCCGCGGCGCCGACGCCAGCGGCTTGTCGTCGCGCAGGGCCCGGAAGAGCCGTTCCGACTTCTCGGGGTCCCACTTCAGCGTCGAGCCGATGCCGTCGACCATGAAGCCCATCCGGCCGATGGGCACGGTCGTGAACTCGGAGGACGACGGCGAGAACGTCCGCATCGCCCGCCCCAGGTCCAGCAGCTCGTCCGTGCCGAAGCCGCGGTCGGCCCGCACCGAGCCCAGCACCGCCCGGGTCACGTCCCGGAACTTCAGCGGGTTCAGCAGGATCCCGGACGAGGTGGCCTGCGCCACCAGCGACGCCAGGAAGCGCTGCTGGCGCTTCATCCGGCCCAGGTCCGAGGAGGCGTCGGCGTGCCGGGAGCGCACGTACTGGAGCGCCGCCCCGCCCCGCAGGGTGTGGGTGCCGGGCGCCAGGTCGAGGCCCGTGTACGTGTCCTTCAGCGGCTGGGCGGTGCAGATCTTCACGCCGCCGACGACGTCCACCGTCTTCATGAAGCTCGCGAAGTCGACCTCCAGATAGTGGTCGATCTTCACGTGCGTCATGCTCTCCACGGTGCGCACGGTGAGCTGCGGGCCGCCCTCCGCGTAGGCGGCGTTCAGCTTGATCGGGTGACCGCGGTGCTCCTTGCCGGTGACCTGGTCGGTGTGCGGGGGCGTCTCGGCGTAGGAGTCGCGCGGCAGGCTGACCACGCTCGCCCGCTCCCGGTCCTCCGAGATGTGCACGATCATGATCGTGTCGGTGCAGTTGCAGGGCGCCCCGCCGAGCCGGAAGCGGCGCCGCTCCGTGTCGTCGATCTTGTCGCGGCCGTCGGTGCCGACCAGCAGCACGTTCATGCCGTGACCCGCGCGCGGACGGTTCTTCATGTCCTTGAAGGGGTCCACCCGGGCGATGTCCGCGTCGAGGCTGGTGACCACCGAGTGGCCGATGCCGGCCGAGGCGAGGACGACGACGGACAGCGTGGTCGCCGCCCGCATGGCCCAGCGGGGCCGGCGTCTGCGGACGGGGCGCACCGGGGGGCGCGGCGGACGGCGCCGGGACCGGGGCGGCGGTGTGGCGGGCATGGGGACACCTCCGGGCGACGGCCTGGGCGGGGGGAGCCGTGAGTACCGTAGGCCCGTACGATCTGTCGCCCGGGGCAGCGCACCCGGCGGGGCGCACCGGTGTCCCCCGTTCGCGGTAACGTGAGCCCCCTATGAACGCCAAGTCCGACGTGCAGCTCCCCGCCGTGTCCGTCATCATGCCCGTCCTCAACGAGGAGCGGCATCTGCGCGGAGCCGTCCAAGCGATCCTCGCGCAGGAGTACGCCGGCGAGATGGAGGTCGTGATCGCCCTCGGTCCGTCCACGGACCGTACGGACGAGATCGCGGCCCAGCTCGTCGCCGAGACCGCGTCGAGCGAGAACAAGCGTGTGCACACGGTCCCCAATCCGACCGGCCGCACCCCCGCCGCCCTCAACGCCGCGATCAAGGCGTCCCGCCATCCGGTCGTCGTCCGCGTCGACGGGCACGGGATGCTCTCGCCCGACTACATCACCACCGCCGTACGGCTCCTGGAGGAGACCGGCGCGCAGAACGTCGGCGGCATCATGCACGCCGAGGGTGAGAACGACTGGGAGCACGCGGTGGCCGCCGCGATGACCTCGAAGATCGGGGTCGGCAACGCCGCCTTCCACACCGGCGGCCAGGCCGGGCCCGCCGAGACGGTCTACCTCGGGGTGTTCCGGCGCGCGGCGCTGGAGCAGCAGGGCGGCTACAACGAGGAGTTCATCCGTGCCCAGGACTGGGAGCTGAACTTCCGGATCCGCGAGGCCGGCGGGCTGATCTGGTTCTCGCCCGAGCTGAAGGTGTCGTACCGGCCGCGGCCCAGCGTGAAGGCGCTCGCCAAGCAGTACAAGGACTACGGGCGCTGGCGGCACGTCGTCGCCCGCTACCACGAGGGCTCGATCAACCTGCGCTACCTGGCGCCGCCCACCGCGGTGTGCCTGATAGCGGCCGGGATCGTGGTGGGCGCGGCGCTCACCCCGCTCGGTTTCGTCGTCCCCGGCGGCTATCTCGCGGCGATCGCCGCCGGGTCGGTGCCGGCCGGCAAGGGGCTGCCGCTCAAGGCGCGGCTCCAGATCCCCGTCGCGCTGGCCACCATGCACATGTCGTGGGGGTTCGGCTTCCTCACCAGCCCCAGGTCGCTGGCGCGGAAGGTCATCGCCTCGCGGCGCCCGGCGGTCCTCGGCTCCTCCGAGAACGCCCTCTGACGAAGGCGTTCCCGAGGAGACGAAGGCTTCCCGACGAACTGAGGCCCGCGCGGGCCCGCCGTACCCGGTCCACCAGCTGTACGGTCTACCAGCTGTAGGCCGGGTCCACGTGCATGCACTGGCTCTCGTCGGCGCCGTTCATCGCCTGCGCCGACTCGGGCGTGGTGTCGTCCTCCTCCTTCTTCTCCGGCGCCTTGTACGTGTCGCCGGAGCGCCAGTCGGCGCCCACGAAGAGGGTGACGCCGGAGACGTCGGTGGACTTCTTCACCTGGTCCGCCGGGATGCCGAGGACGGTGGCGACCCGCAGCGCGTCGGCCTGGAGGTCGGCGCTCGGGTAGCGGATCACCGTGGTCTCCTCGGAGGTGGCCGCGGAGGTGTCCGCGAGGGCCCCCGTGAGCCCCTTCTCCTGGAGCAGCTCGGTGACCGCCGTCGCGCGGCCGCCGGCCGGGGCGAGGGTGTCGGTACGGGTGCCGTTGTGGACCTGCACGGCGATCTTCCCGTCGTCCGCGGCCACGTCGGTGACCGTCGGCGCGGGGCTCGCGGTGGGCTTCTTCTTGTCCTTGCCGTCCAGCGCGATGTCCTCGCGCACCAGCCGGAACAGCTTGTCGGCGTCCTCGGTGGGCACCACCCGGCCGGTGTCGTAGGTGTCGTACCGGTTGGGCATCGTCGTCATGGTGATGCGCTCGGTGGGCACCTTCTGCAGCTCGGTGGCCAGGTCGTACATCTTGGTGATGCTGCCCAGCCCGTCGTCCACGGTGATCGCCTTCGTGGCCGCCTCGGCGAGCTTGCGCAGCGAGTTCGGCTTGGTCAGCTTCGCCTCCGAGCGGAGCTGACGGACCATCGAGTTCATGTACATGTGCTGGGCCTTGGCCCGCGCGAGGTCGGTGTCGTCCTCGAAGCCGTAGCGGGTGCGCAGCCACTGGAGGGCCTGCTCGCCCTTGACGGCGGTGGTGCCCTCCTCCAGCTTCAGACCGGAGCCCTTGCCGGTGCTGGTGTGCGAGTGGACGTTGGCGTCCACGCACACCGGGACGCCGCCGATGGCGTCCGCCATCGACACCACACCGGCGAAGTCGATCATCATGAAGTGGTCGATGTGGATGTCGGTGAGCTTCTCCCAGGTGGCGACCGTGCAGCCGGGGCCCCCGCGGCCCAGGGACTCGTTCGTCATGGCACGGTCGCTCGCCCCGTACACCTTCCCGGACTCGGGGTCGGTGCACTTGGGGATGGAGAGCAGGGTGTCGCGCGGCATGCTCACCACGGACATGTTGGTGCGGTCCGCGGAGACGTGCAGCAGCATCTGGACGTCGGCGAGCGGCGGCCCGTCGAAGGTGTCCCGGGCGCCGCCGAGCTTCTGGTTCTCGGTGGAGTCCCGGGCGTCCGAGCCGATCAGCAGGATGTTCAGCGCGGTCTGCCCGGCCGAGTTGGCCCGGGTCTGCGCCGCGCGGTCCTTGGCGTCGCCGAGGTTGAGGTCGGCGCTCTTGATGTTGGCGTTGAGATGACGGTAGTAGAGGTATCCGGCGCCGGCCGTCCCGAGTATGACCAGCGCCAGCACGGACGCCGACCAGCGCAACGCGCGTCGACGACGGCGTCTGCGGTCCGCGGGACGGCGGCCGCCCCCGCCGCTGTCGCCGTCGCCGGTGCCGTCCTGGTCGCCGCCGCCGCTGCCCTTGCCGCCGTGCTCGCTCTGCGACGCGTCGCCGTCCCGCGGTGCCGGGAACGCCGTCTCCGCGTCCTCGACCGCCGGTACCTCCGCGCGCACCCCGCTTCTCCCCGCCATGCCCCTGCCCCTCCCCGCCGAACGCCTGACACGGGCCCGTCCCGCGTCCAGTCAGACGCACGACGGGCCCGAAGGGTTACCCCTGTTCGCCTACCCGGCTTTCACCGATCGGCGCCTACTTGGCGCACTGCACCTTGTCCGCCGTGGACTTCTGGACCGAGTCCGGCACCTTCGTCGCCGCCGTCAGCGGCACACCGGCGCCCTTGAAGTCCTTGCCCAGGGTCAGGGTCATCGTCGGCAGGCCCTGCGCGTTCTCGACGCTCTCGCCCGGCTTCAGCGCGGTCCCCGGCAGGCCCATGATCTCGGCCAGCCTGCGGGCCTGGTCCGCCTGCTCGGGGTCGTACTCCAGCGTCGTCCTGCTGAGCGCCTTGGGCGCGTTGCCCGCGTTCTCGGACTTGGTGACGCCCTCGTCGATCTGGAGCCAGTTGAGGGTCTCCTGCGCGCTGCCGGCCGGGGCGCCGCCGTTCATCACCTGCACCCGGACCTCCGAGGCGGCGGACTTGGTCCCCTTCAGCCGGGCCGCGGCCGCGGCCGCCGCCGCGTCCTTGGACGCCTTGGCCTTCTGCTTCACCTCGGTGAAGGACACATCGTCCTTGATCATCTGGAAGACGGTGGGTGCCGTCGACTCGTTCAGGACGACGGTGGCCTTGACCTTCTCCGCCGGGTTGTCGACCACCGGCACCGTGGTGAAGGTCAGGTTCTTGATGTTGAGCTTGCCCAGCTCCAGACCGAGGTCCTTGAGCTTGTCGATGCTGTCCAGCTGGGAGTCGACGGTGAGCGCCTTGGTGCCCGCCTCCGCCAGCTTGATCATCTTGGTGGGGCTGGAGAGCGTGTCGTTCGACTTCAGCTTGCGCATCAGCGCGCTGAGGAACTGCTGCTGGATCTCGATACGGCTCAGGTCGCCGCCGAAGCCCACCGAGTGCCGGGTGCGCACGAAGGCCAGCGCCTCCTCGCCCTCGATGGTGTGCGTGCCCTTGGACAGCTTCAGATGGGAGTCCGGGTCGTCGATGTCCTTGCCCAGACAGACCTCCACGCCGCCGACCGCCGAGGTCAGCGTCTTGACCGCGTTGAAGTCGGCCACCATGAAATTGTCGGCCTGGATCCCGGTCAGCTCGGTGACCGTGCGCACGGTGCAGCTCGGTGTGCGCTCCTCCTGGCCGAGGCTGGTGTTGAACCGGACACCCTGGGTGCCCTTGATCACCTTGGTGCTGCCGTCCGCCTGCGTGGTCGGGCAGTCCGGGATGTCCACGATCAGGTCGCGCGGGATGCTCAGCGCGGTCGCGTTCGTCCGGTCCTTGGAGACGTGCAGCAGGATCGTGGTGTCCGCGTGGCCGACGCTGTTGGCGTCGCCGTAGCCCTTGTTGCCGGAGCCCGTGCGCTTGTCGGTGCCGATCAGCAGGATGTTGATCGCCTTGTCCGAGCTGAAGCCGCCGGTGCTCGCGCCGTCGTCGGAGACGGACGTGATGTTGTCGTTGAGGTGCTGGAGATAGAGGTAGGCCGCGCCGGCCGTGCCCACCAGCACGAAGGCCATCGTCCCGCCGGTCCACAGCAGGATCTTCTTCGCCCGCGACTTCCTCTTCACCGGGCGGCGGCCGCGCCGGTTCGGCGGCTCCTCCGGCACACCGCGGCGGCGGCGCGGTGCCGGGACCCGGCCCGGTGCGTCGTCGTAGTCGTCGGCGTCCGTGTCCGACTCCCGGTCGGGTGCCGCCGTACGGCCCCGTGCCGCGCCCGGCGGCGGACCGCCGGCCGGTGCTCCCGGTGCTCCCGCTGCTCCCGCGCGGGAGGTGACCCTACGGGGTCCGGGGACCGCCGATTGCGGAGCGGAAGGAGTCAGTCGCAGTTCGTATTCGCCGGTTCTCGGGTTGAGCACCCACTGGTCTGCGGGGTCGATGTCGTCCGCCCGCCCACGGCCTTGCGCGTCCACGGTTGTCTGAATCCTCCGTCGGGGCCACGCGGCGCCTCTCCCCCTCAAAAGGCGCTCGGGTCGTCACGCTCAATCAGTCGGTTTCACTAGGTCGCTCAGTGCACGGCGCCAGGACGGACCTCGCGGCCGGGTGCACCGGATCGCTCACACTATCCGGCCGGTTCGGCGTGGAGCGACGCCCGTGACACATTCCACGTCCCTACAACCGGGCAATCCGGCGCATTTCTTTGAACTGGAGTTCCCCATCGGGCACACCTTGACAAGCGCTTTACCCGCAGCCGTCCTCGGCGGCGGTGTTCCCGCGGAACGTGGGGGCGGGGGGAGTGGGCGAAATCCCGGGCGAAACACCGGGTGGGAGCGCGCGGACCCCGTACGGACCGTGGTCGCCCGACTCCGTAGGGATTGTTTTCATGGGAAGTTCCTGAGAAACCACGACGGGTGCGTCGGTGCGCAGCCGCTCGAAGAGTTTCTCCGCCTCGGGCTCCACCAGTTGGTCGCGATTGACGTTGTAGACGTACGACTCCCGCGGAACGGTCAGGAATTGCACGGCTTCGGTGGGAATGTCGCGCAGGCCCCGCACCAGGTCGTAGAGCCCGCGCAGGCTCGCCAGATCCGGGTCCGTGGTGAGGGAGGAGGTGGCCGCGTCCAGCACCGGGTAGAGCTTCGCCGGGTTCAGCAGGACGTCGTTGCTCTGCACCTTGTTGACGAGCGCCCCGAGGAAGCGCTGCTGCCGGTCCATCCGGTCGGTGTCGCTGCCGTTGCCCAGCGACTTGCGCGCCCGCACGTACGCCAGCGCCTGCTCCCCGTCGAGCGTCACCCGCCCCGCGGGCAGCCGCAGCTTCGCCGCCTTGTCGACGACCGGTGCCGTCAGACACACCTGGACGCCGTCGACCGCGTCCACCATCTCCTTGAAGCCGCTGAAGTCGACCACCATGTGATGGTCGATCCGCACCCCGGTGAGCTGCTCCACCGTACGGATCGTGCAGGCCGAACCGCCGGTCTCGAAGGCGTAGTTGAACATCGCGAACATGGGCTCGGTGCGGGTGCCGTCCGGCTTCAGACAGGCCGGCACGTCCACCATCAGGTCCCGGGGTATGGAGACGGCCGTCGCGCTGTGCCGCCCGGCGGCCAGGTGCAGCAGGATCACGGTGTCCGACCGCTCGGTGCCCGAGTCCCGGCCGTACTTCGCGTTGTCCTCGCCCGCGCGCGAGTCGGACCCGATCAGCAGGATGTTCTGCGCGTCCTTCACCAATGAGGTCGGCCGCTCCCCGGCGTACCGCTCCAGCTCCGCGGCGGCGGCCTCGTCGGCCGTGATGTTCCCGTCGAGCTTCGCGTACAGCGCCCACCCGGCGACCCCGGCCCCCACCACGAGCACCGCGGCCACCCCGGCCCCGTACCGCACCCACCGCCGCCGACGCCGCCGCGCCAGCCCACGCCCGTCGGCAGAGGCCCCCACCCCGGGCCCGAGAGGCCGCCCCGAACTGTCGATCTCGCCCACGCCTGGAAACACCCCTCCCACGTCCAGCGGTACGAACGGGCCGCGCTGCTCCTCCTACGACCATGGCGGCTCGGGGGGTGGGGTGCGGGCGGGGGTGGGCCGAACGGGTGACGGCGTGAGTGGGGGAGTGGGAACTCTGCCAGGGCCTGCCGGGCCCCTGCCGAGGGGAGGTGCCCGTTCCCCTGGGCGGGCGGGTCGGCGTTGTGTGGGGACGGCTGGTGGGGCGGTGGGGGCTCGGCTGGACGCACCCCCCCGGCGGTCCGGAGCGGGATCCCCGTCGGCCCTCCGTCCCCCGCGCCCCAGGGGCGTCGGCTGCGTGAGGTCCTGCCGGTCGTCCGGCGTGGGGCACCGGCGGCTGGACCGCGGCCTGGGGGCCCGGAGCGTCCCGCCCGGTCGGCGAGAGCGTCCCGTCGGGTCCTCCGCGAGCGCTCGCCACCCGCGGGTGCTTCCGAAGGAAGGCGACCTGGGGCAGGTGGGCGAGGTAGGGCAGGCGCCGGCGTCAGCGGGCCGTCGCTGTGATGCGTTCGCTGTCGATTCTGCGGGTGAGGGTGTCCTCGGTCGCCTGGTCCAGGTTTCGGCACAGGACCACCGAGCCGTCGCTCGCCAGGGGGCCGTACAGGCCGGCGCTCAGGCCCTCCCAGGTGTCGTACGGGAGGGCCGACAGGAGTCGGGAGCCGGGGCCCGTCAGGCCGAGGCCCGACGCCTCGGCGCGGGCGCGCTCCACCACCTCCGCGCCGCTGTACTCGGCCCCCGCCACCACCAGCGCGGCCGCCTCGGGATCGACGGGTGCGTACGGCGCGAAACGGTCGCCGTACGTCGGGACCTCCACGGCGTAGTCGGCGTACCCCTCCGGCGGCGACGGCACGAACCGTCGGCCGAGCGGCGCGAGGGACAGCGCGTACCGGTCCCCGCCGCAGGCGAGCCCCGCCTCGAAGTGCCCGGGCCCGGCCACCACATGGTCGGCGCGCCCCGGATCCCCGCCCACGTCCGCCACCGCACCCACCGAGGCGCACGCCAGCAGCCACACCGCCGTCTGCCAGTGCGCGGGCAGCAGCAGGGCGATCCGGTCGCCGGGTTCCACCGACATCCCGTCCTGGAGGAGGTTCGAGGTCTTGGCCACCCAGTTGGCGAAGGTGGCCACGGACAATTCGACCCGCTCGCCCGTGGCGTCGTCGTAGAAGGTCACCAGGGGACGCGAGGGATCCGCGGCGAGCGCGGAACGCAGCAGGTCGGCAGGGGTGCGATCGGTGGCGTTCACCCGCGCAAGCGTACGCGCCGCACGACCGGCACCCGTACCGCACGGCCACCGGTTCGGCCGAACGCCCCCGCCCGGCGCACCACCGGTTCGGCGGAACGCTCCCGACAGCCCGTCAACTCACCGATGGACAGATATGTATGGGTATGTCCAGGATCGTTGGCATGCGTGGATTGCTCACTTCCTCGATCGGCGTCACGTGTGCGGCGGCTCTCGCCCTCCCCCTGACGCCGCCCGCCTCCGCGGCGCCGGCGCCAACGGCGCCGAGTGCGGAGGTGGCGCCCGTCGTCGCCCCCGATGCCCCCGACCTCTCGGGCAGCACCCAGTCGCTGCCCCTCACCCCACTGACCCGCGACCGTGCCGCCGGCGCCGCCGAACAGGGTGTGCCCCGCCGGGACGTCCGCCCCTTCTCCCTCCTCGGCGTCGTCTGGGACGACCCGGACACCGACCTCGACGGCACCGTCCAGGTCCGCACCCGCAAGACCGGCACCGGCGCCTGGTCCGGCTGGCAGGACGTCGAGACCCACTACGCCGACCACGGCGCCGACCCCGACAGCGCCGAACGCGCCTCCGGTCACCCCCGGGGCGCCACCGCCCCCTTGTGGGTCGGCGACTCCGACGGCGTCGAGGTCCGCGTCCGCCCCGACGCCTCCCACCGTGCGGAGGGCACCGTCCGCGGCACCCGTACGCCCGCCGCCCCCGCTCCCCTCCCGGCCGGCCTGCGCCTGGAACTCGTCGACCCGGGAGACACGACGACGTCCGCGGCCCGCTCGAAGACGGCCGAAGCCGTTCCCGACACCGCCGTTCCCGACACGGCCGTACCCGACACAGCCGTTCCTGACGCCGTGTTCCCCGACACTCCCGACACCGCGACCGGCGCCCGCCACGGCGCCGACGCCCCCTTGGGACGCACGGCCGACTTCCTGTCGGCCGCCGCCCTCTCCGACGGAACCGTCCTGACCACCGACCCCGCGACCACCCGCACCGCCCCGTCCGCCCACAGCGCCAGATCCATCGGCGCCGGAACCCCCCGCACCGCCGCCTCCGCCGTCTCCCCGTCCGTCGCGGCCTCCGCCGCCAACGCCGCTCTCGCGCCCCTCGGCGCCTCGGAGATCTCCGCGCTCGACGCGGCCGGGACCCGCAGCGAGCTGCTCGCCCTGCGCGGCGGCGAACTGACGAAGGCTCAGCGGGCGAAGCCGTACATCGGCCCGCGCCCGCGCATCGTCACCCGTCACGGCTGGGGCGCCGACGAGAAGCTCCGCGAGTCCGGATTCCGCTACACCAGCACCGTGAAAGCGGCGTTCGTCCACCACTCGGCGACCGGCAACTCGTACAAGTGCTCGCAGGCGCCCTCCGTCATTCGCAGTATCTACCGCTACCACGTCAAGAGCCTGGGCTGGCGGGACATCGGCTACAACTTCGTCGTCGACAAGTGCGGAACCATCTACGAGGGCCGGGCCGGCGGCGTGGCCAAGGCGGTCCTCGGCGCGCACACCCTCGGCTTCAACACCAACAGCATGGGAATCGCCGTTCTCGGCACGTTCACCTCCACCAAGCCCAGCTCCGCCACCGTGAAGGCGGTGGCCAGTCTGACGGCATGGAAGCTGGGTCTCTTCGGGGGTAATCCAAAAGGAAAGACATATCTGAAGTCCGGAGGTGGCAATCTCTACCCAAAGGGAAAGAACGTACGACTGAACGTGATCTCCGGTCACCGGGACGGATTCGCCACGGAATGCCCAGGGCGGCAGCTCTACGGCAAGCTCGGCTCGGCCCGTAACACGGCGGCCACGTACCAGGGCCGCTGAAAGCCGCGGCCGGGGAGATCGCTCAGCGGGGGGCACATTCATCAGCCGTCGTGGGGGGACAGTCTCCTGGGACTGGGACGGAACACCGCACGGCCTCGAACGCGCCACACACGGTCTGCATACACTGGCCGGCCGAAAGACAGTTCGGCCGGTCCCGGCAGGAAGCAGAGACGAAGGTGACAGAAGCGATCCTCCTGGTCGGCGGCAAGGGCACCCGACTGCGCCCGCTCACGGTGCACACGCCCAAGCCCATGGTCAGGGCGGCCGGCGTGCCGTTCCTGACCCACCAGCTGGCGCGGGCCAAGGCGGCGGGGGTGGACCACATCGTCCTCGCGACGAGCTATCTGGCCGAGGTCTTCGAACCGCATTTCGGCGACGGCTCGTCGCTCGGACTCCACATCGAGTACGTCACGGAGGACGAACCCCTCGGCACCGGCGGCGCCATCCGCAACGTGGCGTCCCGGCTGCACTCCGGCCCGGACGACCCGGTGCTGGTCTTCAACGGTGACATCCTCACGGGCCTGGACATCAGACGCCTGGTGGCGACGCACGAGACGACGGGGGCGGACGTCTCACTGCATCTCACCCAGGTGACGGACCCCCGGGCCTACGGCCTGGTCCCCACCGACGAGACGGGCAGGGTCCTGGCCTTCCTGGAGAAGCCGCAGACCCCCGAGGAGATCGTCACCGACCAGATCAACGCGGGCGCCTATGTGTTCCGCCGGTCGGTCATCGACACCATCCCGGCGGGCCGCCCGGTCTCGGTGGAACGGGAGACGTTCCCCGACCTGCTGGCCGCCGGGGCCCACCTCCAGGGCATGGTGGACTCCACCTACTGGCTGGACCTCGGCACCCCGGCGGCCTTCGTGCGCGGCTCGGCGGACCTGGTCCTCGGCCGGGCCCCGTCCCCGGCGATCCCCGGCCGCTGCGGCGACCGGCTGATCCTGCCCACGGCGATGGTCGCGGAGGACGCCAAGCTCACCGGCGGCACGGTGGTCGGCGAGGGCGCCTTCGTGGCGGAGGGCGCGCGGGTCTTCGGCTCGACGATCCTGCCGGGCGCGGTCATCGAGCCCGGCGCGGTCATCACCGACTCGCTCATCGGCACCCGCGCCCGCGTCGGCGAACGCTCCGTCCTCACCGGGACGGTCATCGGCGACGGCGCGATCATCGGGCCCGACAACGAGCTGCGCGAGGGTGCCCGGATCTGGTGCGACGCCCAGATCCCGGCGGGCGCGGTCCGCTTCTCCTCGGACCAGTAGCCCTTCCGGGCACGGAAGCGTCACGGACGCCGGCAGGTTCCCGCAAGGGGGCCTGACCGGCGTCCGGTGCGTGCGATGCCTCCGACGGCGGGGGAGCGGACAGGGGCCAGGCCCCTCTGGGCAGGGGCCAGGCCCCTCACAGCTTCCCGATGTCCCCGCGCGTCATCCGCGGCGCCCGCCGCTCCGGCACCCGCCCGCTCAGCAGGATCAGCCGGGCCGCCCGATGCCGCTGCCCGGCGTACGGCTCCAGCAACTCCAGCATCTCCGCGTCGTCCGCCGACCGGTTCCCGGCCAGCGCCCAGCCGACGATCCCCGGCAGATGAAGATCGCCCACGGTCACCGCGTCCGCCGCGCCGTGGCTGCGCTGCACCGTCTCCGCCGAGGTCCACGGCCCGATGCCCGGCACCAGCTCCAGCCGGGTCTGTGCCGCCCCGGCCTCCATCCCCGACGCCTCCTCCATCCGCGCCGCGACCCGCACAGCCCGCAGGATCGTCGACGCCCGCTTGTCGTCGACCCCCGCCCGATGCCACTCCCACGACGGGATCAGCGCCCAGGTCCGGGGCGCCGGCATCACCCACAGCCTCCCGCCCGCCGCGGGCCCCGGCGCCGGCTCGCCGAACTTCCGCACCAGCAGCCGCCACGCCCGGTACGCCTCGTCCGTCGTGACCTTCTGCTCCAGGACCGACGGGATCAGCGACTCCAGCACCAGCCCGGTCCGCGTCAGCCGCAGCCCGGGACGCCGGTGCCGGGCCAGCGCCACCACCCGGTGCCGCGGCGCGAACGCCTCCGGCTCGTCCGAGGCGCCGAGCAGATCCGGCATCCCGTCGAGCAGCCACTCGCCGCCCGGCCCCCACGCCTCACCGCGTACGGCCCCGCCGCCCGGCACCACCGACACCCGCAGCGTCCCCGGCCCCGACGGCGTGAGACTCGCCCGCCACACCGACCCGTCCGGCATCGCCCGGAACGTCGGATCCCCGGGCCCCCGCCGCAACGGCCCCAGCACCAGCCCCAGATCGACCGGCCCGGCGGACACCCAGGTCCGCACCCGCCCGGCCTCCGCGCGCGCCGGCCGCGGCACCCCGGCGGGCGGCACGGGGACATGGCCGCCGCGCACGGTCGTACGGGTGGGCCGGGGAGCGAATCGTCCTGCCACGGATGAGGTCCTGGAAGTTCGGGAGGGGAAGTCGGGACCCCCGCCGCGTCCGGGAGGGGCCCTACGAGGGTAGGCCGAAACCCGCCTCCCGCCTCACCCCGCGGCCGGTCCCGGTCTCACCGCACCTCGATGAACGCCCCCGCGTCCCGCTCCGGCCGGGCCCGCGGCTCCTCCGCCGGATGTCCGACGGCCACCGCGCCCATCGGGTCCCAGCCCTCCGGCAGCCCCAGCACCTCCCGGACCACGTCCCGGCAGAACATCGTCGACGACACCCATGCCGAGCCCAGCCGCTCCCCGGCCAGCGCGACCAGGAAGTTCTGCACGCCGGCCCCGGCCGCGACGACGAACATCTCCCGCTCGGCCCCGTCCCGCCGCGGGTCGCCGTAGTGGTGCGAGCCGTCCATGACGAGACACGGCACCACCAGATACGGCGCGTTGCGCAGGACGTCCCCGCGCCGCACCCGCTTCGCGATCGACTCCTCCGACTTGCCGTCCCGCCGCAGATCCGCGATCCACGCGTCCCGCATCGCGTCCAGCAGCCGCACGCGCGACTCCTCCGACTCCAGCAGCACGAACCGCCACGGCGTGGTGTGGTGCGGGGCGGGTGCCGTCACGGCCGCGGCCACCGCCCGCCGTACCGCCCCCGGGTCGACCGGTTCGTCGGTGAAGGCCCGCACGGTCCGCCGCTGGGTCACGGCCAGCCGCACCGCCTCCGACGTCCCGAGCCGGAACATGTCGTCGCGCGCGCCGCGCACCATCACCCGGGCGCCGTCCCCGTCGTCCTCCGCCACCACTTCCGGCAGCCCGCGCACCACGGCCACGGGCAGCCCGGCGGCCTTGCCCTTCACCAGGTCCCCGGCCGCCGCGAGTTCGTCCGCGGTCGCCACGACCGTCGCGCTCAGCGCGTTGCCGTGCGCGTCCGTGCCGCCGCGCAGGTCGTCCAGCACGCGTACGCCCGCGGCGCCGATCGCCACGTCCGTGAGCCCGGCGCGCCAGGGCCGCCCGAAGGTGTCGGTGACGACGACGCCGACCTCGACCCCGAGCGCGTCCCGCAGACCGTCCCGGATCGTCCGGGCCGACGCGTCCGGGTCCTCGGGCAGCAACAGCACGGTCCCGGAAGGGGTGTTGGAGGCGTCGACGCCGGCCGCCGCCATCACCAGGCCCTGCCGGTTCTCGACGATCCGCAGCGCACCGCGGCGGGCCACGACCCGCACGGTCTCGGCGTCGATTGCCGCCTCCCGGTCGCCGGCCGCGACGATCCGGCCCTCCGCCTTGGACACGATCTTCGACGTGACCAGCAGGACGTCCCCGTCGCGCAGCCCCGGCTCGGCGGTGGCGATCAGCTTGGCGAGGTCGTCGCCGCGCTGCACCTCGGGCAGTCCGGCGACGGCCCAGACCCGGTAGCCGCTCTCCTCGCTCACGCCCCCCGCACCTCCTCCGCCAGCTCCAGCGCCTCACGGGCCATCCGCGCGGTCGCCTCGATGTCGCTCATCATCAGCGGTACGGCCCGGCAGCGGATCCCGGCCGCCTCGATCCGCTCCACCGACCCCGCGTCCACGGTGTCCACCAGCCAGCCGTCCAGCAGCCCCGAGCCGTAGTGCTCGGCCACCGCCGCGGCCGTCGACTCCACGCCCACCGCGGCGAGCACCTTGTCGGCCATCCCGCGCACCGGCGCGTCCCCGACGATGGGGGAGAGGCCCACCACCGGCACCCCGGCCCCGGCGATCGCCTCGCGGATACCGGGCACGGCGAGGATCGTGCCGACGGAGACGACCGGGTTGGACGGCGGGAACAGCACGACGTCCGCCGCGGCGATCGCCTCCAGCACCCCGGGCGCCGGCTTGGACTGCTCGGCCCCGACCGGCACGACGGCCTCGGCCGGCACCGACGCCCGCAGCCGCACCCAGTACTCCTGGAAGTGGACCGCCTTGCGCTCGCCGTCCACCTTGACGGCGACATGGGTCTCCACCCGGTCGTCGGTCATCGGGATCAGCCGCACCCCCGGCTTCCACCGGTCGCACAGCGCCTCGGTCACCGCGCTCAGCGGGAACCCGGCGCCGATCATCTGCGTCCGCACGATGTGCGTGGCGAAGTCCCGGTCGCCGAGCCCGAACCACTCCGGCCCGACGCCGTACGCCGCCAGCTCCTCCTTCAGATGGAAGGTCTCGTCGGCCCGGCCCCAGCCCTGCTCCTCGTTGATGCCGCCGCCGAGCGTGTACATCACCGTGTCGAGGTCGGGGCAGACCTTCAGCCCGAAGAGATGGATGTCGTCGCCGGTGTTGCCGATGACCGTGATGTCCGCGTCCGGCACGGCCTTCTTCAGACCGCGCAGGAACCGGGCACCACCGATACCGCCTGCAAGAACCACAATGCGCATGGGAGCCAGTCTCGCAGGCGGCCGGGACCCGGCACCGGGCGGTTGTGGACAACCGCCGGCCTGTGGACATCGGGGCCACCCGTACGAGTTGCCCTGTCCCGTTCCGCCGCCGCGCGTCGTCCCGTTCCGCCGCTACGCGCTGACGGTGTCCACCTCGTCGTGCTCGTCGTGGGCTTCCCGCGCCGCGCAGGCCACCGGGGCCGCGGCGGCCGGGCGGAGCCGGGAGCCGGGGTGCATCGGCATCTCCGTCAGTCCCGGGAAGTAGACGTGCAGGCTGACCGCGGGCTCCAGCGCGTCGTTGGCGACCTCGTGCACATACCCGGGGGCGAACACCCGCTGCGCGCCCGCGCCCAGCACCCGCTCGCCGTGCTCGGTGCGCTCGGTCAGCGCGCCGTCCAGGACCGTCAGCACACCGGAGGAGAGTCCGTGGTCGTGCGGTCCGCTGCCCTGCCCGGGCACCCACGACAGCAGCCACACCTCGTAGCCGGGGCCGGTGCGCAGCCGGTGGTACCAGCGGGAGGCGGCGTCGTAGCGGACCAGGTGCTCCCACTGCGAGCGGTCGGCGGCGAGGGAGCGGGCCAGCCCGACGAACTCGGCCACGGTCGCCGGGTGCTCGCGCGGCGGCTGGAGGAGGTGCGGGACCTCGAGGATGTCACCGGCGATCTGGAGGTCGCTGTCGCTGTTCATGGGATGCGGGGTTCCTCGGCGGAAGAAGTGTGGGGGGCTGGGGTCTCGCGTGCCGTCCGCCCGGATCGCGGGTGGAACAGATGCGCCCTGGTACGGGCCAAGGGGAAACAGCAGCCGGGTCTCGGTCGACGCGGGGACAGCCGGAGCGCGTTGGGCTCAACAGCTTGAACAGAGACAACAGCTACAGCGAGCACGGGCAGCACCGTGGGACCCGGCGGAGCGGGTCGAGGTGAGCGCCAAGTTCGCGAGCATGCCCACAAGGACACCGGTTCACACCTTCACTGTCAACTCGACGCCCGGTATGTGGGACATGGTTCACCTCATCCGGTGCACCTGCGAGGCGAAAGGTTTGTGCAGCGGCCGACCGGGACACATGGCGCACATGCCGGGCGCGCAAGCCTTGTGGTGATCCCGTGATCGGACTGTGATCAGGTTCGCTTCCACGCGTGTGTCGCAACGGGATCGCTTCCCTGGACGTCTTTCCCCGCACAAGCGCTGTGCGGGGCCGGGTTTCCGTCGGGGCCTCTTCCGCGTGTCAAGGTTTATGCCGATTTGAACACTTACCGCACGGCCTTGGTTCCGCAGAGTGAATAAGGGGCCCAATAGCAGATCCCGGCTTGACTCGCCCGGAGCAGCACACTTGTAATTTCACTCGTGTCGTTCAGCCGCACATCGGTGACGGCCACGTCACGGGGACGCGAAAGACAGAGCGAGGGGCGCACATGACCGAGCTGGTGCAGCAACTGCTGGTCGACGACGCGGGCGAGGAACTCGGCTGGCAGGAGCGCGCACTGTGCGCCCAGACCGATCCCGAGTCCTTCTTCCCCGAGAAGGGCGGCTCCACCCGCGAGGCCAAGAAGGTCTGTCTCGCCTGTGAGGTCCGCTCCGAATGCCTCGAGTACGCCCTCGCCAACGACGAACGGTTCGGCATCTGGGGCGGTCTGTCCGAACGGGAGCGCCGGCGGCTGAAGAAGGCCGCCGTCTGAGCCCTCCCGGCACGGACTTCGGGACGGGGTGAACGGCCCGTCGCAGGTGGTTGTCCACAGGCGGCGGGCCGTCCGCATGCCCAGCCGCTAGTGTGGGCGCTCGTCCGAGACACCCCGCCGCCGCCACGCGGCGCAGGGGTCCACCACAGTCCACCGAACCGGGGCCCGTACCTCGATGTCCGTGCACAGCCACCCGGCAGCCCACCGCGACGCTGCCACACCTGAGTTCCCGCGTCATGTCGTGACCGCGGTCCTCGTCTCCCACGACGGAGCCCGCTGGCTGCCCGACGCGCTCGCCGGGCTGCTCGGCCAGGAGCGCCCCGTCCAGTCCGTGATGGCCGCCGACACCGGCAGCTCGGACCACTCCGCCCAGCTCGTCGCCGACGCCCTCGGCGACGACCGCGTGCTCCACCTCGCCCGCCGCACCGGCTTCGGCCAGGCCGTCGAGGAGGCCAACCGCACGGCCCCCGTCCTCACCCCCGAGGAACTGCCCTACCTGAAGCGGCCCAGCGGCTGGGACCCCGTCACGCGCACCTGGCGCGACGACGCCTACGACCTGCCCGAACTGCCGTACGGCGAACCCGTGCAGTGGCTGTGGCTGCTGCACGACGACTGCGCCCCCGCACCGGACGCGCTCGCCGAACTGCTGCGCGTCGTGGACAACGAACTCGAACTCGGCCGGGACGACGTGGCCGTCGTCGGCCCCAAGCTGCGCGGCTGGTACGACCGCCGGGCGCTCCTCGAGGTCGGCGTCACCATCGCCCACTCCGGCCGCCGCTGGACCGGCCTGGACCGCCGCGAACAGGACCAGGGACAGCACGACCACGTGCGCCCCGTGCTGTCCGTCTCCTCCGCCGGCATGCTGATCCGCCGCGACGTCTTCGAGGAACTCGGCGGCTTCGACCGCCGGCTGCCCCTCATGCGCGACGACGTCGACCTGTGCTGGCGCGTCACCGCCGCCGGCCACCGCGTCCTCATCGCCCCCGAGGCCGTCGTACGGCACGCCGAGGCCGCCTCCCGCGAGCGCCGCGCCGTCGACTGCGCGGGCCGCACCACCGCCTCCCCGCACAAGGTCGACAAGGCCGGGGCCGTCTACACCCTCCTCGTCAACAGCCGTACGGCCGTGCTGCCGTGGATCCTGCTCCGGCTGGTCCTCGGCACCGTCGTGCGCACCCTCGCCTACCTCGTCGGCAAGGTCCCCGGCCAGGCCCTCGACGAGATCCGCGGCCTGCTCGGCACCCTGCTGCGTCCCGAGCGGATCATCGCCGGGCGCCGCAGCCGCGGCACACCGGTCGTCGACAAGGACGAACTGCGGCCCCTGTTCCCGCCGCCCGGCGCGACCGTGCGGGCCACCGTCGAACAGGTCGCGGGCAACCTCTTCGGCGCCTCCGACGCCGAGGCCCCCGGCGGCGCCGGCCGGCACGGCGGCGGCATCGAGTCCGGACCCGGCGGCGACGACGCCGACTTCCTGGAGATCGAGCAGTTCGCCCGCCTCAAGCGCATCGCCCGCAAGCCCGGCCCGGTGCTCTTCCTGATCCTGCTGTTCGTCTCCCTCGTCGCCTGCCGCAACCTCCTCGGCGGCGGCGCGCTCGCCGGCGGCGCCCTGCTGCCCGCCCCCGCCGACGCCTCCGAGCTGTGGTCGCGCTACGTCGACGCCTGGCATCCGGTCGGTGCGGGCGGCACCCCGTCCGCCCCGCCCTACCTCGCGATCATCGCCTCGCTGGCCACCCTGCTGCTCGGCTCGACCGGCCTCGCCCTCACCGTGCTGCTGGTCTGCTCGGTGCCGCTGGCCGGCCTCACCGCCTACTTCGCCTCCCGCCCGCTCGTGGAGTCCCGCCTCCTGCGCGCGTGGGCGGCCGTCGCCTATGCCTTCCTGCCCGCCGCCACCGGCGCCCTCGCCGGGGGCCGCGTCGGCACCGCCGTACTCGCCGTCCTGCTGCCGCTCATCGCCCGCGCGGGCATCGCCGCGAGCGGCCTCGCCAACAGCTCCGGCGCCCGCGGCAGTTGGCGCGCCACCTGGGCGTACGCGCTCCTGCTGACGGTCACCACCGCCTTCACCCCGATCGTCTGGCCGATCGCGCTCGTCCTCGGCCTCGCCGTCCTGGCCGTGCGCCGCACCGAACTCGCCGCCTACGGCGCCCGCTTCCTGGCCCAGCTCGGCACCCCCCTGCTGATTCTCGCGCCCTGGTCGCTGACCTTGCTGCCGACCGGCTTCTTCACCCAGGCCGGCCTCGACCACGGCGCCTCCACCGCGACCGCGCTCGATCTGCTCGCCGCCAGCCCCGGCGGCCCCGGCACGGTCGACGGACTGATGCTCATCGGCATCGTCCTGGCCGCGCTGGCCGCCCTGCTGCGCGGCCAGCGCCAGTCCGGGATCCGCACCGCCTGGGCCGTCGCCCTGATCGGCCTGGTCTTCGCGGCCCTGTCCAACGCCTCCACCTGGGCCGGTCCCGCCACCCTCGTCTACGGCATCGCCCTGCTGGCCGCCGCCGTCATCGGCGCCGACGGCGCCCGCGCGCGGGTCGCCGAACAGAGCTTCGGCTGGCGCCAGCCGGTCGCCGCCCTCATCGCCTTCGCCTCCGCCGCGGGCCCGCTGCTGCTGGCCGCCGGCTGGATGATCGGCGGCGCCGACGGCCCCCTGGAGCGCCGCGACCCGGTCCAGGTGCCCGCGTTCGTCGCCGAGGAGGCCGGCACCCGCGACCAGGCCCGCACCCTCGTCCTCGACAGCGACTCCACCGCCCGCGTCGGCTACATGCTGGTCCGCGGCTCCGGCGCCCGCCTCGGCGACGCCGAACTCGCCGCCGCGGACGGCGAGAACGCCACCCTCGACAAGGTCGTCGCCAACCTGGTCGCCGGCTCCGGCGCCGACCAGAGCGACGAACTGGGCAAGTTCGCCGTGCGCTACGTCCTCGTCCACAAGGGCGCGCCCCGCGAGGTCACGCGCGTCCTGGACGCCACCCCGGGCCTGAGCCGGCTCAGCCAGCAGGACGGCAGCGCCCTGTGGCGGCTCGACCAGGAGGTCTCCCGCGCGGGCATCGTCGCCGCCGACCGCGAGGGCACGCCGGTCCCGGTCGCCGCGGGCCCCGTCGAGATCCACACCACGATCCCGGACGGCACCGACGGCCGGATCCTGCGCCTGGCCGACACCGCCGCGGAGGGCTGGACCGCCACCCTGGACGGCACACCGCTCAAGCGCACCACCGTCGACGGCTGGGCCCAGGGCTTCGAACTCCCCGCCTCCGGCGGCAAGCTGGACGTCGTCTACGACGACCCGTTCACCCACACCGTCTGGCTGTGGACCCAGGGCTTCCTCGCCCTGGTCCTGGTCGTCCTCGCCCTGCCCGGCCGCCGCCGTGAGATCGACGACGACCTGCCCGAGGAGGCGCTCGTCCCCGCCCAGGCCACCGACGGCGAGGGCCGCCGCGCCCGCCGCCTGCGCGCCCAGGCCGAGGAGGCGGGGGAGGAGCCGGGAGACGCGTCCGATACCGGCCCGGTCACCGGCCCCGACCAGGACGGCGGCTTCCCCGGGGAGCCCGACACCCCGGTCGTGCTCCCGCAGCAGCAGTCCTACGCCGAGTGGGACCAGCCCGACCCCGTGAGCGCCGAGTACGGCGGCTACCCCGCCGAGCAGTACCAGGACGGCGCGCAGCAGTACCCGGCGGGCGGCTACGACCAGCAGTCCTACGACCCCTACCAGGCCGGCCAGTACGACCCGTACGCCTACGACGGCCAGGCCCGGCAGGCGCCGTACGAGCAGACGTACGGCTACGACCAGGGTCAGGGCCAGGGCTACGCCGACCAGGGCTACGACCAGCAGTCCTACGATCCCGCCTACGACCCGGCCCGGCAGGGCCGCGACCCGCACGGCAACGGCAGCGAGCGCCCCGACGGGAGCCAGCAGTGAACCGCACGACCCTCTCCCTGATCGCCGGCACGGCCGCGCTCGCCGCCGTCACCGGGTTCGCCGCCCTCAACCAGCCCGCGGCCGCCGGCCCGGACACCGCCAGGGCGGCCGCCGAACTGCCCGTGGAGCGCACGAGCCTGGTGTGCCCGGCGCCCAGCTCCTCCGACCTCGCGGAGACGGCGTACACGGCCTTCACGCCCGTCACGAAGGGCACGCAGGACAACGGCTCGGCCGAACTCCTGCCCGCCGGACAGGAGTCGACGGACACGGGCGACGAATCAGGCAAGGGCGACGAGGACGACAAGGGCGAGAAGGACGGCAAGGGCGGCAAGAAGAAGGCCGCCGAGAAGCCCCTCCTGACGCAGAAGGCGCCCGGCACCCCGGCCGTCGGAGAGACCACGGGCGGCGACGCGCCCGCGCTGCTCGGCACGGCCGAGGGGCAGTTCGCGCCCGGGTGGACCGTCCAGGCGACCACCGAGGTCGCCGCCGGCAGCGGCCGCGGCCTCCTGGGCGTCACCTGCACCCCGGCCGACACCGAGTTCTGGTTCCCCGGCGTCAGCACCGCCGCCGACCGCACCGACTACGTCCACCTCACCAACCCGGACGACTCCGCCGCCGTCGCCGACATCGAGCTGTACGGCAAGGACGGCGCCCTCCAGACCACGGTCGGCGAGGGCATCACCGTCCCGCCGAACTCCAGCGAGCCGGTCCTGCTGTCCACGCTCACCGACGAGAAGCAGGACGACGTCACCGTCCACGTGAACATCCGCAGCGGACGCGTCGGCGCCGCCGTGCAGGCCCTGGACGACAAGCTGGGCGGCGACTGGCTGGCCGCCTCCGCCGAGCCCGCGGGCAGCCTGGTGATCCCCGGCATCCCCAAGGACGCCACGGCCGTCCGTCTGATCGCCCACACGCCCGGCGACACCGACGCCGACCTGAAGGTGCAACTCGCCTCCCCCACCGGCCTGATCACCCCCGCCGGGCACGAGACGCTGCACATCAAGGGCGGCATGACGACCGCCGTCGACCTCGGCGACGTCACGCGCGGGGAGGCCGGTTCACTGATCCTCACGCCGGCGGACCGGTCGGTCCCGGTCGTCGCCGCCGTACGCGTCCTGCGCGGCAAGGGCGACGACCAGGAGTCGGCGTTCATCCCGGCCGCGGCCCCCGTCGGCACGCGCGCGTCCGCCGTCGACAACTCCGCCAAGGGCACCACCCTCTCCCTGACGGCCCCCCGCGGCACCGCCAAGGTCAAGGTCACGGCGTCCGCGGGCAGCGGCGGAGGCAAGGCCGCCTCCCAGACGTACACGATCAAGAAGGGCACCACCCAGGACGTCGAACTCCCCGTCCCCGACGGCCTGAAGGGCACCTACGCCCTCACCGTGGAGCCCCTCACCGACACCCCGGTCTACGCCGCCCGCACCCTGACGGCCACCCGGGAGGGCGTCCCGGGCTTCACCGTCCAGACCCTGCCCGACGACCGGGGCACGGTGGCGGTGCCGGAGGCCGACGAGGACGTGGCGGTGCTCCAGAAATAGCCAGACCCTCGGCCGCGCGGGGCACGCGGCGGCTAACTCGATCGGGGGACGCCGTCACTCGTAAGGGGGGTGGTGGCGGGGGTGGCGGTCAGTCCTCGCCGTAGCGGGGATCCACCGTCTCCGGGGTCAGCCCGAGCAGCTCCGCCACCTGCTCCACGACGACCTCGTGGACCAGCGCCGCCCGTTCGTCCCGCCCCTTGGTGCGGATCTCGACCGGCCGCCGGTAGACGACGACCCGCGCCCGCCGGCCGTCCCGCGCGGGCACGGTCCCGCCGAGCGGCACCGCCTCGTCGTTCCACGGCTCCCCGGCCGCGGCCGGCCGCGGCACCTCCAGCACCATGAAGTCGATCTCGCCGAGCTGCGGCCACCGCCGCTCCAGCCGCTCCACGGAGTCCTGCACCAGATCGGCGAACACCTCGGCACGACTGGCGGCCAACGGCACCTGCGGCGGCGCGATCGGCCCCCGCATGCCGCGGCCGTGACGATCGCGACGACGCGGCCCGGGGCCTGCGGCAGGGGGCGGTACGGGGTTGTCCATCACTGGTGCAGCCTAGACCCCGCCACGACCCGGCGACCGGCTCCACACCCCTGCCGGGCCGGACGGCCCCGGAGCACCCCGATACACCCCGCATGTCGCCGGATGACCATTCCGGCCAAGCTTGGGCTCGATTCCGTGTCCCTCCGGGACCGGCGAACTCGCGGCAATTGGTGAGGTTTGTACCAGGTGATGACCGGGCGGTGTGTTCTTCCTCCCGTTAATGACTGGTGTTCGCGCAGGTCAGCGGGGTATGACTGAGGAGGCGCGTGGGGCGTTTCACAACACGACACGGTGGAGTGACCTGGTGGAGAGTCGTCGCGGCCCGCTCAAGAGTGCGGTACCGTCCAACGTCGTGAGCCCTGTACGTCGCTGTTCGCGAACCGCCTGCGGCCGACCCGCCGTGGCGACGCTGACGTACGTCTACGCCGACTCGACCGCGGTCCTCGGCCCGCTCGCCACCTACGCCGAACCCCACTGCTACGACCTGTGCGCCGAGCACTCCGAGCGCCTCACCGCCCCGCGCGGCTGGGAGGTCGTCCGGCTCCTCGACGGCTCGGCCCCCGCCCGCCCCAGCGGTGACGACCTGGAAGCGCTCGCCAACGCCGTCCGCGAGGCCGCCCGCCCCCAGGAGCGGCGCGCCGGAGCGGCCGGTGGCGGCCGCGGCGCCGACCCGATGGAAGTCGCCCGCCGCGGACACCTGCGCGTCCTGCGCTCCCCGGACAACTGACGCCACCACGTCGCTCTCCCCGCCGCACCCGCCTCCGATGACTGCGCGCAGGTTACTTCTGTGGGTCCACTCGGCGGACTCACAGCGCCTCCTGAACCGTTCCGGGTAGTTTGTGGCGACGTGAACAGGACTTCCAGGAAGGTCGGCCCGTGGCTGTAGATCTGTCGCAGATCGTGAAGGCGTACGACGTGCGCGGGGTGGTCCCGGACCAGTGGGACGAGTCGCTCGCCGAACTCTTCGGCGCGGCCTTCGCCCAGGTCACCGGTGCCGCCGCGATCGTCGTCGGCCACGACATGCGCCCCTCCTCGCCCGGCCTGACCAGCGCCTTCGCGCGCGGCGCGGCCGCCCTCGGCGTCGACGTCACCGAGATCGGCCTGTGCTCCACGGACCAGCTCTACTACGCCTCCGGCGCCCTGAACCTGCCCGGCGCCATGTTCACGGCCTCGCACAACCCCGCTCAGTACAACGGCATCAAGCTGTGCCGCGCCGGCGCGGCCCCCGTCGGCCAGGACACCGGCCTCACCGAGATCCGCGAGCTGGTCGAGCGCTGGAGCGAGACCGGCGCCCCCGAACCGGCCGCCGTACCGGGAACCGTTACCCGCGCCGACACGTTGAACGACTACGCGGAACACCTGCGCTCCCTGGTCGACCTCACCTCCATCCGCCCCCTGAAGGTCGTGGTCGACGCGGGCAACGGCATGGGCGGCCACACCGTCCCCACGGTCCTCGACGGCCTCCCCCTGACCGTCGTCCCGATGTACTTCGAACTCGACGGCACCTTCCCCAACCACGAGGCCAACCCGCTCGACCCGGCCAACCTCGTGGACCTCCAGAAGCGTGTGAGCGAGGAGTCCGCCGACCTCGGTCTCGCCTTCGACGGCGACGCGGACCGCTGCTTCGTCGTCGACCAGCGCGGCGAGCCCGTCTCCCCGTCCGCGATCACCGCCCTCGTCGCCGCCCGCGAACTGGCCCGGAACGGCGGCACCGGCACGATCATCCACAACCTGATCACCTCCTGGAGCGTCCCCGAGGTCGTGCGCGAGCACGGCGGCACCCCGGTCCGCACCCGCGTCGGCCACTCCTTCATCAAGGCCGAGATGGCCACCTCCGGCGCGATCTTCGGCGGCGAGCACTCCGCGCACTACTACTTCAAGGACTTCTGGAACGCCGACACGGGCATGCTGGCCGCCCTGCACGTCCTCGCGGCACTGGGCGGCCAGGACGGCCCGCTCTCCGCCCTGGTCGCCGCGTACGACCGCTACACCGGCTCCGGCGAGATCAACTCCACCGTCGCCGACCAGGCCGACCGCATCGCCGCGATCAAGGCCGCCTACGCCGACCGCCCCGACGTCACCCTCGACGAGCTGGACGGCCTCACGGTCACCTCGACGGACTGGTGGTTCAACGTCCGCCCGTCCAACACGGAACCCCTGCTCCGCCTCAACGCCGAGGGCCGTGACGAGCCCACCATGGCCAAGATCCGCGACGAGGCACTGGCGATCATCAGGGCGTGAGGGCGTGCGGGATGGGGGGCCGACCCGACCCCCCACACCCGCTGCCGCCCGGCGGTACGCTGACCAGGCACATCCGCATACCCGCACACCCCCTGACCGCCACCCCGAAGGGACACCCCATGCCGCTCGAAGCCGGCCTCCTGGAGATCCTCGCCTGCCCGGCCTGCCACGCCCCGCTCGAGGAGCAGGACGCCGAGCTGATCTGCACGGGACAGGACTGCGGTCTGGCGTACCCCGTCCGCGACGGCATCCCCGTCCTCCTCGTCGACGAGGCCCGTCGTCCCGCGTAACCCGTGACCGGGCCGCGGCCATCCGCGTTCGTCCCCCGAACAACCCCCGGTGATCGGAGACTTCCGCCATGCTCGACGACTCGCTGCTCGACACGCCGGAGGCCCTCGCCGAGGCCGACCGCCGCGCCCTCCTGCGCGGCGCGGCCGAAGCGGGCGCGCGCGTCCGCACCGCCGCCCGCCTGGCCGCCGAGGCCGGTGTCCACGAACTCAAGCCGGACGGCCGCCCCCGCGCCATCCTGATCGCCGGCCCCGGCGCCGCCGCCACCTGCGTCGCCGACCTCCTCGGCACCCTCGCCGGCGCCGCCTGCCCGGTCATCCGCCTCGCCCCCACCGGCGTGGCCCCCGCCGCCGGCGCCCTGCGCTGGGAACTCCCCGGCTGGGCCGGCTCCGTGGACCTCCTCCTCATCGCCACCCCGGACGGCACCGAGCCCGGCCTCTCCCTCCTCGCCGAGCAGGCGTACCGCCGCGGCTGCACCGTCGCCGCCGTGGCCCCGGCCGGCACCCCGCTCACCGAGGCGGCCGTCGCCGCGCACGGCCTCTTCGTACCGCTCGCGACAGCGCCGTACGAACAGGACGAGCAGCCGCCCGTCGCCGCCTCCGCGCCCGGCGTGCTGTGGGCCCTGCTCACGCCCCTCCTCGCGCTCCTCGACCGCATCGCGCTGCTGTCCGCCCCGGCCGACGCGCTGGAGAAGGTCGCCGACCGCCTCGACCAGGTCGCCGAACGCTGCGGCCCCGCCGTCGCCACGTACAGCAACCCGGCGAAGACCCTCGCCGCCGAACTCGCCGACGCCCTCCCGGTGATCTGGACCGAGGGCGTCTCCGCGGGACCCGCGGGCCGCCGCTTCGCCGCCGCCCTCGCCGAACTCGCCGGACGCCCCGCCGTCGTCGCCGAACTCCCCGAGGCCCTCGCCGAGCACAACGCCCTGCTCGCCGGCCCCCTCGCCGCCAGCGCCGACCCCGACGACTTCTTCCGCGACCGCGTCGAGGAAGCCCCCGCCCTGCACGCGCGCGTGGTGCTCCTGCGCGACCGCCCCCTCGGCGGCCTCACCGCCGCCCCCTCCGCACGCGAGCTGGCCCTCAGCCACGACACACCGATCAGCGAACTCGAACCCGAGGACGGCGACGAACTCGTCACCCTCGCCGAACTGATCGCCACCACCGATTTCGCCGCCGTTTACCTGGCGCTCGCCACCCAGAGCTGACACTCAGACAGACACAGATGTAGAGACAGACAGGCAGGCACAGAACCCGATGGACCGCCTCGACAACACCGTCCGCCCCTACGCCTGGGGCTCCCCGACCGCGATCCCGCACCTGCTCGGCACCGAGCCGACCGGCGAACCGCAGGCGGAGATGTGGATGGGCGCCCACCCCGGAGCACCCTCCCGCACCCCCCGGGGCACCCTCGTCGAGATCATCGAGCGCGACCCGCGGCACGCGCTCGGCGCGGCGGCCGTCGACAGGTTCGGCCCCCGCCTGCCGTTCCTCCTCAAGCTCCTCGCCGCCAGCGCCCCCCTCTCCCTCCAGGTCCACCCCGACCTCACCCAGGCCAAGGAGGGCTACGAGGACGAGGAACGCCGCGGCATCCCGCTCGACGCCCCGCACCGCAACTACAAGGACGCCAACCACAAGCCCGAACTCATCTGCGCGCTCACCGAGTTCGACGGCCTGTGCGGCTTCCGCGACCCGCTGCGGGCCGCCGACCTCCTCGACGGCCTCGGCGTCGACTCCCTCAAGCCCTACGTCGACCTCCTGCACGCCCGCCCCGAGGAGGCGGCCCTGCGCGAGGTCCTCACCGCGATCCTCAGCGCCGACCCCGACGAGATGGCGGCCACCGTCAGCGCCGCCGCGGCCGCCTGCGACCGCCTCGGCGGCGACTACGCCCCCTACGCCGGCATCGCCCACCACTACCCCGGCGACCCCGGCGTCATCGCCGCCATGCTCCTCAACCACGTCCGGCTCCAGCCCGGCGAGGCCCTGTTCCTCGGCGCCGGCGTCCCGCACGCCTACCTCGACGGCCTCGGCGTGGAGATCATGGCCAACTCCGACAACGTCCTGCGCTGCGGCCTCACCCCCAAGCACGTCGACGTCCCCGAACTCCTGCGCATCGTCCGCTTCGAACCCGGCGACCCCGGCATCCTGCGCCCTGAGGCGTCCCCCGACGGCGAAGAGGTCTACGAGACCCCCATCGACGAGTTCCGCCTCTCCCGGTACGTCCTCCCCGAGGGCGGCGGCACCCACGACCTCACCCGCTCCACCCCGCAGATCCTGCTCTGCACCGCCGGCACCGTACGGACCGGAGACCTCGAACTGGCGCCCGGCCAGTCGGTCTTCGTCCCCGCGGGCGAGCACACGCGTGTGTCCGGAGCGGGCACCCTCTTCCGGGCCACTGTGATGGTCTGACCGGCCCTGTGGACACCTGACACACCATCGCCGCGCCGTGCTGCAAGAATGACCCACCGGCAAAGGCCGGGCAAAGGCCCGCACGGCGAACCGGCGGTTCGAAGGCGAAGGGACAACGCGGACACATGAGCGCGTCAGGCGGCACCAAAGCGATCGTGGCGGCACTCGCCGCCAACCTCGCGATCGCGGTATCGAAGTTCGTGGCGTTCGCCTTCAGCGGCTCGTCGTCGATGCTCGCCGAAGGCGTGCACTCGCTCGCCGACTCCGGCAACCAGGCACTCCTCCTGGTCGGCGGCAAGAAGGCCCAGCGCGAAGCCACCCCCCAACACCCCTTCGGCTACGGCCGCGAACGCTACATCTACGCCTTCCTCGTCTCCATCGTCCTCTTCTCCGTCGGCGGCATGTTCGCCATCTACGAGGGCTACGAGAAGATCAAGCACCCGCACGAGATCGAGCACTGGTACTGGCCGGTCGGCGTCCTCGTCTTCGCGATCATCGCCGAGAGCTTCTCCTTCCGCACCGCCATCAAGGAGTCCAACCCGCTGCGCGGCGACCACTCCTGGACCGAGTTCGTCCGCCGCGCCAAGGCACCCGAACTGCCCGTCGTCCTCCTGGAAGACCTCGGCGCCCTCGTCGGCCTGATCCTCGCCCTCGGCGGCGTCGGCATCGCCCTCCTCACCGGCGACGGCGTCTGGGACGGCATCGGCACCGTCTGCATCGGTGTCCTCCTCGTCCTCATCGCCCTCGTCCTCGCCGCCGAGACCAAGTCCCTCCTCCTCGGCGAGGCCGCCGGCACGGACGAGGTCCGCAAGATCGAGACCGCCATCGTCGACGGCGACACCGTCACCCGCGTCATCCACATGCGCACCCTCCACCTCGGCCCCGAGGAACTCCTCGTCGCCGCCAAGATCGCCGTCCGGCACGACGACACCGCGACCGAGATCGCCACCGCCATCGACGCCGCCGAGGCCCGTATCCGCGAGGCCGTCCCCATCGCCCGCGTCATCTACCTCGAACCCGACATCTACAGCGAGACCGAGGCGGCCAAGGGCCCCGACCCCGCCGCCACCCCCGGCGGCCCGGTCCAGCCCTCCACCGACCACTGACCTGCACCTCCTCCCCGACGGGGCCCGCCGCACCACCGGCAGGGCCCCGTCGCCGTTCGCCTCACCGTCCGTGATCGGCGCGATCTGATCCCCGGTGGACTGGGGCCGCCCGCCGCCTCCGGTGTAGCTTGGAACGGAGCCAGACGTCGCTGCTGATGGCGGTCGGGCGGTCCCACGCGGACCGACCGAGGGAGAGAGGGCCTCCGACGGACTGCGCTGCGCGCACCGAGGGCACACCCGTGTCCTCAGCAGGGCACCCCTGTGTCCGCCGCCGCGCAGAACAGCCGTACCCACACCTCGACCCAACCTCCGAGGAGCAGCTCACCATGACGACTGTCGACAGCCGACAGGACTTCAAGGTCGCCGATCTCTCCCTGGCCGCGTTCGGCCGCAAGGAGATCACCCTGGCCGAGCACGAGATGCCCGGCCTGATGTCGATCCGCAAGGAATTCGCCGCCGCCCAGCCGCTGGCCGGCGCCCGCATCATGGGCTCGCTGCACATGACCGTGCAGACCGCCGTCCTCATCGAGACCCTGGTCGCCCTGGGCGCCGAGGTCCGCTGGGTGTCCTGCAACATCTTCTCCACCCAGGACCACGCGGCCGCCGCCGTCGCGGTCGGCCCCCACGGCACGCCCGAGAACCCGCAGGGCGTCCCGGTCTTCGCCTGGAAGGGCGAGACGCTGGAGGAGTACTGGTGGTGCACGGAGCAGGCGCTGACCTGGCCGAACAGCCCCACCGGCGGCCCGAACATGATCCTGGACGACGGCGGTGACGCCACCCTCCTCGTCCACAAGGGCGTCCAGTACGAGAAGGAGGGCAAGGTCCCCTCGGTCGACACCGCCGAGAACGAGGAGCACCGGGTCATCCTCGAACTCCTCAACCGCACCATCACCGACGGCTCCCAGAAGTGGACCCAGCTCGCCTCGGAGATCCGCGGCGTGACCGAGGAGACCACGACGGGCGTCCACCGCCTGTACGAGATGCAGCGCGACGGCGAACTCCTCTTCCCGGCGATCAACGTCAACGACGCGGTCACCAAGTCGAAGTTCGACAACAAGTACGGCTGCCGCCACTCCCTCATCGACGGCATCAACCGCGCCACCGACGTCCTCATCGGCGGCAAGACCGCCGTCGTCTTCGGCTACGGCGACGTCGGCAAGGGCTGCGCCGAGTCCCTGCGCGGCCAGGGCGCCCGCGTCATCGTCACCGAGATCGACCCCATCTGCGCCCTCCAGGCCGCGATGGACGGCTACCAGGTCACGACCCTCGACGAGGTCGTCGACAAGGCCGACATCTTCATCACCACGACCGGCAACAAGGACATCATCATGGCCTCCGACATGGCCAAGATGAAGCACCAGGCCATCGTCGGCAACATCGGCCACTTCGACAACGAGATCGACATGGCCGGCCTCGCCAAGACCCCCGGCATCGTCAAGGACGAGGTCAAGCCGCAGGTCCACACCTGGACCTACCCCGACGGCAAGGTCCTCATCGTCCTCTCCGAGGGCCGCCTGCTGAACCTGGGCAACGCCACCGGCCACCCGTCCTTCGTGATGTCCAACTCCTTCGCGGACCAGACCCTGGCCCAGATCGAGCTGTTCACCAAGCCCGACGAGTACCCGACCGGCGTGTACACCCTGCCCAAGCACCTGGACGAGAAGGTCGCCCGCCTCCACCTGGACGCGCTCGGCGTCAAGCTGACGACCCTCAGCCCGGAGCAGGCCGCCTACATCGGCGTCGAGGTCGAAGGCCCCTACAAGTCGGACCACTACCGCTACTGAGCCGCGACCGGCTACTGACCACCGGCTCCGCCCCTGAGCGCACAGCCGCAGGAGCAGCACCCGGCGTCACCGCAGAGACAGGCCCCCGCACCCCCGTGCCGGGGGCCTGTCCCTTCGGCCGCCGACCGGACCACCGCGGCGCCCGACCAGCCCGTCACACCCCAGGACCCCCATGCCCCGCGGCCGCTATTCGCTCCACGATCCGCACGATCACACCCCCCTCTCCCACGAGCACTTCCACTGCGCCCCCGGCCCCTCCGGCTGGCGCTACGTCTCCCAGCTCACCACCCCCACCGGCGATCACACCGGCTCCGTCGACCTCACCCTCGACGAACTCGGCCGCCCCCTCCGCCTCGAACTCCACGCGAGCGCCTGGCAGGTCCGCGGCGCCGCCCTGGACGGCGTCACCTGGGTCCGCACCGACCCCACCGGCACCCACGCCACCGAAGGCAACGTCCCCGCCCACGCCTTCAGCGGCACATCCCCCGCCTTCCTCATCGCCACCACCCGACTCCTGCGCCTCACCCCCTCCGCCCCGGCGACCCGGGTACGCCTCGTCACCTTCACCGATCCGGTCCTCGCCCCCCGCACCGAGGACCAGTCCTGGGCCCTGCTGAAGAGAGAAGCACACGCCACTGACAACGGCCCCCTGACCGTGGACGAATACCAGGTCACAGCCCTCGACACCGGCGAACGGCACACGGTCCACATCACCGGCGACGTCGTCCTCGCGGCCCCCGGCATCGAACTCGAAGACCTCGACACACCCCCGTCGAGCTTCCCCGACCGAACCTGACCGGGCCCGGCCCTACGCCGGAGGCGCGAACCCCGTACCGGCCGCCCGCTCCTCACCCTCGTCCGGCCGGACCTCCTGCGCGGGTGGCGCTACGGGCGCTGGTCCGTAAGAAGCGGGTGGGCCGTAGGCAGGCATGGGAGCAGTGGCCATGGGAGCAGAGGGCAGAGGAGCAGCAGGCACCGGAGGCTGCGGGGCCGACATCCCGCCCGGCGTACCGGCGAACACCCGCCGCGCCTCCCGGACCTGCCGCTCCTGCAACACCGCCGCCAGATACGGAGCAGCCGGCACCCCCGGAGGCACCGGCGTCCCCGTACGCTCCGCCAGATCACCGGCCAGCCGCTCCGCCATCGCCCGGCCGATCTGCGGATCGAGCTGGTTCATCCGCCCCAGGTACTGCCGGATCGCCAGCCACAGCCCGTCCGGCACCGCCGACAGATCCAGCCCCTGGAACCGCCCCGCCAACCACGGCGGAGGCGGCGGCACGAACCCCGACCGGCCCCCCGGCACCCGCTCACGCACCACCAGCGTCCCCGCGAAGACATCACCGAGCCGCCGCCCCCGCGCCGACACCAGCGAGGCGATACACGCGACGACCCCGAGCGTCAGCAGGATCTCCACCACACCCAGAGCACCCCGCACCAGCGCGTGCCGGAACCGGATCGGCCCCCCGTCGTCCCGCACCACCCGCAGCCCGCACGCCATCTTCCCCAGCGACCGTCCGTGGCTCAGCGTCTCCACCGCGATCGGCCCGCCCACCAGCACCAGCAGGAACGTCGCGATCGACACCGCCATCTGCGCCGCCTCGTCCAGGGACGCCGTCGCCGCCAGCAGCGCGAGACTCACGACCATGTAGGCCACCAGCGTCACCGCCAGGTCCAGCAACGTGGCCATCCCCCGGCTGGGCAGCCTGGCAGGCCGCAGCTCCAATGCCACGGCCTCGCCCGTCACCAGCTCACTCACGCCCGTCGTCCCTTCCCTGGCCCACCCCGAGAACCGCCAGTCTGCCAAGCTGAGCGCACTTCGCGCCCCAGTAGGACAAGCTGACACCATCACCGGCCGCCGACGACCAGCCGAGGAGCAGGCACACCGATGGACCTCGACGTCTTCGTCTCCGCCCACCGAGCCGAATGGGACCGCCTCGACGACCTCCTACGGCGCCGACGCAGCCTGACCGGCGCGGAGACGGACGAACTGGTCACCCTCTACCAGCGCACGGCCACCCATCTCTCCCTGATCCAGTCCAGCGCCCCCGACCCGCAGCTCACCGGCCGGCTCAGCCAGCTCGTGGCACGCGCGCGTAGTGCCGTGACAGGGACCCGCCGCGCCTCCTGGCGCGATGTGACCCGCTTCCTCACCCAGGGCTTCCCCGCCGCGGTCTACCGATCGCGCCACTGGTGGGTCCCCACCGCACTCGTCTCCACCGCCGTCGCCGCACTCCTGGGCTGGTGGATCGGCACCCACCCGGAAGTACAGGCGTCCATAGCGGCCCCCGACGAACTCCGTGAGCTGACCCGGCCCGGCGGTCAGTACGAGACGTACTACTCCAGCCACCCGGCCGCGTCCTTCGCCGCCCAGGTCTGGACGAACAACGCACAGGCCGCCGCGATGTGCCTGGTCTTCGGCGTCTTCCTCGGCCTTCCGGTCCTGTGGATCCTGTTCCAGAACATGCTCAACCTCGGTGTCGGCTTCGGCCTCATGTCCTCGGCCGGCCGCCTGGACACCTTCCTCGGCCTGGTCCTCCCGCACGGCCTGCTCGAACTCACCGCGGTGTTCGTCGCCGCCGGCACCGGACTACGACTCGGCTGGACCGTCATCGACCCCGGCCCCCGCTCCCGCCGTACCGCGCTCGCCGAAGAAGGCCGCGCCGCGGTCGGCATGGCCATCGGCCTGGCCCTGGTCCTCTTCGTCTCCGGCGCCATCGAAGGCTTCGTCACCCCCTCCGGCCTGCCCACCTGGGCCCGCATCACCATCGGCGTCGCAGCCGAGCTGCTGTTCCTCGCGTACGTGTACGTCGTCGGCGGCCGGGCCGCCCGAGCCGGCGACACGGGCGACCTCGAAGCCGCCGAGCGCAGCGCGACCGTGCCGACGGCCGCCTGATGTGCGGATGCCGCCGTTGAGCTGCTAGTCTCCTCTTCGCCCCGCAAAAACCGTTGACACGGAGTGCGCGGGGAGGTAGATTCGAACAGTTGCCTGGAACTGGGATTGACCGGTCGGCAACCGTGAGAAACTATCGGCATCTCGGAACTTCAATTCCGCAGAGCCCCCCGATCGCATCGGAAAGCGAAACGCCGGTCAGACCGGCTCGAAACTTCTGATAAAGTCGGGTCCGCCGGAAAGGAAACCGCGAAACAAAAGCGGGAACCTGGAAAGCACCGAGGAAATCGGATCGAGAAAAGGTCTGATAGAGTCGGAGACGCAAGACCGAAGGGAAACTGCCCGGAGGAAAGCCTGAGAGAGTCTCTCGGGTGAGTACAAAGGAAGCGTCCGTTCCTTGAGAACTCAACAGCGTGCCAAAAATCAACGCCAGATATGTTGATACCCCGTCCATGGCAGTGATAGCCGTGGATGAGGTTCCTTTGAAACAAAACACAGCGAGGACGCTGGATGCGAGGGGATCATTCCTCCTCTCGTTCCGCTCTCGTGCGTGTTGTCCCGATCACGGGAAAACATTCACGGAGAGTTTGATCCTGGCTCAGGACGAACGCTGGCGGCGTGCTTAACACATGCAAGTCGAACGATGAAGCCCTTCGGGGTGGATTAGTGGCGAACGGGTGAGTAACACGTGGGCAATCTGCCCTGCACTCTGGGACAAGCCCTGGAAACGGGGTCTAATACCGGATATCACTCTTGCAGGCATCTGTGAGGGTCGAAAGCTCCGGCGGTGCAGGATGAGCCCGCGGCCTATCAGCTTGTTGGTGAGGTAATGGCTCACCAAGGCGACGACGGGTAGCCGGCCTGAGAGGGCGACCGGCCACACTGGGACTGAGACACGGCCCAGACTCCTACGGGAGGCAGCAGTGGGGAATATTGCACAATGGGCGAAAGCCTGATGCAGCGACGCCGCGTGAGGGATGACGGCCTTCGGGTTGTAAACCTCTTTCAGCAGGGAAGAAGCGAAAGTGACGGTACCTGCAGAAGAAGCGCCGGCTAACTACGTGCCAGCAGCCGCGGTAATACGTAGGGCGCAAGCGTTGTCCGGAATTATTGGGCGTAAAGAGCTCGTAGGCGGCTTGTCACGTCGGGTGTGAAAGCCCGGGGCTTAACCCCGGGTCTGCATTCGATACGGGCTAGCTAGAGTGTGGTAGGGGAGATCGGAATTCCTGGTGTAGCGGTGAAATGCGCAGATATCAGGAGGAACACCGGTGGCGAAGGCGGATCTCTGGGCCATTACTGACGCTGAGGAGCGAAAGCGTGGGGAGCGAACAGGATTAGATACCCTGGTAGTCCACGCCGTAAACGGTGGGAACTAGGTGTTGGCGACATTCCACGTCGTCGGTGCCGCAGCTAACGCATTAAGTTCCCCGCCTGGGGAGTACGGCCGCAAGGCTAAAACTCAAAGGAATTGACGGGGGCCCGCACAAGCAGCGGAGCATGTGGCTTAATTCGACGCAACGCGAAGAACCTTACCAAGGCTTGACATACACCGGAAACGGCCAGAGATGGTCGCCCCCTTGTGGTCGGTGTACAGGTGGTGCATGGCTGTCGTCAGCTCGTGTCGTGAGATGTTGGGTTAAGTCCCGCAACGAGCGCAACCCTTGTTCTGTGTTGCCAGCATGTCCTTCGGGATGATGGGGACTCACAGGAGACCGCCGGGGTCAACTCGGAGGAAGGTGGGGACGACGTCAAGTCATCATGCCCCTTATGTCTTGGGCTGCACACGTGCTACAATGGCCGGTACAAAGAGCAGCGATACCGTGAGGTGGAGCGAATCTCAAAAAGCCGGTCTCAGTTCGGATTGGGGTCTGCAACTCGACCCCATGAAGTCGGAGTTGCTAGTAATCGCAGATCAGCATTGCTGCGGTGAATACGTTCCCGGGCCTTGTACACACCGCCCGTCACGTCACGAAAGTCGGTAACACCCGAAGCCGGTGGCCCAACCCCTTGTGGGAGGGAGCTGTCGAAGGTGGGACTGGCGATTGGGACGAAGTCGTAACAAGGTAGCCGTACCGGAAGGTGCGGCTGGATCACCTCCTTTCTAAGGAGCACAGTACCGATTGCAGGCAAATGTTCTGCACGGTCAGCTCATGGGTGGAACGTTGATTATTCGGT